>NZ_JBIVBS010000001.1:0-843640 GCF_044746205.1 Streptomyces sp. NPDC086549 | reverse complement strand
CCGAGGTTTCCTTCGGTGCCGACCTCGCGGGCCACGCGCGTGACCTCGTCGGCGAAGGCGGACAGCTGGTCGACCATGGTGTTGATGGTGGACTTCAGTTCCAGGATCTCGCCCTTGGCCTCCACCGTGATCTTCTTGCCGAGGTCGCCCTGGGCGACGGCGGTCGAGACGAGGGCGATGTTGCGGACCTGCGACGTCAGGTTGTCCGCCATGAAGTTGACGTTGTCGGTGAGGTCCTTCCAGACGCCGCTGACGCCCCGCACCTGGGCCCGGCCGCCGAGGTTTCCTTCGGTGCCGACCTCGCGGGCCACGCGCGTGACCTCGTCGGCGAAGGCGGACAGCTGGTCGACCATGGTGTTGATGGTGGACTTCAGCTCCAGGATCTCGCCCTGCGCGTCGACCGTGATCTTCTGGCTCAGGTCGCCGTTGGCGACGGCCGTCGTCACCTGGGCGATGTTGCGGACCTGCGACGTCAGGTTCGACGCCATGAAGTTGACGTTGTCGGTGAGGTCCTTCCACACCCCGCTGACGCCCCGCACCTGGGCCCGGCCGCCCAACTGCCCTTCGGTGCCGACCTCGCGGGCCACCCTCGTCACCTCGTCGGCGAAGGCGGACAGCTGGTCCACCATCGTGTTGACGGTGAGCTTCAGCTCCAGCAGCTCCCCGGTCGCCTCGACCGTCACCGTACGGGTCAGGTCGCCGCGGGCCACCGCCGTGGTCACCAGGGCGATGTCGCGGACCTGGGCGGTCAGCCGGGACGCCATCGTGTTGACCGCCTCGGTCACGTCCCGCCAACTGCCCGACAGACCCCGCACCTTGGCCCGCCCGCCGAGCCGCCCCTCGGTGCCGACCTCGCGGGCCACCCGGGTCACCTCGCCGGTGAACAGGGAGAGCTGGTCGACCATCGTGTTCACGGCCCTGCCGAGCCGCCGCAGGTCACCGCGCAACTGCCGGCTGCCGTCGTGCAGATCGACCCGCTGGGTCAGGTCGCCGCCGGCCACCGCGTCCAGGACGCGCGTGGCGTTGGCCGCCGGGGCCACCAGGGCGTCCAGGATCTGGTTCACGTCGTTGACCCGGGACGTCCACGCACCCTGGCCGGGGCTGGCCGAGATCCGCTCGTCGAGCCGTCCGTGCCGCACCAGCTCCCGCTTCACGCGCTGCAGCTCCGAGCCGAAGTGCAGGCTCCGGTCGATGATCTGGTTGAAGACCGCGGCGAGTTCGGCGTCGATGCCGTTCCCGGTCTCCGGCATCTTGGCGAAGTCGCCGTCCCGCGCGGCGGTCATGGCGGCGAGCAGAGGACGCAGCGCGGATGCTCGGAGTTGTTCCGGTTTCTGTCCTTCTTCGAGCACATGTGTAGCACTGTTCTCACTCATGGCGGCCCACTTCGGTAACTCGGCGCTTATGGGCGCAGTCAGTCTGTCACTCTGTCCGCATCGACCGAGGCGTATTCGTCCTAACTGCTCGGGGAGCCGGCCATGGGGGCCATACCGACGCAACGGGAGACCGTTGCCCGTATCCGCGGTGTGCCTGCGCACCGGGGCACGGGGGAGCGTACGGAGGTGCGCACAACCCTGCCCGGAAGCCCCCTCGCGCCGGGCTCCGCCCGCGCACTGGTGCGCGCCGCGCTCTCCGACTGGACGGACCTCGGGCTCGTGGGCTCCGATCGGCTCGCCGACGACGCCATGGTCGCGGTCAGCGAACTCGTCACCAACGCCGTTGTGCACGCGGGCACCGAGGTCGAGCTGATCTGCCACCTGGAGGACACCGGCGCCCTCGTCGTCGAGGTCACCGACCACCACCCCTCGCGCGCGCCCCGCGAGCACGCCGCCGAGGTGCCGCACGAGACGCCGGAGTACGGCCGCGGCCTGCGCCTCGTGGCCTCGCTCGCCGAGTCCTGGGGCGTCACGTACCGCACCGGCGCCAAGACCGTGTGGGCGCGGCTGCCCGCCGAGGCAAACGCCGCCGCCGACGAGATCGAGGCGTATGCCGGGGAGCGCGCCCTGGAACGCGGGCTGAAGGTCGCCGAGATCCTGGCACCGGAACCGCAGCGGGCCGAGCGCGACCGGGACTGGCTCGACCGGGGCGCCCTGTCCTTCCTCGCCGAGGCCTCCGACCTGCTCGCCGGACAGCTCGACGAGAACCTGGTCGCCGCGCTCACCGGGCAGCTGATCGTGCCCCGGCTCGCCGACTGGTGCGCGGTGTGGCTGGAGGACGAGGCGACCGGGCGATGGGGCAACCACCGCTCCGGCGCGCCCGAGAGCGGGGGAGGCTGGGGGGACGGCAGCGGTGCGGGTGCGGCCTGGCCGCGCCTCGCCCGGGTCTGGCACGGCAGCGAGAACCGCATCGAGGAACTGCGCCGGGCCCTGGAGAAGGATCCGCCGCGCCCGCGTGACGGGTTGCGGTCCGGGCCCGAGCCGTACCCCTGGCCCGGCGAGGCGCTCGGCCCGCAGGGCACCGACGGCACGGCGCTCGCGTACCGGCTGATCGCGGGCGGCCGTCCGCTGGGCACCCTGGTCATCGGGCGGTGCGGGCTGCTGAGCTTCCCGGACGAGATCACCGGGCTCGTCGAGGACCTCAGCCGCCGGGTGGCCCTCGCCATCGGCGCGGCCCGCCAGTACGCCCGCCAGGCCACCATCAGCGCCGTCCTGCAGCGCGGACTGCTGCCCGGCGCCGTCGCCGAGATCCCAGGGCTGCGCAGCGCCCTCGTCTACGAGCCGTGCGACAAGGGCGGCCCCAGCGGCGACTTCTACGACCTGTTCCCGGTGGGCGACGGCCGCTGGTGCTTCGCCGTCGGCGACGTCCAGGGCAAGGGCCCGGAGGCCGCCGTCGTCATCGGCCTCGCCCGGCCCTGGCTGCGGCTCCTCGCCCGCGAGGGCTACCGGGTCGCCGACGTCCTCGACCGCCTCAACCAGCTCCTCCTCGACGACGCCACGGAGGCCGCGGACGCGGCGGCCCGCGCGCTGGTGGCCGCCGGGGGCCGTCCCGTGACCGCCTCGGACGGCCCGCAGACCCGCTTCCTCTCCCTCCTCTACGGCGAACTGGCCCCCTTCGACGGCGGGGTCCGCTGCACCCTCGCCTCCGCCGGGCACCCGCTGCCGCTGCTCCTCGGGCCCGACGGCCAGGTCCGTACGGCCGCGCAGCCGCAGACACTCCTCGGGGTCGTCGAGGACGCCACGTACACCAGCGAGACCATCGAGCTGCGCCCCGGCGACAGTCTCCTCTGCGTCACCGACGGGGTCACCGAGCGGCGCTCCGGCTCCCGCCAGTTCGACGACGGCGACGGCCTCGCGCAGGCGCTCTCCGGATGCGTGGGGCTGAGCGCCGAGCTGATCGCGGAGCGGATCAGACGGCTGGTGCACGAGTTCGGCGGCGGGGCGCCGGAAGACGATCTTGCGCTGCTGGTGCTGCAGGCGGAGTGACCGTCGTCGTACGGAGTAACGGAGTAGTCGTACGGAGTAACAGTCGTCGTACGGGACAATGGAGGACATGCCTTCCGCACTCCCCGACGGCGAGCCCGTCCCCGCCGACGGTGCGCTGCCCGCGTCCGCGCTCGCCGGGGCCGCCGACCGCCCCCTCGGCTTCTACCTGCACGTTCCGTACTGCGCGACCCGCTGCGGCTACTGCGACTTCAACACCTACACCGCCACCGAGCTGCGCGGCACGGGCGGGGTGCTGGCGTCCCGCGACAACTACGCGGACACGCTGATCGACGAGGTCCGCCTGGCCCGGAAGGTGCTGGGCGACGACCCGCGCGAGGTCCGCACGGTCTTCGTCGGGGGCGGTACGCCGACGCTGCTGGCCGCCGACGATCTCGTACGGATGCTGGGGGCGATCCGCGACGAGTTCGGCCTGGCGGCCGACGCGGAGATCACGACGGAGGCCAACCCGGAGTCGGTGGACCCGGCCTACCTCACCACGCTCCGCGAGGGCGGCTTCAACCGCGTCTCCTTCGGCATGCAGAGCGCGAAGCAGCATGTGCTGCGCGTGCTCGACCGCACCCACACGCCGGGCCGCCCGGAGGCGTGCGTCGCGGAGGCCCGGGCGGCGGGCTTCGAGCACGTCAACCTGGACCTGATCTACGGCACGCCCGGCGAGTCGGACGACGACTGGCGGGCCTCACTGGACGCGGCGATCGGGGCGGGCCCGGACCACGTCAGCGCCTATGCCCTGATCGTCGAGGAGGGCACGCAGCTGGCCCGTCGCATCCGCCGGGGCGAGGTCCCGATGACGGACGACGACGTCCACGCGGACCGTTACCTGATCGCCGATGAGGCCCTGTCGGCGGCGGGCTTCGACTGGTACGAGGTGTCCAACTGGGCCACGTCCGAGTCGGGCCGCTGCCTGCACAACGAGCTGTACTGGCGGGGTGCGGACTGGTGGGGCGCGGGGCCGGGCGCGCACAGCCATGTGGGTGGCGTCCGCTGGTGGAACGTGAAGCACCCGGGGGCGTACGCGGCGGCGCTGGCGTCAGGACGGACGCCGGGAGCGGGCCGGGAGCTCCTGTCCGACGAGGACCGGCGGGTGGAGCGCATCCTGCTGGAGCTGCGGCTGCGGGAGGGGGTGCCGCTGGCGCTGCTGAAGGAGGAGGGGCTTGCGGCTTCCCGGCGGGCGCTGGGGGACGGGCTGTTGGAGAGCGGGCCGTACGAGGAGGGGCGAGCGGTGCTGACGCTGCGGGGGCGGCTGCTGGCGGATGCCGTGGTGCGGGATCTGGTGGACTGATCACTCCGGAGGGTGAATCGGTGCGGAACGTCGGTTCGGTCCCTAACCTGGTTCGTAGGCTGCCGCCGTAATTGCACGGTGGCGGAAAGCGGAGGGCTGCGGAGTTGACCGCTGTGGATGACCGACCGATGACCACCGATGTCGTGGAGTTCTTCGAGAACCTTGAGGTTCCCGAGGGGTACAAGGCCGAGCTCCTCCGGGGGGAAATCGTGATGATGGCAGCACCGGATCTGGTGCACACCGACATCGTCGAAGCGGTTCTCGACCAGTTCTCGCGGCGGGATTGGAGGAGGCTCCAGATGGTGGCCGTTGCCATCCTGCAGGAGACCAGCGAGCCTCTGCCGGACCTCGTGCTGGTCGAGAGGGGCGTGGGACCGCGTGAGGGGCAGCTGATGCCGTCCAAGGTGATCAGCATGCTTGTCGAGGTCGTATCCAAGACCAGTGTGGAGCGCGATTACGACATCAAGCGCTCGATCTATGCCGCCGGTGGTGTGCCCATCTATCTGATCATCGACCCGATCATGGGCCACTGCGTCATGCTCACCGAGCCGACGGGCACGGGAGAGGGAGCCGACTACCAGCTGCAGCGGGTGACCAAGTTCGGCGCCCCGGTCCCATTGAAGCCGCTCGGTATCGAGCTGGACACCATCGAGTTCGGCACCTACAAGGGCGTCAAGCCTCACAGTCGCCCGTGACGAAGTCGATCAGCTCCTCCACCCGCCCCAACAACTCCGGCTCAAGGTCCTTGTAGGACCGCACCCGCCCCAGAATCCCCTGCCAAGCCGCCCCCGTGTTCTCCGGCCAGCCCAGCGCCCGGCACACCCCCGTCTTCCAGTCCTGCCCGTGCGGGACCCTCGGCCAGCCCGCGATCCCCAGTGCGGCCGGCTTCACCGCCTCCCAGATGTCGATGTACGGGTGGCCCACGACCAGCGCGTGCTCGCTCGTCACCGACTCGGCGATCCGCCACTCCTTGGTGCCCGGCACGAGGTGGTCCACCAGCACGCCCAGCCGCGCGTCCGGGCCCGGGGCGAAGTCGGACACGATCGACGGCAGGTCGTCCACGCCCTCCAGGTACTCCACCACCACGCCCTCGATGCGCAGGTCGTCGCCCCACACCTTCTCGACCAGTTCCGCGTCGTGCCGGCCCTCGACGTAGATGCGACCGGCGCGGGCGACACGCGCGCGTGCCCCGGGGACGGCGACCGAGCCGGAAGCGGTACGGGTGGGTCGTACAGGACCGGCCGAGGGCCGTACCAGCGTCACCACCCGGCCCTCCAGCAGGAACCCCCGCGGCTCCAACGGGAACACCCGGTGCTTGCCGAAGCGGTCCTCCAGGGTCACCGTGCCCGCCTCGCAGCGGATCACCGCGCCGCAGAAGCCGGTGCCGGGCTCCTCCACCACCAGGCCGGGGTCCGCCGGGACCTCGGGCACTGGCTTCGGCTTCTTCCAGGGCGGGGTCAGGTCGGCGGAGTACTGGCGCATTCGGATGACGATAGGAGAACCGCCGGACCCCCGCTCACGACACGCCGAAGCGGGCCGCCAGCTCGTCACGCTGCCGTCGGACGAACCCCGCGTCGACCACCGCTCCGTGACCGGGCACGTACAACGCGTCCTCGCCGCCCAGGGCGAGCAGCCGGTCGAGGGCGGCCGGCCACTGGGACGGTACGGCGTCGGGGCCGGCCTGCGGCTCACCGGACTCCTCGACGAGGTCGCCGCAGAACACCGCCTCCGGGTCGCCCGGCACCAGGACCGCCAGGTCGTGCGCCGTGTGCCCCGGGCCGATGTTCGCCAGCAGCACCTGGCGGCCGCCGCCCAGGTCCAGGGTCCACTCGCCGGAGACCAGGTGGCGGGGGAGGACGAGGGCGTCGGCCGCCTCCTCGGCCTCCGGGGCGGGCAGGCCGTTGCGGAGCGCGTCCAGGCGGAGCTCCTCCCGCTCGTACGCGAGGACCGAGTCGATGCCCACCGCTCCGAACACCTCCGCGCCCGCGAAGGCCGCCGCGCCGAAGACGTGGTCGAAGTGGGGATGGGTGAGCGCGAGATGGGTCACACGGTGACCCGCGAGCTCCTGCGCCCGCGCACGCAACCGCGCGCCCTCAGCGAGGCTCGACCCGGCGTCCACCACGAGCGCCGTACCCTCCCCCAGGACCAGCCCCGCCGTACAGTCCCAGCCCGGCAGCCGGCACCGCCCGACCCCGGCGGCCACCCGTTCCCACCCCAGCTCTTCCCAAGTCACCGTCATACGGCGACGCTAGCCCTGACACCCCACCCGGGCACGAAGGCGCAGGACCGGCCTTGCCCGGGGCGTACCCCGCCGCCGTACACTGGGCCGGGGAGTGCTGGCACTCGCATGAGCAGAGTGCCAGGGAAGGCGTCGAGACCACGACATTTCTGGAGGTGTGCGCGAATGCTGAGTGAACGAAGGCTCCAGGTACTGCGCGCCATCGTCCAGGACTACGTCGGCACCGAGGAGCCGGTGGGCTCGAAGGCGCTCACCGAACGGCACAACCTCGGCGTGTCCCCGGCGACGGTGCGCAACGACATGGCGGCCCTGGAGGACGAGGGGTTCATCGCCCAGCCGCACACCAGTGCGGGGCGCATCCCCACCGACAAGGGCTACCGGCTGTTCGTCGACAAGCTCGCCGGCGTCAAGCCGATGAGCGCGCCCGAGCGGCGGGCGATCCAGAACTTCCTCGACGGCGCGGTCGACCTCGACGACGTCGTGGCGCGGACGGTCCGGCTGCTCGCCCAGCTCACCCGGCAGGTCGCCGTCGTGCAGTACCCCTCCCTGACCCGCTCGACCGTGCGGCACGTGGAGCTGCTGTCGCTCGCGCCCGCGCGCGTGATGCTCGTGCTGATCACGGACACCGGGCGGGTGGAACAGCGGATGGTCGACTGTCCGGCGCCGTTCGGGGAATCGTCTCTGGCGGATCTGCGGGCGCGGCTGAACAGCCGGGTCGCGGGCCGTCGGTTCACCGACGTGCCCCAGCTGGTCGAGGATCTGCCGGACGCCTTCGAGGTCGAGGACCGAGGTACGGTCTCGACGGTGCTCTCCACCCTCCTGGAGACGCTCGTCGAGGAGAACGAGGAGCGGTTGATGATCGGCGGCACCGCCAATCTCACCCGCTTCGGGCATGACTTCCCCCTCACCATCCGGCCCGTTCTGGAGGCGCTGGAGGAGCAGGTCGTGCTCCTCAAGCTCCTCGGCGAGGCGAAGGATTCGGGCATGACCGTGCGGATCGGTCACGAGATCGCCCATGAGGGACTCAACTCCACGTCTGTGGTGTCGGTCGGCTACGGTTCGGGCGGAGAGGCAGTCGCCAAACTCGGCGTGGTCGGACCGACCCGCATGGATTACCCGGGAACGATGGGAGCGGTACGCGCAGTGGCACGTTACGTCGGACAGATCCTGGCGGAGTCGTAAGTGGCCACGGACTACTACGCCGTACTCGGCGTGCGTCGCGACGCGTCGCAGGAAGAGATCAAGAAGGCCTTCCGTCGGCTCGCCCGCGAGCTGCACCCGGACGTCAACCCGGATCCGAAGACCCAGGAGCGGTTCAAGGAGATCAACGCCGCCTACGAGGTGCTGTCGGACCCGCAGAAGAAGCAGGTCTACGACCTCGGCGGCGACCCGCTCTCCCAGTCCGGCGGCGCCGGTGCGGGCGGCTTCGGGGCCGGCGGCTTCGGCAACTTCTCCGACATCATGGACGCGTTCTTCGGTACGGCGTCGCAGCGCGGCCCGCGCTCGCGCACCCGGCGCGGCCAGGACGCGATGATCCGTATCGAGGTCGAGCTGGACGAGGCGGCCTTCGGTACGACCAAGGACATCCAGGTCGACACCGCGGTCGTCTGCAACACCTGCAACGGTGAAGGCGCGGCCCCGGGCACGTCCGCCCAGACGTGTGACATGTGCCGCGGCCGCGGTGAGGTGTCGCAGGTGACCCGGTCCTTCCTGGGCCAGGTCATGACCTCGCGTCCCTGCCCGCAGTGCCAGGGCTTCGGCACGGTCGTCCCGACGCCGTGCCCGGAGTGCGCGGGCGACGGGCGCGTCCGCTCCCGCCGCACCCTGACCGTCAAGATCCCGGCCGGTGTCGACAACGGCACGCGCATCCAGCTCGCCGGTGAGGGCGAGGTCGGGCCGGGCGGCGGTCCGGCCGGCGACCTGTACGTCGAGATCCACGAGCTGCCGCACAGCACCTTCCAGCGGCGCGGCGACGACCTGCACTGCACGGTGACGATCCCGATGACGGCGGCGTGCCTCGGCACCAAGGTCCCGCTGGAGACCCTGGACGGCCTCGAAGAGGTCGACATCCGTCCGGGGACCCAGTCCGGCCAGTCGATCCCGCTGCACGGCCGAGGCGTCACGCACCTGCGCGGCGGCGGCCGGGGCGATCTCATCGTCCACGTCGAGGTCCAGACCCCGACCAAGCTCGACCCCGAGCAGGAACGCCTGCTCCGCGAGCTGGCCAAGCTGCGCGGCGAGGAACGGCCACAGGGGCAGTTCCAGCCTGGGCAGCAGGGGTTGTTCTCGCGGTTGAAGGATGCGTTCAACGGTCGCTGACGCGAGCTGGAACAGCTGCTGGGGGTCCGGGGGTCGTCCCCCGGGCAGACACGGTCAGCCTGGGCAGCAGGGGTTGTTCTCGCGGTTGAAGGATGCCTTCAACGGTCGCTGAGCCGCCATGCATGCCCGTGGCTTATGCCAAGGGACGGCCGGATTCGGACTTGTTCGGAGGACGTGACAACATGCCGTCATGTCCTCCGCACTGACCGTTCTCTGCCCGCATCCGATCGTGCAGGCCCCCATGGCGGGCGGTGTCTCCGTCCCGCAGCTCGCCGCCGCCGTGTCCGAGGCGGGCGGTCTCGGGTTCCTCGCCGCCGGGTACAAGACCGCCGACGGCATGTACCAGGAGATCAAGCAGGTGCGGGGCCTCACGGGCCGTCCCTTCGGTGTGAACGTGTTCATGCCGCAGCCGGAGTATGCCGAGTCCGGCGCCGTGGACCTCTACGCGAACCAGCTGGCCGGCGAGGCCGCCTGGTACGAGACCGAGCTCGGCGACCCGGACAGCGGGCGCGACGACGGCTACGACGCCAAGCTCGCCATACTCCTCGACGACCCGGTGCCGGTGGTCTCCTTCCACTTCGGTGTCCCGACCCGTGACGTGCTGGACTCCTTCCGCCGCGCCGGAACCCTCACCTTGGTCACCGCGACCACCGCCGAGGAGGCCCTCGCCGTGCAGCGGGCCGGCGCCGACGGGGTGATCGCGCAGGGCGTGGAGGCCGGCGGTCACCAGGGCACCCACCGTGACGTCCCGGAGAACGACGGCTCCGGCATCGGACTGCTCTCCCTCGTCGCGCAGATCCGCGAGACCGTGGACATCCCGATCGTCGCGGCCGGCGGCATCATGCGCGGTGGTCAGATCGCCGCGGTCCTCGCGGCGGGCGCGAGCGCGGCCCAGCTCGGCACCGCGTTCCTCGCCAGCGCCGAGTCCGGCGCGAACGCCCTGCACAAGCAGGCGCTGACCAATCCCCTCTTCGCGCGTACGGAGCTGACCCGCGCGTTCTCCGGCCGCCCGGCCCGCGGCCTGGTCAACCGCTTCATGCGCGAGCACGGCCGGTACGCCCCCGCCGCCTACCCGGAGGTCCACCACCTGACCTCGCCGCTGCGCAAGGCGGCCGCCAAGGCCGGCGACACGCAGGGCATGGCGCTGTGGGCGGGCCAGGGGCACGGGATGGCCCGGGAACTGCCCGCCGGGCAGCTGGTGGAGGTCCTGGCCGCCGAACTCGCCGAGGCCAGGACAGCGTTGTCGGCCGCTCCGGCCACCGGGGGTGAGCCGCGATGACCGCCCCGGTCTTCGTCGTCGAGCACCTCCGCGCAGGCGGCGGACAGTACGTCCTCGACGGCCCCGAGGGGCGGCACGCGGTCTCCGTGAAGCGGCTGCAGCCCGGGGAGGAAGTCGTCCTCACCGACGGCGCCGGGCGTTACGCGGTGTGCGACGTGATCGGCACCGAGGGCAAGGACCGGCTGATCGTCCACATGAGCACGGTGGACGAGGAGCCGGAGGAGTCCCCCCGGATCACCGTCGTCCAGGCCCTCCCCAAGGGCGACCGCGGTGAGCTCGCCGTCGAGACCATGACCGAGGTCGGAGTCGACGCGATCGTGCCGTGGCAGGCCTCCCGCTGCATCACCCAGTGGCGGGGCGACCGCGGGCTCAAGGCGCTCGGCAAGTGGCGGGCCACCGCCCGCGAGGCCGGCAAGCAGTCCCGCCGGGTGCGCTTCCCGGAGGTCGCGGACGCGACGACGACCAAGCAGGTTGCCGCACTTCTCGCCGGAGCCGACTTCGCCGCCGTGCTCCACGAGAGCGGTGAGGAACCGCTCGCCACCGCCGAACTCCCCACCGAGGGCGAGATCGTGCTGGTCGTCGGGCCCGAAGGCGGTGTCTCGCCCGAGGAGTTGACGCTGTTTCAGGAAGCGGGTGCCCAGGCGTACGTCCTGGGGCGTACCGTGCTGCGTACATCGACCGCCGGGACCGCGGCGGCGGCCCTCCTCCTGGGCCGTACCGGGCGCTGGTCCTGACACCAGGGGGAACCCCGTGGAACTCGCACAGGTCCGGTTGCTCGTCACCGACTTCGCCGCCTGCTACCGCTTCTACGCCGAAGTCCTCGGCCTCAAGCCGCAGTCGGGCGCGACCGACGGGCCGTACGAGAAGTTCAGCCCGCACACCGGGTCCGCCGGGATCGCGCTCCAGGACCGGGCGATGATGGCTCAGGTCCTGGGGGAACTCGGAGACACGGCGACCGGCCACCGCTCCCTGGTCGTGCTGCGCGTCGACGACCTCGACGCCTACTGCGAGGAGATCGTCTCCCGCGGCGCCGCCCTGATCCACGGCCCGGCCCCCATGACCGACCGCATGCGCGTCGCCCACCTCAAGGACCCGGAGGGCAACCTGGTGGAGCTCCAGGAGTGGCTGCTGCTGCGCACCTGACGACGACGGCCGGGTAGAGCTCCCAGCCGTCCAGCTCCGCGGGGCCCGGCAACACTCCGAGCTGCCGGGCCTCGTCCACGAAGGCTCGTACGACTCGGGGTTCGTGCAGGTTGAGCGGGTCGCCGCCGGCGGTGGCCACGAGGCCCGAGTGCCAGTACGCGCCGCCGGAGACGATGCGTCCCTCGCCCGCCCGGAAGACGATCCGCGTAGGGACTCCGGCCCGGTACAGCGTGAGCACCTCGCGGCAGGCCTCGCCGGCCGTGTGCCGGTGCCGGACGGTCCACCGGTACTCCGTCCCGTCGGCGACGAGCCTTCTGAGCCTGCGGTCGCTGTGCATCCGGCCAGACTAGGACAGGGCTAGGACAGGGCCAGGACAGGTCCTGGGCGGTCGAGTCCCACTCGACGGTGACATGCGCGAACAATTGAGTGGCCGTTTGCGGTCTTCCGTGACGCCCGAGTCGGTGGCAGGCTGCCCTCCATGGGGGTGTTGAGGCGGATTTGGCATCGGCCGCGCGGGACACGAGTGGCGGCCGTGGTGGGACTCGCGGTGGTGGCCGTGGGCGGAGTCGTGGCGTGCCAGCCCGGCGACCTGAACTCCGCGACGGTGGCGTACACGACCGACAAGACGGCGACGGCCAAGCTCGAACGGCAGCACGTGAAGGTGCGCTGGCTGAGCTGCACCGGCAACTACGGCAACAAGGCCTATACGCCCGGGAATACGCCCTCGCCCGGCGAGACCACCGTCGTCTCGGTCGACTGCCAGGGGCAGACCGACGACGGACGGAAGATCACCGTCACGGGCAAGGTCACCAAGGCCGTGGACGGCGCGTGCGTGCGCGGCGACCTCGTCGCCAAGGTCGGCGGCAAGGAGTGGTTCCATGTGAAGGGCCTCGGCAACTGCGACGCCGGGCCCGGACCGACGTACACCCCGCCCGTCACCTACCGTCCCCCGGGCGGGCAGCAGCCCGGTCCCACCGTCACCGTCACGAGGACCATCTGGTGCAAGGGCGACCCCACCTGCTGGCCCGTCGAGGGCAAGTGATCGGAAAGGGATTTCGCCGACTCCGCCCGCTGCATAGGGTGACCGGGTGACTGAGTCCACATCGAGGGGTTCGGCGGGTTCGACAGGGGCGTCGGTGTCTTCAGCGTCTTCAGCGTCCTCAGTATCCTCAGCGTCTTCTTCGTATCTCCGATTCCCCCACCTGCACGGCGACTTGGTGGCCTTCACCGCCGAGGACGACGTCTGGCTCGCGCCTCTCGACGGCGGCCGGGCCTGGCGGGTCAGCGCCGACAACGTGCCGGTGACCCTGCCGCGCATCTCGCCCGACGGTACGACCGTCGCCTGGACCTCCATCCGTGACGGCGCTCCCGAGGTGCACATCGCCCCGGTCGCGGGCGGCCCCGCCAAGCGGCTCACGCACTGGGGCAGTTGGCGGACCCAGGTGCGCGGCTGGACCCCCGAGGGACAGGTCCTCGCACTCACCGCCCACGGCCAGCCCAGCCTGCGCCGCAGCTGGGCACACGCCGTCCCGCTCGACGGCGGCCCGGCCACCACCCTGCCGTACGGTCCCGTCGGCGACGTCGCGTTCGGGCCGCGCACCGTGCTGCTGTCCGCGCCGATGGGCCGCGAGGCCGCCTGGTGGAAGCGGTACCGGGGCGGTACGGCGGGCAAGTTGTGGATCGACGGGGGCGTTCGCGACGGGGAAGGCACGGGCGAGTTCGTACGGCTGCACGAGGAGCTGGACGGGAACATCGAGTACCCGGTGTGGGTCGGGGACCGGATCGCGTTCCTGTCCGACCACGAGGGCACCGGCGCGCTGTACTCCTCCCTCGCCGACGGGTCCGGACTGCGGCGGCACACCCCCCTCGGAGGCTTCTACGCCCGGCACGCCGCCACCGACGGCAGCCGGGTCGTCTACTCCAGTGCCGGTGAACTGTGGCTGCTGGACGACCTGGAGGGCGCCGAGCCGCGGCCGCTCGACGTGCGGCTTGGCGGCCCGCGTGTGGACCTGCAGCCGTTCCCGGTGGACGCGGCACGCTGGTTCGGGGCCGCGTCCCCCGACCACGGCGCGCGCGGCAGCGCGGTCTCCGTGCGCGGCGCCGTCCACTGGGTCACCCACCGCTCCGGCCCGGCCCGCGCGCTGGCCGCGAGGCCCGGCGTACGGGCCCGGCTGCCGCGCACCTTCCGCGCCGACGGCGAGGAGTGGGTGGCGTGGGTGACGGACGCCGAGGGCGACGACGCCCTGGAGTTCGCTCCGGCGACCGGGCTCGCGCCCGGCGCGATCCCGAGACGGCTCGCCGCGGGACAGCTCGGCCGGGTCCTGGAGCTGGCCATGGCGCCCGACGGCAGCCGGGCTGCCGTCGCCGCGCACGACGGGCGGCTGCTGCTCGTCGAACGGGAGACCGGCGAGGTGCGCGAGGTCGACCGCAGCGCGGACGGCGAGGTGTCCGGGCTGGCCTTCTCGCCCGACTCGGCCTGGCTCGCCTGGTCGCACCCCGGCCCGCGCCCCCTGTCCCAGCTCAAGCTCGCCCACACCACCGACCTGTCGGTCACCGAGGCGACCCCGCTGCGCTTCCAGGACTACGCGCCCGCCTTCACCCTCGACGGCAAGCACCTCGCCTTCCTGTCCAACCGCTCCTTCGACCCGGTCTACGACGAGCACGTCTTCGACCTGGCCTTCGTCGTCGGCGACCGTCCCCATCTGATCACCCTCGCCGCGACCACGCCGTCCCCGTTCGGCCCGCAGCGGCACGGCCGCCCCTTCGAGACCCCCGACAAGGACGAGACCCCCGACAGCGAGGGCACCCCGTCCACCCGCGTCGACCTCGAAGGGCTCGCCGAGCGCGTGGTCCCCTTCCCGGTCGAGGCCGCCCGCTACTCCAACCTGCGCGCGGCGAAGGACGGCGTGCTGTGGCTGCGGCACCCGGTGCGCGGCGTCCTCGGCGCCTCCCGCGCCACCCCCGACGACCCCGACCCCAAGACCGAGCTGGAGCGCTACGACCTCGCCCAGCGGCGCATCGAGCACCTCGCCGCCGACGCCGACCACTTCGAGGTGAGCGGCGACGGCAAACGCGTCCTGCTGTGGACCGACGGCCGGCTCAGGGTCGTACCCAGCGACCGGCGCGCCGCCCACGACGACGACGGCGACACCAGCGTCACGGTCGACCTCGCCCGGGTACGGCAGACCGTCGACCCGGCCGCCGAGTGGCGGCAGATGTACGACGAGGCCGGGCGCATCATGCGCGACCACTTCTGGCGGCCCGACCTGAGCGGGGTCGACTGGGACGGCGTCCTCGACCGCTACCGCCCGCTGCTCGGCCGCGTCGCCACCCACGACGACCTCGTCGACCTGCTGTGGGAGGTGCAGGGCGAACTCGGCACCTCGCACGCCTATGTGGCCCCGCGCGGCGGATACGGCGAGGCTCCCCGGCAGGGCCTGCTCGGCGCCGACATATCGCGTCACCCGGACGGCAGTTGGCGCATCGACCGGATCCTGCCCTCGGAGACCTCCGACCCGGACGCCCGCGCCCCGCTCGCCGCACCAGGCGTCGCCGTGCGCGCCGGGGACGCGATCGTCGCCGTCGGCGGCCACCCGGTGGACCCGGTGACCGGACCGGGGCCGCTGCTGGTCGGTACGGCGGGGGAGCCGGTCGAGCTGACCATCTCGCCGTCCGGCGGCGGCGACCTGCGGCACGCGGTCGTGGTCCCGATCGCCGACGAGGAGCCGCTGCGCTACCACGACTGGGTGACCGGCCGGCGTGCCTACGTCCACGAGCGGTCCGGCGGCCGGCTCGGCTATCTGCACGTGCCCGACATGCAGGCCCCCGGCTGGGCCCAGATCCACCGCGACCTGCGGGTCGAGGTGGCCCGCGAGGGGCTTGTCGTCGACGTCCGGGAGAACCGGGGCGGCCACACCTCCCAGCTCGTCGTGGAGAAGCTGGCCCGGCGCATCGTCGGCTGGGTCCTGCCGCGCGGCATGCGCCCCTACAGCTACCCGCAGGACGCGCCCCGGGGGCCCGTCGTCGCCGTCGCCAACGAGTTCTCCGGCTCCGACGGCGACATCGTCAACGCGGCGATCCGTGCCCTCGGTATCGGACCGGTGGTCGGCACGCGCACGTGGGGCGGTGTGATCGGCATCGACAGCCGCTACCGCCTGGTCGACGGCACGCTGATCACCCAGCCCAAGTACGCGTTCTGGCTGGAGGGTTACGGCTGGGGCGTGGAGAACCACGGGGTGGACCCGGACGTGGAGGTGGTCCAGCGGCCCCAGGACTGGGCGGCGGACAGGGACCCCCAGCTGGACGAGGCGATCGCGCTGGCGCTGGCCTCGCTGGAGTCGACGCCCGCGAAGACTCCGCCGGAGCTGCCGTGACGTCCGGGGGCTGACGCCCCCGGGCCCCCGCTTCGGCCTGAACGGCCTCGTCCTCAAACGCCGGACGGGCTGGATGGTGTCCACCCCGATACGATGCCTCCCGTACTCGATCAACCGAGGAGGCACACCCATGGCAGGGGAGCCGCAGGACGACTGCCTGTTCTGCAAGATCGTCGAAGGGCACATCCCGGCGACGATCGTCCGTGAGACGGAGACGACCGTCGCCTTCCGGGACATCAACCCCCAGGCGCCCACCCACGTCCTGGTGATCCCCAGGGTGCACTACAGGAACGCGGCCGAACTCGCCGAGGCCGAACCCGCGATCGCCGCGGACATACTGCGCGAGGCCCAGGCGGTCGCCGACGAGGACAAGCTGGAGAGCTACCGCGTCGTCTTCAACACCGGCAGCGGCGCCGGCCAGACCGTGTGGCACGCCCACGCGCACGTGCTCGGCGGCCGCGGCATGCAGTGGCCCCCCGGGTAAGCCACGGTGTCCGTACGTGAATTGGTGGTCCTCGGCACCGCCAGCCAGGTCCCGACCCGGCACCGCAACCACAACGGCTACCTGCTGCGCTGGGACGGCGAGGGCATCCTCTTCGACCCCGGCGAGGGCACGCAGCGCCAGATGCTGCGTGCCGGGGTCGCCGCGCACGACCTGAACCGGATCTGCGTCACGCATTTCCACGGGGACCACTCGCTGGGCCTGGCGGGCGTGATCCAGCGGATAAACCTCGACAAGGTGCCGCATCCGGTGACCGCCCACTATCCGCGTTCCGGGCAGCGCTTCTTCGACCGGCTGCGGTACGCCACCGCCTACCGGGAGACGGTCGAGCTCACCGAGGCGCCGGTGGACGCCGACGGGGAGCTCGCGGTGACCCCGGCGTACACGCTTCAGGCCCGGAGGCTGTCCCATCCCGTCGAGTCGTACGGCTACCGGCTCGTCGAGCCCGACGGGCGCCGCATGCTGCCCGAGCGGCTCGCCGCGCACGGCATCAAGGGGCCGGACGTCGGACGGATCCAGCGCGAGGGTGTCCTCGGGGGCGTGCGTCTCGACGACGTCAGCGAGGTGCGGCGCGGGCAGCGGTTCGCGTTCGTCATGGACACGCGGATGTGTGACGGGGTGCACGCGCTCGCCGAGGGCTGCGACATGCTCGTCATCGAGTCCACCTTCCTCGACGAGGACATGGAACTGGCCGTCGAGCACGGGCATCTGACGGCTGGCCAGGCCGCGCGGGCCGCCCGGGACGCCGGAGTGCGGCACCTCGTGCTCACCCACTTCAGCCAGCGCTACTCCGAGCCGGAAGAGTTCGAGCGGCAGGCGCGGGCCGCCGGTTTCGAGGGAGAGCTGACCGTGGCGCGCGATCTTCTGCGAGTGCCGGTCCCGAAGCGCAGATAGATCGCGCTTACGATGCTTCGATGCCCCTCCCGAAAGCAGAACTGCACCTCCACATCGAAGGCACCCTCGAACCCGAGCTGGCGTTCCGGCTCGCCGAGCGGGGCGGTGTCCGGCTTCCGTACGCGGACACGGAAGAGCTGCGCAAGGCGTACGAGTTCGAGGACCTCCAGTCCTTCCTGAACCTGTACTACGAACTCATGGCCGTCCTGCGCACCGAGCAGGACTTCGCCGACCTGGCCGACGCCTACCTGGCCCGTGCCGCCGCGCAGGGCGTGCGGCACGCGGAGATCTTCTTCGACCCCCAGGCACACATCGCCCGGGGCGTGCCGATGGGCACGGTCGTCGAGGGGCTGTGGCGGTCGCTCGGGCGCAGCGAGGAGAACCACGGCGTCTCCACCCGGCTGATCATGTGCTTCCTGCGGGACGAGTCCGCCGACTCGGCCCTGGAGACCCTGGAGGCGGCCCGGCCGTACCTCGACCGGATCACCGGGGTCGGCCTCGACTCGGCCGAGGTCGGCCACCCGCCGGTCAAGTTCCGCGAGGTGTACGAGGCCGCCGCCGCGCTCGGGCTGCGGCGCGTGGCACACGCGGGCGAGGAGGGGCCGCCGGAGTACATCACCGAGTCCCTGGACGTGCTCGGCATCGAGCGTGTCGACCACGGCCTGCGCTGCATGGAGGACCCGGCGCTGGTGGAGCGGCTGGTGCGGGAGCGGATCCCGCTCACCCTCTGCCCCCTCTCCAACGTGCGGCTGCGGGCCGTCGACGTCCTGCCGGAGCACCCGCTGCGCGCGATGATCGAGGCCGGGCTGCTGTGCACGGTCAACTCCGACGACCCGGCCTACTTCGGCGGCTACGTCGCCGACAACTACCACGCGGTGCGCGACGCCCTCGGGCTGACCAAGGAGCAGATGCGCGAGCTGGCCCGCAACTCGTTCCTCGCGTCCTTCCTGGAGGACGACGAGGAGCGGCGGGCCCGTTACCTCGCCGAGGTCGAGTCGTACGAGTTCTCGTAGGCGGTGTCGTAGGCCTGCTGCGCGGGTGCGGCCGGCGCCTCCACCGGGATGTCCACGACCGGGTGCGGCCGCCTGCCCGCGCGCAGCGCGACGGCGGTCAACGGCACCGCGATCGCCAGCAGGCCGACGGCCAGGATCGTGCCCATGGCGGGGAACCCCGCCTGCGCCGACAGCACGCTCCCGGTCAGCGGGCCCGCCGCCGTGCCCAGTGACGAGGCCGAGCCGACCAGGACCGCCCAGCGGCCGCGCGGGTCCAGGGAGGCGGCGAGGCCGATCACGTAGGACAGCACGATCGGGTAGAGCACGTTCCAGGCGATCTCGCCCGTCGCGAAGGTCATGAGGCCGGTCGCGGACGCGCTGAGCGCGACGCAGGCCGCGATGAGCGCCGTACCGACGCCGATGGGTTTCGCCAGACCCAGCCGCGGGCCGAGCGCCCCCGCTCCCAGCACCCCGATCAGCCCGGCGCCGAGCGCGACCGCGAAGACCGCGCCGACGGTCGCCTCGCTGAGGTGCGCCTGGGCGAGGCCGATGCGGCCGCTGACGCCCCACAGGGAGTTCTGCACCAGGGACCAGCACGGCATGGCGGCGGCCAGGACGAGGCCGGAGCGACGGTGGGGAAGCGGCGTCCGGTCGTGCCGGGTGTGCGGGGCGGCCGTACGGGTGGAGAGGCGGCCGGTGAGCGGCCAGACCGCGAGCGCGGTGAGCGCGATCGCGGCCAGGGGCTGTCCGTGGCCCGCGCCGAGGTGCGGGACCGTCAGATAGACGGCGCCCGCGAGCGCGGAGACGCCGAGCAGGCCGAGCGTGGTGGTGCGGTGCGGGTCGGGCCGGCCGGCGATGCCGGTGGCGGCGACCGCGGTGACCGTGCCCGAGCCGAACCCGCCGACGAGCGCGCCGACGACGACGGCCGGCACGACGTCGGTGAGGGCGGCGCCGCCATAGCCGAGGACGGCGAGCGCGAGACCGGCGCGGGCCGCGGTGCGTGCCCCGATCCGGCCGGCCCGGGACGCCAGCAGGAAGCCCGCCGCCGCCGAACTCAGCAGCAGCGCGCTGCCGATGGCGCCCGCCTGGGTGGGGGAGAGGGGAAGCCCCGAGTCGAGCCTGCCGACGGTCGTGGGCAGCAGATACGGAGCGAGGTACCCGGCCGTGAAGAGGGCGACGAGGGGCCAGGGCGTGGTGCGGGGGGCGGACACGGGCGTTCCCGGGGCATGCGAAAGGAGCGACTGGGAAAAGGGGGTTGGGCGACGACCGTCGACGGACAGGAACGCGCGAGCAAGTTGTATCAAGCAGGCGGTTGCGGACAAAGTGCGGGCAGTGTGATGTGGGGCACATTCTGTTTGGTGCTGGGGATGGCGGGTACAAGCGCGCGCCGGTACGGCGCCGGGCGAGGGCGTCGTTGACGGCCGCCGTTCTGTTCGGTTATCTAATTGCTGTTCTCATACGTGGATGAGTGTTTCCATGGATGACGTGTTTCGGCTTGCCGCCGGAATCGACCTCGGAGGAGTCGCCCCGTGACCCGTGACCTGACCATCGCCGAGGTGCGGCTGACGCCGATCCTGGTCGCCGACCCTCCACTGCTCAACACCCAGGGCGTGCACCAGCCGTACACCCCGCGGCTGATCGTGGAGGTGGTCACGGCCGACGGGATCACCGGGCTCGGTGAGACCTACGGTGACACCAAGTACCTGGAGCCGGCCCGGTCGCTCGCGGAGCGGCTCACCGGCCGCTCGGTCATGGATGTGAACAGCCTTTTCTCGCTCGACCTCGTCGTGGACGAGTCCCGGGTCAGGGACGCCGTCGACGCCGGTGGGCTGCGCGGTGTCCAGACCGCCGACAAGCTGAGGCTGTCCGTGCTGTCCGCCTTCGAGGTCGCCTGCCTGGACGCCCAGGGCAGGGCGCTCGGGCTGCCCGTGCACGCGCTGCTCGGCGGCAGGCTGCGGGACACCGTCGAGTACAGCGCCTACCTCTTCTACAAGTGGGCGGGGCACCCGGCGGGCGTGGCGGCCGAGCCGGACGAGTGGGGTGCCGCCCTCGACCCGGCCGGGGTCGTGGAACAGGCCCGCAGGCTCCAGCAGCGGCACGGCTTCGGGTCGTTCAAGCTCAAGGGCGGTGTCTTCCCGCCCGACGAGGAGATCGCGGCTGTCCGCGCCCTGGCCGAGGCCTTCCCCGGGCACCCCCTGCGACTCGACCCCAACGGAGCCTGGTCCGTGGCGACTTCGCTGAAGGTGGCGAAGGAGCTCGGGGACGTCCTGGAGTACCTGGAGGATCCGACGCTGGGTACGGCCGCCATGGCGGAGGTGTCCGCGGGCACGGACGTCCCGCTCGCCACCAACATGTGCGTGACGACCTTCGCCGAGATCGAGGAGGCGTTCACGAAGGACGCCGTGCAGGTGGTGCTCTCCGACCACCACTACTGGGGCGGGCTGCGCAACACCCAGCACCTCGCGGCGATCTGCGCCACCTTCGGCGTCGGGGTGTCCATGCACTCCAACACCCACCTGGGGATCAGCCTCGCCGCGATGACCCACGTCGCCTCGACCGTGCCCGGCCTCCACCACGCCTGCGACTCCCACTACCCCTGGCAGCCGGAGGACGTCCTGACCGAGCGGCTCACCTTCTCCGGCGGCCGGATCACCGTCTCCGACGCCCCCGGCCTCGGCGTCGAGCTGGACCGCGACAAGCTGGCCTTCCTGCACCGCCGGTGGGCCCGGAACGACGGCTCGCTCAGGGAGCGGGACGACGCCGCGGCGATGCGGGTGGCCGAACCCGGGTGGGTGACGCCGACGATGCCCCGCTGGTAGACGGTGCCCCGCCGGTAGAAGTCCGCCGGTCCCCGATCGGGGGGCTCCGGCGCGAGAGTCGCCGTCCCGTGCGCGGCGTGGTGCACACTGGCCAGAACCGCACCAGCCAGGGAGCGCACCGTGACCGCGTCCAACGCGTCTGCCGGAGAGGAACCGGAGCACCTCACAGACCCGCAGCAGTGTCCGGGCCAGGTCGACCCGCTGGCCGCCCTGCGCACGCCGTACGACCCGCCCTGGGACGTCTACCTGACGGGCACCGTCTTCCTGGACATCATCTTCACCGGCCTCGACTCGGCCCCCGTGCGCGGGACCGAGTCCTGGGCGCGGGGCATGGGGTCGAGCCCCGGCGGTGTGGCGAACATGGCGACGGCCCTGGCCCGCCTCGGCCTGCGGACCTCCCTCGCGGCCGCCTTCGGTGACGACCACTACGGCGAGTACTGCTGGGACGCGCTCGCGCAGGGCGAGGGTATCGACCTGTCCCCGTCGCGCACGGTCCCGGGATGGCACTCGCCGGTCACGGTCTCCATGGCGTACGAGGGCGAGCGCACGATGATCTCCCACGGCCACGAACCGCCCCCCGAGGAGCCTGCCCCGGACTGCCCGCCACGCGCGCGTGCCGCGGTCGCGTCCCTGACGCCCGGCAAGAGGGCTCCCTGGATCGCCCAGGCCGCGAGCGAGGGCACGCGGATCTTCGCGGACGTCGGCTGGGACGACACGGGCACGTGGGACTTGGCCGGCCTCGCCGACCTGGCGCACTGCGAGGCGTTCCTGCCGAACGCCGAGGAGGCCATGCGCTACACCGGCGCCGGCTGCCCGCGCGCGGCGGCCCACGCCCTCACCGAGTTCGTACCGCTGGCGGTCGTCACCCTCGGCGCGGAGGGCGCCTACGCCGTGGACCGGCGGACCGGGGAGGCCGCCGAGGTGCCCGCGATCGCCGTCGAGGCCCTCGACCCGACCGGCGCCGGGGACGTGTTCGTCGCCGGCTTCGTCACCGGGACCCTGGCCGGGTGGCCGCTGGCCGACCGCCTCGCCTTCGCCGGGCTGACGGCCGCGCTGTCCGTCCAGGAGTTCGGTGGCTCGCTCTCGGCCCCCGGATGGTCGGAGATCGGGGCGTGGTGGCGGAGGGTGCAGTCGGTGGAGGGACAGGATCCGGCCGCGCTGCACAGGTACGCGTTCCTGGAGCACCTCGTCCCGGAGGAACAGG
This sequence comes from Streptomyces sp. NPDC086549, assembly GCF_044746205.1. NCBI lineage: Bacteria > Bacillati > Actinomycetota > Actinomycetes > Kitasatosporales > Streptomycetaceae > Streptomyces > Streptomyces sp. NPDC086549. Next base: position 821,157 of record NZ_JBIVBS010000001.1, on the reverse strand, counting down.
TCAGCCCCTGGCCCCTGCGCCGCGCGGTACCGACGATCGGCTTCCGCCGCTCGGCCTGAGAACCGGCCGGCCCGGACCGCACGGCTCGGCAGCGGTCGCGGACGGGGACCGGTCCGGGCGCCGCTCCCCGGTTCCGGGCCCCTGCGGTCTCCGCGCTCCCGGCACGCCGGCGGCCGGGCCGCCGCGGACCTGTTCCACGCCGATGACCCACCTCGGTCGTACCGAGCGCGCGGCAGCCGCCGCGACCGCGGGCCGGTCCGGACAGGCCCTGGGTCAGGGCCGCCTCCCAGGGCCCGGTCGACACGGCACCCTCGCGCAGGTCAGTGGTCGGACGCCCGGGTCAGGACCTCGGTGATCTGGTCCCGGAGGGCCTCGCGGGCCGGGTCGGGGAGGGCGTCGAGGGCGGTGTGGCTCAGGGCGTCGAAGAGCCGGCCGGGGGTGGCGTCGCGGGGCAGCGTCTCGGTGAGCACCTCGTAGCCGTCGCGGACGGCGACGCGGAGCTCGGTGGCGTGTGCGGCGGCCGCCACTATGAGCGGCGGCTCACCGCCCGCCTCGCCGGACAGCTTGCGGTAGCCGCTGGCCAGGGGCGTGCGCCAGCGGAGCTTCAGCAGGATGGGGCGCTTCGCCAGGACCTCGGTGAGGTCGGTCTCGTAGGTGCCGTCCGTCTCCAGCACCACGGCACGCGCGTCCAGGACGAGAGCCGCGGGCAGCAGGTCGCGCAGCGCGCTGCCGACGAGGTTGCCGCCGACCGTCGCGGCCCTGCGCACCGCACCGGTGCCCACACCGGCCGCCGCCCGGCGCAGCACCTCCGGCACCCGCTCGTCGACCTGGTGCAGCAGCACCGCCCCGCCCATCTCCTCGGCCCCGATCACCCGTGCCTCGGGCACCTTGCGCAGCGACACCGCCTGCTCGGGGAAGCCGTCCCGTTGCCAGGCGGCCCACACGAGCGTGGCGCCGCCGACGGGTATCGCCCCCTCGGCCAGACACTCCTGCGCTCCGGGCACGGACGTGGGCAGACGCAGCAACATGGCGGCCGACCTGCTTTCTTCGGACAGGTGGCCCTGGGGTGACGTGGCCCACGACCACGTGCGGCGGTGACACGGCGCATTCTGCCCACGCGCCCGGGAGCGCATGCAGGGCTCACCGCTGCACATCGGGCGCCGAAAAGGCCTACGGCGTTGACAGCGCCCCGTCGTACTCTTGGAATCGCGAGGCCGCCCTCAGCTACGCGGCCGTGACGAGGAGGAACCGCAGGCCTACAGCGCCGGCCCATGACTCAGACACCCACAGCTCACACCCCCGCGCAGGGGCAGGCGAGAGCACAGTTCACGGTCCCTGCCCAGCACCCGATGGTCACCGTGCTGGGTTCCGGCGACTCGCTCCTGCGCGTGATCGAGAAGGCCTTCCCGGCGGCCGACATCCACGTCCGGGGCAATGAGATCAGCGCGGTCGGCGACGCCGGTGAAGTCGCCCTCATCCAGCGCCTGTTCGACGAGATGATGCTGGTGCTCCGCACGGGGCAGCCGATGACGGAGGACGCAGTGGAACGCTCGATCGCGATGCTGCGGGCGAGTGAGAACGGGGAGGGCCCGGCGGAGACCCCGGCCGAGGTCCTGACACAGAACATCCTGTCCTCGCGCGGCCGCACGATCCGACCCAAGACGCTCAACCAGAAGCGCTACGTCGACGCGATCGACAAGCACACGATCGTCTTCGGCATCGGTCCCGCCGGCACCGGCAAGACCTATCTCGCCATGGCCAAGGCGGTGCAGGCCCTGCAGTCCAAGCAGGTCAACCGCATCATCCTGACCCGCCCCGCGGTCGAGGCCGGCGAGCGACTGGGCTTCCTGCCCGGCACGCTCTACGAGAAGATCGACCCCTATCTGCGCCCGCTGTACGACGCGCTGCACGACATGCTCGACCCGGACTCGATCCCCCGCCTGATGGCGGCCGGGACGATCGAGGTCGCGCCGCTCGCCTACATGCGCGGACGCACGCTCAACGACGCCTTCATCATCCTGGACGAGGCCCAGAACACGAGCCCCGAGCAGATGAAGATGTTCCTCACCCGCCTCGGCTTCGACTCGAAGATCGTGATCACGGGTGACGTGACGCAGGTCGACCTGCCCAACGGCACCAAGTCCGGTCTGCGCCAGGTGCAGGAGATCCTGGAGGGTCTGGAGGACGTCCACTTCTCCCGGCTGTCGTCCCACGATGTCGTACGGCACAAGCTGGTGGGCCGTATCGTCGATGCGTACGAGGAGTACGACAGCAAGCACGGCACCGAGAACGGCACCCACAAGGGCGGCCGGAGCAGGTCCGGGCACAAGGGGAAGTAGAGACACGGCAGCACCATGTCGATCGACGTCAACAACGAGTCCGGAACCGAGGTCGACGAGCAGGCGATCCTCGACATCGCCCGCTACGCGCTCGCGCGGATGCGCATCCACCCGCTCTCCGAGCTCTCGGTGATCGTCGTGGACGCCGACGCCATGGAGCAGCTCCACATCCAGTGGATGGACCTGCCGGGGCCGACCGATGTCATGTCCTTCCCGATGGACGAGCTGCGGCCGCCGTCCAAGGACGAGGAGGAGCCCCCGCAGGGACTCCTCGGCGACATCGTGCTCTGCCCCGAGGTCGCCGCCAGGCAGGGGGCCGAGGCGCCCACGCAGCACTCCATGGACGAGGAGCTCCAGCTGCTCACCGTCCACGGCGTGCTGCACCTGCTCGGCTACGACCACGAGGAGCCCGACGAGAAGGCCGAGATGTTCGGGCTGCAGGCCGCCATCGTCGACGGCTGGCGCGAGGAGAAGGGCCTGACCGGCCCGTCCCCGGCGCCGACGGTTTCGTAGAGCGGGTGCGATGAGTCCGCAGATCGTCGTCGGAGCGATCGCACTGGTCGTCGTCGCCTGGCTCGCCGCCTGCGCCGAGGCCGGCATCGCGCGTGTCTCCAGCTTCCGCGCGGACGAGGCGGTGAAGTCCGGGCGCCGGGGCAGTGCCAAACTCGCCCAGGTCGCCGCCGACCCGACCCGCTACCTCAACGTGGCGCTGCTGGTCCGCGTCACCTGCGAGATGGCGGCCGCGGCGCTGGTGACGTACGCCTGCCTCCAGGAGATCGAAGTGACCTGGCAGGCGCTGCTGGCCGCGATCGGCGTCATGGTGCTCGTGTCGTACGTCGCCGTCGGCGTCTCCCCGCGCACCATCGGCCGCCAGCACCCGCTGAACACCGCGACGGCGGCCGCGTACGTGCTGCTGCCGCTGGCCAGGATCATGGGCCCGATCCCCTCGCTCCTGATCCTCATCGGCAACGCCCTGACCCCCGGCAAGGGCTTCCGCCGGGGGCCCTTCGCCTCCGAGGCCGAGCTGCGCGCGCTGGTCGACCTCGCCGAGCAGGAGTCCCTGATCGAGGACGAGGAGCGCCGCATGGTGCACTCGGTCTTCGAACTCGGAGACACGCTGGTCCGGGAGGTCATGGTCCCCAGGACCGACCTCGTCGTCATCGAGCGCTACAAGACGATCCGTCAGGCCCTGACGCTGGCGCTGCGCTCGGGCTTCTCACGCATCCCGGTCACGGGCGAGAGCGAGGACGACATCGTCGGGATCGTGTATCTGAAGGACCTGGTCCGCAAGACGCACGTCAGCCGCGACACCGAGAACGACCTGGTGTCCACGGCCATGCGGCCGGCGTTCTTCGTGCCCGACACCAAGAACGCCGGCGACCTGCTGCGCGAGATGCAGAAGGAACGCAACCACGTCGCCGTCGTCATCGACGAGTACGGTGGCACCGCGGGCATCGTCACCATCGAGGACATCCTCGAGGAGATCGTCGGCGAGATCACCGACGAGTACGACCGCGAACTCCCGCCCGTGGAGGAGCTCGGCGACGACCGTTACCGGGTCACCGCCCGCCTCGACATCACGGACCTCGGGGAGTTGTACGGCCTGGAGGAGTACGACGACGAGGACGTGGAGACGGTCGGCGGACTGCTGGCGAAGGCGCTGGGCCGGGTGCCCATCGCCGGCGCCTCGGCCGAGGTCGAGCTCCCCGACGAACGCAGGCTGCGCCTGACGGCGGAGGCCGCCGCCGGACGCCGCAACAAGATCGTGACGGTACTGGTGGAGCCGGTGGCGCCGCCGCCGGAGCAGGAACCGGAGCAGGAGCCCGAGTGACGCCCGAGGAACTGCGTGCCTTCTGCCTGTCGTTCAATGCCGCGGTGGAGGACTTCCCGTTCGACCCGGGGATCTCGGTCTTCAAGGTGCGGGGCAAGATGTTCGCGCTGAGCCGGCTCGACGACCGGCCCGTGAAGATCAACCTCAAGTGCGACCCGGAGGACGCGGTCCGGCTGCGCGATGAGTACGAGGGCCTGATCGCCCCCGGGTACCACATGAACAAGCGGCACTGGAACACCGTCACCGTCGACGGTGAGCTCCCGGACCGGCTGGTCCGGGAGCTTGTCGAGGACTCGTACGACCTGGTCGTCGCCGGTCTGCCGCGAGCCGAGCGGCTCCGCCTCGACCGTCCCTGAGAGGGCCCGGAGGGTCGCCCGGCGGCAGGCCGTACCGGATGATCCGTATGCTCGGGGGCATGACCGACAGCAACGCGCTTGACCCCGAGGACCGCAAGATCGTCACCCTGGCCCGTTCCGCGCGGGCCCGCAACGGTGTGCCCGAGGGCGCGGCGGTACGGGACGAGACGGGCCGTACGTACGTCGCCGGCACCGTCGCCCTCGACTCCCTGAAGCTCAGCGCCCTGCGGACCGCGGTGGCGATGGCGGTGGCGTCCGGCGCGAAGTCTCTTGAGGCGGCGGCGGTGGTCACGTCGGCCGACAGCGCCTCGGCGGAGGATCTCGCGGCCGTCCGTGACCTTGGCGGGGCGGGGACGCCGGTGCATCTGGCTTCGCCGGACGGGGTTGTCCGGGTGACCGTTTCCGCCGGTTGACGTACCAGGGGGCGCCGCCCCCTGGACCCCCGTTGCTTGAAGAGTTACCGAACGACAGGTCGGCCGGAATTCAACCTTGTCGGATCCTTGCCTCTTGCGCATCAATGAGAACGCAAGTTCCGACGGGTCGTCAGATTCGTAGCCCTCAGTGTGTCCGCACCCACCTGACGGTGTGTATCTCCCGCCCATCCCCACATGGCATTCCCACACAACGGGAAGGGAGCCGGATCCCCATGAGAGGCAAGCGATCAGCAACCGGTGCGGCAATGGCGGTCGGGGCCCTCGCGGTCACCGGGCTGGCCTTCGCGCCCACGGCCGCCGCCGTCACGCCGACGACGGCGACGGTCACCGCCAGCTGCGGCATCTTCGGCGGGGGCGCGGCGACGCTCACCGCGACGCAAACGGGCACCTCGGCCACCATCACGCTCACGTCGACCGCGATCACCGCACCACTCGCGCTGTCGGCGAACTCCATCACGTCCACGCTCACCATGGCCAAGGCCAGTGGCGGCACCACCGTCTTCAGCGGGACGGTGAACCCGGCGATGGCCACCGGCGCCGCCGTCACCGTCGGTCCGCTCCCCGGCACCGTGGCCTCCGGCGACAGCCTGGACTTCTACGGCGGCTCGCTCAAGATGGTGATCTTCGGTGTAACCGTCACCTGTACCACGGTCGCGAAGCAGTCACCCGGCCCGTTCGTCTTCGACTGACCGGCGTGCTCCGCTGACCGGCGCGTTCCGCTGAGCGATCTGTTCCGGATGCCGCAGAAACTGATGAACCGTCAGCTTTCTGCGGCATCTCCATTGACTTCTCACGTGGCCTGCACATCAATGGCCCCCTGTCGGCGCAGACGAGCCGCTGCGCCCGCAACCCTTCAGGAGGGGGCCCATGGGTTCGACACCCCGAAGATCCCCAAGGTGGCGCTGGGCATCGTTGCTCGGTGCGACCGTGCTCGCGGTCACCGCGGGCGGCGCGCTGGCCTGCCCGGCCGGCGCCGCGGGCACCAACGTGGACTTCGCCACCCACTGCATCCCGCCGGCGATCGCGGGCATCCCGCCGATCGACGGCACCACCACCGCGAACGTCTCGGTGGACAACACCAGTCCCAAGGTCGGCGACACCGTCACCGTGACCTACACGGTGGTCACGCCCGCCGCCAGCAACCCCACCGACCTCGCCCTGCCGGCCGACATCATGACCCCGACCGGCAAGGTCACCCTCGGCGGCGCGCAGACCGGTGACGTCACGGTCGCCGGGCCGAAGAAGAACGACCCGGTGCCGGGGAAGGGCGCCTTCCCGTCGTTCTCCATGACCGGGACGTTCACCGTCACCCAGCCCGGCGCGATCACCCTCTCGCCCGGCGACTACAACATCCACACCAGCTACATCCTGGAGCTGGACACTCCGTGCACGGTCACCAATCCACCCGCACCGGTGTCGGAGACCGTCACGGCGACCTCGAGCACGCCCACCAACACCCGTGCGATCTCGCTGGGTTCGGCATCCGGCAACCCGGGTGACAGCGTCACCGTCAACGGCAGCAACTTCACGCCGGGCGCGACCGTCACCCTCGCCGGACGGTCCGGGGGCACCCAGACCGCGGACACGGCCACCGCGACCGCGAACGCCCAGGGCTCCTTCAGCGCCCCGATCACCGTCAACGACAAGACGACGACCGGGATCGTGGCGTACGAGGGAAGCTCCTGGAACGCGGACAAGGGGGCCGGCCCCGCCGCCTACGTCGTGAACGACACCACGCCCGTTCCCGACGGCAGCCAGAAGCTGACCACCACCGTGAAGGCGGGGACCCTGTCCATGTCGCAGGCCGGGGACGCCGTCGCGCTCTCGGCGGTCGACTTCGGCAAGGGCGGCGCCTCCACGGGCTCCCTGCAGACGGTGACGGTCAAGGACTTCCGCGGCGGACCCGCGGGCTGGTCCCTGACCGGCAAGGTCACCGACTTCACCGGTCCCGGCGCCAAGATCGATGCCGGGAAGCTGAGCTGGACCCCCGCCTGCGTGACCAAGGCGGGCAGCCCGAGCACCTGCAAGGCCGGTTCGGCGGGCACGGTGGGCGGTTCGGGAGCGACCCTGGCGTCGACCCCGGACTCCACGCTCACCGGCGGTGAGTTCACCGTGGATGCCGGACTCTCCCTGGACGTACCGGCGTTCACGCCTCCGGGCTCGTACTCCGGCGTCCTGACCCTCACGCTCACCTGATCCGCCCTCTCGGTGGCCGGGCGCCCGACCGCACCGGGGCCGCACCCGCCCGACCGCCGAACCGACTCCGCCCGCAGGGGGTCCGCACCCATGCGCAAGCCGAATGCCCTCCTCCTGAGCCTCCTCGGCCTGTTCTCGGGCCTGTTCTGCGGGCTGACGACCGGGTCCGCGCACGCCGCCGACAACGGCAGCTGGTCCGTCTACCCCGTCTCCTCCCGCGTCGCCGCGCGGCCCTACTTCTACCTCTCCGCCGACCCCGGGCAGACGATCACGGACAAGGTGGCCGTCGCCAACAAGACCGGGAAGCCGCTCACCTTCCGGCTCTACGCCGCCGACGCCTACAACACCGCCCGCGACGGAGGCTTCGCCGTACGCACGCTCAAGGAGCGGATGCGGGGCGTGGGCGCGTGGGCGAAGCCCGCGAAGTCCCGGGTCACCGTCCCCGGACACAAGACGGTCACCGTGCCCTTCACACTGCGCGTCCCGCGGGGCGCCGAACCGGGCGACCGCCCGGGCGCGATCGTGGCGCTCGACGAGCGGATCGACAAGGGCTCCGGCTCACTCGCGCTCGGGGTGCAACGGGCCGTCGGCGCCCGCGTCTACCTGCGGGTGAGCGGCCCCACGCTCCCCGCGATCTCCGTCGAGAACGTGCACGTCACCCACCACCAGCCGCTCGTACCCGGCCTCGGCGACAGCACCGCGACGGTCTCCTACACCCTGCACAACACGGGCAACGTCACCCTCGACCCGAAGGTGGAGCTCCGCGCGCGGGGACTGTTCGGCCGTACGCTCCTGGCGCGCGACCTGACCCGGATCCCCTCCGAGCTGCTGCCGGGCCAGCGGGTCCGGCTCACCGAGCCCTGGCGGGACGCACCCCAGCTCGACTGGGGAGACATCACGCTGACGGCGAGCGCCACGGGCACCCGGGAGTCGGCGAGCGCGTCGTTCTTCGCGCTGCCGTGGCTGGTGGTGGCGGTGGCGTTCGTCGCCGGAGTCGTCGGCGGGGTGCTCCTGGTCAGAGCGCGTCGGGGCCGCGCTCGCCGGTCCGAACCCGTACGATCGTCTCCACCGGCACGGCCCAGACCTTCCCGTCCCCGATCTTCCCCGTCTGCGCGGCCTTGACGATCGCGTCGATGACGGCCTCCGCGTCGGCATCCTCCACGACGACCTCGATACGGACCTTGGGCACCAGGTCGACCCGGTACTCGGCCCCGCGGTACACCTCGGTGTGGCCGCGCTGGCGGCCGTACCCGCTCGCCTCGGTCACGGTCAGGCCGTGCACGCCGAGCTCCTGGAGGGCGGTCTTGACCTCGTCGAGCCGGTACGGCTTGACGATCGCGGTGATGAGCTTCATGCCTGGGGCTTGACCTTCTGGGCGGTGGGGACGACGGAGTGGGCGACCGGGGCGCCGTGGCCCAGGACCCCGTGATCGTAGGCCGTCTCGGCGTGCACCGTAAGGTCCAGGCCGGTCAGCTCCTGCTCCTCGCTCGCGCGCAGGCCCATGGTCCTGTCGATCGCCTTGCCGATGCCGTACGTGACGCCGAAGGCGTAGGCGGCCACGACCACGACGGCGACCGACTGCTTGCCGAGCTGGGCGAGCCCGCCGCCGTAGAAGAGACCCTCCGCCCCGCCGGTCATCGCCTTCTCCGCGAAGACGCCGATGAGGAGGGTGCCGACGATGCCGCCGACCAGGTGGACGCCGACGACGTCGAGGGAGTCGTCGTAGTCCAGCTTGAACTTCCAGCTCACCGCGTAGGAGCAGACGGCACCCGCGGCGAGGCCGACGACCAGGGCGCCGAGCAGGGAGACCGAGCCGCAGGACGGGGTGATGGCGACCAGACCGGCCACGGCACCGGAGGCCGCGCCGAGCGTGGTCGGGTGGCCGTCGCGCTTCTGCTCGACGAAGAGCCAGCCGAGCAGGCCGGTGCAGCCCGCGGCGAGGGTGTTGAGGAAGACGGCCGCCGCAAGCCCGTTGGCCCCCAGGGCCGATCCCGCGTTGAAGCCGAACCAGCCGAACCAGAGCAGACCGGCGCCGAGGACGACCATGGGGAGGTTGTGCGGCCGCATGGCGTCCTTCTTGAACCCCAGCCGCGGGCCGAGCACCAGGCACAGCGCGAGGCCGGAGGCACCGGAGGCGATCTCGACGGGCAGACCGCCGGCGAAGTCGAGGGCACCGAGGTGATGCAGAATCCAGCCGCCGGGGCCCCAGACCCAGTGGGCGACCGGAACGTATACGAGCAGCGCCCAGACGGGCACGAAGACCAGCCATGCGCCGAACTTCGTCCGGTCGGCGATCGCGCCGCTGATCAGCGCCGCCGTGATGATCGCGAAGGTCAGCTGGAAGGTGGCGAAGAGGAGGGTGGGGACCGTGCCCTGGACGCTGCGGGGCCCGATGCCGCTCATGCCGGCGTGGTCGAGCCCGCCGATGAGTCCGCCGCCGATGTCGTCACCGAAGGCGAGGGAGTAGCCGGCCGCCAGCCACACCACCGTGACCAGGGCGATCGACACGAAGCTCATCATCAGCATGTTGAGGGCGCTCTTCGTGCGGACCATGCCGCCGTAGAAGAGGGCCAGGCCCGGGGTCATCAGCAGGACCAGGGCGGTGGCGGCGAGCAGCCAGGCGGTGTCGCCCGTGTCTGCGGTCGCTGCGGCGAGGGTCACGGTCGTCTCCAACGGTGTGGGGGCTCGTCAGAGATTCCTGGGTACGCGTTTCCGGTCGCGTACGGGTGTGTTTCCGTGACGTTTCGTTGCGAGGGGATTACCGGAACCTCACGGTGCGGCCCGGCTCTGTGGATCAGGGAGAATGGGCGCCATGAGCGTTCGCACCCAGTCATCCGAGCAGTCGGCCGAGGCCGTCCACCGCGCCGGCTTCGCCTGCTTCGTGGGCCGCCCCAACGCGGGCAAGTCCACCCTCACGAACGCTCTGGTCGGGAAGAAGGTGGCGATCACCGCGAACCAGCCGCAGACCACGCGGCACACGGTACGCGGCATCGTGCACCGGCCCGACGCCCAGCTGATCCTGGTGGACACCCCCGGTCTGCACAAGCCGCGCACACTGCTCGGCGAGCGCCTCAACGACGTGGTCCGCACCACGTGGGCCGAGGTCGACGTGATCGGCTTCTGCCTTCCGGCGAACGAGAAGATCGGCCCCGGTGACCGCTTCATCGCCAAGGAGCTGGCCGGGATCCGGAAGACCCCGAAGGTCGCCATCGTCACCAAGACCGACCTGGTGGACTCCAAGGCCCTCGCCGAGCAGCTGATCGCGATCGACCAGCTCGGCAAGGAGCTGGGCTTCGAGTGGGCGGAGATCGTCCCGGTGTCCGCGGTCGGCGACAAGCAGGTGGGCCTGCTGGCCGACCTGCTCGTCCCGCTGCTGCCGGAGGGCCCGGCGCTCTACCCCGAGGGTGACCTCACGGACGAGCCCGAGCAGGTCATGATCGCGGAACTGATCCGCGAGGCCGCCCTGGAGGGCGTCCGCGACGAGCTCCCCCACTCCATCGCGGTGGTCGTGGAGGAGATGCTCCCGCGTGAGGACCGCCCCGCGGACCGTCCCCTCCTCGACATCCACGCCAACCTCTACATCGAACGCCCCAGCCAGAAGGGCATCATCATCGGCCCGAAGGGCAAGCGCCTGAAGGAGGTCGGCATGAAGTCACGCAAGCACATCGAGGCGCTCCTCGGGACTCCCGTGTTCCTCGACCTGCACGTGAAGGTGGCCAAGGACTGGCAGCGGGACCCGAAGCAGCTGCGGCGGCTGGGGTTCTAGGCCGGCCCCCTAGGCTGGCCGCATGGGCCTCTTCGACAGACTGACCGGCACCAAGTACCCGGAAAGCGGAGTGACTCCGCGTGCCTCCACGGAGGTCCGGGCCGCGTTGCTCGCGCTCAACGGGCCGGACGTGCCGTGGGTCGTGCGCAACGCCACCGCCAAGGAGGGCGGCGACCTGGTGGCGGTGTGGGAGGTGCCGGAGCTGAGGCTGACCCTCAAGACGCAGATGCGCCTGGTCTCGGCGAAGCACGAGCTGCGTACGATCGATGAGCAGTGGAGGGCACGGCCGGGCCGACGCGAGTACTCCCGTGGGCAGGTGACCGCGGTGTGGCACTACGGGGAACGCGAGTTCAGGACCGCGGACATGAAGGGCCCCCTGCGGAACGTGGTCCTCGGTGCGGGATGGATCTGGCGCGGAGCGATGTTCAAGCTGTGACCCGCCACTAGTCGACCCCCCGTATCCGGCCCACCAGCCCCGCCCCCGCCAGTCCGATCACCGCCGCCACCACGTACAGCACCCGGTATCCGCCGAGATACGTCACGATCGGCGCGGCGAGGGCGGGGGCCGCGACCTGGGGGAGGGCGTTGGCCACGTTGATGACGCCCAGGTCCTTGCCCCGGTCCAGCGCCGTCGGCAGGACGTCCGTCATCAGCGCGAAGTCCACCGAGGTGAACACGCCGAAGCCGATGCCCAGGACCGCCGCCGCCACGATCGCGCCCGGCCAGGTCTGCCACGCCGACAGCAGCGCCGTCGCCACCGCCATCAGCGCGCCAGACCAGAGCACGAACGGCTTGCGCCGGCCCACCCGGTCCGACCAGACGCCGCCGACCACGACCGTGCCCAGCAGCGTCAGACCGTTCACCGCCGTCAGGATCAGCACCCCTTCGTCGGGGTCGTGGTAGTGGATGCGGTCGCGCAGGTAGTACAGGAGGTAGAGCAGGACCAGGGAGTTGCTCAGGTTGATCAGGAAGCGGGTCAGCCAGGCCCAGCCGAGGTCGGGGTGGCGGCGCGGGCTCAGCCAGAAGCCCGCGAGGAAGCCCCGCCAGTCCCAGGGCGGCCGGTCCTCGTCCGCCAGCCGCAGGTCCTCGTGGCGCAGGACGTACGGCAGCACGCCCACCGCGGTGAACACCGCGCACGCGACATACCCGGCCCCGATCCCGCCCGCCGCCGTCGCCAGGCCCGTCCCGCCGACCACACCGAGGATCTGCGCCGCCCCCAGCCAGCCGCCCACCGCGCCCCGCTGGAGCCTGGGCACGCGGTCCGGCACCGCCGCCGTGACCGCCGCGAAGGCCGCGTTGAGCGTCAGCTGGACCAGGCACCAGCCCAGCGTCATCGTCCACACCCCGCCCGCTCCCGCGAGCAGCAGCAGCGACAGCGCACCGCCCGCCGTCCCGGCCACGATCCACGGCGTACGGCGGCCCCGGCGCGACGTCGTCCGGTCGGACAGCGCGCCGAAGAGCGGGTTGGCGACCAGGGACACGACCGCGCCCGCACCCGTGACCCACGCCAGCATCGTCTCCTTGGACATGCCGGAGCCGGGCGCGAAGTCCTTGGCCTGGGAGGCGAGCAGGATCTGCAGCGGGCCGAACCAGCCCACCCATATCGCCGCGTTGGCGAGCGAGAGCGCCGCCGTCCAGCCCCGGCCGACCCGCTCGACCGGCTCGGCCAGTGCGGCCGGCGGACGGGTCGTCGTCATCCCCCCGCCCCCTGTCTCTGCGCCCGCAGCACCTTCTGGAACCAGCGGTACGAGGCCTTCGGGGTCCGCACCTGCGTCTCGTAGTCGACGTGAACGAGGCCGAACCGGCGCGCGTACCCCTCCGCCCACTCGAAGTTGTCGAGCAGCGACCAGACGAAGTAGCCGCGCACGTCCACCCCGGCCTCCATCGCCCGGTGCAGCGCGCGCACATGGCCGTCCAGGTAGGCGATGCGGTCCTGGTCGTCGATGCCCTCGTACGAGCAGCCGTTCTCGGTGATGACGACGGGAGGCAGCCGGTCGCCGTAGCGGTCGCGGAAACCGGTGAGCAGCTCCGTGAGGCCCTCGGGAACGACGGGCCAGCCGAAGTCGGTCACCGGGCGGCCCTCGATCTCCCGGACGGAGAAGGGGAGTTCGGACGGGATCGTCAGACCGCCGAACTCGGTGTCCGTGCCCTGCGGCGCGCCCACCTTCGCCGGGGCGTAGTAGTTGATGCCGTACCAGTCGACCGGCTCGGCGATCACGTTCAGGTCCGAATGGACGTCGCCGGGCATCAAGTCACCCATTCCGTCCGGGTATTCGCCCAGGATGACCGGGTCGGCGAACAGCCGGTTGAGCAGCAGGTCGTAGAAGCCCGCCGCCTCCAGGTCGGCCGGCTCCTGCGACGCGGGCCAGGTCGGCCCGTGCGAGTTGGCGATCCCGATGTCCGTCGCCCCGGCCGCGCGCAGCGCCCTTACGGCCAGGCCGTGGGCGAGGAGCTGGTGGTGGGCCACCGGGAGCGCGTCGAAGAGGAGCTGTTTGCCCGGGGCGTGGGCGCCGATGGCATGGCCCAGCAGGGTGTGTTCCGCGGGCTCGTTGAGGGTGATCCACTTGGTGACGCGGTCGCCGAGCCGGGCGGCGACCACCGCGACGTGGTCGGCGAACCGCGCCGCCGTGTCCCGGTCCAGCCATTCGTACTCGACCGGCAGGTCCCAGTGGAAGAGGGTCGGGACGGGGCGCACGCCCGCCGCGCACAGCTCGTCCACCAGGCGGTCGTAGAAGTCGAGGCCGTTCGGGGAGTTCACCCGCGGCCAGGAGATGGAGAAGCGGTACGCGTCCACGCCCAGGCCGGCCAGGAGTGCCACGTCCTCGCGGTAGCGGTGGTAGTGGTCGCAGGCCACCGCCGCCGTCGAGCCGTCCTTCACCCGCCCCGGCTCCGCCGTGAACACGTCCCACACGGACGGCTCGCGCTCGTCCGCCGCGCCCTCGATCTGATGGGCCGAGGTCGAGACGCCCCACAGAAAGCGCTCCGGGAACTGAGGTATCGGGTTCGTCGCCATGGGCGCGATCATCCTTACCGCGGGTAACGGAAGTCAACGCCCCGGCGTGAACCCGTAGGTCATGCCCCTTCCTTCAGTACCCGCGTGATGAGCTCCCGCTGCTCCCGCGTCAGCCGGGGATCCGCCGCGTACACGGTCTTCCCGTCGACCGTGATCTCGTAGCCGAAGCCGTCCGGCACCCCGATGGGCGGCGAGCCCTGGCCGGCGGCGAATGCCTGCTCGGCCAGGGCCTCCCACTCGCGTGCGTCGGGCCGCCCCGAGGTGTCCACCTCGGCATGCCGCTCGATGCCCGCGAATCCGCCCGTGCGACTCACCTGAATACGCATGGGTCTCTGTCTAGTACGGAACTAGAGGGTGCGCACCCCCACCTGCTCCCAGGCCTTGGTGACGGCGTCCAGTTCCTCGCCCGTGCCGTAGCGTTTCCGTGCCGCCGAGACGGTCAGCGTGGCGAAGTCCGCGAACAGCGCGTCCTTCTTGAGCTCTCCGCCGGTCAGCGTGTCGTACCAGATCTGTCCGGCGCGCTCCCAGGCGTTGCCGCCGAGGGCCGTGGCGACCAGGTAGAAGGCGTGGTTGGGGATGCCGGAGTTGATGTGGACACCGCCGTTGTCGCGGCCGGTGCGGACGAAGCCGTCCATGGTCGCGGGCTGCGGGTCCTTGCCGAGGACGTCGTCGTCGTACGCCGTGCCCGGGGCCTTCATGGAGCGCAGCGCGGTACCGGTGACGCGCGGGGCGAGCAGCCCCGCGCCGATCAGCCAGTCGGCCTCGGCGGCGGTCTGGCCCAGCGAGTACTGCTTGATCAGCGAGCCGAAGACGTCGGAGATCGACTCGTTGAGGGCGCCGGGCTGGCCGAAGTAGGTGAGGTTGGCCGTGTACTGGGTGACGCCGTGGGTGAGTTCGTGGCCGATGACGTCGATCGGGATGGTGAAGTCGAGGAAGATCTCCCCGTCCCCGTCGCCGAACACCATCTGCTCGCCGTTCCAGAAGGCGTTGTTGTAGTCCTTGTCGTAGTGGACCGTGGCGTCCAGCGGCAGGCCGCTGCCGTCGATGGAGTCGCGCTCGAAGGCCTTCAGGTACAGCTCGAAGGTGGCGCCGAGGCCGTCATAGGCGCGGTTGACGGTGGAGTCCTTGCTCAGGGCGGCGCCCTCCGCGCGGACCTTCTTGCCGGGCAGGTCCGTGCCGTGGTGGAGGTCGTAGATGGTGCGGTGCGGCTTGCCGGCCGCGGCCGCGGCGGGCGCGGCGACGGACGGCGCGCCGATGACCGTGGTCAGGCGGCGGTGGGTGCGCTCGTAGGCGTCGCGCTCCAGGGTGCGGCGGGCGGGCCGGGCGAGCGTGGGGTCCTCGGCCTGGGCGAGCTTGTCGAGGACGTGCGGTGGCACGATCGTGCAGAAAACGGGCTCGAAGCCCCCGTTGGTGGTCATGCCCGGCACCCTTGCACTGTGTTATGCCGCTGTCACTACCCGCAACCATGATTGGTGAAATACGGGGACAAGAGACCCCAGGTTTCGTGACGGAGTGGTATGAGGCACGTTTTGTCCTACTTATCCCTCGGGTCCCGCATACTGATACAGGCCCGCGTATCCGGCGCGGCTCGGCTAGGCTGCGGAGCATCATGCGTTTCGGGCTGCTTCTCCTTAGCTGCCGCGGCGAGGGCCTGTAAGAGGCCGACTCCCTCCCCGCGGAGCTTGGTGTTGCGTCGTCGGCCGTCCTTCCGGACACCGGACACACCGGACTTCTAGAGGAGCCCACGCAATCATGGCGAACCGCCAGCAGCCCAGTTCCATGCCGATCCACAAGTACGGCCGGTACGAGCAGGTCGACATCCCGGACCGCACCTGGCCCGAGACGCGGGTCACCGCCGCCCCGCGCTGGCTCTCCACCGATCTGCGCGACGGCAACCAAGCCCTGATCGACCCCATGTCGCCCGAGCGCAAGCGCCGGATGTTCGACCAGCTGGTCAAGATGGGCTACAAGGAGATCGAGGTCGGCTTCCCGGCCTCCGGCCAGACCGACTTCGACTTCGTGCGCTCGATCATCGAGGAAGAGGGCGCGATCCCGGACGACGTGACGATCTCCGTACTGACCCAGGCCCGCGAGGACCTGATCGAGCGCACGGTGGAGTCCCTGAAGGGCGCCAAGCGGGCCACCGTCCACCTCTACAACGCCACCGCCCCGGTCTTCCGCCGGGTCGTCTTCCGCGGCTCCAAGGACGACATCAAGCAGATCGCCGTCGACGGCACCCGCCTGGTGATGGAGTACGCCGAGAAGCTGCTGGGCCCGGAGACGGAGTTCGGCTACCAGTACTCACCGGAGATCTTCACCGACACCGAGCTGGACTTCGCCCTGGAGGTCTGCGAGGCGGTCATGGACGTCTGGCAGCCCGGCCCGGGCCGCGAGATCATCCTGAACCTGCCCGCCACGGTCGAGCGCTCCACCCCCTCCACCCACGCCGACCGCTTCGAGTGGATGGGCCGCAACCTGTCCCGCCGTGAGCACGTCTGCCTGTCCGTCCACCCGCACAACGACCGCGGCACGGCCGTCGCCGCCGCCGAACTGGCCCTGATGGCCGGCGCCGACCGCGTCGAGGGCTGCCTGTTCGGCCAGGGCGAGCGCACCGGCAACGTCGACCTGGTCACCCTGGGCATGAACCTGTTCTCGCAGGGCGTCGACCCGCAGATCGACTTCTCCGACATCGACGAGATCCGTCGTACGTGGGAGTACTGCAACCAGATGGAGGTCCACCCGCGCCACCCGTACGTGGGCGACCTGGTCTACACGTCCTTCTCCGGCTCCCACCAGGACGCCATCAAGAAGGGCTTCGACGCCATGGAGGCCGACGCCGAGGCCAAGGGCGTCACCGTCGACGACATCGAGTGGGCGGTCCCGTACCTGCCGATCGACCCGAAGGACGTCGGCCGCTCCTACGAGGCCGTCATCCGCGTCAACTCGCAGTCCGGCAAGGGCGGTATCGCGTACGTCCTGAAGAACGACCACAAGCTGGACCTGCCCCGCCGGATGCAGATCGAGTTCTCGAAGCTCATCCAGGCCAAGACGGACGCCGAGGGCGGCGAGGTCACGGCCACCGACATCTGGTCGGTCTTCCAGGACGAGTACCTGCCGAATCCGGACAACGCCTGGGGCCGCATCCAGGTCCGCACCGGCCAGTCGACGACGGACACCGACGGCGTGGACACCCTCACCGTCGAGGCGACCGTCGACGGCGAGGACACCGTCCTGACCGGCACCGGCAACGGTCCGATCTCGGCCTTCTTCGACGCCCTGCAGTCCATCGGCATCGACGTACGCCTCCTTGACTACCAGGAGCACACGATGAGCGAGGGCGCCTCCGCGCAGGCCGCCTCGTACATCGAGTGCGCGATCGACGACAAGGTTCTGTGGGGCATCGGCATCGACGCGAACACGACGCGTGCGTCGCTCAAGGCGGTCGTGTCCGCCGTCAACCGCGCGACGCGCTGATACCGCTGACCGGGTGTTTCGGCGCCCCGGCCGCCATGTACGGCGGCCGGGGCACCGTCGTTTCTCGGCCATGTCCCGATGGAGGTCACGGAAAGGTCTCGTACGGGGTACTGACTCCACCTCAACAATGTGGCTAACATCACGCCAGCGCGGCGATGTTGCCGCGGGGTTACGGAGGTGCGACGTGCTGCCAGTACGGGGACGAGACGGCCGTGCCACCAGGCCTGTGCGCATTCTGGGTACCCGCACCGCGTGGACGCCCGTGGGAGACGGCGAGTTCTTCTGCCCCGGCTGCGGAGGGGACCGCAACTACCAGCGGCTCACCGGCCGCCGCCGCTTCACCCTCCTCGGTGTGCCCGTGCTGCCCCGCGGAACGACCGGCCCGGTCGTGGAGTGCGCTGCCTGCCGGCACCACTTCGGCACCGACGTCCTCGACCATCCGACCACCTCCCGCTTCTCCGCGATGCTCCGCGACGCCGTGCACACCGTCGCCCTGGCCGTGCTGGCCGCCGGCGGCACCTGCGCCCGTACGTCCGTGGAGGCCGCCGTGAGCACGGTCCGCGCCGCCGGCTTCCAGGACTGCACCGAGGACCAGCTCTGCGCGCTCGTCGAGGCCCTGGCCGCCGACACCGGCCGCTTCTTCGACCAGCCGGGCAGCGCGAGCCTGGCCATAGAGCTGCACGAGTCCCTCGACCCGCTGGCCCCGCACCTCGCCCCCGCCGGCCGTGACGCGGTCCTCCTCAAGGCCGCCCGCATCGCCCTCGCCGACGGCCCCTACACACCCGCCGAACGCGAGGCCCTGACCACCATCGGCGCCGCGCTCACCATCCGCGCGGACGACGTCATCCGGCTGCTCGCGGCGGCCGCCGGTACACCGACCTGATACTCCCCCGGGAGTAATCCGCCCGCCCGGCCACCCCTGGCAGTACTCCCGAACTCGCCCTCCCGCGCGATGAATCCCGCCCCCGGCGCCGGAAGTCTGGAGACCGTATCCAGACGTCCGCGCCGGAGGGAGGGCCCGTTTCCATGGGGGCCGCAGAAACGACACGTACACGACGACGCGCCATCCCCTGGCTGCTGCTCGCGCTGTGGATCGGCGTCCTGGCCGTTGTCTCGCCGTTCGCCTCGAAGCTCGCCGACGTACAGCGCAACCGGGTCACCGACTATCTGCCGGCGAGCGCCGACTCCACCCAGGTCGCGAAAATTCAGGACCGTCTGCCGGGCGGCGAGAGCACCGAACTGGTCCTCGTCTACCACCGCGACGGCGGCCTCACCGCCGCCGACCGGGCCACGGCGGCGGAGCAGGTCGCGACGGTCGCCCGGCAGCACACCCTGACCGGGACACCCCGGGGGATCCCGTCCAAGGACGGCACCACCCTCATGTACCCGGTCACCAGCAACGAGCCCGGCACCGACGAGAAGAAGCGCGACGCCCTCGTCGACGACGTCCGCAAGGCCGCCCGGGACAAGGACGGCCTCACGGTCGACGTCGGCGGCCCGAGCGCGCTGGCCACCGACGCGGGCGAGGTCTACCAGTCGCTCGGCGGACCGCTGCTCTACACCACGGTCGGCGTCGTCGCCGTCCTGCTGATCCTCATCTACCGCAGCCCGCTGCTGTGGCTGGTCCCGCTGGTCGTCGCCGGCACCGCCGACTTCCTGTCCATGGGCGTGGCCTACGGCCTCAACCAGGCCTTCGGCACGACCGTCTCGGGCCAGAGCCAGGGCGTGATGACCATCCTCGTCTTCGGCGCGGGCACCGACTACGCCCTGCTGCTCGTCTCCCGGTACCGGGAGGAGCTGCGGCGCCACGAGCGGCCGTACGACGCGATGCGAGCCGCCCTGCGCGGCTGCGGGCCCGCCGTGCTCGCCTCCTCCGGCACGGTGGCCGCCGGACTGCTGTGCCTGCTCGCCGCCGACCTCAACTCCAGCCGGGGGATGGGCCCGCTCGGGACCGTCGGGGTGCTGTGCGCCCTCGCCGCCATGCTGACGCTCCTGCCTGCCGTCCTCGTCCTGCTGGGCCGCCGGGTGTTCTGGCCGCTGGTGCCGGCGTACGGCAGCACGCCCAAGGCCCGCAGGTCGCTGTTCGCCGCGATGGGCAGCTCCGCAGGACGCCGCCCGCGCACCGTGCTCGCCGCCGGTGCCGTCCTGCTCGGCGCGCTCGCGCTCGGCGTCCTGAACCTGCCCGGCACGGTCAAACAGCAGGACACCTTCGTCGACAGGCCCGACTCCGTCGCCGCCATGCAGACCCTCGCCAAGGCCTACCCCGAGCGGTCCGCCCAGCCCGTCGACGTCATCACCCCGGCCGACCGGGCCGACGCCACCCTGGCAACGGCCCGGGGCACGCACGGAGTCGCGAGCGCCGAGCCGGTCCGTACAGGGGGAGGCTGGACCGAGATCTCCGTGATCGCCGCGGCGCCGCCCCAGTCCGCGGCCGAGACCGCCACCATCAAGGAGCTCCGGCACACGCTCAAGGGCTCCTACGTCGGCGGGCCCAGCGCCCAGCAGATCGACCTGGAGGACACCAACGCCCGCGACCGGCTGGTCGTCGTGCCGATCGTCCTCGGCTCCGTCCTGCTGATCCTGGTCGCCCTGCTGCGCTCCCTGGTCGCGCCTCTGATCCTGGTGGCCGCCGTGGTCGCGGTGTGGGGCGCGGCCCTCGGCATCGGCGGGCTGGTGTTCGAGCCGCTGTTCGGCTTCCACGGCACGGATCCCGGCCTCGGACTGCTGTCCTTCGTGTTCCTGGTCGCCCTCGGCGTCGACTACGGCATCTTCCTGATGCACCGCATGCGGGAGGAGTCGCTGAACGGCGCCGAACCGGCCGCCGCCGCGCTCACCGCGCTGCGCACCACCGGCGGGGTCATCGCCTCCGCCGGACTCGTCCTCGCGGCCACCTTCGCGGTGCTGACGAACATGGGCCTCGTCCAGCTCGCCGAGCTCGGCTTCGTCATCTCGGTCGGCGTGCTGCTGGACACCTTCCTGGTCCGCACGTACCTGGTGACCAGCGCGAGCGTGGCGCTGGGGCGGCGGGTGTGGTGGCCGGGCGCGCTGTCCCGGACGCCGGACCCGATGCGGCCGCGGCGCACGCCGGAGCCCGTGGCGTGAAGCGCCGGGCGCCCCCGCCTGCCGCGGGGGCGCCCGACTGACGGAGGATGAAGCCCGTGCAGGCAACCCTCAGCGACATCCGGCCCGGTCCGGGACCGCGGATCCGCGCGGCCCTCGGGCTCGCGCCCCGCGACACCCTGCGGCAGGACGCGAGCCTCGCGGCCGGCCTCGCCGTCGTCGCGTCCGTCCTCGCGGCCGCCGGCCTCGGCAGCGGGCGGGACCCGGACGCGCTCGGCTGGACCCTGCTGCTCTCGGCCCATGTGCCGCTGGTGTGGCGGCGGCGGGCGCCGGTGGCGGTGCTGTGCGTCGTGATCGCGCTGATCGCGACGTACCACAAACTCGACTTCAACCACTCCGCGCCCACCGCGGCCTCGATGGCCGCGCTCTACACCGTGGCGGAGACGCGCAACCTGCGGCGCACGCTGCCGATCGGGGCCGGCGTCATCGGGCTCATGCTGATCCTGAAGATCGACCACGGCATCGCCGGAGTCGCCGAGAGCATGCGCGTCACCGGCTGGGTCATCGCCATGCTCGTCATCGGCAGCTACATCCGCGTCCACCGCGAGAACGTCGCCGCCGCCGTCGAGCGCGCCGAACGCGCCGAGCGCACCCGGGAGGAGGAGGCCCGCCGCCGGGTCGCCGAGGAACGCCTGCGCATCGCCCGCGACCTGCACGACCTGCTCGCCCACAGCATCACCCTGATCGGCGTCCGGACCTCCGTCGCCGCGCATGTCCTGGCCGCCGACCCGGACCGTCTCGACCGGGCGGCCGTCGCCGAGGCCCTCGACGACATCGCCGAGACCTGCCGCACGGCACGCGGTGAGATCCGTACGACCCTGGAAGTGCTGCGCGACGGCGACCACGGCTCCCCGGAGACCCGCGGGCCCCTCCCCGGGCTGCACGGCCTGCCCGACCTCGCGCAGACCGCACGGGCCGCGGGCGCGAAGGTGGACCTGTCCGTACGGGCCGACGAGGTCCCGCCCGCCGTGGGCGCGGCCGCCTACCGGATCGTCCAGGAGGCCCTCACCAACGCGGTGCGGCACGGGGGCCGGGACGACCTGACGGTGGGCGTGCGGGTGTACGGGACGGAGGGCGCCCTGCGGGTCCGGGTCACCGACGACGGCACGGGCGCGGCCGACGGCACCCCCGGCTTCGGGCTGGTCGGAATGCGGGAGCGGGCGCGCAGCGTGGGCGGAACGGTGGACGCCGGGCCGCGGGCCGACGGGGAGGGCTACGAGGTGACTGCCGTACTGCCGCTGGAGGGAGCGAGATGACCCCGATCCGCGTGCTGCTCGCCGACGACCAGACCCTCGTCCGGGCCGCCTTCGCCATGCTCGTCGAGTCGGCGAAGGACATGGTGGTCGTCGGGCAGGCCGGCACCGGCCGGGAGGCCGTGGAGCTGGCCCGCCGGGAGCGCGCCGACCTCGTCGTCATGGACATCCGCATGCCCGACCTCGACGGCATCGAGGCGACCCGGCTCATCGCCGCCGACGAGGACCTGGCCGACGTGCGGGTCCTGGTCCTCACCACCTACGACACCGACGAGAACATCGTGGAGGCGCTGCGCGCGGGCGCCTCCGGCTTCCTGGTGAAGGACACCCGTCCGGCCGAACTCCTGGACGCCATCCGCACGGTGGCCGCGGGCGAGGCCCTGCTCTCCCCGGGCCCCACGGCACGGCTGATCGAGCGGATCCTGCGCAGCCCCTCGGCGTCTTCCACCGCCGGACCGGAATGCCTCTCCGAGCGGGAGCGCGAAGTGCTGGTCCTGGTCGCGCGGGGCCTCAACAACACCGAGATCGCCGAGGCGCTGGGCCTGAGCCCGCTGACGGCCAAGACCCACGTCAGCCGCATCATGGGCAAGCTGGGCGCGAGGGACAGGGCGCAACTCGTCATCGTGGCATATGAGTCGGAGCTGGTGATTCCGGGCAGCATTTGAATGCTCCTCTCTCTGAAGGGGAGGGGATTCCTGGCTCAGGCTGCCTCTGGGAGCGGCGCTCCCGGAGGTCTTACGCCCTCGGCACCAGCCGGGTTCAGACCTGCCCGGACGAGCATCACGCGGGCGGAGTTCTTGTCTCTGGGGGAGACCGTTCCGCACGCGGTGCAGGTGTAGGTGCGCTCGAACAGCGGCAGTGCGTGCTTGGTTCTCGCTCCGCACGACGCGCAGTCCATGGTGGTGTGCGCCGGATGCACCAGGCGGACGTCCCGCCCGTGCTTGCGGCCCATCTCCATCAGGGCCTTCTTCGTGGCGCCGATGGCCGCGTCGGCCGCCTTGCGGGCCATGGTGGTCCTGGCCAGGAACTTCGGGCGGAAGTCCTCGACGGCGATGGCGTCGTGGTCGGTCACGACCTTCTTCGCCCACTTGCGGGCGGTGTCCTGCCGCTGCCGGGCGATCTTCGCGTAGGTCTTCGTCCGCCACTTCTTCGCCTCGCGGTAGCCCTTCGAGGCGGCCTGCCCCTTCTTCGGCCTGCGGCGGGCCATCATCCGGTCGTACCGGGTCAGCCTGGCCTGGGCCTTGCGGCCATGCTGGGGGTGCGGCAGATCGTGGGCGTCGCTGGTGGTGGTCGCGGTCTCCTTCACGCCCCAGTCCACACCTAGCACCCGGCCGGTCTGCGGGAGCGGCTGCACCTCGGCGGGCACGACGAACGAGGCGTACCAGTGGCCGAGGCTGTCCCGGTATACGCGCACACTGGACGGTGCGGCGGGCAGGCCGCGGGACCACACCACGGTCAGGACGATGCCGCCCGCGAGGTGCAGGCGGCCGTCCCTCAGACGGAAGCCGCGCTTGGTGTAGTTCAGCGTTGGGCCAGCATCGCGCCTTTTCTTCCACCCGGGCATCCCGGCCCGCTGCCTGAGGGGCAGGCGTTCCTTGATGTCCTTGTGCGCTTTCGCACGCGACTTGCCGAAGTCCCGGATGATCTGCTGCTGCGGCACCGAACTGCCCGCGCGCAGCCACGGCGTACGCTCGCGGGCCTCGGTCAGCATCCTGTCGAGCCGGGCCGGGCCGCACGTCAGTTAGTCCTCGGGGTGCGCTTTGTTGTGCGCGTGCACGGCCCTGGACTTGGCCACACACTCGTTCCACAGCCACCGGCAGCGGTCCCACTCGGCGAGCAGCGCGGAGTGGGCGGTCGAGGACACACGCAGCCGGTACGTGTACCGGGCATGCCCGCCCTCCCCGGCCTCCTTCACGGCGCCGTCGGCAGTGCGGGCGCTCCACGCCCTCAGGAGACTGGATACGGCGACGCTCCGCGTCGCCGTGACAGGATGCGATTCCTCCCCGGCGTGAACGCCGGGGCATCCCCGCAAGAATCAGGTGAACGTGCCCCTCCTGAGCCGCAGCATCCTCGCCGTCACCGTGCTCCTCACCCCGCTCACCGTCGCACAGGCCGCCCATGCCGACCCGGGCTGCACCTCCTCGGTGCCGTACGTCTCGGGCGAGGGCGGCTACGACACCTACCGCATCCCCGCGACCGTCACCACGCCCCGGGGCACCGTCCTGGCCTTCGCCGAGGGCAGGCACGACAGCGCGGGCGACACCGGTGACATCGATGTCGTCCTCAGACGCTCCACCGACGGCGGCTGCACCTGGGGCCCGCTGGAAGTGGTCGCCGCCGGGGACGGGAACACCCGGGGCAACCCGGCACCGGTGGTCGATCCGTACACCGGTGGCGTCGTGCTGGTCACCTCCTACAACAGCGGTGCCGTCACCGAGGCGCAGATCATGCGCGGCGAGGTCACCCCGGAACAGGGCCGCCGGGTGTTCGTGCAGCGCAGCTGGGACGACGGCCGCCGGTTCACGGCCCCGCGGGACATCACCGCCGAGGTGAAGCCGGAGGACTGGCGCTGGTACGCGACCGGCCCCGGGCACGCCGTGGCGCTCACCCGGGGCCCGCACCGGGGCCGCCTGGTCGTGCCCGCCAACCACTCGGCCGCCCCGCCCGCCGGCTCCACCGACACCGGCCGGGAGTCCAGGTACTACGGTGCCCACGCGATCTACAGCGACGACGGCGGCCACAGTTGGCGGCTGGGCTTCGTCGACGCCTCCTACGACGGCGTGGACAACTCCAACGAGAACACGGCCGCCCAGCTCCCGGACGGCAGGCTGTACTTCAGCTCCCGGGACCAGAACGGCACCAGCCCCGGCAACCGCCTCGACACCTACTCCAGCGACGGCGCCGAGACCCTCGACCGCCCCTACACCGTCCAGCCCACCCTGAACGACGTCCCCGTGGTCCAGGCCTCCGTCCTCCAGCTCCGGGGCCGGACGGCCCCGCTGCTCTTCTCCGGCCCGTCCGTGCCCACCGCCCGCCGGGCGATGGCCCTCTGGCGCAGCACCGACGGCGGGGAGACCTTCGGCAAGGTCCTGACGCTGTCCCAGGACAAGGCCGCCTACTCCGACCTGGTGCAGGTGGACCGCGACACGGTGGGGATCCTGTACGAGACGGGGACCACCGGGACGTACGACACGATCGAGTTCCGCCGGCTGCCGACCGGGGACTTCGAAGCCGACAGGCCCTAGAGCAGCCCCGCGCTCGCCAGGTACTTGCCCACCCGCTCGGTCTCCTCCGCGGACAGGGGGACCTGTGGTTCGGCCGTCGCCGGGCAGTCGATGATCCCCCTCAGGTGCAGCGCCGCCTTGAACGCGCCGAGCGCCGAGGAACTGCCGCCCATCCGGGCCGGGTCGCCGGCGCCCACCATGCCGAACAGGGCGCACAGCCGGTCCTGTTCGGCCCGCGCGGCCTCCCAGTCCCCCGCCCGGCACAGGCGGTAGAGCCGGACATAGCCGTGCGGGTCGACGTTGGCCAGGCCCGGCACGGCCCCGTCGGCCCCGAGCGCGAGCGCCGAGTCGACGACGAGCTCCGAGCCGGTGAGCACGCTGAAGGGTGTGGTCCCGGTGAGGTTCCGGGCGCCGGTGACGACCTCCCGGAAGGCGCCCAGGTCGCCGCTGGAGTCCTTCAGGCCCGCCAGCACGCCGTCGGCGGCGAGTTCCAGGACCAGCTCGGCCGGGAGCTTGGTGTGCACGGCGACCGGGATGTCGTAGGCGACGACCGGGACGGTGCTGCCGGCCGCGACCCGGCGGTAGTGGCGGGCGATCTCCGCCGGATGGGTGCGGGTGTAGAAGGGGGCGGTGACGACGACCGCCTGCGCGCCCGCCGCGGTGGCCTCGCGGACATGGTCCAGCACCCGGGGCGTGGTCATGTCGATCGCCCCGGCCAGCACCGGCAGCTGACCGCCGAGATGGCCCACCACCGCCTCCACCACCAGCCTGCGCTGCGGGTCCGTCAGATACGCGGCCTCCGAGGTCGAGCCGAGCAGGAACAGACCGTGCACCCCGCCCTCCACCAGATGGTCGACGAGCCCGAGGAGCGAGGGGACGTCCACCTCGCCCTCCGGTGTCAGGGGAGTGCAGACGGGCGGTACGACACCGGTGAGCGGGGCGGGGAAGGTCATCAAGGCTCCCTGGGAAGACTCTGGCGCACGAGGTCGCGGGTCGACTGGTCCTCCTTCACAGGATGGTGACACCGGTAGCGATGTCCCGGGCGCGACGCGGCCGAAAAGTCCGGCATGACCGAAACGCACACGTCGTCCGCCCGCCAGCAGCGGGTGCGGAACGGGCAGCCGCTCGGCGGCCGGGTCGCCGACGGAACCGGGCCGGTCAGCGGGATCGGGTCGATCGGGTCGAGCAGGCCGGGCGTGGCGGAGAACAGGGCGCGGGTGTACGGGTGCCGGGCCTGGTCGGTGACCTGGCCGGCCGGGGTCTCCTCGACGATCCGGCCCAGGTACATGGTGATCACCCGGTCGCTCATCCGCCGTACCGTCTGGATGTCGTGCGAGACGAAGACCAGGGCGAGGCCCAGGCGTTCCTTCAGATCGAGCAGGAGGTTGAGGATCTGGGCCCGCACGGACACGTCGAGCGCGCTCGTCGGCTCGTCGGCGACCACCAGACCGGGGTCCAGGGCCAGCGCGCGGGCGATGGCGACGCGCTGCCGCTGGCCGCCGGAGAGCTGGCCGGGCAGGGCGTCCGCGAGGGCCCGGGGGAGACCGACGAGGGACATCAGCTCGCGCACGCGCTCGTCCCGCCGGGGCTTGGTCCCCCGGTGGTGGACGTCCAGCGGGTCCCGCAGGATCCGGTGGACCGGCAGCCGGCGGTTCAGGGCCGTGGACGGATCCTGGAAGATCATGCCGGTGCCGGCCCCGACGGCGGCCCGGCGTTCCGCGGGCGCCATGGACCACAGGTCACGGCCCTTGAACGACACCGTCCCGGACGTCGGCCGCTCCACGCCCACCAGCACCTTCGCCAGCGTCGACTTCCCGCAGCCGGACTCGCCGACCACACCGACCGTCTCGCCGGGCGCGACGGAGAGGTCGGCGCCGGTCAGCGCGTACACCCGGTCGCGGGTGAACAGGCCGCCGCTGCGGGCCTTGTGGACGACGTGGGCGTCGGCCAGTTCCACGATCGCGTTGATCGCGTTCATGTGACGGCCTCGCTCTCCGTCGTCGCCAGGTCCACCGCCGGGTGGTGGCAGGCCGCCGTGTGGGTGGGCGTGCCGACCAGGTCGGGGGCGGTCGTGCGGCACACCCCGGTCGCCGAGGGACAGCGGTCGGCGAACCGGCAGCCCGCCGGGAAGTCGGCCGGGGCCGGGACGACACCCCTGATCTGGGTCATCCGCTCGGCCGCCGACTCCAGGGACAGCACGCTGCCGAGCAGCCCGCGCGTGTAGTGGTGGGCCGGCGCCGCCACCAGGTCGGCGGTCACGCCCGTCTCCACGATCTGCCCGCCGTACATCACCACCACCCGGTCGGTGACGTCGGCGACCAGCGCCAGGTCGTGCGAGACCAGGATCAGCGCGAAACCCAGTTCCTCCCGCAGCCGCAGCAGCAACTGCATGATCTGCGCCTGCACGGTCACGTCCAGCGCGGTCGTCGGCTCGTCGGCGACGATCAGCTTGGGGTCGCGGGACAGGGCCATGGCGATCAGGACGCGCTGGCGCTGGCCGCCGGAGAGCTCGTGCGGGTAGCTGCGCAGGGTGCGTCCGGGATCGAGGCCGACCAGGGTGAGCAGTTCCTCGGGCGTGCGCCGGCCGCCGCGCCGTACGAGCTGCTTCAGCTGGGCGCGGATGGTCATCGCCGGGTTCAGGGACGACAGGGCGTCCTGGTAGACCATCGCCATCTCGTGGCCGAGGAGCCGGCGCCGTACCCGCATCGGCTCGGCGAGCAGGTCCCGCCGGTCGAACCGGACCTGGCCCCTGACCCGGGCGTCCTTGGGCTGCAGCCCCATGACGGTGAGCGCGGTCAGCGACTTGCCGCAGCCCGACTCGCCCACCAGGCCCAGCACCTCACCGGGCCGCACCTCGAAGCTGATGCCGTCCACGATGTCCACGCCCCGGTGACGCCCGTCGAAGCCGATGGCGAGGTTCTCCACCGCGAGCACGGGCTGTCCGCCGGGGTCGGGCAGCGGCCGGGCCCGCGAGCGCAGCCGCCGGGCGGCCTCGGCCAGGCCGGGCAGCTGCGTCACCTCGCCGCTGCCCGGCTCCGGCTCCTCAAGGCGGTCCTGGCCGTCCCGTCCCTCCACGGGCCGGGCCGCCGGGGCCGCCCACGCGTCCGAGACGCCCTCGGACAGGATGTTCAGCGACAGGACGGTCACCAGCATCAGCAGCCCGGGGAAGACGGTCGCCCACCAGCCGCCGGTGAGCACCATGTTCTTGCCGTCCGCGATGACGCTGCCCCACGACGGGTCCGGCGGCCGTACGCCGGCGCCGATGAAGGACAGCGACGCCTCGAAGACGATGGCCTCGGCGACCTGGACCGTGCAGAACACCAGGACGGGCGCGGCGCAGTTGACGGCCACGTGCCGCAGCACGATGTGCGGGGTGCGGGCGCCGATCACGCGTTCCGCCGTGACGTAGTCCTCGCCGTACTGGTCGAGGACGTTCGCCCGGACGACCCGGGCGACCGGGGGTGTGAACAGGAACGCGATGGCGCAGATCAGCACGGTGATGCCGCCGCCGAAGACGGCGACCAGCACGGCGGCCAGCGCGATGCCGGGGAACGCCATCACCACGTCCAGACAGCGCATCAGCGTCTCGTCCACGGCCTTGCGGGAGGTGGCGGCCACCGCCCCGACGACCGCGCCCACGACGAGGGCGAGCGCCGTCGCGCCCAGGCCGATGGCGAGGGACCAGCGGGCGCCGTACATCAGCCGGCTGAGGATGTCCCGGCCGAGGCTGTCCTGCCCCATCCAGTGGTCGGCGGACGGGTGCCCGGTGCCGTCGACGGGCGGCTGCTGGTCGAGCGGGTCGTCGGGGGCGAGGGCGGGCGCGAGCAGGGCCGTCAGCACGACCACGGCCAGGAAGCAGACGGCGATCCGCGACAGCGGGGGCAGCCGGCGCCGGCCGCGCAGCCGGACGCCGGGCCGGGCGAGGGCCCGGGTGAGGTCTTCGCGCGTGAACATCAGGTCGCGTCCCTCAGTCGCGGGTTGACCAGGAGATAGAGGATGTCGATGACGAGATTGACGACGACGAAGCCGGTCGCCGTGGTCAGCACGACACCCTGGACGACCGCCGGGTCGCCGTTCTGCACCGCGTCGATCATCAGCTTCCCCATCCCGGGCAGCGAGAAGATCGTCTCGATGACCACCGCGCCGCCCAGCAGATAGCCGACCCGCAGGCCCAGCACGGTCAGCGGATTGATCAGGGCGTTGCGCAGCACATTGCGCCCCACCACGACCCGTGGCGGCAGCCCGCCGCCGATCGCGGTCCGCACGTAGTCCTTGTCCAGCTCCTCCACCACGGAGGTCCGCACGATCCGGGTCAGCTGGGCGGCCACCGGCAGCGACAGCGCGAACGCCGGCAGGGTCATCGTCTTCAGCCAGCCGGTGAAGGAGTCCGCGGGGTTGATGTAGCCGCCGGTCGGGAACCAGCCCTGGTCCACCGCCAGGTACTGGATCATCAGCAGCGCCAGCCAGAAGCCGGGCGCGGCCACCCCGGTCAGGGACACGACCCGGATGACCTGGTCGGGCAGCCGGTCCCGGTAGATCGCCGCGGTGACCCCGCCGAGCAGCGACAGCATCACCGCGATGCCGAGCCCCAGGAAGGTGAGCTGGAGGGT
Organism: Streptomyces sp. NPDC086549; assembly: GCF_044746205.1. Lineage (NCBI taxonomy): Bacteria > Bacillati > Actinomycetota > Actinomycetes > Kitasatosporales > Streptomycetaceae > Streptomyces > Streptomyces sp. NPDC086549. The sequence continues at coordinate 791,541 of NZ_JBIVBS010000001.1, read as the reverse complement.
GAGCGGCAGCGCGGTGGTGACCTGGTCGACGACCGGAGCCCGGGTCAGGGCGCTGGTGCCCATGTCGCCGTGGAGCAGGTCGCCCACGAAGTGGACGTAGCGCACCGGGAGCGGATCGAGGAGTCCGTTGCGGTCCCGGAAGTCGTGCAGCTGCCGCGGCGTCGGGTTGGCGCCCTGGAAGAACGCGGACGCCGGGTCGACGTCCGAGAACCGCATCACCAGGAACACGAACAGCACGATGCCCAGCATCAGCGGCACGAGCAGGGCGACCCGGCGGAGCAGGATGCGGACGACGGTGACCACCGCGCTAGACCCACTTGGCCTGGAGGAGGTTGATCCCGGGGTACGGCTGCGCCCTTATCCCCGTCAGCTTCTTGGGGTCCCAGGCGGTCATCAGCTCGTTGTGCACGACCGGGTAGAGCACGGCCTGTTCGGCGACGATGTCGATGTAGTCCTGGATCATCGCCTTCTTCTTCTCGGGATCCGGCTCCGGGGTGGCCCGGTCCATGTCCTTGAAGAGCTGCTTGGCGACGGAGTTGCCGGCCCAGCGGGCGTAGCCCATCCAGAGGTTCTGCGGGCCGTAGTTGTAGTGCATGATCAGGTCCGCGTCGAGGCCGAACTGGTTGGGGTTCGAGGCGGCGGCGACGACCTGGTAGTCCTGCTTCTGGTCCATCTTGGTGAAGACGGCCGTGGTCTCCTGCGGCGACAGGGTCGTCTCGACACCGATCGCGTCCCAGGACGACTTGATGGTGGGCAGGCAGTCGACGATCCAGCTGACGTTGACGGAGAGGATCTCGATCTTGAGGTTCTTCACCCCCGCCGCCTTCAGCAGCGCCTTCGCCTTGTCGGGGTCGTAGTCGTAGACGGTCTTCGCGCGCCGGTAGGAGGGATTGCCCTCGTTCAGGAAGGACGAGGACGGCTTCCCATGGCCCTTCAGCGCGACCTCCACCATCTTCCCGGTGTCGATGGCGTAGCGCAGCGCCTGCCGGACCCGCACGTCGTCGAACGGCTTGTGCTGGGTGTTGAACATCAGGAACAGGTTGTTCATCCCGGCCCCGCCCGCGACCGACAGCCCGCCGCTCTCCAGCCGCGAGATGTTGGCATACGGGATGTTGTCGGCGATCTGCGCGCCCGCACTCGCCCCGGAGATCTTCGCCACGCGGGGTGCGGCGTCCACTATGGTCAGCCAGTTCATCTTCTTGAAGGCGGGCGGACGCGGGCCGTTGTAGCCGGCGAACGCCTCGAAGGTGGTGTTGGACTTCGGGTGGTGCGCGGTCTGCCGGTACGGTCCCGAGCCGACCGCCTTGCCCTTGACCGCGTCGTCCCAGGCACCCGGCAGCGAGAAGACGTGCTTGGGCATGATCTTGGCGAGAGTGAGCCGGGAGACCCCTTCCGGGAAGGGGAACTTGAGCACCAGTTCGACGGTCTGCGCGTCGACCTTCCGCACTTCCTTCAGCCAGCTCGCGAAGAACCCCTTGGCGAGGGTCTGTGTCTTCGGGTCGAGGATCCGGTCGAAGACGAAGACGACGTCGTCGGCGGTGACCGGCTTGCCGTCGTGGAACCTGGCGCCCGCCCGCAGGGTGAACCGCCACGTGGTGGCCCTGAGGTCGGCCGGCACCCGGGTCGCCAGCGCCGCGTAGGGCTCACGGGAGATCGGGTCGGTGTCGAGCAGGCCCTCGTAGATGTGATTGTTGCCGGCCATGGCGAACGCGGACGCCGTCTGTGTCGGGTCCCAGCTGCCGTCGTTCCCGTAACCGATCACCGCCGTCAGCGTGCGGTTCCTGCCGCTGCCACCACCGCCGGTGTCGTTGGTGGACTCCGGCCCGGAGGAGCAGCCGGCCAGCGAGGAGGAGAGGGCGGCGGCCGCGCCCAGCGCTCCGGTGTACTTCAGGAACGACCGGCGGTGCAGCGCCGGCACATCGTGGGTCACGTCGTCGCGCACGGTTCCTCCAGCGAAGAGGGTCTGGTCGATGGGGAGGTACGACGTCCTACGTCCTGTCGGTCAGCGTGACCATAAGAGGGCCTGTGAGGGCGGTCAAGGGGGCGCACACGAATGGCGTAGCCGCCAGAGGTTGGACCAATGGCACAGTGAAATGGCGGGAGTTGGCGCAGGTCGGCGCAGGAGATGGGACGTAGGACGTCCGGTGCGCGTACGATGCGGCGCATGACCGCCGGGGAGCCCAGGAACAGCCGGATACAGCGTGCGGTCGTGCAGCTGATCCTCGACCGCGGGCTCCCGTCCGGGGCGCCCCTGCCCACCGAGACGGAGCTGATGGAGGACCTCGGCGTCAGCCGCAACTCCGTCCGCGAGGCCCTCAAGGCGCTCCAGGCCCTCGACATCGTGGAGATCCGGCACGGCTACGGCACCTATGTGGGCCAGGCCTCCCTCACCCCGCTGGCCGACGGCCTGACCTTCCGCGCGCTGGCCCGGCAGGACGACGACGCGGGCGCGCTGGCCGAGGTGCTCCAGGTCCGGGAGGTGCTGGAGGTGGAGCTGATCCGGCGGGTCGCGGCGACGGTGACCGAGCCGGAGCTGGACCGTCTGGAGTCGGTGGTGACCCGGATGGAGGCGGCGGGCCGCGCCGGGCAGCCCTTCCCCGAGCTCGACCGCGAGTTCCACGAGCTGCTCTACGCCTCGCTCGGCAACGCGCTCGTGCCGCAGCTCCTCGGCGCCTTCTGGACGGTGTTCCGCAGGGTCGCGGGCGCCCGCGGCTGGACCGCCGACCCCGCCCCCGAACTCACCGCCCGCCGCCACCGCGACATCGTCACCGCGCTGCGCGCCCGCGATGCCGAGGGCGCGCAGCGTGCGATGGCGGTCCACTTCCGCGGGATCGAGGCGCGGGCGGCGCAGGAGTCGCGCGGAGTGGGCTGAGGCCTCCGGGGCCTACGGCAGCGTGTTCATGTAGTCCTTGTCGTGGTCGGAGTCGTAGAGCAGCTTGCCGCCGGCGTCGTACCCCTTGATGTGCGGGGCCTTGGTGACCTGCTGGTGCAGCAGGCCGGTGGCGACGAACCACCCGTGGTCGAGGACGGCCTCGCCGCTGCTGTCGCCGTACGACACCGTCAGCTTCGCCACCGACGACCGCACGTTGCCGATGATCCCCCAGCGGAACGGCAGCTTCCAGTGACCCTTGTCGAGGAAGGACTGCTGGTAGAGCTTGCCGCTGTTGACGTCGGCCGCGACGGGGGCGGTGGAGTCGGGGACGAAGTCCGAGCCCGTGCTGTAGTTGAGGTCCGAGGCCTCGCCGCCCTTGATGTTGCAGATGAGCCGGGTCTGCTGGGGCTTCTCCCGCACCGCGACGACGTGCATGCCGTCGCCGGGCGTGTTCGAGTCGCCGGTACTGGGCATCGCCAGGATGATCCGGTAGTCGGCCGGATCCCCGAGGTCGGTGTAGGTGGACATGCGGCCGCGCTTCAGGTCCTGCTGCGTGTAGTGCGGCTTGTGCGCCCGGTTGAAGTCGATGCACTTCGTCAGCCCGTCCGCGGCCTGCTCGAAGGTGATCCCGTCCACCAGCTGGCCCGCGGTGGCGGGCCGCGCGGGCCCCGAAGGCGTCGGCTTCGGGCTCCGGGTCTGTACGACCGACGGCTTGGGCGCGGCGGGAGGCGTGGAGGCACCGCCCCCGCTCACCGCGTACGCGGCCACCGGCAGCGCGGCCAGTGTCAGCAGTGCCGCTCCGGCCACCGCCACGCGCCGCCGGCGCTCGACCACGCCCCGCCGCCGGATCTCGGGGTAGGGCACCGGCGTGGGCTGGATCGTGTACGCGTACTCGGCCATCAGTTCCCTGACCCTGACTTCGATGTCCAACTCGGTTCCCTCACCCTGCAGCTCCTCACTCATCTGCCGCCTCCTTGCCCGGCTGCCACACGGGTGCGGTCGGGACCGTCCGCCGACCGGGCGAGCCCCGGGAACGAACGCAACTTCGCCAGGCCCTTGGACGCCTGGCTCTTGACCGTGCCCGTGGAGCAGCCGAGCACCTCGGCCACCTCCGTCTCGGACAGGTCCTCCCAGTAGCGCAGCACCACCACCGCCCGCTGCCGGGGCGGCAGTCCGGCGAGCGCCGCCATCAGCGTGCCGCGCTCGTCGGCCCGCGACACGGCGTCGTCGTGCCCGGCGAACTCCGGCAGCGCGGCGGTGAGCGACTCCGTGACCCGCCGCTTGCGGAACCGGTCGCTGTTGCAGCTGACCAGCATCCGCCGGACGTACGCCTCCGGATGGTCGGTCCGTGAGACGCGCCGCCACGACCGGTACGCCTTCGCCAGCGCGGTCTGCGTCAGGTCCTCGGCGTGGTGCCGGTCGCCGGTGAGCAGGTAGGCGGTCCGCACCAGATGGGACCACCGCGCTTTGACGAATTCCTGGAACTGGGCCTCTTGTTCGGCCTGCATCAGTCACCCCCTCGCCCCCCAGACCACCGGTCCCGCGGATTCGGTTGCCCGGCGGGCTGTCCCGGGGATCGGGTGGCCGGCTCCGGCCGTGGAGGTCACACCGGGGGCGTACTTCCCGGGGCGCGGAGTCTAGTCACACAGAGCCACCAGAGGGAGCCGAAGCGTGAAACTCGTGGCAGGAGGGGACCGAGGTGAACGTGAACGTGATGAAGCTCCCGCTCGGCTGCTACGCCGTCGACACCGGTACCGGAAAACTGGGCATCGTGATGGGCTACGAGGGACCGTACGTGCAGCTGCGGCCGTACGGCGGCGGGCGGGAGTGGGACGTCCGGCCGGATACCGTCCGCCGGGCCACCCCGGCCGAGCGGCTGAGCGTGGCCACGGCCTACGCCAACGCGCGCAGCCGGGGCGAGGTGCCTTGAAGGGACGGCGCCGGCCCCGGCCGCCCCGGCGTGAGGGCAGAATGGGCTCATGAGTCTGTTCCGCGACGACGGCATAGCGCCGCGCACCCAGAAGCCGGCGGGTGAGGCGGACCTGATCATGCCGCGGTCCTGTGGGGGCGTGCGATGAGTCTCTTCCGTGACGACGGCGTCGTCCTGCGCACGCAGAAGCTCGGAGAAGCCGACCGGATCATGCTGTGGTCTCCCGGGGGGCACCCCCCGTACCCCCGGCCGGAAGCTCGTGGGGGCGTGCGATGAGTCTCTTCCGTGACGACGGCGTCGTCCTGCGCACGCAGAAGCTCGGAGAAGCCGACCGGATCATCACGCTGCTCACCCGCGGTCACGGCCGGGTGCGGGCCGTGGCCCGGGGGGTACGGCGGACCAAGTCCAAGTTCGGGGCCCGGCTCGAACCCTTCTCCCACGTCGACGTGCAGTTCTTCGCCCGGGGCGGCGGCGAGCTGGTCGGGCGTGGGCTGCCCCTGTGCACCCAGAGCGAGACCATCGCTCCGTACGGCAGCGGCATCGTCACCGACTACGCGCGGTACACCGCCGGGACCGCCATGCTGGAGACCGCCGAGCGGTTCACCGACCACGAGGGCGAGCCGGCCGTGCAGCAGTACCTGCTGCTGGTCGGCGCGCTGCGCACCCTCGCCCGCGGCGAGCACGCCCCGCATCTCGTCCTCGACGCGTTTCTGCTGCGCTCCCTCGCCGTCAACGGCTACGCGCCCAGCTTCGGCGACTGCGCGAAGTGCGGAATGCCCGGACCGAACCGCTTCTTCTCGGTCGCCTCCGGCGGCAGCGTCTGCGTGGACTGCCGGGTGCCCGGCAGCGTCGTACCCTCGCCGCAGACCCTCGTCCTCCTCGGCGCGCTGCTTACGGGAGACTGGGAGACCGCGGACGCGTGCGAGCCGCGGTACGTCCGGGAGGGCAGCGGGCTGGTGTCCGCCTACCTGCACTGGCATCTGGAGCGCGGGCTGCGCTCGCTCCGGTACGTAGAGAAGTAGCCGTACAGAATCTAGGAGACGAGAAGCACATGGTCGTACGCGGGATCCTGGGACGCCAGCGCCGCGAGTTCAAGGCGCCGACGCCGCACCCGTCCGGCGCCCGTGCGCCGAAGCTCCCCGGCGAGCTCGTCCCGAACCACGTGGCGATCGTCATGGACGGGAACGGCCGCTGGGCCAAGGAGCGCGGGCTGCCCCGCACCGAAGGGCACAAGGTCGGTGCCGAGCGCGTCCTCGACGTGCTCCAGGGCTCGATCGAGATCGGCGTCCGCAACATCTCCCTCTACGCCTTCTCCACCGAGAACTGGAAGCGCTCGCCCGACGAGGTCCGCTTCCTGATGAACTTCAACCGCGACTTCATCCGCAAGACCCGCGACCAGCTCGACGAACTCGGCATCCGGGTGCGCTGGGTGGGCCGTATGCCCAAGCTGTGGAAGTCGGTCGCCAAGGAGCTCCAGGTCGCCCAGGAACAGACCAAGGGCAACGACCTGCTCACCCTCTACTTCTGCATGAACTACGGCGGCCGCGCCGAGATCGCCGACGCAGCGCAGGCGCTGGCCGAGGACGTGAAGGCGGGCCGCCTCGACCCGTCCAAGGTCAACGAGAAGACCCTGCAGAAGTACATGTACTACCCGGACATGCCGGACGTGGACCTGTTCCTGCGCCCGAGCGGCGAGCAGCGCACCTCCAACTACCTGCTCTGGCAGAGCGCCTACGCCGAGATGGTCTTCCAGGACGTGCTGTGGCCCGACTTCGACCGCCGCGACCTGTGGCGGGCCTGCATGGAGTTCGCCTCCCGCGACCGCCGCTTCGGCGGGGCCGTCCCGAACGAGGAACTCCTCGCCATGGAAGCCGCGATGAAGGGTGACGCCACCTCGTAGCCGTCGCTGGTTCACGCGGGCCGCCGAGGATGCGGGACTCATGAGACGTCTCACGCCTGTCCTCGCCTTCAGGGCGGGCTGCCGTCCGATCGCGAAGGGCGGCAAGTCCTATGACCTGGACGAGCTGGAGCGCTGCTTCGGGCGTGGCCGAAAGCTGCGGGTACGATCCCGCCTCATGGTCATGAACATGGGGCGGGATTCCGAACAGGGCGTGGTCGAGCTGGTGTTCCAGCCGGTCGCGGGGGATTTCGTGGGGGTGCTGCGGGAGCGCAGGCGGTTCAACCGGGCGGGGCGGATCAACAAGGCGGCTCTGGCCCTTCTGGCCGTCACCTGGGCGCTGAGCGCAGGGCGCGCGGTGACCGGAGGTCACGCCGACTGGTTCCTGCTGCTCTACCTGCCTCTGGCCGCGGGGCTGCTGCTCCTCGGGCCCCGGTTGCAGGCCCGCCGGCTCATGAAGGTCGTCGCCCGCAACGGGGTGCACCGGGTGACCGTCACGGACGCCGGGATGACGATGGTCACCGACAACAGCACGGCGTCGGTCAACTGGGTCGCCCAGCCGCGCTACCGGGAGACCGAGGACGCCTTCTTCACCTTCAGCGACGACAAGAACGCCACCTGCTTCAGCCTGCTGCCCAAGCGCGGCCTGCCCGACCCCGCCGACGCGGACAGACTGCGGGAGATCCTCAACCGCAATCTGACCCCGGCCTGAGCGTCAGTTCCCTGGGCAGGCGCAGTCCGCGCACGTGCCGAAGATCTCCACGGTGTGCGCCACGTTCACGTACCCGTGTTCCGCAGCGATGGCCTCCGCCCACTTCTCCACCGCGGGCCCCTCGACCTCGACCGCCTTGCCGCAGGCGCGGCAGACGAGGTGGTGGTGGTGCTCGCCGGAGGAGCAGCGGCGGTAGACGGACTCGCCCTCGGAGGTGCGCAGGACGTCGACCTCGCCCGCGTCGGCGAGGGACTGGAGGGTGCGGTAGACCGTGGTCAGGCCGACCGAGTCGCCCTTGTGCTTGAGCATGTCGTGGAGTTCCTGCGCGCTGCGGAACTCGTCGACCTCGTCGAGGGCCGCCGCCACGGCTGCGCGCTGGCGGGTCGCACGGCCCTTCACGGGCGGTCCAGCGGTCGTCACCGGTTGCCTCCTTCTTCGGCCCGTTCGCCGGCTCACGGCTGCGTCTGCCGGGCCATTGTGCCAGTCCGGGCCGTGCGCGGTCAGACGCCGACCTCGTCGGCGGCCGCCCGGGTGGCCGGAATCGAGCACTCCGCAGGGTCCCCGGCAGGCTGGGTCGCGGCGGCCGCTCGGGCGCGGCGGCGGGCCAGCGGGGTGGCCAGCGCGGTCAGCACGAGGAACGCGGCGATGGTCAGCAGCACGATCGTCGCGCCGGGCGGAACGTAGTAGTAGAACGACGTGATCGTGCCACTGATGGTCACGGTCACGCCGATGGCGACGGCGATCGCGAACGTGGCGGTGAAACTGCGGCTGAGCTGCTGGGCCGCGGCCACCGGAACCACCATCAGCGCCGACACCAGCAGCAGGCCGACCACGCGCATCGCGACGGTCACCGTCACCGCCGCCGTGACGGCCGTCAGCAGGTTGAGGGCGCGCACCGGCAGGCCGGTCACCCGCGCGAACTCCTCGTCCTGGCTGACCGCGAACAGCTGCCGGCGCAGGCCCAGCGTGACCAGCAGCACGAAGGCAGCCAGCACGCAGATCGCCGTCACGTCGGACTGCGACACCGTGGAGAGCGAACCGAACAGATACGACGTCAGGTTCGCGTTGGAGCCGCCGGCGACGTTGATGAGCATCACGCCGCCGGCCATGCCGCCGTAGAAGAGCATCGCGAGGGCGATGTCGCCGCGCGTCCTGCCGTACCAGCGGATCAGTTCCATCAGTACCGCGCCGAGCACGGCGACCGCCGTCGCCATCCACACGGGTGACGTGGACAGCAGGAAGCCGAGGCCGACGCCGGTCATCGCCACGTGGCCGATGCCGTCGCCCATCAGGGCCTGGCGGCGCTGGACCAGGTAGATGCCGACGGCGGGGGCGGTGACGCCGACCAGGACGGCGGCGAGCAGTGCCCGCTGCATGAAGGCGAAGTTCAGGAAGTCCATCAGCTCAGCAGTCCCGTGCGGATCGGTTCGGAGCCCGCCGGTGCGTGCGGGTGTACGTGGTCGTGGCCGGGCAGGGCGTGCTGGCCGACCGCGCGCGGTGGCGGTCCGTCGTGCAGGACGCAGCCGTCGCGCAGGACCACCGCCCGGTCGATCAGGGGCTCCAGCGGGCCCAGTTCGTGCAGGACCAGCAGGACCGTCGTGCCCTGTGCCACCTGTTTCTCGAGCGTCCGCGCGAGGATCTCCTGGCTGGCCAGGTCGACGCCGGCCATGGGTTCGTCCATGATCAGCAGTTCGGGCTCGGCGGCCAGGGCGCGGGCGATCAGCACCCGCTGGTGCTGGCCGCCGGAGAGGGCGTTCACGGAGTCCTTGGCCCGGTCCGCCATGCCGACCAGCTCCAGGGCCCGCCGTACGCCCTCGTGGTCCGCCTTGCGGAAGAGCCCGAAGCGGGTGCGGGACAGGCGGCCCGCGGAGACGACCTCGGTCACCGTCGCGGGGACCCCGCCCGCCGCGGTGGTGCGCTGCGGTACGTATCCCACGCGCGCCCAGTCGCCGAAGCCGCGGCGCGCGGTGCCGAACAGCTCGATCTCGCCGCCGCTGACCGGTACCTGGCCGATGAGGCTGCGGATCGCGGTCGACTTGCCGGAGCCGTTCGCGCCGAGCAGCGCGACGACCTCGCCGCGGTGCACGGTGAGGTCGATTCCGCGCAGCACGGGGCGCGACCCCAGCTCGGCGGTCACGCCGCGCATCCTTATGACGGGCTCGCCCATGGTGTCGTCCTCCGTGCCGGTCACTTCGCCCCCAGGGTGGTCCGCAGGGCCTTGAGGTTGGCCTCCTGGACCGCGAAGTAGTCCTGGCCGCGGGATTTCTTCGTGATGCCCTCGATCGGGTCGAGGACGTCCGTCCTCAGGTTCGTGTCCTGGGCGATGGTCTTCGCCGTCCTGTCGCTGACGAGCGTCTCGTAGAACACGGTCGTGACGCCGTCGGCCTTCGCCATCCTCTCAAGGTCCCTGACGCGGGCGGCGCTGGGCTCCGACTCCGGGTCGAGGCCGTTGACGGCCTCCTCGGTGAGTCCGTAGCGCTCGGCCAGGTAGCCGAAGGCGGCGTGCGTGGTGATGAAGACCTTGGTCTTGGTATCGGCCAGGCCTTGCTCGAACCGCGTGTTCAGCTCGTCGAGCCGCTCGACCAGGGCCGCGGTGTTCTTCCGGTAGTCGGCCGCGTGCTCGGGGTCCGCCTTCTCGAAGGCCGCGCCGACGCCCTTGGCGACCTGGGCGTACTTCACCGGGTCGAGCCAGATGTGCGGGTCCTTGCCGGCCCCCTCGCCGTTCTCGGCGGTGTCGTGCGCGGCCGCGTGGCCGCCGACCTCGTCGCCGTGCTCCTCCAGCGTGGTCAGGGAGGCCGCGTCGATCTTCGTCCTGATCTCGGACTGGGCGACCGCGTCGTCGACGGCGGGCTGGAGGTTCCCGAGGTAGAGGACCGCGTCGGACTCCGCGAGCTGGACCATCTGCTTGGTGCTGAGCTCCAGGTCGTGCGGTTCCTGGCCCGGAGAGGTCAGACTGGTGACGTGGACGTGGCTCCCGCCGATCCGCTCGGCGAGGAAAGCCATCGGATAGAACGATGCGACGACGTCGAACTTGCTCGTCTGCGCCGCCGCGGCGGTGTCGGTGGAGCAGGCGGAGAGGGTGCCGAGCCCGAGGGCGGTGACCGCGGTCGCGGCCGCGGCCGGTAGGAGGCGTCGTCGTACGTTCATGACAGTCATTTTCAACAAACATGGAAACCGTTGTCAACAAGCCTGGTGAGGGCCTCATAGGGCATACCGATTTGGATGTGGGGGAGCCCCCGCCGGTAACCTGAAGCATTCGCTCTGAAGCATCTCGCTTCGTCGCCCGTCGTCGTAATGAAGAGAGCACCGTGGCCGCCGACAAGATCGACACCATCGTCAGCCTGAGCAAGCGCCGTGGCTTCGTATTCCCCTGCAGTGAGATCTACGGCGGTCAGCGCGCCGCCTGGGACTACGGGCCGCTGGGTGTCGAGCTCAAGGAGAACCTCAAGCGTCAGTGGTGGCGCTACATGGTGACGTCGCGCGAGGACGTGGTCGGTATCGACTCGTCCGTGATCCTGGCCCCCGAGGTCTGGGTCGCCTCCGGCCACGTCGCCACCTTCACGGACCCGCTGACCGAGTGCACCTCGTGTCACAAGCGGTTCCGCGCCGACCACCTGGAGGAGGCGTACGAGGCCAAGCACAACCGCCTGCCGGAGAACGGCCTCGCGGACCTGAACTGCCCCAACTGCGGCAACAAGGGCACGTTCACCGAGCCCAAGCAGTTCTCGGGTCTCCTCTCCACCCACCTCGGCCCGACCCAGGACTCCGGCTCCGTCGCCTACCTGCGTCCCGAGACCGCCCAGGGCATCTTCACCAACTTCGCCCAGGTGCAGACCACCTCGCGCCGCAAGCCGCCGTTCGGCATCGCGCAGATGGGCAAGTCCTTCCGCAACGAGATCACGCCCGGCAACTTCATCTTCCGCACCCGCGAGTTCGAGCAGATGGAGATGGAGTTCTTCGTCAAGCCGGGCGAGGACGAGAAGTGGCAGGAGTACTGGATGGAGCAGCGCTGGAACTGGTACACCGGCCTGGGTCTCCGTGAGGAGAACATGCGCTGGTACGACCACCCGAAGGAGAAGCTCTCCCACTACTCCAAGCGCACCGCCGACATCGAGTACCGCTTCCAGTTCGGCGGCAACGAGTGGGGCGAGCTGGAGGGTGTCGCCAACCGGACCGACTACGACCTCGGCGCCCACTCCAAGGCCTCCGGCCAGGACCTGACCTACTTCGACCAGGAGGCCGGCGAGCGCTGGACTCCGTACGTCATCGAGCCCGCGGCCGGTGTCGGCCGTGCCATGCTCGCCTTCCTGCTCGACGCCTACGTCGAGGACGAGGCGCCGAACGCCAAGGGCAAGCTGGAGAAGCGCACGGTGCTGCGCCTGGACCACCGCCTGGCCCCGGTGAAGGTCGCGGTGCTCCCGCTGTCCCGCAACCCCGAGCTGTCCCCGAAGGCCAAGGGCCTCGCCCAGGCGCTGCGGCAGAACTGGAACATCGAGTTCGACGACGCGGGCGCCATCGGCCGCCGCTACCGTCGCCAGGACGAGATCGGTACGCCGTACTGCGTGACCGTCGACTTCGACACGCTCGAGGACAACGCGGTGACGGTCCGTGAGCGTGACTCGATGAAGCAGGAACGCGTGTCGCTGGACCAGATCGAGGGCTACCTCGCGGGGCGTCTCATCGGGTGCTAGGCGTTTGAGCGGGTCGGCGTCTGCCCGGCTCGAGTGCGTGGCCGGCTGCGGGTCGGTTGTGGCTGGTCGCGCCCACGCGGCGGTAGCCGCATGTTCAATACAGCCCCGCGCCCCTTCGGGGGCGCGGGGAATCGGCGTCTATATGTCCAGGTCCACGTACAGCGCCGCGTGGTCGGACGCCTCCGTCAGTTTCGACTTCACCGTGTCGAAGGACTTGATGCCGTCCGCGTGGATGCCGCGGGTCTCCAGGCCGACGTGCTGGACCTCGGGCCAGAGCGACGGCGGGAGCAGTATGTAGTCGAGCTTGTCGTCCTCGCTCTTGCACTTCCCGTGGGTGCCGGGCAGTCCGCGATAGGCGCGGTGACTCATCACGTCACGCAGACCGGTCTCCCCGAGCTCCACGGCCGGCGCGCTGTTCGGGTCGTCGTTGAGGTCCCCGGCGACCACGACGTGCGGGGTGCGCTCCAGCGCGGCACGGTAGATCTCCGCAACCCGCCGCGCCTGGGCCAGCCGCAGGTCCGGGTCGTCACGGAACTTGCTCTTGAAGTGGTTGCCGAGGATCACGAGAGGCGATCCGTCGAGCTGGATCTCGAACTCCGGGCAGTCCCGGCTGAAGAGGCGCTCGTCGGGGCGGTCCTGGCGGGTGTCGAAGACATGGGTCCGGACGGACGTGATCGGGTGCCGGCTGAGGATCCCGACATCGATGCCCCGGGGGTCGTTGCCGTCGATGAGCAGGTTGTACGGGTACGGCCGCCTGCCCAGTGCCCCCTCCAGGACCTGCGTGTTGAAGCGCTCCAGGGCGAGCCGGTCCTCGACCTCCACGGTCAGCATGATGTCCGCGTCGACCTCGGAGACCACCCGGCCGGTGTTCCGCACCATGGTCATGTCGAGGTCGTCCTGCCCGAGTTCGGCCCATCCGGTCCACGAGTCCCGGCCGGTGGCGGTGATGTCCTCGGAGGTCTTCAACGGCTTGGTCGAGTCGAAGAGCCCGGTCTGCTTCCCCGGGCGGGACTGGTTGATGGTGATCGGCGGCGGGCCCTTCGGGTCCGGGTGTTCCGGGTCGTCGATCTTGTCGGCCCGGTACGTGTTGATGATCCGTACCATCTCCTCCTTGTCGGCCTTCGTGTACGTCGGCTTGTCGAGGAGGGCGACCAACGCGGCGAAGTCCGTGAGGACTTGCTCCCGGTCGGCCGGTTTCTCCAGGCGGAAGGCCGTGGGCCGGCGGAAGAGGTTCTCCATGTTGAACGTGGCGATCCGGATGGTCATGGCGCCTCCTCGGCGGCGCGAGAGCATCGCACGGCACGACCGACGGCAGGCGCCGCCGCTGACTGCTCGTCGGCAGTTCCATTCTCGGAGCCCGGCCGGGCTCTGTCGAACGGAGGAGCCGGCCGCCGTCGGCTCCTCCCGCACCGGCCGGGCGTCGGCTTCAGCGCCCCTGAAGCGCCTTGACGTTGTCGCCGAACGTCCAGTTCTTCGAGCCGTCCCAGTTGATCGACCAGGTCATCAGGCCCTTGAGCGAGGTGCCGTAGTGCTTCCAGGCCTGGGAGACGAGGGACGGCGCCATGTAGCCGCCGCCCGCGCCCGACTGTGCGGGCAGCCCCGGGACCTGCTTGTCGTACGGCACCTTGATCGTCGTACCCTGCACGACCAGGCCCTTGTTGAGGCAGTCGGTCTGCGCGGTGAAGCCGGCGACCGTGCCGGCCGAGTACGAGTCGCCCGAGCAGCCGTACATGCTGCCGTTGTAGTACTGCATGTTGAGCCACCAGAGGCGGCCGTTGTCGGCGTACTTCTTGACGATGGGCAGGTAGGCGCCCCAGATCGAGCCGTAGGTGATGCTGCCTCCGGTGACGTACGCCGTCTCCGGGGCCATGGTCAGGCCGAAGCCGGCCGGCATCCGGGCGAGGATCCCGTCGATGATGCGGACCAGGTTGGCCTGGGAGGCGGACAGTTGGGTGATCGACCCGCTGCCCACCAGGCCGGTCTCGATGTCGATGTCGATGCCGTCGAAGTTGTACTTCTTCAGGATCGGGACGATCGTCGAGACGAACCTGTCGGCCACGGCGGTGGAGCTGAGGTCGATGCCCGCGGCCGCGCCGCCGATCGACAGCAGGATCGTCTCGCCGGACGCCTTCGCGGCACACATCTCGGCGGGCGTCGCCACCTTCACGCCCGAGTCCATGCCGTCCTCCCAGAGGGCCGTTCCGTCGGAACGGATCACCGGGAAGGCCGCGTTGATCACGTTGTAGCCGTGGGCGGCGATCCGGGAGTCGGTGAGCGGGGTCCAGCCGAACGGCGGGTGGACGCCGTTGGCCGAGCCGTCCCAGTTCTCCCAGTATCCCTGCAACACCTTGCCGGCGGGCCGGGACTTGACCGCGCAGGTGTCGGCGGCGGACGCGGTGGTGGCCGCGGGGAGCTGGGCGAGACAGGCGGTCGCCAGGGCGGCGGCGAGCAGGTTGAGGGCGCGGCGGAACATGCGGGGCCTCCCGGTGGGGGTCGGGGTTGGTGCGCACGGTGTCGTAGGCATGACAGTGCAGGTGGTCCAGACCTCTCGTCAATAGGTCTGGACCAGAAAGCGGGAGTCCGAGTATGGAATGACAGATATTGAAATCTGTCAGCTGTCATGCCAAGGTGGAGCCATGACGATGCACACCCACCCCCTCGGATCCACCGGCCCCCAGGTCTCCGCCCTCGGCCTCGGCTGCATGGGCATGTCCGCGCTGTACGGCGAAGCCGACCGCGCCGAGTCGATCGCCACCATCCACGCCGCCCTCGAAGCGGGCGTGAACCTGCTCGACACCGGCGACTTCTACGCCATGGGCCACAACGAGTTGCTGATCGGCGAGGCCCTGCGCACCGCCCCGGCCGCCGGCCGCGAACAGGCGCTGGTCAGCGTGAAGTTCGGTGCGCTGCGCGGCCCGGAGGGCAGCTGGCTCGGCTACGACGGCCGCCCGGCCGCGGTGAAGAACTTCGCCGCCTACTCCCTCCAGCGCCTCGGCGTCGACCACATCGACGTCTACCGGATCGCCCGCGTCGACCCGGGCGTCCCGATCGAGGAGACAGTCGGCGCGATCAAGGAACTGGTCGAACAGGGGTACGTCCGGCACATCGGCCTCAGCGAGGCGAGCGTGGACAACATCCGGCGGGCCGCCGCCACCGCGCCCATCGCCGACCTGCAGATCGAGTACTCGCTGATCACCCGGGACATCGAGCGGGAGATCCTGCCGACCACCCGTGAACTGGGCATCGGCATCACGGCGTACGGAGTACTCTCCCGGGGCCTGATCTCCGGCCACTTCACCCGCGACCGGCAGCTCGGCGCGGGCGACTACCGGGCCCACTCGCCCCGCTTCCAGGGCGAGAACCTCCAGCACAACCTCGACCTCGTCGAGGCACTGCGCAAGATCGCCGACGAGAAGGGCGTGTCGGTCGCGCAGATCGCCATCGCCTGGGTGCTCTCCCGGGGCTCGCAGCACGACAACGACATCGTGCCGCTCGTCGGCGCCCGCACCCGCGAGCGGCTCTCCGAGTCGCTGGGCGCCCTGGACGTCACCCTCGACGCGGCCGAACTGGCGGCGATCGAGGAGGCCGTACCGGCGGACGCGGCGGCGGGCACTCGCTACCCGGCCGTG
The DNA here is from genome assembly GCF_044746205.1 of Streptomyces sp. NPDC086549. Taxonomy (NCBI): domain Bacteria; kingdom Bacillati; phylum Actinomycetota; class Actinomycetes; order Kitasatosporales; family Streptomycetaceae; genus Streptomyces; species Streptomyces sp. NPDC086549. The sequence goes on along the minus strand of NZ_JBIVBS010000001.1, from coordinate 775,810 downwards.
CAGATGGCGTCCCTCGGCACCGAACAGTGATCATGGCTCACCGGGCAGTGATCACGGCTCCGGGCAGCGCGAACCACCGTCCGGGTACCGTCTAGGCCATGGCAGCGACGTCCCCGACCCTGACCGCAGAGCGCATCCTCGAGGCGACCGAGGAGGTGCTGCGCCGTCACGGCCCGGCCAAGGCCACCGTGGTGGACGTGGCCCGCGCGCTCGGCGTCAGCCACGGCAGCGTCTACCGGCACTTCCGCACCAAGGCGGCGCTGCGGGAGGCGGTGACCAAGCGGTGGCTGGACCGTACGTCGGAGGTCCTGTCGGTCATCGTCGAGGCGGAAGACCGCGACCCCGAGACCCGGCTGCGCGACTGGGTCAGGGCCCTGTACGACGCCAAGCGCCGCAAGGCGGGCGACGATCCGGAGCTGTTCGCCACGTACATGGTGCTGGCCGACGAGAACGTCGAGGCGGTCGCCGGACACGTCGCGGACCTGACCGCCCAGCTGACCCGGATCCTCCGGTCGGGCATGGACGCCGGCACCTTCACCCCCACCGACCCCGCCACCACCGCCCGCGCGCTGTTCCAGGCCACCGGCCGCTTCCACGACCCGTGCTACGCCCGGGAGTGGGAGCGGCCCGACGCCGAGTCCGACTTCGCCGCGATGCTGGACCTGCTGGTGCGCGGCCTGCGCGGCTGACCGCCCGCCGTACGACGCCAGGTGGGGCTGAGCGGACGGCTTCGGCCGCCGAGCGTGCACCGACGCGCCGCGCGACCGGGCTCACGGCACCCGGGCACCGTCCCGTCGCCCGGGTGCCGGAACTCAGCGGGCCGGCTGAGCCGCCGTCGGGTCCACCGTGGCCTGGTGCGCCTCGGCGAGATGCTCCTCGGCCTTCAGCCAGGGCAGGAACTGCGCCCTCCTGCGCCAGCCGCACGTGTCACATCTGATCGTGCGCTGCACCCCCGTGCGCTGCACCCGGACCACGTGCTCCCGCCCGTGCCCGTCCCAGCGGCTCACCTTGCTAGAGCTGATCTGCGGCATGACGCCTCCAGCGTCCCCTCCGGTGAATCTCGAACAGCTAGGAGTGTGCAGCAAGACCAACATCAACAGGGGGTCTCGCCTGTCGAGTCGGCCAAGCCGTGGCCGTCGCGTCAGCTGATCGTCCTCGGCAGTCGCAGGCTCAGCAGGCCGGTGGCGACCACCCCCGCCAGCTGCACCAGCAGCGTCGTGACCAGGGCGTCCCGCATGCCATGCCCCGGGACCAGGGAGAGGAACAGGGTGCCCAGCGTCGCCACGCCCAGTGCCAGGGCCGACTGCTGAGTGGTGACCATCACACCGCTGCCGACGCCGGCCCGGACCGGCGGCACCTCGGACAGCACGATCCGCATGACGACGGGCAGTTGGAGCGCCTGCCCCGCGCCGGCGACGGCGACTCCGGGGAGCAGCTCGACGAAGCCCAGGCCGGGCCAGTAGTGCCAGGCGGCCAGCGCGATCAGCGCCACCCCCACCCCCTGGATCAGCGAACCGGCGGTCACCACACGGGTGCCGTACCGGGCCACCAGGCGCGGCCCGGCGAGCGAGACGAAGAAGAACGCGACGGCCATCGGAGCGAGTGCCAGCCCCGCCGGGACCGGGCCGAGGCCCGCGCCGCTCTGCAGCGACACCGCGATCACGAACATGAAGCCGCTGAAGCCGATCGAGAACGGCACCATCAGCACCAGCCCCCGGCGCAGCGACTCCAGCGCGAACAGGCTCGGCGGCACCAGCGGCGTGCGGCCCTGCCGGTCCGCCCGGCGCTCCACCGCGTAGAACGCGCACGCCAGGCCCGGGAACGCCGCGAGGGCCAGCCAGGTCCACAGCGGCCAGCCCGCCGCCCGGCCCTCGGTGAGCGGGACCAGCAGCGTGAGCAGGGACACCGCGAGCAGGATCGTGCCGGGACCGTCCACCGGTTCGGGCCGCTGGGCGCGGGTCTCCGGGACGGCGCGAGCGCCCAGCACCAGGCCGATCACCACCACCGGCACGTTGACGAGGAACACCGCGCGCCAGCCGGTGCCCGCAAGGTCCGCGGCGACCAGGACTCCGCCGAGGATCTGGCCGGCCACCATGGACAGGCCCGCCGTGGCGCCGTACAGGCTCATCGCCTTCGCGCGGCGCGAGCCCGTGGTGGCCGCCTGGATGGTGGCGAGCACCTGCGGCAGCATCGCGGCGGACGACGCGCCCTGCGCGACCCGTGCCGCGACCAGGCTCCACGCGTCCGGCGCCAGCCCGCAGGCCAGTGAGGTCAGGCCGAAGGCGGCCATGCCGCCGAGGAAGAGCCGACGGCGGCCGAACAGGTCGCCGAGCCGCCCGCCGAGGACGAGCAGGACGGCGTACGCGACCCCGTACCCGGCGACGACCAGTTCGAGGACGGCCTCGCTCGCGGAGAGGTCCCTGCCGATGGTGGGCAGGGCGACGTTGACGATGAAGAAGTCGATGAGGGGGAGGGCCGCGGCCAGCAGTACCGTGAAGAGTCCGAGGCCGCCGAGCGCGGGAGGCGCCGACGGGGACCGGACGGTCGGTGATGTGACGGTTTCGGTCATGATCCGAGCCTGCGCCGCCGCTCAGACTGGTACCAGAGTCTTCATATCCTGGTACAAGAACTACCTGGAAACAGGGTCGGCCGGGCGGCACGCTGGAGGCATGACAACCATGGCGCAGGAGACGGTGGCCCCGGCGGTACGGGGCGCGGAGATCCGGCGGCACGAGCTGGCCGCCTTCCTGCGCAGCCGCCGCGAGCGCATCCCGCCGGAGCAGGTGGGGCTGCCGCGCGGCTCGCGCCGCCGTACGCCCGGACTGCGCCGGGAGGAGGTCGCGCACCTCTCCGCGGTCGGCGTCACTTGGTACACGTGGTTGGAACAGGCCCGGGACATCCAGGTCTCCGTGCAGGTGCTGGACGCGCTGGCCCGCACCCTGCTGCTCGACGCCAGCGAACGAGCCCACCTCTTCCAGCTGGCCGGCTCCGCCGACCCGACGCCCGCGGCGAGCTGTTCGACCGTCACCCCGGCCCTGCGCGAGCTGCTGCGCGGGCTCGAACCGGTCCCGGCCTGCATCCAGAACAGCCGGTACGACATCCTCGCCTACAACCGCACCTACGGCCGCCTCCTGAGCGACCTCGACGACGTACCGCCCGAGGACCGCAACTGCATGCTCCTCGTCCACACCAACGCCGAGTGGCAGTCGGCGATCGTCCACCTGGAGGAGACCAGGCGGCTCATGGCCGCCAGGCTGCGCGCGTCGATGGCCGGTCACCTCGGCGAACCCGCCTGGAAGATGCTGGTCAAACGGCTCAAGGCGGAGTCGGCGGAGTTCCGCGCGAACTGGGAGCGGTACGAGGTCGTCAACCCCCGCACCAAGACCAAGCAGTTCCGCAACCGGGACGTCGGCCTGCTCACCGTGGACCACACGGACCTGTGGCTGAACCCGGAGGCCGGGGCGCGGATGGTGACGTACGTGCCGGTGGACGAGGAGTCGAGGCGGCGGCTGGAGAGGCTGCACGCCCTCGCCCTGGCGGCGGAGGAGCAGGATCAGGCGCTGATGCCCGCCGCCTCCCTGACCTCCGGCGACTCCAGCCGCTGAGCGGTGTGTTCGGCCGTGCGGCGGGCCCAGCTGCCGCTGGTGAGCATGCCCAGGACGAGCACGGCGAGGCCGCACCCGGTGAGGATCCACCATCCCGGCCGGGCCGCCGACACGAACACGCCCTTGTACGGCGACGAGCCCACCCCGGAGGCCAGCACAGCCCCGATCACGGCCACCCCGAGCGTCTGCCCGAGCTGCCTGCTGGTGGAGGCGACGGCCGCCGCCACCCCGGCCTGGGCCCGTGGCATCCCGGACACCGCCGTGTTGGTGATCGGCGCGTTCACGAAGCCGAAGCCGATGCCGAACAGGACGTACCCGGCGAAGAGCGTGACGTCCGACGTCTCCGCCTCGAACGCGGCGAACAGCACCGCGCTCGCGGTCATCGCGAACCCGGCGACCATCAGCGGCAGACGCGGCCCCCGGTTGCCCACGAGCCGCCCGGACAGCGGCGCGCACAGGAACATCGGCACCGCCATCGGCAGCATCCACAGTCCCGCGTGCAGCGCGTCGAGCCCGCGCACGTTCTGCAGATACAGCGTGGACAGGAACAGGAAGCCGCCCAGTGCCGCGAACGCGCTGATCGCGATCAGCGTGGCGCCGCTGAACGGAGCCGAACGGAAGAAGCGCAGGTCGATGAGGGGTTCGTCGCGCCGCGGCTCGTACCACAGCAGCCCCAGCAGGGCGGCGAGGGCCGCCGCGGCGAACGGAGCCACCGTGCCGGGGCCCGAGTCCGGCGCCTCGATGATCGCGTAGGTCAGCGAGCCGAACAGCGCGATCACCAGCAGCTGGCCGACCGGGTCGGGGCGGCGGGCCCTGGGCGCGCGGGACTCGGGGACGTAGCGCAGGGTCAGCAGCAGCGCGGTCAGGCCCACCGGCAGGTTGACCCAGAAGATCGAGCGCCAGCCGACCGACTCCACCAGCAGGCCGCCGACGAGCGGGCCGGCGGCCATCGATATACCGACCACCGCGCCCCACACGCCGATGGCGCGTGCGCGCTCGCGCGGGTCGGTGAACGTGTTGGTGATGATCGACATGGCGACCGGGTTGAGCATCGAGCCGCCGACCGCCTGGACCATGCGGAACGCGACCAGCGCGTCGAGGTCCGGCGCGAGGGAGCAGAGCAGCGAGCCGATGGTGAACACGGTCAGACCCGCCATGAAGACCCTCTTGCGGCCGACCCGGTCGGCCGTGGAGCCCGCGAGCATCAGCAGCGAGGCCAGCACCAGCGTGTAGGCGTCGATCGTCCACTGCAGCCCGGACGTACTGGCGTCGAGTTCGCGCTGCATCGACGGCAGGGCGACGTTCAGGGCGGTGACGTCGAGGCTCACGATCAGCAGGCTCATACAGCAGATCGCGAGGACCAGGTGGCGTCGACGAGGGCTGAGCTCGGGCATGCGCTCCATCGTACGCCGATTTCGATAGTGCGTCTAACTAATGACCGTGGCATCTGTCGCCGTACGCGACAATGGGGGAATGCCCACGCCCGCCTCGCCCCTGTCGATCGGCCCGCACACCGTCCAGCCGCCCGTCGTGCTGGCCCCCATGGCCGGCATCACCAACGCGCCCTTCCGCACCCTGTGCCGGGAGTTCAGCGGCGGCAAGGGCCTGTTCGTGAGCGAGATGATCACGACCCGGGCGCTGGTCGAGCGCAACGAGAAGACCATGCAGCTGATCCGCTTCGACGCGACCGAGAAGCCGCGCTCGATCCAGCTGTACGGCGTCGACCCGGCGACCGTCGGCAAGGCCGTCCGCATGATCGCGGAGGAGGACCTCGCCGACCACATCGACCTGAACTTCGGCTGCCCGGTCCCGAAGGTGACCAGGAAGGGCGGCGGCTCCGCCCTGCCCTACAAGCGCAACCTGCTGCGGGCGATCCTGCGCGAGGCGGTGTCCGGGGCCGGTGACCTGCCGGTCACGATGAAGATGCGCAAGGGCATCGACGACGACCACATCACCTACCTCGACGCCGGACGGATCGCGGTCGAGGAGGGCGTGACCTCCATCGCGCTGCACGGCCGCACCGCCGCCCAGCACTACGGCGGCACGGCCGACTGGGACGCCATCGCACGCCTCAAGGAGCACGTCCCCGAGATCCCGGTCCTCGGCAACGGCGACATCTGGTCGGCCGAGGACGCGCTGCGGATGGTGCGGGAGACGGGCTGCGACGGCGTGGTCGTCGGCCGCGGATGCCTCGGCCGGCCGTGGCTGTTCGCGGACCTGGTGGCGGCGTTCGAGGGGCGTACGGACGCCATCGCGCGGCCCTCGCTGCGCGAGGTCGCCGACGTCATGGTCCGCCACGCCACCCTGCTCGGCGAATGGATCGGCGACGAGTCGCGGGGCGTCATCGACTTCCGCAAGCACGTCGCCTGGTACCTGAAGGGCTTCTCGGTCGGCTCCGAGATGCGCAAGCGGCTCGCGATCACGTCCTCGCTGGAGGAGCTGCGGGCCGGCCTCGACGAACTGGACCTCGACCAGCCCTGGCCCGTCGGCGCCGACGGGCCCCGCGGCCGTACGTCCGGCAACAACCGGGTGGTGTTGCCGGACGGCTGGCTGAAGGACCCGTACGACTGCGCGGGCGTCAGCGAGGACGCGGAACTGGACACGTCCGGGGGCTGATCAGCCCTTCTTGGGGTGCGGGGTCGAGCCGTACGCGGTCAGGAAGCGGTCGCGGAAGTTGCTCATCTTCCACACCGGCGCGTTGTGCGCCGGGCGCAGCCCGTCCGTCCAGTTCCAGTCGGCGATCTTGTCGAGGACCTTCGGGTCCTTGGCGACGATCGAGATCGGCACGTCACGGCTGGCGTGGTTGCCGCTGACCCGGGCGATGGGCTGGTGGTCGCCCAGGAAGACGAGCACGGTGTTGTCGTTGCCGTAGCGCTCCAGCCACTCGGTCAGGGCGGTCACCGAGTACTGGATCGACTTGCCGTACTCCTGCCGGGACTTGGTGGTGTCGGCGATGACGTCGGCCGCCTTGTTGCCCGCCGCCTGGATGCCCTTGAAGATCGAGCCGTCGCCCAGCTGGTCCCAGCCGACCATCTTCGGGATCGGCGCCCACGGCTGGTGGCTGGAGGTCAGGATGATCTCCGACATCAGATGCTTGCCGTCGGCGCGCTTCTTGCTGTGCACCCGCTGCTGGAACTGTTCGAGGGCGTACTGGTCGGGCATGGTCGACCAGCTGAACTTCGGGCCCTTGTAGCCGAGCTGGAAGGCGTTGTAGACCTTGTCGAGGCCGTAGTACTTCTGCTCCGGCCAGCCCTTCTGGATGCCCGGCATCACGCCGACCGTGTCATAGGCGCCGGTCTTCTTGAACACCTTGGTCAGGCTGAGGTGGTCACTGGCCATCACGGTGCGGTAGCGCTGCTGGTTGCTGATCCACAGGCCCGACAGCGTGGTGGAGTGGCCGAGCCAGCTGCTGCCGCCGTACGTCGCCGACGTCAGCCAGCCGCTCTTCGCGTGGAAGCCCGCCTTCGCCAGGGCCGCCGTGCGCACCTCGAGCGTCTTGTCCACGCCGGGCGCCTCGATCGGGTCCTCGATGGCGCTGCGGCCGTAGCTCTCGATGAACGTGAAGATCATGTCCTTGTCGCGCAGATCGGGGACCAGCTGGTCGGCCGGGGTGTTCCCGAACTTGTCGACCTTGGCGATCTTCGCGAACTCCGCCTCGTCCCGAAGCGTGTCCCGCACGGTGCGCGCCTGGACCTTGAGCACGCCGGCGGTGTGCTGCGAGGCGATCGGGATGCCGCCGACGGTGAGACCGAGCGAGGTGCAGGTGATCCAGACGGTACCGACGATCAGCGTGGCCTTCGAGGTCTTCGCCCGGTGCTTCACCAGCAGGTTGCTGAGCCGCACGGTGGCCAGGGCGACGAGGGTCATCAGCAGGAAGATGAAGACCACGACGCCGACGGTGATGCCCATCTCGGTCGTCCCGCCGAGGGTGTCCCTGAGGTATCCGCGGGCGTCGCCGAACAGGGACCAGTCAAGAATGATGTTGAAGTGCCGGCCCAGGTATTCGTTGAACCCCATGTCGAACATGTTCAGCACGGTGATCGCGCCGAGCAGCGCACCGGTCAGCGCCGACACCACCAGCCGGGGCTTCCGCGGCAGGCTCAGGAGCACCACCGCCCCCATGATCGCCTCGGCGGGCAGGCGCATGAACTCGACCGGCTTCAGGTTGCCGAGGGTGCTCGGCATCTGGAGACAGACGTAGACGAGGACGGCGGACAGCACGGTGGTGACGACGGAGAGGACACGGGCGGCCGTGGGGTGCTTGGCCCGCCACCCGTGCCACATCCGCCGACCGCGCCCGCCGGAACGGGGGGTTGCTCCGGGAGCGGCTTCCGCGGTGGGGGTCTCGGGCGCGGAGGCCGTGGCGGTGGAGGATTCGGTGACAGCGGTCTCGGCGGCGGGGGTCGTGTCGGCGGTGGTCTCGGCGGCGGGTTCCCCGGCGCCGGGGGCCACCGTGCCTATGTCCGCAGCGTCCGCGCCGTCGGCAGTGTCCGCCTCGGCGGGAGCGGCGGTGGCGCGACGCGAGGAGTCGCTTCCGGCGCCTTCTCGCGGCTCGGCCTTGTCACCCTTGGCCTTGTCACCCTCGGCCTTCTCACCGACGGCAGTCGCGGCCTCGGCCGTTGCGGCCTCGGCCGTTGCGGCCTCGACCGTCTCGGCCTGCGCAGACTCGGCACCGGCAGACCTCGAACCGACCGACGCGGGGTCGTCGTTCCCGGGCTTCCCCGCCGCGGAGCCGCTCTCCTCGGCCTCGGCCTCGGCCGTGCTCACGGCCTCGGCCGTCCCCGCCTCGGCGGCCTTCGGCGCGACCTTCTCGGCACCGGCCGCGTCCGCCTCGGCCTCCGCCGTACCGTCCGCCTGCGCCGCGGCTCGCGCCGCAGGGCCTGTCATCGGCTCGGCTCCGGCCGCACCGGCGGTCTGCGATGCGGCTTCTGCCTCACCGGCGGCCTTCGCCTCGGTCCCCGCCGAAACGGCGGCCCCCGGCTCGGCTTCCCCCGTCCCCGTTCCCGTCGCCTCCAGCCGGGTCCCGAGCTCTTCTCGGGCTGTGGCTTCGGCCTCGGTCGTCTCGACCTCTGGCTCCTTGACCGCGGTCCCCTCGGCGGAACCGCTGGGTTCCCCGGCCGTACTGTGTGACTGGCGCGTGCTCGTGTGCTGAGGCACCCGGAGGTCCTTCCGTGCGAGACCCGTGAACGGAGCGGCGGGCCACGCTGGGGAGGCAAGGACCCGCCGTCCTCCCGTACGGTTCGCCTCCGGTGCCTGTTCAGGGCCCTGGGCAAACACCCGGCAAACGGCTCGTCAACACTCTCGCTGGGCAGGTCCGGCGAAGTCCGGTGCGGTTCGGCAGCGCCCTGAAGGGGCGCGGGGCGATATCGATATGCGGCTCCGCCGCGATGGGGGTCCCCCCTGTTCGAGCGAAGCCGAGAACTTGGGGGAGCGACCAGCCACGACGGACCCGCGGATGACACACCAGACTTCCGGCGGAGCGCTTAGGCGCCCCCGACGGCCGTGAGCAGTGCCAACGGGGCCGCCGCCGAGCGGGATTCCCGTACGCACGCGTGCGGGTAGGGCACCGGCTCCGCGTGGGTGTCGCGGCCGTAGCCCGCGAGCACCTCGGGGAGGCGGTGGCCGGCCGCGGTGGCCGCGTCGACCAGGGCGTGGGCGACCGTACGGGCCTCGTCGTGCAGGCCGTAGCGGGCCAGGCCCAGGGTGATCAGCGCGTTGTCGTGCGGCCAGACCGAACCCCGGTGGTACGACAGGGGGTGGTACGCCGACTGGCCGGACGCCAGGGTGCGTACGCCCCAGCCCGAGAAGAAGTCCGGTTCCAGGAGGCGCCGGCCCACCAGTTCGCCGTACTCCTTGTCCAGGAGACCGGACCACAGGAGGTGGCCCGCGTCCGACGCCAGCGCGTTCACCTGGCGGCCCTCCCCGTCCAGCGCGAGCGCCGGGAAGGAGTGCTCCGGCATCCAGAAGTCCCGCTGGAAGCGGTCGCGCAGGTCGGCGGCGGCCTGTTCGAGGAGAGCCGCGTAGGTCTCGTCCTCCCAGACCGTGCGCGCGACCCACGCCGTGCGGCGCAGCGCGTCGTACGCGTATCCCTGGGCCCCCGCCGCCATCACCGGGCCGGTCGCGCGGGTGCCGTCGGCCGAGCAGATGGCGCCGGGGGAGTCCTTCCAGTTCTGGTTGGCGAGGCCTCCCCGGTCGGCGCGGTAGACCAGATAACCGCGCGAGGTCAGCCCGCCGTGGTCCAGCATCCAGCCGATCGCCGCGCGGGCGTGGGGCTCCAGACGCCGCGCCAGGTCCGTGTCCCCGGTCTGCTCCACGTACGCGCCGAGCAGGACGAGGAACAGCGGGGTCGCGTCGACCGAGCCGTAGTAGCGGCCGAACGGCACCTGCCCGAAGTGCGCCAGCTCCCCGTGCCGCACCTCGTGCACGATCTTGCCGGGCTGGGCCACCGAGGACGCCCCGGTCTCCGTCGCCTGGGTGGCGGCGAGCGCGGGCAGCGTGGCGGCGGCCAGCCGGGGGCGGTAGGGGAGGGCGAAGAGGGAGGTGAGGAGGGCGTCCCGGCCCAGGAGGGTCAGGAACCAGGGGGCCCCGGCCGCCGGGACGCGCAGTTCCTCGCCGTCGGGGCCGGTCGCCGGGATCTGGAGCGCGGCGAGGTCGGCGAGGCCGCGGGCGCAGGCCGCCGCCAGCTCCGGCCAGCCGGTCGGGAAGGCCACGCCCTCCACGAACTCGCCCTCCAATGCGAGGAGTTGATCGTTCAGTGCGGCCGGGGAGCGCGGCACGCGCAGGGCGCGCTTCTCGCCGTGCGGTCGTGCCATGACCCGCAGCACCAGTTCCGCCGTGCCGTGCGGTTCGAGGTCCAGGGTCCACACGAGACGGCGGGCGCCGGTGCCGGTCTCCTCGACGTAGCCGGGGGCGGGGTCGGAGGTGATGGTCGTGCAGGAGCGCCACTCACCGCGCCGGTAGACGAACTCCACTCCGTCGTCCAGGACCTGACGGGAGCGCACGGCGCCGACCTTGGCGTAGGTGCGGTGGTCGGAGCGGAGCTCGAACTGGTCGGTGAAGTCGGCGTCGGCGGTGATCGCCAGGCGCACGACGGTCGGCACCGGGCGGTTGTTGGTCACCCGGAGCGACTCCACGAACGAGCCGTCGCCGACGGCCTGTTCACGGAACAGCGTGTGTGCGGGCGGCTCCTGACGGCTGCCGCGCGGTACGAGCACACAGCGCGCCACGTCCCTGTCCGCGACCGGTGTGAGCGCCTCGGGCACCGCGCCGTCGACCGTCAGTTGCCAGCGGCTGAGGTGCCGGGCGTCACGTACGAATAACCCGTCCGGGGAACTGCTGCCCCGTACTCCGCTGATGTCGCCGCGGTCGCCCACGGCGGCGAACGTCGTGCCGTGCACGAGCAGATGCTGCCGGTCCGTCATCCCCGGTCCCCTCCCTTGTCACTCCTGTCGAACGTTTCGGTGCCCGCCGGGGACACGCCGTCCCCGGAGCCGTCCTTGAGCAGGTCGAGCGCCAGGGCGGCCGTCCAGCTGAAGCCGGTCGTCCCGCAGGCCTCGCCGGTGTACGGGTCGACGTACTCCGCGAATCCGGTCATGTCGGCCGTGCCGACCACCGCCGCCCGCAGCATGTCGGCCCGCTCCCTTTCGCCGTGCAGGCGCAGTCCGCGCTCCAGCAGCCAGCTCGTGTTGAACCAGGCCGGGCCCCGCCAGTAGCGGTGCGGATTGAAGGCCTCGCCGTGGAGGTCGTAGCTGGGGGCCAGGCGCGTGACGGTGCCGAGCCCGAAGTGCGGGCCGTACGCCGTACGGACGAGCGCGGCGGCCACCTCGGGGGGCAGGCCCGGCAGCATCAGCGGGATCAGACCGGAGACGCCGCGCTCGGGGATCAGCGCCCCGTGCTCGCCGTCGCGCACGTCCCGGCAGAAGAACATCCCCTCCGCCGGGTCCCACAGCCGCTCCACCAGCGTCGCCGTCAGCCGCTCCGCACGCGCGCGGCGGGCCGTGCCGGTCGCGCCCAGCTCGTGCGCGATCCGGGCGAGTGCGTGCTCGGAGGCGATGAGCAGGGCGTTGAAGGAGGGGTCCTCCACCGCGAACTCGCCGCCTCCATCGGCATATCCACCGTCCCGGTAGTCCGTCGCCAGCCGTACGTACCGCCCGTAGTCCAGATCCGTCGGCCGGTCCTCGGGCGCGCCGTGGTCGAGGTCGGCGCGGCGGAAGGAGCGGGCCGGGGCCGGAGTGACGCGGGACAGCGGGGCGTCCCAGCACGGGCTGTTGTCCATACCCTGTTCCCAGGGGTGCACCACGGACGCGAGCCCGCCGCCGCCCAGGTCCCGCCGGTGCAGCAGATAGCGGTGCCAGGCGGCCAGCCGCGGGTAGACCCCGGCCAGGAACCCGCGGGCCCGGGACAGCCCCGGGTCGGCGCAGTGCACCAGCCAGGCCGCCAGCGCGTGCACCGGTGGCTGCACGATGCCCGAGGTCTGTACGGTGCGCGGGGCGCCCGCAGCGCGCCCCGCGGTCGAGGAGCGCCAGAAGTCGGGGCTCGGGAAGTAGGCGTCGAGCGGTACGGAGGGGTTGAACACGATGTGCGGGACGCGCCCGTCGGCCCACTGGGCGGCCAGCAGCGTCTCCAGTTCCGTCTGGGCCCGGTGGGGCGACACGTGCCGCAGGCCGATCGCGATGAACGCGGAGTCCCAGGACCACTGGTGCGGATACAGACTGCGCGAGGGCACGGTGGAGGTGCCCGTCCAGTTGTCCTCCAGCACTCGGGCGGCCCTGACGTGCGGCAAGTCCATCAAATGCGGCGGATCGTATGCAATCGCATGCTCCGCGGGGCGGGCAGTGAGCTGGGCAGTGCGGTCCACTCGGGGCTCCCCGAAGACGTCCGGCCGACCTGGTTCGGTCATAGCTACCATAGAGTTACGTCTACTTAACACGCAAAACCCAATATGTAATGCAAGCTTGAGAAACACAAGGGGGTGCGCATGACCGGACAGTCCGGGAGGACCGGCAGGGGCGGCAGGGGCGGCAGCCATGCCGGCGCCGGCGAGCTGCTCGAACTGGTGCGCAGCGGACGGGCGATCACACGCGGCGCCCTCCAGCAGGCCACCGGGCTGTCTCGGGCCACCGTCGGCCAGCGGCTCGACCGGCTGTTCCGGGCCGGCTGGCTGCGCGAGGGAGCCGGCGGTCCGGTCGACTCGCCGCTCGGCGGACGCCCCTCCATCACCCTGGAGTTCGACGACTCCCACGCCGTGGTCCTCGCCGCCGACCTCGAAACCCGGCACGCCCGCGCGGCCGTCCTGTCGCTGACCGGCGAGATCCTCGCCGAGCACTCCGGCACGCTGGTGATCGAGGACGGCCCCGAGGCCGTACTGGGCGAACTCGGCCGCTGGTTCGCCGAGTTGCTGGAGAAGGCGGGGCACCGGGCGGACGAGGCGTGCGGGATCGGGCTCGCGGTGCCGGGGCCGGTCGACAGCGAGACCGGCCGGGTCGTGCAGCCGCCGATCATGCCGGGCTGGGACGGCTACGACATACGCGACCGCCTCTCCCGGGCCTTCACCGAGCACACCGGCGTGCCCGCCATGCCGGTGCTCGTGGACAACGACGCGAACCTCATGGCGTACGGCGAACAGCGCACCGGACACCCCCACTGCTCGGCCTTCGTGCTCGTCAAGGTGTCGACCGGCATAGGCGCCGGCGTCGTGGTGAACGGTTCGATCTACCGGGGCGTCGACGGGGGTGCCGGGGACATCGGGCACATCCGGGTCGACGCGGAGGCGCTGTGCCGGTGCGGTTCGTACGGCTGTCTCGCCGCCGTCGCCAGCGGTGGCGCCGTGGCCCGGCGGCTGGCGGAGGCCGGTGTTCCGGCGGCCTCGGGCTCGGACGTGCGGGACCTGCTGGCGTCCGGGCACCCGGAGGCGGCCGCGCTCGCCCGCGAGGCCGGGCGCCGGGTCGGGGACGTCCTGGCGACGGTCGTGACCCTGCTCAACCCCGGGGTCCTGATGATCGCCGGGGATCTGGCCGGAACACCCTTCCTCACCGGTGTGCGGGAACTGCTGTACCAGCGGGCGCTGCCCCGCTCCACCGCCCATCTCGACGTCGTCACCTCGCGGCTCGGCGAGCGGGCCGGCCTGGTCGGCGCCGGTGCCCTGGTCGTGGAGCACCTCTACGCGCCGCAGCGGGTGGAGGAGCGACTGCTGGCGCTGGGCGTGTGACCGGCGTGTTTCCGTCCCAGGTCACGTTCCGCATGGTGAAATCCGGGCGTCTGTGGGAGCGTGATTCTCGCCACCCTTGATAAGGGTTGCGCTCAGATGAGCGGATCACGGGCGACTGTACTTCTCCAAGGGGTGGCACTCGGTGCCACCCCTTGATCGTTCATCGATCGAACTCAGGCGTGCCGAGAGACGCTCATGTGAGCGGAATCTGGCGCCTGCTGGCGCTGATGCGTTCAAGAAGTGAAAACATCGACTGCTCTGCGCTTGCCAAGCTTTGACTTTCGATCCTGTGGCGGACGACTGGTTACGGGCGCATGACGCACAAGTGGACGTACCCAGGAGCCTTCGATCTGGGTATGTTCCTGGCCGTCAGGGCAGCCACCGCGGCCTCAAGGAGTCGAGACCCGTGTCGGAAAACAAAGATCCTCAGGTAGCCGAGCAGGGCCAGAGTGTTGAGGGCGTGAAGTTCGTTTACGACTTCACCGAGGGCAACAAGGACCTCAAGGACCTCCTGGGCGGCAAGGGCGCGAACCTCGCCGAGATGACCAACCTGGGGCTTCCCGTCCCTCCCGGCTTCACGATCACCACTGAGGCCTGCAAGGTCTACCTCGACAGCGGCTCGGAGCCGGCGGCACTGCGTGACGAGGTGAGTGCGCACCTCGCCGCGCTGGAAGCCCGTATGGGCAAGAAGCTCGGCCAGGCCGACAACCCCCTCCTCGTGTCGGTCCGCTCGGGCGCGAAGTTCTCCATGCCCGGCATGATGGACACCGTCCTGAACATCGGCCTGTCCGACAAGTCGGTGCAGGGCCTGGCCAAGCAGGCCGGCGACGACCGCTTCGCCTGGGACTCGTACCGCCGCCTCATCCAGATGTTCGGCAAGACGGTCCTCGGCGTCGACGGTGAGCTGTTCGAGGAGGCCCTCGACGCGGCCAAGGAGGCCAAGAAGGTCACCGTCGACACGGACCTCGAAGCGGCCGACCTGAAGAAGCTGGTCACCAAGTTCAAGCGGATCGTCAAGACCGAGGCCGGCCGGGACTTCCCGCAGGACCCGCGCGAGCAGATGGACCTCGCCATCAAGGCGGTCTTCGACTCCTGGAACGGCGACCGCGCCAAGCTGTACCGCCGTCAGGAGCGCATCCCCGGCGACCTGGGCACCGCGGTGAACATCTGCTCCATGGTCTTCGGCAACCTCGGCCCCGACTCCGGCACCGGCGTCGCCTTCACCCGTGACCCCGCCTCCGGCCACCAGGGCGTCTACGGCGACTACCTGCAGAACGCGCAGGGCGAGGACGTGGTCGCGGGTATCCGCAACACGGTCCCGCTCGCGGAGCTGGAGTCGATCGACAAGAAGTCGTACGACCAGCTGATGCAGATCATGGAGACCCTGGAGAACCACTACAAGGATCTCTGCGACATCGAGTTCACCATCGAGCGCGGCCAGCTCTGGATGCTCCAGACCCGCGTCGGCAAGCGCACTGCCGGTGCCGCCTTCCGCATCGCCACCCAGCTGGTGGACCAGGGCCTGATCGACGAGACCGAGGCGCTCCAGCGCGTCACCGGCGCCCAGCTGGCGCAGCTGATGTTCCCGCGCTTCGACGAGGACGCCAAGACCGACCAGGTCGGCCGGGGCATCGCGGCCTCGCCGGGCGCCGCGGTCGGCAAGGCGGTCTTCGACTCGTACACCGCCGTGAAGTGGTCCCGCTCGGGTGAGAAGGTCATCCTGGTCCGCCGGGAGACCAACCCGGACGACCTCGACGGCATGATCGCGGCCGAGGGCATCCTGACCTCGCGCGGCGGCAAGACCTCCCACGCGGCCGTGGTCGCGCGCGGCATGGGCAAGACCTGTGTCTGCGGCGCGGAGGAGCTGGAGGTCGACACCAAGCGCCGCCGGATGACGGTGCCGGGCGGTCACGTCGTCGAGGAGGGCGACCTGATCTCCATCGACGGCTCCACGGGCAAGGTCTACCTGGGCGAGGTCCCGGTGGTCCCCTCCCCGGTCGTCGAGTACTTCGAGGGCCGGATGCACGCCGGCGCCGACGACGCCGACGAGCTGGTCGAGGCGGTCCACCGCATCATGGCCTTCGCCGACCGCAAGCGGCGCCTCCGCGTCCGCGCCAACGCGGACAACGCCGAGGACGCGCTGCGCGCCCGTCGCTTCGGCGCCCAGGGCATCGGCCTGTGCCGCACGGAGCACATGTTCCTCGGCGACCGGCGTGAGCTGGTCGAGCGCCTGATCCTGGCGGACACGGAGACCGAGCGCGAGGAGTCCCTCAAGCAGCTCCTCCCGCTGCAGAAGAAGGACTTCGTCGAGCTGTTCGAGGCGATGGACGGCCTGCCGGTCACGGTCCGCCTCCTCGACCCGCCGCTGCACGAGTTCCTCCCGGACATCACCGAGCTGTCGGTCCGGGTCGCCCTGGCGGAGTCCCGCAAGGACGCGAACGAGAACGACCTGCGGCTGCTCCAGGCCGTTCACCGCCTGCACGAGTCGAACCCGATGCTGGGCCTGCGCGGCGTACGCCTCGGCCTGGTCATCCCCGGCCTCTTCACCATGCAGGTACGGGCCATCGCCGAGGCCGCGGCCGAGCGCAAGAACGCCAAGGGCGACCCGCGCGCCGAGATCATGATCCCGCTCGTCGGCACCGTCCAGGAGCTGGAGATCGTCCGCGACGAGGCCGACCAGGTCATCGCGGAGGTCGAGGCCGCCACGGGCGTCCGCCTGAAGCTGGCGATCGGCACGATGATCGAGCTCCCGCGCGCCGCGCTGACGGCGGACCAGATCGCGGAGGCCGCCGAGTTCTTCTCCTTCGGCACGAACGACCTGACCCAGACGGTGTGGGGCTTCAGCCGCGACGACGTGGAGGCCTCGTTCTTCACCGCCTACCTGGAGAAGGGCATCTTCGGCGTCAGCCCGTTCGAGACGATCGACAAGGACGGCGTCGGCTCCCTGGTGAAGGCGGCGGCCAAGGCGGGCCGCGAGACCCGGCCCGACCTGAAGCTCGGCGTCTGCGGCGAGCACGGCGGCGACCCGGAGTCGGTCCACTTCTTCCACGAGGTGGGTCTGGACTACGTCTCCTGCTCCCCGTTCCGCATCCCGGTCGCGCGTCTCGAGGCCGGCCGCGCGGCGACCCAGTCGGCGGGCAGCGACCACCGCTGACCCGCTGACCCGCTCGCCCGGAGGCCGGCGGCCGACGCCGCCCCTCCCCTGGCCCCGGAGCCGTCGTCGGTCCCCGACCCTCAGACCGATCGGCGGCGGCTCCGGCGCACCAAGAAGAAGGGGCGGCACCCTGTGCGGGGGTGCCGCTCCTTTGTGTCATCCCGTGATATAGGACGGTCCCGCCCGTGAGGACGCGGCACTTCAGACGAAGCCCGATCCGGACGCACGGGGGCAGCAGGCTCGCGGTCGAGCAACTGATCAGTCCCGGGCGATTTCCTCTGCGGCGTTGAGGACCAGGTGCCAGGGGTACTCCTTGGGCTTGCCCTGACCGGGTTGGTTCGGCACGAAGCCGCCCTCGCCGTACAGGACCCGTACGCCCATGTCGCGCAGCTCGGCGACACTGCGCTCGAACTGGCGGTGCCGAACGTAGGCGGCATTCACACACGGCATCGTCACAGTCGGGATGTTCTTGCCGATGCCCTCGGCGACTACGCCCACCACGAAGTCGTGTGTGAGGCCGAGGGCCCACGCGTTGAACGTGTTGAAGGTGGCCGGCGCGACGGCGATCACGTCCGCCTTCGGCCACACGTCCGGCTCACCCGGCATCTTGTACTCGCTGCGCACGGGATGCCCGGTCAGCCGCTCCAGCTCGGCCAGTTGCGGTGCCATCCAGCGCGCGGCGGTGGGGGTGAGACCGAGGCATACGTCGAATCCGCGGGCTTGCGCGTCCTGGATCACCTGCGCGACGCCGAAGGCGGGTGGGGCGGCCGAACCGAACAGGTAGAGCACGCGGGCAGTCTTCGTCATGCTGCCTATCCGATCACACGTAACCGTCCCTGATCCGCAAGGAGTTGAGGGAGGCCGTGTCGGGAGTACGCGAACCGCGTCATCGCATCGCCGTCTCGCGTCGGGCACTCGGCGCCGACTGCGCCGTAGGCTCCCAGGGTGATTGAGACCATCGTGTTGGACATCGGCGAGACGATCACCCGGGACGACCGTTACTGGGCTTCATGGGCCGACTGGCTGGAGGTTCCCCGCCACACCCTCTCCGCACTCGTCGGCGCGGTCGTCGCCCGGGGGCAGGACAACGCCGACGCCCTCCGGCTCGCACGTCCCGGCATCGACGTCGCCGCCGAGTACCACGCCCGCGAAGCGGCGGGCCGTGGCGAGCACCTCGACGAGACCGACCTCTACGACGATGTGCGCTCAGCCCTGTCCACGCTGCGCCAACTCGGTCTGCACGTCATCATCGCGGGTAATCAGACATCCCGCGTGGGTGAACTGCTGCAAGACCTGGACCTCCCTGCGGACCTCATCGTGACATCGGGGGACTGGGGGGTTGCGAAACCTCAACAAGCCTTCTTTCGACGAGTATTGGAGGTTTCGCAGGCTCCTCCGAGCGCGACTCTGTACGTCGGTGACCATCCGGCCAACGACCTCTTCCCCGCGAAGGCGGCTGGGCTGCGCGCGGCCCATCTCCGCAGGGGCCCCTGGGGACATCTGTGGGCCGACGACCCGGAGGTCGTGGCGGCGGCTGACTGGCGGATCGACAGCCTCTCGCAGCTGGCCGCGATCATCGGAACCTGACCGCTGCGGAGCGGCTCCACCAGCCGGAGCGGGTGGGGCCGTTCGCGTACACGCAACGTTGCGACGCGGGTACCGTTCGGAGCGGACGCCCCGAACTGGAGCCAACATGCCCGCACACACCGATGGCGGAGTAGGCAGGCGGATCGCCTACTGCCGCAGCGTCGTCCGACCGCGAATGACGCAGCAGCAGCTCGCGGATGCGGCCTGCGTCGCCCTAGGCACCATTCGAAAGATCGAACGCGGTGAACGTGGCGTGACCGATGCCACGCTGGAGGCCATTGCGGACGCCCTCGGTGTCGACCCCACACGCTTGCGTTCTGACCGGGACACGACTCAGACCCGCGTCCACGAAGCGCTGCCCGCTCTGTCCGCCGCGATCGCCACGTACGACCTCCCGGACGACGGGGCGATCCGTCCCCTCCATGAACTCCGCGCAGCGGTCGCCGAGGCTACCTGCTGGCGGCTGAGTGCTCAGTACACGCGCATCGTGCGCGAGGTTCCCGATCTGCTGGCCGAACTCGCCCGCGCCTGTCATGCGGCCCCTGCCCGCGAGCAGCTCGAACTCGCCGGACTCCTTGTCAGCGCCTACCGCTCGGCGGACGCCGTCGCCTACAAGTTCGGTGCCCGCGACTTGTCCGCGCGTCTCATCGAACTCATGCGGTGGGCCGCCCCCAAGGCTGACGACCCGCTTCTCACCGCGGCCGTCGCCTACGTGCGGACAGAGATCTTCTTTGCCGCGCAGGCTCATGCCGCTGGGCTGCGGGCGCTGGAACAGGCCATCGACGCAGCACCCGCCTCCGGCACCGCCCGCGAGACCGCGGCGAGGGGTGCCCTGCACATGAGGGCCGCGGTCATTGCCGGCCGTGCGCGCGACGCCTCGGCTGCCGCCACCCATCTCGACGAGGCCCGCGCCCTCGCGGATCGAGTCACCGAGGACGTGTACGACGGCACCGCGTTCGGCCCCGATTCCGTGCGCATCCACGAGGTGTCCGTCGCGGTCAGCCTCGGAAATGAATATGTGGGCCGTGCCCTGGCTGTCGCACGCGAGTGGAAGCCGCCCAACACGCTTCCGGCCGAGCGCCGCAGCGGCTTCTACATCGAACTAGCCCGCGCCCAGTTGTGGTCTGGGCTTGCCCGCGATGCGTTCGAGTCGCTGAAGGTCTCTCGCCGGATCGCTCCGCAGCACACCCGAGAACATCCGTGGGTCCGTGAGGACACTGCCACGCTGCGCCGGTTGAAGCGTGCTGACGCGGAGACCCTCACCAACTTCGCTGAGTGGTGCGCCGCCACCTGAGGCGAACCACCTCGAATACCCCTCGCTGGGGTATTTGTGGCTCCTCTTCACCCCCACCATCTGTCCCAAGCGCAGGAACCGGAAGATGGGAATGGGGGTGCCCGGTGCTCTCTTTCGCGCCGAAGGTCATCGATGGGCGCGTGGGCATCGCCCTGCTGCACGCCAAAGCCTGCTTCGAATGCGGAGCCGTTGGCAAGCAGCCCCTGCGCGGGGCTGGGCACGTCATGGTCCATGGCAGCACGCGGGTGTGGCAGATCGTCACGTGCGGATGCGGGAGCAGGGCGGCCGTGGCCGACACCACGTTGGAAGAAGCCGACAGACCCCGGCGACCGCTCGCGACGGCCCCGGGGCGTGGCCCACGCTACGAAGGAGCGTCGACATGACGAACGGTACAGCCACCGAACAGGACCGCCCACCTGGCATCAAGATGACCATGCGCGTGTACCGGGTGAACCGCGAGGGATCCATCACGGAGGACCGCGGCACGGTCAACATCCCGCACGGGTGGGAGCCGTACGGGCCGGTGGACATCAAGGTGATGCGCGAGACCGCGAGGATCCTGCTGGAGCCCGACGCCGCGCCGGATGCCCTGCCCCCGGGTCCCGACGAGCTGGACACCCTCACACGCACGCTGAGCGGGCACCTGGAGTTGCTCGTCCCCGAGGTCGAGAAGGCGGCCGGGAGGCTTCACAAGGAGAGCATTCCCCGGTACTGCGCCCTCGCGTGCGTGGGGGAGGCGCGAGGGAAGCTCCGGAGTACGCCGCGACCGGGGGTGAGCAGAGACGTCGCCCACGCCCGGAAGCTCGCCCGCGTCCTGAACGCCTTGTGCGAGCACTACGAGAAGTTGGCGGCGTACGCACACGACCGAGGTGCCGCACGCACGCGGACTTCGTCGAATCCGCATGAGTTCGCAATCGAGGGAGACACCATGAAGACGGATGTGATCGCGACCGCAGTGGGAGGCGGCGGAGGCGGAGAGGGCGGTGACGGTCTGCCGGGCGAGCCGTGGCCGGGGCCGGAGGAGCCACCCTCCCCGGACGGCGGTCCGAGGGCCGCCGGCTGACATGACGTTCACCGATCTGGAGGAGGGGCGGTCCGCTCTGGGCCGCTCCCTTCTCGCACGCAAGGACCTGACCTCCGACTGGGTCCCGTCGTTCGCGGCCGTGCCGCGAGCCGCCTTCCTGCCCGACGTGATGTGGCCGTACGACATGGACACCGGCACCACCGTGGAAGCGGACCGGCGGGAGGACCCGGCCGCCTGGCAGCGATACGCGGACGCCGACGTGCCGATCGTGACCCAGTGGGACGACGGCGACAGCCATGGTCACGGCACTCTGTCGACGTCATCCGCTTCCATGCCGTCCGTGGTCTTCCGCATGCTGCGTGACCTCGACGTCGAGGCGGAACAGCGTGTCCTGGAGATCGGTACCGGTACCGGATGGAACGCCGCCCTCCTGGCCCACCGGCTCGGGCGGGACAACGTCGTCAGCATCGAGATCGATCCGAACGTGGCCGCCGCCGCACGGGATCGGCTGGCCCGCTTCGGATCGCCCCTGCTGGTGCTGACTCGGGACGGTGCGCTCGGTGACGAGCGGTGCGCTCCGTACGACCGGATCATCGCCACGGCCGGTGTGCGTTGTATTCCACCCGCCTGGCTCGCCCAGACACGGCCCGGTGGGCTCGTCGTGGCACCTTGGGGCACGCACTACAGCAACCAGGATGCGATCGCCCGACTTACCGTCGCGCAGGACGGCGCGAGTGCCTCAGGCCACTTCACCGGACCCGTGCAGTTCATGAAGCTGCGTGCCCAGCGCCTGCCTTTCGCGGGACATCAGGAGTACGTCCCCGACGGCGTGGCCGACGCCGAGCGCTCGACCACGACCGTCACCGAGGGTGAACTGCTCGGCGAGGGGAGGTTCAACGCGACGACGTACGCGATCGGACTGCGGGTGCGGAACTGCTACCAACAGGCCGCCCGGAAACGCGAAGGTGCCCGGCCGGTGTGGTTCTACGACCTCGCAGGCCGCTCCTGGGCGTGCGTGATGTTCCGGGACGGCGAGCCGGAGGCCACCGTCTACCAGTCCGGGCCACGCAAGCTGTGGGACGAGGTGCACGCCGCGCTGCGCTGGTGGCAGGGATCGGGCCGACCCGGCTACGAGCGGTTCGGGCTGACCGTGACTGCCGAGGGTGCCCAGCACGTCTGGCTCGACAATCCGGACGACGAGCCCTGGCCCGTGTGACCTGTCCGCGACGAGGGCGGGCGGCACCCTGTGAGGGTTGCCGCCCCTTCGGCACGCGCGGGCGTACCACCCAGGGCGTGCGGAGCTTTCGCATTGAGAGCCACACCATGATGCGCCCCCACGGGCGGAAACGGCCGAGCGCTGCCCGTTCGTCTGACGTGGTGGAACCGAGGGGGCGCGGCGTGGGGAGGCCGTGCGGGTGTGAGGGGGCAGGGGCATGGGGTGGTGGACCGGACGCACACGGGGTCGGGGGCTGTGGAGCGCGGTCACGGCGGTGCTGCTGCTCGTGGCCATGACGGCGCTGCCGAGCGCTGCCGCGGCGAGCGTCGGCGCGCGGGTGGTGACCGGAGTCCGGGCGGACGACACACCGGGGCCGTCGGGCCCGCCCGTGTCTCCCTCGGAGCCGGACGACGAGCCGGACCCGCAGCCGACGGACACAGAGACGGACGACGACACGCCTTCGCCTTCGCTTCCGTCGCTCGACCCCTCGCTGACGCCGCCGGACCAACAGGTCGAGGCCCCCACGTCGTTCACCATGACCGGCACGGACTTCGACTGCGCCGACGGGCCGGAGCTGGCGGGCCCGCTGACCTTCGAGGTGGAGGGGCGGGACCCGGCGAGCCTCACGGTCGACGACCATGGGGGCTTCAAGCACGACGTCACCGTGCCGGCAGACACCGAGCCCGGGACCTACCACATTCGGGCTTACTGCTCGGACTACGGCGAGCCCGTCGCCGAGGCCACCTACGAAGTACTGCCGCCGGAGTCCCCGGAGACCCCCGACCCGTCGATCTCCCTCGATCCGGACTCCGGGGACCCAGGGACGGATTCGGGCGTCCACGGCGAGGGATTCCTGTGCGACGAGGGAGCGGGAGTGGACGTCCTCTGGGACGGGGAACCCGCCACCACCGCCACCCCCGACGCGGACGGAACCTTCGACGCAGGGCTGACGGTCCCGTCCACCGCCACGGAAGGCGAGCACGAGGTGACCGTGAGCTGCCAGAGCCCGCAGGACGTCCAGGACTCGAAGACCTTCACCGTGAACCCTCCGTCCGCCACCCCCTCAACGGAGGACACCCACGATGTCACCATCCACCTGACCGACTACCCGGCCGCGTGCACCCGGGGCGCCATCGTCATCGGCGGACGCCGCCTGGACACCTGGCTGGACGAGGGCTCGACCGAAGGTGCCGCCGGGGCGGGACGCTGGGAGTTCATCGACCTCCACGCCCACTTGCCGGCCGACATGACGGGGCATCGGGAAGTCGACCTGGACTGCCCTGGCCGGGCCCGGGAGAAGGCCGGCGAGATCGACTTGCCGAGCACGGACGAGCTGAAGCTCTTCGAGCTGCCCCTGGGCTCCTTCAGCCACCCGGAGGGGCCGACGGGTCCGATCACCCCGTCGCCCACGAGCAGCGGCAGTCCGGACCCGACAGAGAGTACCGACCCTAGCCACAGCGCCAGTCCGAGCCCGTCCGAGAGCCGCGACCCGTGTTGCCCGGGCGGCGGCGGAACCGGGCACGATGCGGCACTTGACCTCGTAGGGGCTCTGCGCACCCCCGCCGACGTCTCCTGGGCGCTGAAGGACCTGGCCGGGTCGGTGGCGATGGCCGCCTGGTTCCTGCTGCTGGTCCTCCTCCTGGAGCGGGCCTTCCCCAGCCAGTTGGCCGACAACGCGATAAGCCGCTGGTGGCAGCGGCGACAGGCACCGGAGCCGAAGCTGCCCGGCTGGGCCAGGATGTTCGGCTTCGCACTCCTCGGCGGCTCCCTGGCCGTCTGGTCCGATGCCAGCACCGGTTTGAGTACGTCGACCGCGGTCAGGACCGTCGGCGCCGCCGCGGGCATCCTGATGGTCCTGATGGCCTACGAGAAGACCAAGGACTCCCTGCGCCACCCGCGCCGGGGCGGGTTCCGCACGGAGCTGCGGGTGGTCCCCGTCGGGCTGCTGCTGGCGGCGCTGATGGCGCTGATGTCCCGGTTCCTGGAGTTCCCGGTCCCGTACGTCTACGGCCTGGTCGCCGTCTACATCGTGTCCGGCTCCCGCCGCCCCGGCCCCGACGACGGCATGCCGAGGGGGCAGGCGGCCCTGATCGGCGGGATCTGCGTGCTCGCCGCCTCAGTCCTCGTATGGGTGCTGGGCGCGCCCCTGATCCAGGCCGTCCAGAAAGACCACGACTCGCCCGGCAGCCTCCGCTATGTGATCGCCTACACCCTGGGGCTCATGGTGGTCGGCGGCATCGAGGTGGTGGTGTTCGGCCTGCTCCCGCTGTCCGGCATGGACGGGCATCACCTGAAGGACTGGAACAAGTTCGCCTGGTTCGCCCTCTACCTGATCGGTCTGACCTTCTTCTTCCACGTCCTGCTGAACAGCCTGCACCCGGGAGTGGGCAAGGACCTCGCGGCCAGAGGGGACCTGCGCTGGTGGACCGTGGGCATAGCCACCGCCCTGTTCCTGGCCGCCGGGGCCTTCTCCCTGCTCCTGCGGTGGTACGTGGCGCGTGATGCGCGACGGAACCCACCGACGCGCCCGTGACCAGCACGGACTGCCCCCGGGACGGTCACGTGGGATGGTGTCTGCCACGGCGCCCCCATCGGAAGGACCCGCACCATGCCCGGCTGGACCGCTCACGACATCCCCGACCAGAGCGGCCGCGTCGCCGTCGTCACCGGAGCCAACAGCGGCCTCGGGTACGTCACCGCGCGGGAGCTGGCCCGCAAGGGGGCCCGGGTGGTGCTCGCGTGCAGGAACGAGGCGCGGGGGCGGGAGGCCGTCGACCGGATCGGGGCCGAGGTGCCGGTGGCCCGGGTCGAGTTCGGGCGGCTGGACCTCGGGGACCTGGCGTCCGTGCGGGACTTCGCGGAGGGGTTCTCGTACGACCGCCTCGATCTGCTCGTGAACAACGCCGGGGTGATGGCACCGCCGTACGGGACGACGGCGGACGGGTTCGAGACGCAGTTCGGGGTCAATCACCTCGGGCACTTCGCCCTTGCCGGGCTGCTGGCCCCCACGCTGCTCGCGACGCCCGGTGCGCGGATCGTGACCGTGTCCAGCATGATGCACGCGCTCGCCAACATCGACATCAACGACCTCAACAGCGAGCGCCGGTACCGGCGTTGGATCGCCTACGCCCGCTCCAAGACCGCCAACCTGCTCTTCACGCACGAACTGGCACGCAGGCTGGCCGCGACCGAGGCGGACGTGGTCGCGGCCGCCGCCCATCCCGGGTACGCCGCCACCAACCTCCAGACCGCCGGGCCGCGGGCCGAGGGGCGCCGGGGAGCCGAGCGGCTGATGGAGGCCGGCAACCGCGTCCTCGCCCAGCCGGCGGAAGCGGGCGCCCTGCCCACGCTGTACGCGGCGACCGCCCCCGGCGCGCGGCCCGACTCCTTCTTCGGGCCGTCCTTCGCTATGTGGCGGGGCGCGCCGGCACCGTCCTGGCGCGCCTCGTGGACGCTCAACGACGAAGCGGGCGCGCGACTCTGGGACGCGTCCGAGCAGCTGACGGGGGTGACGTATGACGCCCTGAAGGCGTGACACGACCCCGCGCCCCCCTTCGCCCGAGGAGCAGCGCCGCTGACAGCCGGCGCGCTAGCTCGCGCGCACCTCGTAAGCCGCCACCCGGACGCTCTCGTCGTCCAGGCACTGTCCGGACTCCAGGTCGAAGCGCTGCTTCAGGAGCGGGGAGGCGACGAACGGGCGCCCCTGGTGGGTGCCGGTCAGGCCGCGGGAGAGGACCGCCGCGCCGCCGAAGGGGTCGCGGTTGTCGATGCCGTACAGGCGGCCCGCCCGGTCACGGAACAGGGCCACCTGGCGGCCGTCCGGCAGCAGTGCCGCCACTCCGCGGCCCGGGGTGAGCGCGCTCAGGTCGCAGACCGTGAACCAGTCCTCCTCCAGCCGCAGCCGGACCTTCAGGTCGGTCGTCTCGGGTGCCAGGGTCATCGCTGGGCGCTTCCTTCCAGGGGACGGTGGCCGATGGTCAGCAGTGGCAGGTCGGGCTTCATCTGGTCGCGCTCGGGGACGAAGCCGACGACCGGGTCGGGGGTGTCGGGGGCGTTCACGAAGGACACGAACCGGGCGAGCTTCTCGGGGTCGTTGATGGTGGTCGCCCACTCGTCGGCGTAGTGCGCCACGTGGTCGGCCATCAGGGACTCCAGCTCCTCGCAGATGCCGAGGGAGTCCTCCACGACCACGTCACGCACGTGGTCCAGGCCGCCCGGGATCCGCTCCAGCCAGGTGGAGGTGCGCTCCAGGCGGTCGGCGGTGCGGATGTAGAACATCAGGAACCGGTCGATCAGGCGGACCAGTTCGGCGTCGGACAGGTCCTGTGCGAGCAGGTCCGCGTGGCGCGGGGTGGCGCCGCCGTTGCCGCCGACGTACAGGTTCCAGCCGTTGGAGGTGGCGATCACGCCGAAGTCCTTCGACTGGGCCTCGGCGCACTCGCGGGCGCACCCGGAGACCGCCGACTTCAGCTTGTGCGGGGACCTGAGCCCCCGGTAGCGCAGCTCCAGGTCGATCGCCATGCGGACGGAGTCCTGGACACCGTAGCGGCACCAGGTCTGGCCGACGCAGGACTTCACCGTGCGCAGCGACTTGCCGTACGCGTGGCCCGACTCGAAGCCCGCGTCAACCAACCGCGTCCAGATCAACGGGAGTTGCTCGACGCGCGCGCCGAACATGTCGATCCGCTGACCGCCCGTGATCTTCGTGTAGAGGCCGAAGTCGCGGGCGATCTCCCCGATCACGATGAGCCCCTCGGGGGTGATCTCACCGCCCGGGATGCGCGGGACGACCGAGTACGAGCCGTTCTTCTGGAGGTTGGCGAGGAAGTGGTCGTTGCTGTCCTGCAGGGCCGCCTGCTCGCCGTCCAGGACGTAGCCGCTCGCGCCGATCGTGGGGGCGAGGGAGGCGATGATCGAGGCCACCGCCGGCTTGCAGACCTCGCAGCCGTCGCCGCTGCGGGCGGCATCCCGGCCGTAGCGGTCGAGCAGGTCCTGGTAGGTGTTGATGCGCAGCGCGAGGACGATCTCGTACAGCTCCTCGCGGGTCTGCGCGAAGCAGCCGCACAGGCCCTTGTCGACCTCGACGCCGCTCGCCTCCAGCTCGGCGGTGACCAGCTGGCCGAGCACCTTGACGCAGCTGCCGCAGCCCGTACCGGCCTTGGTGCACTTCTTGACCTCGGGCACGGTGGTGCAGGAGTGCTCCGTCACCGCACCGCGGATCGTGCCCTTGGTGACGTTGTGGCAGGAGCAGATGACCGCCTCGTCGGGGAGGGCGGAGGGGCCGAGCTGGACGGAGGCGCCCGCGCCGGCGGGCAGCACCAGGGACTCCGGCGAGACCGGAGGGACCGAGCCGGTGAACGCGCGCAGCGTGCCGTACGCCTCCGCGTCGCCGACCAGGATGCCGCCGAGCAGCGTGCCGTCCCGGCCGATGACCAGCTTCTTGTACAGACCCGCGCGGGAGTCGGAGTAGACGACGTCCAAGCAGTCCTCGGTCGTGCCGTGCGCGTCGCCGAAGGAGGCCACGTCGACGCCGAGGAGCTTGAGCTTGGTGGACAGGTCCGCGCCCGTGAACGCGGCCTCGTCCTTCGCGATGGTCGCCGCGGCCGTCTCCGCCTGCTCGTAACCGGGTGCCACCAGGCCGTACACCCGGCCGTCCGCCGCCAGCGCGCACTCGCCGATCGCGAACACATGCGGGTCGGTGACCGTACGGCACTGCTCGTCGACGGTGATGCCGCCGCGCTCACCGACCGCGAGGCCGCAGTCCCGAGCCAGCTGGTCGCGGGGGCGGACACCGGCGCTGAACACCACGAGGTCGGTGGCGAGTTCGGAGCCGTCGGACAGCTTCATGCCGGTGACCGCGCCGTCCTCGCCGACGACGATCTCCTGCGTGCCCACACCGGTGTGGACGGCCAGGCCCATGTCCTCGATCGTGCGCAGGAGCGCGGCGCCGCCGCCCTCGTCGACCTGCACCGGCATCAGGCGCGGCGCGAACTCCACGATGTGGCTGGTGAGTCCGAGGCCCTTCAGCGCGCCCGCGGCCTCCAGCCCGAGCAGGCCGCCGCCGACCACCGCGCCGGTCGTGGCGCGGGTCTTCGCGTACTCCTCGATCGCGAGCAGGTCCTCGATCGTGCGGTAGACGAAGCAGCCCTCGGCGTCCTTGTTCGGCACCGGCGGCACGAAGGGGTACGAGCCGGTGGCCAGGACGAGGACGTCGTAGTCGACGACGAGACCCGAGCGGGCGGTCACCCTGCGCGCCTCGCGGTCGATCGTCTCCGCCGGGTCGCCGACGTACAGCTCGATGCCGTGGTCCTTGATGAACTCCAGGTCGGTCATGGAGAGGTCCTCGGGCGTCTTCCCCGAGAAGTACGAGGTGAGCT
Source organism: Streptomyces sp. NPDC086549 (assembly GCF_044746205.1). Lineage (NCBI taxonomy): Bacteria > Bacillati > Actinomycetota > Actinomycetes > Kitasatosporales > Streptomycetaceae > Streptomyces > Streptomyces sp. NPDC086549. Next base: position 747,346 of record NZ_JBIVBS010000001.1, on the reverse strand, counting down.
GCACGCGGTCGTACGCCGGACGCGGCTCCTCGCACAGCACGACCACGCGGTGCGTGGCGGTCAGGCCGCGCTCGGCCAGCGCTTCGAGGAAGCGCTGGCCGACCATGCCGTGGCCGACGAGCACGATCGTGGGGCGGGGCGGGCCCCCGACGGTTGCGGTCGTGGACATCAGGAGCCTCCATCGTTGGTGAGCAGGTGGAGCAGGGGGCCGCCGTCGGACGGGAGCGGCTCTGCTCCCTCCCAGGCGCGGGCGAGCGCGCCGACGGTGCCGAGTTCGCCGACGAGGACCCCGCCGACCAGGCGGTCGTCGCGGACGACGACCTTGCGGTACGTGCCACGGGTGGCGTCCGTGAGCTGGACGACGTCGTCGCCGGGGAGCGGCTCGGTCTCGCCGAACGCGGCGAGGTCGAAGGGGGAGTCCGGCCCGGTCAGGGTGAGCCGGGTCAGGGAACGGGTGCCGGTGTAGCGGGCGCCGGACCGGCCGGCCAGCAGCTCGGCCAGTGCCTCGGCCTGTTCGAGCGCCGGAGTGGCCAGGCCGTACACCGTGCCGTCGTGCTGGGCGCAGTCACCGATGGCGTGGATGTGCGGGTCGGACGTACGGAGTTCGTCGTCGACGAGGATGCCCTTGTGGACGGCGAGTCCCGCCTCCTGGGCGAGGCCGGCCCGGGGGTGGATGCCGCAGGCGAGGACGACCAGGTCGGCGTCGAGGGCGTACCCGTCGGCCATCTCCACGGAGCGGACCGCGCCGCCGACGCAGCGCACGTCCCGCACCCGGCACTCGGTGTGCACCTCGACGCCGAGGTCCTTCAGATGCCGCAGCACGAGCCTGGACGCGTTCGGGTCGAGCTGGCGCTCCATCAGCCGTTCGGCCTGCTGGGCGAGGACCACCTGGGCGCCGCGCACGGCGAGCGCGCGGGCCGCGGACACGCCGAGCAGCCCGCCGCCGATGACGACCGCCCGCACACCGGGCCGTACCGCCTTGGACAGGCCCAGGCAGTCGTCCATCGTGCGGAAGGCGTGCACGCCCTCGGGCAGCACACGGTCGGGGGTGAACAGGCCGCGCAGGGGTGGCAGTACGGGGTTGGACCCGGTGGCCAGGACCAGCGTGTCGTATGCGATCTCCGTGCCGTCCGCGCAGTGCACGGTGCGCCGGTCGCGGTCGATGCCGGTGGCCTGGGCACGGGTCAGCTCCGCGGGCGCCGGGAGGGCGATCACCTCCGGGCTGTAACGGCCGGCCAGCACCTCGGCGAGCAGCACCCGGTTGTACGGGCGGTGCTCCTCCTCGCCGACGAGCAGCGCGGGCATGCCGAGCTCACCGAGCCGGCGGGCGAGACGTACGCCCGCGAGTCCGGCGCCGATCACCACCACACGCGTATTCGAGGTCATGTAACGCAGCGTGCGGTGCCGACGTTACCCGGTGGCATCACGGCTGTTTCCCGTGAGGAACGCTGCCCTCAGCGGGAGGGGCGAGCGGGTGTGAGGGTTCGGGACGCGGGCAGGTGCCCTCACCGGCTCCCGGCCAGGTGGGCTCACCGGCTCCCGGTCAGGTGCGCGAACACGACCACGTTGCCCTGGTAGCCGGTGGCCTTCGAGTAGCCCCCGCCGCAGGTGATCACCCGTAGCTCGGGGCGCCTGGCCGCACCGTACACCTTCTCGTCGGGGAAATTCCGGGCCTGGTAGACCTCGACCGCGTCGACCGTGAACACCGCGACGCCGCCGTCGCGCCGGTCCACCTCGACGGTGGCGCCCCGCTTCAGGGCGCCGAGGTCGTAGAAGACGGCGGGTCCTTCGGTGTTGTCGACGTGGCCCGCGACGATCGCGGTGCCGGTCTCGCCGGGGGTGGTGCCGGCCTCGTACCAGCCGGCGAGGTTCTTCTCGGCGGCGGGCGGGACGTCGAGGCTGCCGGACTTCGTCAGGGCGAGGCCCATCAGCGGGGCGTTCACCCGGATCGAGGGGATGTGGATGCGGGTGGGCGGGGAGGGCGGCAGCGCGGCGGTCGCGAGCCGTTCCTCGCCCGGATCCGGGCGGCCCTCGGCGACGGACGGCTGGGGCGGGGCGTGTGTTCCCGCGCCGCCTCCCAGCAGGAACACGCCGGAGGCCAGGGCGACCACGGTGACGGCGGCTATGGCGGTGTCGCCGATCCTGCTCATGCGAACCCCTCTCCGGGACGTGGCCCCCTACCCCCTCCGGGCCGCGAGGGGCGTCGGACCCGGAGGGGGTGGGGCTTGCGGTACCGGCTGACGGACAGCGGAGGGTGTCCGTCAGATCCCGTCGCCTCTCGCCCGGCGATGCAGGAGCCAGGTACCGCCCGCGGCGGCGACGGCAAGAGCCGCCACACCCACCGCGGTCTGTACGGGGTCGGGGCCCAGTGCGCCGCCGACCCCCGTCTTCACAACTCCGCGCGGCTGCACCTGTTCGTGCGCCGTGCTCAGCGTCACCACGAGGTCGCCCGTCACCTGCCGGCCGCCCACGGCACACTTCGCGACGATCTCGTACGTCCCCGGCTGCGCGCTCGGCGGCACCCGGAACTGGCCGATCGCGTCGCCCTCGTGCGTGCTGGGCGCCAGCATGAAGGGGCCCGCGCCCACCGCGCTGGCGTCACCCGCCGCCGACCCCCGCTCGCCGCACACCTTCGTGTTCACCGTGACCTGACCGCCCGGCACCGCGGTGGTGGGATACACCTCCAGGCTGCCGGCCGCCGAGGTCACCGCGACACCGCCGTACGCGGGCGCGGGCGCGGCGGCGAACCCCGCCGCGGCGACGGCGAGCGCGGTACCGGTCAGCATGCGGGCGGTGCGTCGCATGGTGCTCCCTCGAGTCGGACTGTCTCCGGGGGCACGGCCCGCGGCACCCCCATGTGCCGCCGAGTCGGTCGCGCCCCTGCCCTTCCGAGGTAAGTGGCACTCGGCCGCGCCCGCTTCCTGAGGAAGCGTCAGGAATGGGATGAACGGGTGTCCCCGGCCGCGTCCGTACGGGTTGCCGGTCGGGTGTTCCGGCAGGTCATGGGCGTGCGCCAGGCCACACACGGAAGGGAACACGAACGGCGTCGGCGGCGCGTGTGAACGGGTGACCGGGGTCAGGCAGGTGCTAGTCCGGCAGCCGCATCGCCAGTCCGGCCGGCACGATCTCCAGGGCGTAGGCGAACTTGTCGTCGCGGACCTTCACCGGGTCCGTGGTCGCCGCGACGGCGTCGGCGTAGGACTCGGCGAGGTGGTCGTGGCCGGCCGCGGCCTGCTGGGCGGCGGGCAGCAGGCGGTTGATGAACTCGGCTTCGGTCTCGCCGGAGCGGGCGACCGTGGTGAGCCAGGCGGCCTCCGTGCTGCTCATCCCGATCGTGTACGACAGCACCGCGTCGATCGCGCCGCTGGGCTCGGGGAAGCCGATCGCGGTGAACAGCGCGGCGAGCCGCTCGGAGAAGGCCATGAGGTTGGGGCCGAGGTAGGCGAGCCCGGCCTGGCCGAGGACCGAGGACAGCCAGGGGTGCCGCAGGGCCGTCGCACGGAAGGAGGTCGCGGCCTCGGTGACGGCGGCGCGCCAGTCCGGGCTGTCGGAGGGCGGTACGTGGATCTCGGCGGCGACCTCGTCCACGGCCAGCTCCATCAGCTCGTCCTTGGTGGCGACGTGCCGGTAGAGGGAGGTTGCGCCGGCGTTCAGGCGGGCGCCGAGCTTGCGCATGCTGAGCGCCTCGATGCCGTCCGCGCTCCCTGCTCAGCAGCGGCTACGCCGACGGGATGCCCGCCGACGCCCCGGAACAGGCCGAGCAGTCCGTCGCCGGCGCGTCGGCGACGGCCCACGGCGACGCGGGACTGGTCCACGCGGCCCGCGAGGCCTTCACCTCCTCGACGTCCACCTCCTTCGCGCTGAGCGCCCTCGGTGTCCTCGCCGCGGCGATCCTGGCCACGGTGGTGATGCGGGACGGCAAGCCGGAGCAGCCCGCCGAGTCCCGGGACCAGGAGCCGGCCGCCTGACCACAGCGCACACGACAAGGCCGGTGCCCCGACGGACACCGGCCTCTTGCGCTGCAGGGACGTCGACGACGGCGCGGACCGACGCGGCTCGCAGTCAGTCGAGTTGCAGCAGAGTTGCGCTGCCGCCCGGTGTCGCCGCGTCTCCCGGTGGCAGTGCCGTGGCATACAGGCGAACATCGCTGAGGCGGCCGTTGGCGTATTCGCCGTATGTGTTCTGGTAGAGGCGCCGACCGAACTGGACGGGGCCTGCCGCGTTCCACATGGTGCCGGTGTAGGCCTTGGTGGCCGACAGCCGGCCGTTGACATACAGCAGGAGCTGCCCGGCGTCCGCGTCGTAGACGCCGACGAGGTGGGTCCATTTGCCGGCCACGGCCTTGGCGCCGTAGGCGGCGGTGAAGGAGGCACTGGCGGTGTCGTCGTCGTGGCGGCCGAAGGCCCAGACCTGGGCGCCGGAGGAGTAGTAGAGCTGGAAGCCGTTGGCGGCGCCCACGGATGGGTCGTCGGACTGTGAGACGAACGTGGAGTTGTCGCCGGAGAGGGAGTTGAGCTTGACCCAGGCCGAGACCGTGAAGCTGCCGCTGGTGTCGACGCCCGGGTCTGTGGTGGCGGCGTAGCCAGTACTGCCGTTGAGGTTGAGCGTCGTCCCGCGGTCGGTGTCCGTGGCCCAGGATGCTCCGCCGGTCAGGGTGGCGGGCAGGTTGCCAACAGCGTCGGCGGCGGCGCCGTTGGCGTCGTCCAGCTTCCAACGGTGGGCGGCGGTGTCGGTGACGGTGCCCAGCCCCACGGGGTCGGCGAAGGCCGCGGTGGTCTCGGTCGGGGTGGCGCCGGGGTATTCGGTGAGCTGTCCCGCCGTGTCGGTGGCGTAGAGATCCGGCTTACCGTCGGGACCGCCGGTGGGGCTGTTGACGTCACCGGGGGAGGCCACGGTGGGAAAGTCGTGGGCTCGCAGCACCACCGGTAGCGCGGTGGCGGGGTATGTGCTCCAGTCGGCGGCGGTGCTGCTCGTCCAGTTCTGGGCTGCGCTGTTGTTGCACGTGTAGAGGCGTACCTGGGTGCCGTTGGTGGTGCTTGAGCCCGGATCGTCCAGGCACTTGCCGGACTGCGGATTCACCAGGCTGCCGGACGCGCCGGTGGTCCACTTCTGGGCCGCGCTGCCGCTGCAGGTGTAGAGCTGGATGAGGGTGCCGTTGTCCGTTGCGCCGCCGGTGACGTCGAGGCATTTACCGAGGACACGGAGAGAGCCGTCGTCGTGCAGGACCCACTTCTGGGCGGCGGAGCCGTTGCAGGCGTACACCTGGATCTTGGTGCGGTCGGCGGTGTGGGCGCCGGCGTCGTCCAGGCAGATGGTCCCCCCGCTTGTGGGTCGTACGGCGGAGGTGAGGGCGGTGCGTACGGGGGCGTGCAGCAGCTTGGGCAGCTGACCGTTGCCGTCGCTGCCGAGCGGGAAGGTGTAGACGGCGCCAGAGGCGTCGTCGCGGGCCCAGAGGGTGGGGGTTCCGCCGGTGACCTTGCCGTTGCCGTTGGCGTCCACTGTGAATGTGCCGCCGACCCGGCCGGGTGCGATCAGGGTCAGGCCCGACCAGTCGCCGTCGCCGAGCAGCCGGGGGTGTCCCATGTGGACTGTGCCGTAGGTCTGGTAGATCCACAGCTTGCCGTGTTCGACCGTGATGACGGCGGGGTGGTCGCTGTTGCCGTACACGTCTCCCGCGGCCACCAACTGCGTGATGTCCCATGGGGCCTTCGGATCGTACCCCGCGTCCGCGCAGCGAGCGGCAGGGACGGTGTCGGTGGACTCGCAGGGGTCCTTGGACACGGCTTCGTACCGGTGGTCGAGGAAACCGGGGAAGGTGGAGAAGGGTTCGTGCGGGAAGGCTCCGTCGTCCTTGGGGTCGAGGTCGTTCTGCACCACGTACAGCCGGTTGTTCTTACGGTTGTACGCCAACAGGTCGTCATGGGTGTCGCCGTGCAGGTTGCCGCGGTGGGCGATCAGGTAGTCCTTCCAGGTTCCGGCGGGGGCGTCGGCGGCGGTGGACACGATCACCGGGCCGGTGATCGCGGGCGGGGTACCGGTGACCGGGCCGTCCTGCGCCTGGGCGGGGGCCTGGGCGGGGTCGGTGTTGCCGGGGATGAGTTCGAGGTCGCCGGTGCTGGTGGTGGCGAGCAGGTCGGGGCTGCCGTCGCCGGTGATGTCACCGGGAGCGATCTTGGTCTTGGGGTTCCAGGGTGCGGTGAAGGTGTAGCCCGCGGGGCTCTGGGAGATGTTGCCCGCGCGGTCGACGGCAGCGACGTACAGGGTGTGGACGCCCCAGTTGGTCACCGGAACGGTGAGGGTGCCGGAGGCGGTGGTGCCGCTGGTGGAGGTCACCTTGGCGGTGTGGCCGGTGGTGGCGGTCGGCTGGCTGTCCAGTTGCCACAGGAAGTGGTCGATGCCGCTGGATTTGCAGCCGGCCGGGTCGCAGGTGTCGGCCGGGGTGTTGTCGGCGGCGGTGACGGAGAAGTCGGTGGTCACGTCGCTGCCCGCATAGGTGTCGCCGGCTCCGCCGCCGACGGACGGGAAGTGCGGGTTGTCGGCGATGGCCGGAGTCTGCGGCGGGGTGAAGTCGGTGTCGAACCAGCAGTGGTCGCTGACCGGGGACTGCATGTGGATGGACGAGTTGTCCCGGGCGTAGACGTCCCAGCCGTATTCGTGGCCGTCCTTGAGGGTGAAGCCGATGGATGCGTCGGCGTCGCCGCCGGAGGCCGTCGAGTCGCTGACCCGGTCGGGCTTGTCCACGGGGTTGCCGCTGGAGTCGAGGTCGGTGCGGTCCCAGACGTGGTAGTGGGCCTGCGCGTGTTCACCCTTGATGTGGGTGATGACGATGGAGTGCAGCTGGACGTTGCTGCCTGCGTCGTCGTACGTGGTGGCGCCGATCCAGCCGACCGCGCCACTGCCGGTCACGCAGTCGCCGTCGGCGCCGAGCGGCTTGGGCGTGGTGCGCAGCTTGGTGGGGGTGTCCGGTGGGATGTCGAAGTTGGTGACGAGGCTGAGGGTCTGGGACATACGCAGGTAGTCGTCGTTGGAACTGGACGTGGACTCGTTGCCGAACAGGCCGATCGTCCACGTGCTCTTGTTGCCGTCGGCGATCTGCTGGATCTGTTTGTCGACGCGGAAGCGGGCCGTGCTGTTGCTGCAGTTGGTGTTGGCGCCGCTGGGGACGGTCGTCTTCACGGCGGGGTAGCCGTTGTCGTCGAGGGTTTCGGGCTGGTGTTTCCAGTCCGTGTCGGAGCTGATGGGACCGGTGCTGTGCAGGGTGATCGGCTGGTCGTGGGAGCAGTCGAGGCTGGCCGCGTAGGTGGTCTTGACCGTGACCTCGGCTTCGATCACGTGCATGGCCGGGTCCAGGCCGCTGGTATTGACCGCGTAGTAGGAGCGTTCCAGACCGATGCCGCAGGCACCGCCCCAGCGCTGGTAGCCGACGCCCTCGCCGTTGGTCTGCGGCTTGTTGTACTGCGGGGCGTCGGAACAGGCGGAGCTGGAGTACACCTCATCGAAGGCACCGGATTTGCTGTTCACGGGATCGTCGAACGGGTCGATGTAGACGGGATAGTGCGTGCCCGAGCCGTCGAGCAGTGACGTATCCGGAGCCAGCGTGATGGTGCCGGAGGTGGTGCTCATGGGCACCTGGCCGACCTGGGCACCGGTGCCGGGACCCGTCACGGAGGACGTGTCCGCAGGGTCCGAGGAACCGGCGGCGGCACGCGCGAGGGACGCGGTCCTGAGGCGTGTCTGGGTGCCGGTCGGCGAACTGCTGCTGGAATCCCACATCAGCGGAGGCGGACTTGTGTAGGACACCGAACCGTCGCGGGCGGTCGCCGTCATCCCGCCGGCAGCGGTGGGCGAAAGGTCCAGCCCGTCGGTGTCCGTTGCCACGGCAAGTCTGCGGACCCGCGGATCAGCGGCGGCCTTCGCGTCGTGGACCACCAGGACATCGCTGAAACCGCCCTGATCCGTCACGGAGACCGACAGATCGACGCCGGGCAGCACAGAGGTATAGAGCGCTGTGTTGCCCCCGACCTGAGGTGCCGGCAGGGCGAACGGCATGGTCAGGCTCATGCGGTGTCCCGCTGGATCGGTGAGCGTCGCCAGTGGCCCGTTGCCTCCGCCCGAGAGACGTACTCCGCTGAGCGTGGCCTTGGGGGAGTAGGTGCCGTCGGCGTTGGCGGCGAGAGTGGCGTCCACCGGCACCCAGTCGCCGTCCTGACGCACTCGTACCGGCAGCACGGACGAGGTTCTGGTGAAGGAGCCGTCCGGCTCAGCGGCCACGGTGCCGGTCTCACTGGTCAGCGCGTCCACCGGAACGGAAGTGCCGCCCGCAATGGCCTGTGCCTGGGCGGCGAGCAACGGGTCGGAGGTGTCCACAGGATCGTCGGCAGCGAACCCGGCGGCGGGGACCACCAGTCCGGTGAGCAGCAGCGTGGCCACTGCGGGCAACAGCGCGAGTCTGCGGACGGACGACGGCAGCACGACAGAGCTCCTTCACACGACGGCACGACAGACACTTCAGGAAGCGGCTCGCTGGGCGTTGGTCAGGAAGCCAGCGACGGCGTGCGACGGTGAGGGTCGCTTCCCCCGTCACAGAACGTACACAGGAAAGGCCAAAAGTAATCACACACTTGTCATGGCATTGGCAAAAAGTCTTGATGATCGGTCAAATCGCTTCCTAGCCTCCCGTCCTGGATCACGCCGACCACGTGACCTTGCAATCAACGGACCATCAAGTCCGTGTCATACGGGGGGACTTCTCACGTGGATGTGCGGAGGACGCTGACGTTCGTCTCGGCACTTGTCGCTGCCATGGCGCTGCTCGTGACCGGGGCGGTCGCCAAGGACGGCATCGGTCCGTATGTCTTCCACGGCAAACTCTGGGACCCGAAACCGCTGCCTGTCACACCAGGGGTGGGCAAGCATGCGTTGCGTCGCCCGCAGACGGTCCAGCCCTGGGGCTACCGCGCTCTCACCCGCTATCAGGCCGCGTCCAAGCCGACCTGGCCGAAGGCCGGTTCCCGTACGGTCGCGCTGGACGAGAAGCCGGTCAAGGCGGGCTCGCTGCCCCTGTGGGTGGCGTCCGCCGACAAGGCGACCAAGACGGCTAAGAACGCCAAGGCGGCCAAGGCGAATCAAGCAGACGGCGAGAAGGTACATATCCAACTCGCCTCCCGAACACAGGCGTTGCGGGCAGGCGCCGATGCCGGCTTGCTGGTGGGCCTGGGGCGCACGAAGTCCCCCACCGCCAAGGTCCGTGTCGTCATCGACTACTCGTCGGTCGCCAAGGCCTACGGCGGCGGATACGGCTCCCGCCTCACCCTCACGCGCCTCCCGGCCTGTGCCCTCACCACGCCTGAACAGCCTGCCTGCCGTACCCGGACGCCCCTGAAGTCCACCAACCGGGCCACCGCCGACCAGCTCACCGCAACGACCACCGCCGGCTCGGCGATCGCCGTGACCTCGGGCAGCCGCGGCTCCCAGGGCGACTACTCCGCCACCTCCCTGAGCCCCTCAGGAACGTGGCAGACCAGTGGCACCGGCGCGTACACGTACTCGTACCCGATCGACGTACCCGGCGCCGTCGGTGACACCGGACCGTCGGTCGCGCTGTCGTACGACTCGCAGACCGTGGACGGCGAGACCTCCGCCCGCAACTCCCAGGCCTCGTGGATCGGCGACGGCTGGGGCTACCAGCCCGGGTTCGTGGAGCGGACGTACCGTTCCTGTGGCTCGCTCCTCGACTCGGACGGCAAGAAGATCCTCAAGGGCTCCGGCGACGAGTGCTGGGGCGGCGACAACGCTACCGTCTCTTTCGGATCCCATTCCGGCCGTCTCGTACCCACCACGTCTTCCGGAGCGCCCGGCGAAATAAAGGAGTTCAGACTCGAGGGTGACGACGGCACCGTGGTGCAGGAGCTCTCGGGCGCCGCCAACGGCCTGCACGACGGCGTCTACTTCCGGGTCCTCACCACCGACGGCACCGCCGCCTACTTCGGCGCCGATCACGCCCCGAGCGCACCCGGCACCTCCGGTACCGCCTCGTCCACCTCCGGCGACGACACCACCCACGCCGCCTGGGGCGTCCCGGTGCTGCACCCCCGCTCCTCCGACCCCTGTCACAGCGACACCGACGGCAAGAAGTCACGCTGCGACAAGGCCGAGGGCTGGCGCTGGAACCTCGACTTCGTCGTCTCGCCCAGCGGTTTCGTCCAGCGCTACGACTACTCCACCGAGACCGGCTACTACGACCTCGGCGGCGGTCAGGCGGCGAAGACCAGCGACACGGACGACACCGGAACCCTCACCTCGTACACCCGCGGCGGCACGCTCACCTCGATCTCGTACGGCTACACCCTGGACGACGAGCAGGCCGGCCACACCCCGGCGGCCCAGGTGGTGTTCACGTCCAAGCAACGCTGCCAGACCACGTCGTCCTTCACCGACTGCTCGGCCGGGAACCTCGACGACAACACGGCCCCGCACTGGCCGGACGTGCCGTGGGACCTGCACTGCGACTCGACCGACAAGACGAAGCTGCCCGATGACGCGACCAAGGTGCCGACGGACGTCTGCATCGTCTCGTCACCCACCTTCTGGACCACCACCCGGCTGGACAGCATCACCACCAAGGTCCACGTCAAGGACGGCTCGACCGACAAACTGATCCCGGTCGACAGCTACGACCTCGGGCAGGTGTACTCCGACGCGGGCGGCGCCGTCGACCCGGTCACGGGCACCACCGTCGACCCCAAGGACGCCGGTTCGCTCCAAGCCGTGCTGTGGCTGCAGTCCATCAAGCACACCGGCAAGGACACCTACAACAACGGCAACAGCGACATCACGCTGAACCAGGTCTCCTTCACCGGCACCGAGATCGACAACAGAGTCGACGACGACTCCCCGTCCGCCCCGCCGCTCTACCGGCCCCGCATCGCCAACGTGCAGACGGAGACCGGTGAGTCGATCACCGTCGAGTACAACCAGAACCCGTGCGTCGGCAAGAAGCTGGACATCAAGGCCGCCGACACCAACACCAACTTCTGCTATCCCGTGTACTGGACGGTGCCCGGCGACTCCAAGCCGATCGCCGACTGGTTCAACAAGACCACCGTCCACAGCGTCACCGTCGCCGACCTGACCGTTGCCGCCCAGTACAACCCGGATTCGTCCAAGATCCCGGCCGGCTCCGAGGCCCAGGTCTCCACCTACTCCTACTCCGGTCCGGCCTGGCACCGAGACGACTCCGACTTCACCGACGACCAGTACCGCACCTGGGACCAGTTCCGCGGCTTCCGCACCGTCACGGTCCGCACCGGTAAGGCGCCCGAGCCGGTCACCCAGCTCACCACCACCTACCTGCAGGGCATGGACGGCGACTACAAGGCCGACGGCAGCCGCCGTTCGGTCAGCGTGGACGCCACCGTCGGCGGCAAGACGGTCGAGACAGTCGCCGATGCCGATCAATTGGCGGGCACCGCCCTGCAGTCGGACACCTACACCGCTTCCGGCGGCAAGGTGAACGGGTCCACCGTCAGCGGTCCGTTCACCTACACCACCACCGCCCACGCCGACCGCACCCCATGGACCGGCTGGACGCAGGAGGACAACCCCGGCGACAGCAAGCCGGCCACCTCCTCCCTGCCCGACCTGACCGCACGCCGGATCCAGTCGAGCCAGAGCCACGGCTACGCGCCGCTCGCCGACGGCACCTGGCGGCACACCCGCACCGATGCGGCCTACGACGACCAGGGCCGCGTCCAGTCCGTCGACGCACACGGTGACGTGTCCGTGGCCGCGCAGGAGAAGTGCACGACCGCGGACTACGCCTCCCCGGCTTCCTCGGCCGGCAACAGCATGCTGCTGGCCTACCCGTCCCGGATCACCACCGTCTCCGGCCCGTGCGGCACCAAGCCCGGCACCGACACCCTGCTCAGCGACAAGAAGATCTACTACGACGGCGACGGATCCATCACCGACCTCGGCGCCTACGGCACACTCACCCACCCGCACGTCACCGGCACCCAGATCGCCACCGGCTACGGCAGCGACGGCACCGAGAGCTGGCGCACCACCAGCGGCATCGCCTACGACGGCGCCGGCCGCGCCACCGACACCCTGGACGCCACCGGCAAGGGCGCGCACACCGACTACCTGCCGAAATGGAGCGGCGCGGGCGGCACCACCAACCCGACCAGCATCGTTTCCACCAACCAGAAGCAGTGGAAGGTCACGTCCACTCTCGATCCGCTGCGGGGCCTGACCACCGAGAACATCGACGCCAACAGCCGCGTCACCGACATCACCTACGACGCCCTCGGCCGCCGTACCGCCGTCTGGCTGCCCGGACGCGACAAGGCCACGCAGAGCGCGGACATGCAGTTCGCGTACTCCATCAACCCCGGTGCCGTTCCCGCCCCCGGCGGCACGATCACCCAGCCTGGAGACCCGTCCTCGGTCACCACGCGTACCCTGCGCGAGGACGGCTCCTACTCGACGTCGATCAGCATCTACGACGGGATGCTGCAGCCCCGGCAGACCCAGACGACCGCCGACGGCGACTCGGACTCCGGCCGCATCATCTCCGACACCTTCTACGACTCCCACGGCTGGGCATCCGCCTCCTACGCCCCCTACTCCGAGCCGGGCCACGTCCCCTCCACCACGCTGTACGCGGCCAACGAGAACGAGATCCCGGCCGAGACCACGACCACGTACGACGGCCAGGGCCGCGCCACCACCGGCACGCTGTGGCACCAGGCCGTCAAACAGTGGAGCACCGGGACGACATATCCGGGCGCGGACGAGACCGACACGACCCCGCCGGCCGGCGGTTCGGCGACCGCGACGTTCACCAACGCGCTCGGCCAGACCGTGAAGTCCGTGGTGAAGAACACCGACGCCACGACGACCCTCAAGGGCGGCAGCGTCATCCCGTCCGGCACCTCGCTGACCTCCAGCAGCGTCCGCCTGACCATGCAGGCCGACGGCAACCTGGTCCTCACCGCGCTCAACACGGGCAAGAGTCTCTGGTCCAGCAACACGGCTGGAAATCCCGGTGCCTACGCCCAGTTCGGCACGGACGGAAACCTGGCTGTCTACACCGCCTCCGGCACGTCCAAGTGGAGCACGGGCCTGACCGCGACGACGGGCGCCACCTTCCAGGTCCGGGCCGACTCCACCGTCGCCGTCGTCAGCAGCGACGGCAACTCGACACCGTGGACGCAGGGCACGGCAGGCGCGGTCCCGGCCGCCGACGCCACCACCCGCTACACCTACACGCCCGCCGGACGGGTGGAGTCGGTCAGCGACAGCGCCGGCAACAACTGGTCCTACAAGTACGACCTGCTCGGCGAGAAGACGACCCAGAGCGACCCCGACGCCGGTACGACGACCTTCGACAAGTACGACGTCATGGGCAACCTGCTCCAGACCGCCGATTCCCGCGGACAGACGCTGTCGTACGCCTATGACTGGGACAACCGGGTCACCGCGGAGTACACCGGCCCGTGGTCGGCGACGCCAGACCCGGCGAAGCAGCTGACCTCGCGCCTCTACGACACGCTCGCCAAGGGTTATGCGACCTCCTCGACCCGCTACGTGGGTGGGGCGAGCGGCAAGGCGTACACGGAGGCCGTCACCGGCTACAACACGGCGTACCAGCCGCTGGGCTCGACGCTCACCGTGCCCTCCGCCGACGGTTTCCCCGGGACGGCGGGCAAGGACAGCGGCACGGTCACCTACACCCTGAGCTCCTCCTACACCCCGAACACGGGCCTGCTGTGGACCACCGACTACAAGGCTGACGGCGGGTTGCCCGCCGAGCGCGTCGGCTACGGCTACACCCTGCAGGGCATCCTGGACGGCTTCGGCGGCGACATAAGTGTCTCCAACACCCCCTCCTACCTCGACGGTACGGTCCACGACCCCTTCGGCCGGGTCCTGCGGGCCAACTACGGCCCCGTCGGCAAGGAACTGGCCACCTTCGCCCAGTACGACGCCACCACCGGCCGCACCACGCAGACCAGCAGCATGGTGCAGACCTCCGCCACGGCTCTGGACGTCGTCAACTACCGCTACAACCAGGCAGGCGAGCTCACCGCCACCGATGACCTGCAGAACAACACCACGCACGACATCCAGTGCTTCACCTACGACTCCTTCCAGCGGCTGACGGCCGCCTGGACGGACACGGCAGGCATCACGGACTCGGGCAGCGCACCCGTGGGCGCGGTGGGCGGCTGCACGACGGCCTCGGTGCAGACCAGCACCGCGCCGGTGAAGACGAAGACGGTCGGAGGCCCGGCACCCTACTGGCAGACGTACACCTACGACCTGCTCGGCGACCGCACCGGCATGGTCGACCACGACACCAGCGGCAACGCACTCGCGGACACCACCCAGACCACGACCTACCCGGGCACGGACGGTACGACCACCGTCACGCACCCCAACCAGGCAGGCGCGACCACAACGGCCAACCCCGTCACGGGCACGGCCACCCAGACCCCGTCGTACACGGACACAGGCGGCAAGAACGCCGGCAACACGCTCAGCCGCGCGACGAAGACGACCGGGCCGCTCACCACCGCCTTCACCCTCACCGGCGGCGGCAAGCTGTGCGTGGAGGAGACCGGCTCCGGAGCGAAGGTCGAGATCAACACCTGCAGCTCCTCCTCGACCGCCCAGAAGTGGGCGATCGGCACGGACGGCACGGTGAAGGCGGGCGGGTTCTGCCTCGACACCGCGGGCAACGCCACCACGACCGGCACGGGCGTCGTCGCGGACACCTGCTCCACCGACACCACCCAGAAGTGGCGCCTGACGACCACCGGCACCCTGGTCAACGCGGCCAAGAGCACCCTGTGCCTGACCGATCCGAGCGCGAGTGCCACCAAGGGCACCCAGCTGACGCTGACCACCTGCGGTGGCAAGGGGCAGACCTGGTCGACGATCGAGACGGGCGCGCTCCCCGCCGGCCAGACGCAGACGTTCACCTACGACGCCGAGGGTCGCACCGCCACCGTCTCGACCCCGTCCGGCACCACCGACCGCACCAGCAAGTACCTGTACGACGCGGACGGCAACCTGCTGGAGCAGTCCGCGTCGGTGGGCGGAACGGACAAGTCCCGCATCCTCTACCTCTTCGGTGGCGCCGAGCAGCTGACGCTGGACGTGTCGGCCAAGACTTGCACGGGCCTGCGGTACTACACCGGGCCCGACGGCACGACGATCACCCGCTCCAGCACCGGCACGGTCACCTACCAGGTCGCGAACGGTCAGGGCACGGCCACGACGGCCGTGGACGCCTCGACCCTGGCGGTCACCCGCCGCTCCTACGACCCGTACGGCAACCCGCGGGGCACCACCCCGTCCACCTGGGTGGCACCCGACGAGAACCACGGCTTCCTTGGCAAGCCCGATGACACCACGACGGGCCTGAACCTCCTGGGCGCCCGCAACTACGACCCCACCCTGGGCCGCTTCCTCACCGTCGACCCCCTCTTCGAGGTCGGGGACCCCAACCAGATGGGCGGCTACACCTACGCCGGCGACAACCCGGCGTCGGGCAGCGACCCGACGGGCACCATCAAAGTCAACTCCGACGGCACTCAGTGCAGCGGCGGCTGGAAGAAATGCGGTCCGGGAACTGGTGGCGGAGGTGGCACCTCAACAAACGGAGGCACCACCAAGACCTCCAGCGGCAACAGCGGTAACCGCGGCGGCACGGGTGGCAGCCGCTGTAACCAGGCAGCCAAGTTCGCCTGCGACGTATCCAACGCACAGCACGACACGACCCCTCCGCCGACCGCGGGTCAGGTCGTCGATGTCCTGGGGCTGTCCGTAGTGAGCTACGCGATCGCCATCAGCTTCTCGGCCTGCGAGATCGACACGGCGTTCTGGGCGAGCTATGCCTGCATCACGGGTGCTGGAGAGGCCTTCACCGCTGCGTGCTCGGGAATCATGGGTGACTGCGGGCCCGGAGGCGCGGGAGGGCGCGGCGAGGAGGCCGGCGACGACTCTCCCAGGCGCACTACCGCGGCAGAAGCGGCAGGCGCCGACGCCAAGGCCGTCGACGAAGCCGCAGCCACTTCGGCCGGCGATCTGGTCAGCCTGAAGCGGGTGAACGCCAAGGCCCAGGCTGAGAAAGCCGCGAGAGACGCGGACGCGGCGGCAGCCCGCCCGAGCGAACCGGACACCGGTTCATCGGGGACAGAGACCGCCAAGGCCGGGAAACCCAGCAGGTGCAGTTTCTCGCCCGATACGCCCGTCCTGATGGCCAAGGGCGAGACCAAGCCGATCGGCAAGATCAAGGCTGGCGACAAGGTCGAAGCGGCCGATCAAAAGACGGGCAAGCACGTAGGCGCCCGCACGGTCCAACACGTGTGGATCAACCACGACCACGACCTGCTCGACCTCACGATTCGCGCCAAGGGCGGCCACACCGCCACCATCCACACCACCGCCAACCACCCCTTCTGGGACGACACCACTCACACCTGGGTCCCCGCCGGCAAACTCCACCACGGCGACGCCCTCAACACCCCCACCAACCACCACGCCTACGTCGTCGCCACCCACCCAACCCCCGGCGCCGCCAACCGCTGGAACCTCACCGTCCGGCAACTCCACACGTACTATGTTGTGGCGGGCAGCGTCCCGATCTTGGTCCACAACGCTTGTGGGCCCGATCCGAGACCTGGCCCAGCTCAAGATGGACATACGCTAGAGGATTACGCCAACGCAAATCGCGGACATAATCAGGCGACAACCCCTGACTTTGTCACGGAGTACACGTCACCTTCTGGAAGGTCCTATTGGGGGCGCACCCAGGGAGATACTGAAATTGAACCGGGAAGTGCGCTCGATGACGTCCTGGGTGCCAATGGGCGTGATACCTGCTCGGAGATCTGCGCTATGAATGAGGCGCAGAAAGCAGAAGGTGATTCGGCTATATTCGGCGGATCTTTTAGAACGCTGCGAGTAAGGCCCCTAGGGTCTCCATTGGAGAGTGGTGTGCCATTCGACCCGTGCGAGGAATCGTGTCAGGTCGTGATCAGGAAAACATTCGGGACGTGGAGCAATTGAGCGGAATGTTCGGAGACGGCGATCCTTCAGTCGTGAGGGCTTTGGTTGCAGCTGGATGGTTTCCGCATAGGCGAATTGACATTACTTCCTCGGTTAATTTGCTTGAGGGGGTCGGGTTCCAGTTGAATGGAACCGCCCTTCGGGTATGGGAAGAATTCGGGGAATTGGCGATCAAAAGCTCCGCAGCTCGTGTTCCTGCATCGTCCCTACGGGTCGATCCGGTGGACGCCTGCATCGATGCCCTAGACGAAGCTGTCCTGTTGTCTCAACGACTTGGCCAGAACTACTCGCCCCTCGGAATGTGGTCCGTGCAATTTAGGTCTTATATTGCGGCTGACGGTAAGGTTATTGCCGTGGGGACGCACACCATTTGGGAGTTGGGTTCGAGCTTTACTGAGGCGGTGACCTACGTGGTCACCGGCGGAGAAGATCGGGCGCATCGGGCTGATTGGTTGCCCTGAGTCCGAATCTGATATCTACTGTGCATGGTCGGGGGAACTCCGGAACCCATGAAAGCGTGGCGTCCAATTATCAGTGGTGGAGCAAAGCGCGCAGCTCGGATCCGCGCACTAGAGGCGAATGGGCATCTTCTCGAGGTGCAGGACCAATGGGCGAGGCTTTGCGATGAAAATGGACTCTTTGGAGACCAAGGTGACTTTCTCATCAGTGTTGGTGGTATAGGCGCCGCGAAAGCTCCATGGGCTTACGTTCAGCGCGCCAGTTCGATGAGTTTGGCTCAGTGGCTCGGTTCCGTTGAAGGGGAGCCGGAGTTCGTTGCGATGTCTCTCGATGGTCGCGTTTCATGCGGAGTGACAACTGAGGAATATGAGGTCTGGATTATTACCGGGTGACACTGCAGAGGCTCCACCAGATTTGTTTTGGTGGGGCCTCTGCAGTGTCTGACGGCAGTACTTGACGGCAACGTCAGCGGACAGGTGCTGCGCAGAGCGGCGGGTCGTCGCCGTCCTCGGTCCCGGACGCGGGCGCCGAGAAGTTACGGAGGGCGTGGCCGAGGAGGTCGATGGCCTGGCGCTGGAGGCGGAGGCGGACGTGGGCATACACCGTCGCGGTGACGCCGATGTGGGCGTGGCCGAGGAGTTCCTTGATGACGACGAGTTCGACGCCCTGTTCCAGGAGGAGCGTCGCCGTTGAGTGGCGGAGGTCGTGGAACCGGATTGGCCGTAGGCGGGCGTCGCGGAGCAGGGCGTTGAAGTGGCGGGTGAGGGTGGCGGGTTCGATCGGGTGACCGTCGGGCCGGGTGAAGACGTGGCTGCTGCCCTGCCAGACCGAGCCCGCCTCCTCCTTCTCCTCTGCCTGATGCTCGCGGTGCGCACGAAGCGAGGTGACGCAGGAGACCGGCAGCGCGATGCGCCGTTCGGAGCTGATGGTCTTGGTCGGCAGGGTGGTCAGACCGCCGGTACGGGTGCGTTGGAGGGTGCGGCGGATGGTGGCGGTGCCGGCGTCGAGGTCGAGGTCTTCCCAGTACAGGCCGAGGAGTTCGCCCTTGCGCAGGCCGGTGTGCAGGGCGAGTTCGAACAGGGCGGCGTGCCGGTGGCCTTGGGCGGCGGTGAAGAAGCGTCGGGCTTCGTCGGCGGTGAGTGGGTTGAAGCGGCGGGGGCGAGGGGTTCCGGTGCGGACGTTGCGGGCGACGTTGCGGGGAATCTCCTCCTCGCGCACGGCGTGCTCCAGGGCGGATTTGAGTACGGAGTGGATGTAGGCGAGCGTGACCGGGGAGAGGCGCTTGCGACAGCACTGGCCGATCGCGCAGCAGCGCGGGCGGCGGCTGGCCTGGGCCCTCTGATCGCGTCCTGCGTCGATGCCGTGTGCGCAGCACTGGCAGACGGTCCGCAGTTCGTTGAGCCAGGTGCGGATGTCCTTGGCGGTGAGCTTGGCGAGCTTCTTCCGGCCGAGGCCGGGGATGAGGTACTGGTTGACGCAGGTGGTGTAGCGGGTGTGGGTGGTCTCGCGGAGCTGGTGGACGGCGACGTTCTCCAGCCAGTACGTCAGGTACGCCGCGAGGCTGCCCTGGGCGGTGATGATGGGGACGCCGCGGTTGCTGGCGGCGATCTTCTCGGTCAGCTTGGCGAGGGCCTCCTCGCGTGTGCTGCCGTAGACGCGGACGCGTTTGCGGGTGTTGCCGGGGGCGAGGACGTATCCGGCGGCTTCCCAGCGTCCGTCCTTGCGCTGGTAGACGGTGCCGTCGCCGTTGGCGCGGGTCTTCTTGCGCTTGGGCGCGGTCATTGGGCGGCCTCTTCCATGTGACGCTGAACGTAGTCAGCGAGGGCGTGGGCGGGGATGCGGCGGGCGCGGCCGATGGTCAGGGAGGCCAGGCGGCGGGTGCGCAGGAGGTCGTAGAGTGCCGAGCGGCCGATCTTGAGACGGGCCATGGCCTCGGGGACGGTGAGGAGTTCGTCGTCACGCACCGACTGTCACCGCCTGTTCGCGCGCTGGGCCGCCGCCGATGAGTGCGGCGAGGCGTTCGAGGTCAGGGGTGAGTCCGGTGCCGTCGTAGGCCCAGTGGGCGAGGACGAGGGTGGTCGGTTCGGGGTCGGGGGTGTGACGGCTCTGCCAGGCGGCGCGGGCGGCTCGGAGCGCTCCGAGGGTGGTGGAGTAGGCGCGGGTCTTGGTGGAGAAGTGGCCGCGGAAGCCGAGCATGTGGGCCCAGGCCCGCAGTTTCAGGTGGGCGAGGTCGCGGCGGGCGCCGAGGGCCCAGGCAGTGCGGATCATGTGGGCGGCGTGCTCGGGAATGGTCTCCTGGCCGAGTTCGGCGATCAGCTTCAGTCGGCGGTCGAGGGTGCCGGCCGCGCTTGCGGCGCCCTTGGTGGCGTACTTCGCCACGTACCCGGCGACCTTGCCCTCCGTGATCGTGGTCCCGGCCTGGAAGGCGGCGGACTGGATGACCTTGACGTCCAGCTCCCTGCCGAAGCCGAAGGAGTAGGTCCGACCGTCGATCTCCGGCCCGTCGACATGGGCGCGGGCAGCGGCAGCGTGGATGCCATCGGCCAACGTCTCGGGCGTGGCCCATGCGGGTGGTGGGGTGTGGCTGCCTGCGGGGCCGTCGAGGCGGATCACGGCGTGGAAGTGGATCAGCCCGCGCCGCTGGTACTCGGCGACCTTGGCGTACGAGACGCGGGCGACCCTGTGGAGCAGGCGCTGGGGGATTCCGGCTGCGGCGGCGATGGTGCGGCGCAGGTGGAGCATGAAGCGCGCCCACAGAGCGGGGGCGTGGGCGTTCCACAGCACCGCGCCGGTGTAGTCGTAGCGCTCGGGGTCGAGCGGTGTGCCGAGGAGCGGGTCGCCTTTGGTGTGGGTGCGTCCGCATCGGCAGCGGGCGGAGCCGTTGACGCGTCGGCCGTGGACCGGTCCGTACGAGGGCGCGGTGAGGGTGGCGAAGACGCGGGGGTGGGCGGCGATCTGGTCGGGGATGTTCTTGCCGCCGCGTAGGCCGGCGGCGATGAGGTGGTAGGTGTCCTGGCGGTAGAGCTCGGCGCAGGAGGGGCAGCGGGTGGTGCGGCGGTTGCCGCAGCGGACCAGGAGGTGTCCGGCGGGCAGTTCCTTGGACTTCAGTTCGCGCAGGATCTCGCCGGTGAAGGCGTCGAGTTCGGTTCGGTGGCCTTCGAGCCGGATGGGCCGGGCGCACCCGCCGAGCGAGGACAGCTGCCGTATCAGGCCGAGCAGGTCCCGGTACCCGGTAAACGACGGCAGTACGGCTGCGGCCGGTTCGGGGCGGGGGCTTGTGGTGGTGGGGTTGTGTGGTGGCATGCTGGCGGGACCTCTCTGCGCTGCGGCACATGCGTGTGCCGTGGATGGATGGGGAGGGAGGCCCCGGCAGGGGCGAGGGTTTGGCGACTACACGCTCTTGCCGGGGATGACTGCGTTACGGACTCGGTCGGGAGCGGGACTTTCCGACTCGGGCGGCTGACCGGCGCGGGTCACGCGGCCTTGTCCAGGTCGGCAGAGGCGGGCAGTTCGCGGACCTTCAGTCCGTTGCTGCACATGAGGTCGTTGATCTGCCAGCAGGCTTCGGTGGGCAGGTAGACCGAGCGCAGCCGGACGGGCGTGCGCATGTCGCCGACGGAGGCGATGGAGACGCCCTGGGGCATGGTGCGGTCGGCGGCGGTGATGTCCAGTTCCCGGCCGTCGGGGAAGAGGTGCAGGAAGTCCTCGACGGTGTCGACGCGGTGGCAGATCCGGGCGGACAGGTTGGTGCGGATGGCGGTGGTGAGCACGTCGGCGGA
This sequence comes from Streptomyces sp. NPDC086549, assembly GCF_044746205.1. Classification (NCBI taxonomy): domain Bacteria; kingdom Bacillati; phylum Actinomycetota; class Actinomycetes; order Kitasatosporales; family Streptomycetaceae; genus Streptomyces; species Streptomyces sp. NPDC086549. Next base: position 726,029 of record NZ_JBIVBS010000001.1, on the reverse strand, counting down.
GGGTTTCTGGGTGAGCAGCCACAGCCGGACGCCGAACTTGGCGCCCTGGCTGGCGATGGCCAGCAGTTCGGCCTCGAAGCGTTCGCGGGCCTTGCGGTCGGGGTGACGGGTGTAGTTCGCCACCTCGTCGATCACCACGAGCAGCAGCGGCAGTTCCGGGCTGAAGTCGGTGATGCGGTCGGTACGGCCGGACCAGAACAGCCGCTCCCTGCGCTGCATCTCCTCGCGCACCCAGCGCAGGATCTCGGTCGGCTCGTCGGGGTGGATGGCGTCGGAGACCTTGTACGCGGTACGCCACCAGGGCGCGACCGCGCCGAGGTTGGGGTCGATCACGATCAGGCGCACGTCCCGCATGAGCGAGGCGTAGGCGAGCAGGGTGTTGACGGTGATCGATTTGCCGGAGCGGGTGGCGCCGGCGACGAGGGCGTGGGCGGAGTAGGTGAGGTTGAGCACGACGGGGGTGCCGTCCTCGTCCCATCCGAGCAGCACGTCATTGGTGGAGACGAACTGACCGGGTCGGCAGGCCGGGGAACCGTCGGGATCGAGTAGTGGTGAGCGGATCACCGCCTCCAGTGGTTCCCGCCGGAAGCCGCGCGCGACGATCACGCCTGGTGTGGGCTGGGTGATCCGGATGCGTCGCATGCCCCAGGCGTCGCACAGGCCCTCGCTGGCGTCCTGCCAGGCGCTCAGCCCGACCTGCGGCAGCGCGTCGGCGGTGACGGTGACGCCGAAGGCGTCGGCGCGGGTGTGCAGGCGTGGCACCAACACGCGCGGTTTCGCCGGCTGTTCCTGTGGGCCGTACTGCTGGAGCACGGTGGGGGTGGCGTCCTTGACGGCCAGGCCGAGCATCGGCGCGAGCCGTTTCCAGCTCCACCGCATCCGCCGCGCCTGCCGCAGACTGACACGGGTCTCGGCATCGGCCCGGTACCAGCGGGAGAAGCAGAACCCGGCCCAGCCCAGCAGCCCGAGCGTGCCGAGGCCGAAGACGACCAGCAGCGCGAGCCCGAGGGGGCTGCCGGTCATCAGGCACTCGCCTTGGCGGTGATGGCGTCGGCGCGCAGGGAGATGCCGTGGCGGTCCTTGCCGTTGATCTCGTTCTCCCAGGCCGAGGCGACCAGGCCGGTGAAGGCGACCGGCAGGCCGACCTTCAGGCCCTTGCCCAGACCCGGCTCGGGGACGTTCACGGTGATCACCTCGGCACGGCCGTTGAAGGCGAACATCACGTCCACCAGGTGCAGGTGGGTCGCGGTGGCCCGGTCGATCGCGGGCTGCTGGCCGTCGCGGTCCTTGAACCGCGGCCGGGGCTCGGAGGCCAGGATCACCAGGGCCGGGGACTGGTCGATGGGCATGGTCTTCACGGCAAACCTCCAGGTAGAGGGGCGCGATTCACCAATGTGGGTGATCGCGTGACGCGACTCTACCCGACTCAATCCAACTCCATCCATCCCTATTCATCACTGTTCCGCTCTCGCTCTGTCCCTGGGGTCGCTAATCTGGCCGGTGCAGCGCGCTGTGCTGCGGGAATGGCGGCTGGCCCGTCCTTCCGGCCACCGATGTACGCCGACCCGAGGGATGACGATGCCTCCTGCCGACGACGCGCGCCTGGCGTTCGAGCGCATCGCGGACGATCTCAAGCAGCAGATCCGAAGTGAGAAGCTCCAGCCGGGGCAGTTGCTGCCGTCCCACAGCCAGCTGATGGAGGCGTACGGCGCGTCGAGCCTGACCGTGCAGAAGGCGGTGCGGCTCCTGCGCAGCGAAGGCTGGGTCATGACCCGCCAGGGCAAGGGCACCTTCGTCAGCAGGTCCGCGGACTTCGAGCACGCCTTCGAGAGCGTCGTCAAGGAGCTGGAACGCCAGATCCGCTCCGGCATCCTCACCCCGGGGACCAAGCTGCCGGGCCGTGAAACGCTCGCCGACCACTACGCGGTACCGGTCCGCGTCATCGATACGGCGGTCAGCCTGCTCGTACGCAACGAATGGCTCCGCTACGAGGACGAAGAACACAGCCACGACGCCTACGTACGCGACGCGGACGATCCCGCCCTCGGACGGCACCTCGCCCACGCGGCCCTTGTCCAGAAGATCCGTAACGGCTCGTTGCCCAAGGGCACCCGGCTGACCGCAGCGGAGGCCGCCAAGGCCATCGGCCACAGCGAAGAGAACACCGAACAGGCCCTGGCCACGATGGCCCTGGAAGGGCACGTCCGCAAGGTCTACAAGAACCCGCGCAAGAAGATCCCCTCCCGCACCCGGCCGAGCGAGCCGCAGCCGGAAGAGCTGGCTTACGTCATCGGCGAAAGCCTCTTCTGGGGCGAGCCGGGAGACACAGGCGGAACGGAAGGCAGCTCAGGAGAGCAGCCACCGCACCCAACTCCGTCGGCATCCCGGGACATGGATCTGGCGGGCAAGCTGGATCTGATCCTGGAGCAGATGGCCGATATGCGCGAGCGCCTGGAGCGCCTGGAAGAGGCGAGCCATCGTCCAGGAACCAAGCGCTCCCAGGACACCTGACGGCATGCAAGGGAGATCCCCGGAGAACCATGGCTCTCCGGGGATCTCTACCGGCCCGGTTTGGATGGGAACAGGGAGCCACGAGGCACGGTCAGCGGCAGACGGCCGGGTACGAACTCTCCTGCCTCTTTTCCTCGTCCTCGAGGTCGTCCACGGTGTCGAGATCGTCGTCGGCGGGTGTGGGCAGGCGCGCGCCGCGACTCACCGCGATGCGGCGCACGTTGCCGAGCGCTTCAGTCAACTGGACTGCCAGAAGGTGCAGTTCGCCCTGCGTCCACTGCCGCTTGTCCAGAACACGCTTGGCCTCCTGGAAGAGTTCCCCGGCCAGGCCGAGCTGGGTCGACTCCATGTTGTCGGCGAGCCTCGACAGATATCCGGCCCCGTCACTTGCGAGATAGCACGGCTTGCCCTCGGGCCCGGCCCACGGCAGCAGGCGCAGCTGTCCGGTCCCGCTCGTCATGCCGTGACCTCCACTCCGCCGAACAACCGGGGACTGATGTCGATGCCGCGCACAGCCAGCCGGAGCGCGCGACGCCGAGCCTGCTGCTTCTGCGCCTCCCGCCGCTCGTGCGCGACCAGGTACGGGCGGACCAGCCCGATTTCCTCACCACGCAGTACCCGGGCGGCCGGTACGCGAGCCGGACAGGCGGTCGACGCCTCTACAGCAAGGCCGGCGGATGAGTGATCAGGTCTGCGATGGCGACCCCGTGCGGGCCACAGCAGCCGCAGCAGCGGCTCGAAGATGTGGGCGATACAGTGCGGCATGTCGACGCTCCTTGTCAGCGTTGGCCATGCCCCCGGACCGTTCGCGCGGTCGCGGGGGTCCTGACGAGACGTCAGCCTGCCGACCGGCGATGCACGGCGGTTGCACCAAGAAGTGCAACCGCCCTTGCCCGGGATCTGCTATATCCCGACCCACTCCGCGTACTGCGCCAGCGAATTGCTGCGCGTCCGCTCCTGCCGCTTCAGCGCCAGCACGGTCTCTCGCACGGTCGGGTGGTAGCGCGTCTGCTGCGGGGCGATACGCCGGGCCTGGTGCAGGCAGTCCAGGGCCTGCTCCGGGTGGCCTGACCAGGCATGAGCCCGTCCGAGGTCCATCCAGTGGTGCCCGGCCCGGGAACGGGTCCAGCCGCGCGGGATACGTACGTCCTCTGCAAGTTCGATCGCACGCCCGAAGTCGTCCATTTCGGAGGCGATGGCCACCGCGTGCACCCCGACATTGGTCGGCCCCCAGGTGACGCCGAAGTCGGGCAGTTCACCCGTGGTCCGTGCGAGAGTACGGGCTTTGGCCAGGCGGGCGTCTGCATGCTCCCGGTCCTTCATCCGGCCCGCGATCACCGCAGCCCGCAACTGCATTACGCCCCGCATCGCCTCAACGCCTGCCGGGCGGCGCGTGTCCTGCCCGTCGAGATCGCGCAGGGCTCGGTCGATCACCCGGATGCCCACGTCATAGCGGCCGGACGACATCGTGGTCTGTGCGCGCAGGTAGGCGTGCATGGCGGCCAGCCCCGGCTCGTCGGCGCGTGGTGCCGTCCACGCCAGGCGGTCCAGCGCGACGGTGGCCAGGTCGATATAGCCGAAGTTCCACGCCACGGTGAACACACACCGGAACGTCCCCGACAGACACTCGTAGGCCAGCCGCTGCTCCTCCCCGCTGCTGGTGTGCACCGCCTGCACCGACTCATCGATCAACCCGGGCAGGTCGCGCACCATGTCCGTGTACTGAGCCTGACGGCGCTGCACAAGGGCCCGCTGGACATCAGCTCGGATCAACGCCGCCGGACGCGGAGCCGTCTCCCAGTCGAGAGCGACGTCCCAGTTCTCCAGCCCCTCACGGATCGGCTGGATCAAGGCGTCCATGCGGTCCCGGCGCAACTCCTCGGCGTACGGTTGTCCCAGCAGATCGGAAGTCGAGACGCCCAGCGCACGGGCACAGGCAGCAACAAGAGCCGGGGAAGCAGCCTTCTGCCCACACTCCACCTTCGACAACAGCGACTTCGACAGGTGCGCCCGCATCGCCAGCCCCTGCTGCGTCAGTCCGCGCTGCTTCCGGATACGGGCGATCCGAGCGCCGGTGTGCTCCTCGATGCTCTGCGACACGGCGAACTCCGTTCTGCGGCAACACTCAGACGGTACCCCTGCAACACCGCCCCGGACCGGCCGAACAACGATCACCACTGGCTGCTTGCAGAACCACACCCGCCAGTCCGATGCTTCGGACCACACTCCAGCCGAACGACCAGCCGACGGCCACGGCACAGCGCCAAGGCGGGATGCGTCCAAACTTTCTCTACGTCTTCAAGGCGGCTCGCTCCGCTCCCCGCGCGCGGCCCGGCCCCCGGCCGGGCCTGCGCTCCTGCCTTCGTCCCGCTCCGGCCCGGCCGGCGCCCATGCCACGCTCACAGCAATCAGACGCTTGATGCCAGAGAAGGGGTACGTCGTGGCTGGGGCGGGCGACGGAGCGATTTTAGCCAGCCACTTTGGCGCGAGCCTCGCAGATCATGGCCCCAACGTCGTGCTTTACCGGGCAGGTCCACAGACTAACGTCGCGTCTCTGCAGTGCAGTTGGGGCGCCTGTGGGTGTATGGAGGTTGACGGCCATCGAGGCCCCTGGCAGGTCGGATAGCGGTGAGAGATCTGACCTGTGGAGCCTCGATGTCTTGTCATCGTGTCACCGCAGCGGGAGCGAACTCCAGGGCTGGGCAGCGGATCACGTCGGCGCGGGCGGCCGCCGGGATCCGGCTGGAGGCGCTGGATGAGTTCATCTCCCCGCAGGCGGTGGAGGAAGCCGTCCGTTCGTGTGGCCGCGGAGACAGACGCTGGTGCGCAAGCCTGCCAGCCAGCGCGGTGGTCTACTTCGTGCTGGCGATGTGCCTGCACTTCAACGAGAGCTACGCAGAGATCCTGCGCAAGCTCACCGACGGCCTGCGCGGGGCAGTCCACGCAGGTGCCCTGCGGGTGGCAGGCACCTCCGCTGTATCCAAAGCCCGCACGCGACTGGGGCCTGAGCCGCTGAAAGCCCTGTTCGAGCAGGTGCGCGGACCCCTGACCACCCCGCAGTCGCCTGGCGCGTTCGCCTTCGGCCGCCGCCTGCTGATGCTGTCCCTGGACGGCACCGTCCTCGATGTCGCGCCCACACCGGCCAATACCAAGGCGTTCGGCCCGCCTCCGGGCGGCAGCCACAAACCAGGACGCTATCCGCAGGTCAAACTCGTCCTGCTGATCGCCTGCGGCACCCGCGGCATCATCGGCGCCCGTTTCGGCCCGCGCCGGGACAACGAAGTGACCCTGGCCAAAGACCTGGCCACGGCCCCGACGCTGGCGGACGGGCAGCTCGTGCTGATGGACCGGGCCTTCCACGGCCATGACATCCTCGCCCAGATCACCGCCTGCGGCGCCGACTTCATCGTCCGCGCGCACTCCCACCACTGGCTGCCCCACCTGCGCGAACTCCCAGACGGCAGCTTCCTGTCGTGTGTGCCGGACCGGGCCTCCAGCCAGCGCCAGGCCGCCTCCCGCTTCTGTAACCGTCGTATGCCCCCAGGCCACCCGCACGGCATCCCGGTACGGGTGGTGGACGCCGACATCACCGCCACCCCGGAACACGGGCCTCCCCGCACCCGCCCCCTGCGCGTGATCACCAGCCTGCTGGACCCCGACCAGGCCCCGGCCGAACAGGTCGCCACCCTCTACGCACAACGCTGGAACAGCGAGACCAGCTTGTTCGAGGCCAAGATCCTCCAGCGCGACCACCGGTCTCTGCTGCGCTCCCAGCACCCCGACGGCGTCACGCAGGAAATCTACGGACTGCTCATCACTCATCAATACCTGCAGTCCCAAAGGGCCCACGCCGCCCAAGCCAGCCTGGACCCCGCAACCGGCACCATGCTGGACCCCGACCGCATCTCCTTCACCGCCATCCTGCGCACCATCCGCCGGCACCTGCACTACCGGCCCACCGCAGGACAGCCTCTGCTGATCACCCTCATCCAAGCCGAGGCCCTGGCCCAGCTCATCCCCCGCAGACCCAACCGCGTCAGGCCCCGCGCCAGACAGGCACCCAACCACCGCATGCGAGCTCCCGGCCCCGTGCCCACCGGCAACGTCGCCTACACCATCACCATCTGCCGCCGAGACGAGACGCCTCGCGTCACACCCCGACCACCAGCCAAATAGCGACGCGACGTTAGGTCCACAGACTGCCCGACGCGCCGGAAGCTTACGGGGCCATGATCACTCGCGCCAAAGCAGCTCCAGGCCAAAATCGCTCCGCCGCCCGCCGTTGTCGGCTACCGCCGCTACGTGGCGAGGTCTAAACCACTGACGGCAACGCTGACGGCAACAAGGGCGGACATCAGCGCACTCCAATGGACCTCGACGGACGGGTAGTTCCGCGCCGACCTGCAAAAACCCAGGTAGGGAGCGGCCCGCTTTCACACGTACTATGTGCTGGCGGGCGACACGCCGGTCCTGGTTCACAACTGCAATGATGAGATTCCCGATGTCCTGCATCACTACACCAATGAAGCGGGACATGATGGAATATTGGCGAGCCAAGAGCTTCGCCCGTCCACCCAAGCGGCGAACCCAAACGATGCCAAGTTCGGCGATGGCCAATATCTCACCGACATTGCGCCTGGAACGAAGAGGCCGGGGCAGCTATCCGCCGCCTTCTATCGAGTGCCCTGGCTAGGGAAAAAGGTCTCGCACTATATTTCGATCGATGTGCGTGGGCTAGATGTGCGTCAGGGTAGACCAGGAGTGTTCTATATACTCAACGATGAACCTCTCGATCTCACTGGCCGCATCATTGGGTCTGGAAGGAACTAGCGTGAGGTACGTCAGGGTGGCATGGAGTCATGATCTTGAGGATGAGCCGGTCCTCTACCTGAGTGAACTCGGCGAGGGTGGATATGAGACTCGGAAAATTCAATTCTTCCGGGATGGCAAGGTCGAGTGGGCAGACGAATTGCATGAGACGGCAAGCGTCGGTCTTTCTGAAGTCGCTTTCCCGCTCGATCTTCGAGAAATCTCTGACCAGCCGGAGTTTGATGCTGTAGAGATAGCTCCGGAAGAGTTCGAGCGGGAGTGGATCAAGGCTCGTTCTGCGGGATGAATTAGCCACACCCTGACGGGTGCTGCGGAGCAGTCTCGCGGCCTCGTTGCGTAAATTCGTCACCGCTGATTTGGGTAGCGCGAGCAAATTGGAAGCCCCGCCAGGAATACCCTGGCGGGGCTTCCCGGGCGTCTGACGGCAGTAGTTGACGGCAACGTCAGCGGACGGTTGCTGCATAAGGCGGCGGATCGTCGCCGTCGTCGCCCTCGGCCCGGGCGCCAAGCACGCGTCCGAGGGTGTCGACGGCCTGGCGCTGGAGGCGGAGTCGCACGTGGGCGTAGACGGTGGCGGTGACGCCGATGTGGGCGTGGCCGAGGAGTTCCTTGATGACGACGAGTTCGACGCCCTGTTCCAGGAGGAGCGTCGCCGTCGAGTGGCGCAGGTCGTGGAACCGGATCGGCCGGAGGTGGGCGTCGCGGAGCAGGGCGTTGAAGTGGCGGGTGAGGGTGGCGGGTTCGATCGGGTGTCCATCCGGTCGAGTGAAGACGTAGCCGCCGCCCTGCCAGTCTGCGCCAACTCGCTCCTTCTCCTCGGCCTGCCGCTGGCGGTGAGCGCGGAGGGAGGCGGCGCAGGAGGCCGGCAGGGCGACGCGCCGCTCGGAGCTGATGGTCTTGGTCGGCAGGGTGGCCAGGCCACGGCTGTGGGTGCGCTGGAGGGTGCGGTGGATGCTGGCCGTGCCGCCGTCGAGGTCGAGGTCTTCCCAGCGCAGCCCCAGGAGTTCGCCCTTGCGTAGCCCGGTACGTAGGGCGAGTTCGAACAGCGCGGCGAGTCGGTGGCCGTGCAAGGCGGCGAGAAACTGCCGGGCCTCTTCGGCGGTGAGGGGGTTGAAGCGGCGGGGGCGGGGTGTTCCGGTGCGGACGTTCCGTGCGACGTTGCGCGGTATCTCCTCCTCGCGGACAGCGTGCTCCAGGGCGGACTTGAGCACCGAGTGGATGTAGGCGAGCGTCAGCGCAGAGAGCCGCTTGCCGCAGCAGCGGCCGAGTGCGCAGCAGCGCGGGCGTCGGCTGGCCTGTGCGTTCGGGTCGCGTCCGGCGTCGATGCCGCGAGCGCAGCACTGGCAGACGGTCCGCAGCTCGTTCAGCCAGGTTCGGACGTCCTTGGCGGTGAGCTTGGCGAGCTTCTTCCGGCCCAGGCCCGGTATGAGGTATTGGTGCACGACGGCGGTGTAGCGGGGGTGGGTTGTCTCGCGCAGGTGGTGGACGGCGACGTTCTCCAGCCAGTACGTCAGGTAGGCGGCAAGGCTGCCCTGGGTGGTGACGGCGGGGACGCCGCGGTTGCTGGCGGCGATCTTCTCGGTCAGCTTGGCCAGCGCCTCCGTGCGCGTGCTGCCGTATACGCGTACGCGTTTGCGGGTGTTGCCGGGGGCGAGGACGTATCCGGCGGCTTCCCAGCGGCGGTCTTTTCGCTGGTAGACGGTTCCGTCGCCGTTGGCGCGGGTGCGGCGGGAGGCGGGGGTGTCGCGGGGTGTGGTCATGCAGCTTCCTGGTCGAGGCGGGTGTGGATGAAGTCGGTGAGGGCGTGGGCGGGGATGCGGCGGGCTCGGCCGAGGGTGAGGGAGGGGAGTTGGCGGGTGCGGATGAGGTCGTAGACGGTGGTGCTGCCGAGTTGGAGGCGTTCCATGACCTGGGGGACGGTGAGGAGTTCGGTGCCGGCGGTCACGCGAGGGCCCCCGTCCGGACAGCACGGGGCAGTCGATGAGTGGAGTGACCGGCGCGGTCGCCGGAGCGCTTCGAGCGCCGGGTTTGAGTCGGTTGTTCGGGTCGGGTCTGCCGTTTTGCGGCCAGGAGGTTGGCGAGGTGTTCGAGTTCAGGGAGAAGGCCGGTTCCGGCGTACTGCCAGTGGGAGATGACCAAGGTCGTGTCCGAGTCCATGCGCTGACCGGCGATGTTGCTGTGACCGGGGGGCAGGTCAGCGGGGTGTCCGGCGCGGTCACCGACCTGACTGCCGTCCGTCCGACCGGCCTGCGTCTCAGCCGGTGCTGGGGCGGGGGTCTGGGTGTTGGGTAGGCGGGTTCGCCAGGCGGTGCGTTCGGCTCGGAGGTGGGCGAGGGTGGTGGAGTAGCGGCGGGTGCGGGTGGAGAAATGGCCTCGGAAGCCCAGCATGTGGGCCCATTGGCGCAGGCGGAGGTGGGCGTGCTGGGGCCTGGTGGCGAGGTGCCAGGCGGTGTGGATCAGGCGGCGGGCATGGTTGGTGATGTCGTGGGTGGCGAGTCGGCGAGCAGGCGGAGGCGGCGGTCGAGGGTGCCGTTGGTGGTCTCGGCTCCCTTGGTGGCGTACTTGGCGATGTAGGCGGCGACGTGCCGGTCGGTGACCGGGCCGCCGCCGGTGAAGTCGGTGCCGCGGATCGCGCGGACGTCGATCTGTCGCCCGAACCGGAACACCAACCGCTCTGCCCGATCTGAGTTTTGGGGCTGGGACGCGGGGACGTCCCCGGCGGGCTGCGGTTGCTTCGGCGGTTCGCCCTCGTGGTGGACGCGGGTGCGTGCGGCGGCGGCGCGTACGGCGTGGTCGAGGAGCTGGGTGGTGGCCCAGTCGGGCGGGGTGCTGCCGGGGCCGGTGGGTCCGTCGAGGCGGATGACGGCGTGGAAGTGGACCTGGCCGCGTTTTTGGTACTCGGCGACCTTGGCGTAGGAGAGAGTGGCGTGGTGCCGCAGGGCCCGCTGGGTGAGGCCGGCGGCTTTGGCGATCTCGCGACGCAGGTGGGTGGTGAAGCGGGCCCACAGGGCCGGGGCGTGCGCGTTCCACAGCACCGCGCCCGCGTAGTCGTAACGCTCGGGATCGAGCGGGGTGCCCAGCAGCCGGTCGTCGTCGGAGTGGACCTGGCCGCAGTGGCAGCGGCCGGTGTCGGGCTGGTTGTGGACGGGCCCGAAGCCGGGTGCGGTGAGGGTGGCGAAGACGCGGGGGTGGGCGGCGACGCTGGTGGGGACGGTCTTGCCGCCGCGCAGTCCGGCGGCAATGAGCTGGTAGGTGTCGTAGCGGTAGACGGTCGAGCAGGCGGGGCAGCGGGTGGCACGGCGGTTGCCGCAGCGGACCAGCAGTTCGCCTGCCGGGAGTTGGCCGGAGTCGAGGTGGTTGAGGATCTCGCCGGTCGCGGTGTCGAGTCGGGTGCGGTGTCCGGTGAGGCGGATCGGGCGCACGCAGCCACCGAGTCCGGCTATCTGCCTTGCGAGGGGTGCGAGTTGGCCGGTGGCGGCGAGCTTGGCCAGCTTGGCGGTGAGCCTGGCGCGGCGCTCCAGCGCCGACCGCCCTGCCGCCGAGGCGGTGACGTCCGCCGGGCAGGTCGGCGTCGTGAACGCCGCCGATGGGAACGAGGTGGCTGGAACGGTCGCGGGGTACGGGAGTTGAAGCTGTGCGGACATGCGGAAAGGGGCCTTTCGGCGAGAGCGCGGAAGCGGTACGGCGCGGGGCGGCGTGGGCAGGCCGAAGTGATCGGCTCACAGGGGAACGGGGCGCCTCGAAGTTGGGCGCGGGGGCCGGACCAAGGGGCTGGTCGGCGGAGCGCGGTGGTGATCACCGGCGGGTGCGTGACGTTAACATCGCCTCACGGGCGCATTCAAGTGCATCCCTCCTGATTCCTTTCTGGTGGGTGGTGAGACGCGGGTAGTGTGAGGCCGGTTTCCCGGTTTGGGCGGGCCGGATTTTGCTGGTACAGGGCGTGGAAAGCGGGGGTGACCGGGCGTGATGGCGACGCGGCGCGGGCGCAGGCCGGCGGGCAGCGGGGTGCAGCTGACGTTCGAGGTCATCGCCGAGACCCTGCGGGAGCAGATCCGCTCCGGCGGGCTGAAGCCGGGGGACGCGCTGCCGACGCAGGCCGTGCTGATGCGGGAGTTCGGGGCGGCGAGCCTGACCGTGCAGAAGGCCATGGCCCTGCTGAAGCAGGACGGGTGGGCGGTCTCCCGTCCCGGCAAGGGCGCCTTTGTCGCCCACCACGGCCACGTCGCCGACGATGCTGATGACCTCGACGGCCCGGAGGCGACCGCACCCGTCGGCGGGATGGCTGCCCGCGTCGAGGCGCTGGAACGGGCGCTGGCCGAGGCCGCTCAGCAGATTGCCGACCTTCGTGGCCGCGTGGAGACCCTGGAGTCAGGCGGCGGCGGGCGGGGCCACTGACCCGCCGTGCCGGATGGCCGGGGGTGTGCGTTCAGATTTTCTCTACGAGGTTCAAGGCGGCGTCCGCCCGTCTGAACCGGCCGAACAACGCCGACCGACCCACCGTCGGGCAAGCAGCCGACGCCCGTCCTGGGTGCCAGCGGGCGGCCGGACCAAGGCGCGAGCGGGACTCAACCTGGTACGGCCGGCAGCAAGTTGTGGGCGTGGAGCCCTTGCGCGTCGCGCAGCAAGTTGTCGCCTACGACCGTCCTACGGCCGGATCGCAGGCACAGGGCCGACTAGGGTGCCGACCCACAACATCCGTCGCCGGGCTCACCGAGGGCGGTGGCCGACGTCGCCTCCGGCGGGGAACGAAGCTCCCGGCCACCCGTCGCAGGCCGACCCTTCCCGCCCCGGCGCCCGCGTCGCCAGACTGGGCGACGCGCCAGACCGGCCGCGCGCTGCCTCTCCCACTCGGGCCCGATCCTGCCGAAAGAAGCCGGCCCTGCGCCGCCTCGGCCGGTTGCCGCCGGTTTGCGGCGGCGCCGTGACAGGAGGACGAAGGGGGAGTATTGGGTTGTGCGACGCTGGAGTGGCTGTGGTCGCGGCGACGGCACACGACCTGAGCTACGAAGTCGCGCTCTCGCACCCCGTGCCATATATCATCGGTGCTATGGACGGTGGGCGGTACTCGATCGAGATCGAGCCGGAGGTGCGACTGTGGCTGGAGAACATTCCCGCCCATCACTACAAGCAGGCCGAACGCGTCGCCGACCTGCTCGCCGAGCAGCCCACCACGCTCGACGAACCGCACTCCCGCCACCTGGGCGGCAAGCTCCGCGAGCTGCGCTTCCGCCTCGGCGATGCTCACCAGCGCATTACCTACTGGCTCGCACCCGACCGTCGCGTCGTGCTGCTCACCGTTTTCCGCAAGACCAAAATGCGCGAGCAGGCCGAAGTGGACCGCGCGCACGCCGCTCAACGGCTGTGCGAAGCCGAGCACCAGGCAGCCACCGAACACGACCTCTACAGCCGCGACCTCAAGGAGAACCGATGAACCACAGCGAATGGAGGACCCGCCGCCACCGCCAGCTGGCCGGTGAACACCTCGAGGCCGACCCCGAGTATGACCGCGTCTACGACGAAACCAGCCTGGCCATGACGCTGGGCAAAGCCGTCTACGACCGGCGCAAGCAACTCGGTCTGAGCGAGGCCGACCTGGCCGAGCGCCTACACACCACCACCGACGAGATCGAAGGCATCGAGACCGCCACCGAACTGCCGCCCATCGCTGTCATCATGCGCCTGGCCCGAGCCCTGGACCTCACCGTCGACATGCACCTCGCCCCTGGGGATGAGCCCACCGTCACCATCGTCACCCCGGCCGCCTGAACCCAGGAGGAGCCATGCATGACGCCTCCACAGCACTCGCCCGCGAGCTGGGCAGACTCGTCCACGACCGGCGCACCGAGCTCGGGCTGTCCCAGGCCGAGCTGGCTGAGCGGTGCGGGATGAAACAGCCGCAGATCTCCCGCTTCGAAGCCGGCGGAACGGTGCCCACCCTTCCGATGCTGCGCCGCCTGGCCCGTGCCCTTGGAGCCGACTTGAGCATCAGTCTCACTCCGCACGACCAAGCCGCTTGACGTGGATCTCGAATCCCGAGAATTCCATGAGTGGTCTAGATCATCGACGGCAGTAGTGACGGCAACACCGGCGGACTTCAGTACACATGCACGGACGTGGAACGGCTGTCAAATGGAAGCCTGACCAGCGAAGTTGCAGCTGACGGAGCCCCCGCCCGCACACGTACTATGTGCTGGCAGGCGGCACGCCGGTCCTTGTACACAACTGCAATACGGAAGCCGTCTCACCGGCATTCGAGGGCGATCCGTACCATCCGAACGAGGTACAAAAGCGGATCGATGCTGGGCGGGCTGCGTGGGCGAAGATTCCGAGAGAAGTCCACAACACTGTGAACGGTATTGAAAGCGGTAGGGTCACTCAGCGGATCAACAGCGACGGGCCCGACTGGTTCAACGCGAATGGCAATACCAAAAGCCCTTGGTATGACGCAACGATCTTCACTGGCGTGGGCTCGCCCACGACCAAGACTCGCGTGCTTGTGCGAATCGACGGGGTTGTTGGGTATGTGCTCGGTCACAACTACAACAATGTGATCGAGTACGGCTACGCCAATCTCCTCGCCCAGTACGTACCGCGACCGTGATCTCGAGATGGATGAAATGGAACTGAAGGAAACTCTTGCCGCAGCGGGTCTTCGGGTGCTGGAGAGATGCGGCGACCTGAGCGGACTCATGCCCGCTCTCGTCAGTGGCCAGGCGCCGAGCTGCCCTGCCGAGGACGGCCGAGCCGAATCCCTAGTCGATATCGAGGATCCGCTGCTGCTCGAGAAGGCGAACGCAGACTGGTACCGACTCTCGGTCGACGCAGGCCTTTTCGCTGAGACCGATCGTCGGTTCCTGGTCGCGCTCACCCCCGAGGAGGACGGTCCTGCGCAGTGGATCTGCGTGGAATTGCAGGACTCTTGGGACATCATAGGAAGAGGTGCTTCAAGCCTGCTCGGCAGTGGGTATTGTCGGCCTGAATTTCGGATGCTCTCTCTTGATGGGTCAGTGCTTTCCTGTGGGACCACCTGGGAGTCCGCGATCAGTGTCTTCGTCCTGAAGGATCCACTCCATTCGCAAGTCCTTCGCAAGTTTGCCGAATGGGTGGCGACGGGTGAAATCGGGCATCCGGTAGAGAGTGCCGCGGCGCGTCGCTGGCTCGGCATCCCTTAGCGATGTTGGTTTCCGTGGGGTGATTATCAGCATGGCTATCGGGAGCGTTCAATAAACGGCCAGAAGCCCCGCCGGAATGGAATTCCGGCGGGGCTTCTTCGGTCTCTGACGGCAGTAGTCGACGGCAACGTCAGCGGACGGGTGTTGCACAAGGGGGTGGATCGTCGCCGTCGAGTGGCGGAGGTCGTGGAACCGGATCGGCCCAAGGCGGGCGTCGCGGAGCAGGGTGTTGAAGTGGCGGGTGAGGGTGGCGGGTTCGATCGGGTGCCCGTCGGACCGGGTGAAGACGTGGCCTCTGCCCCGCCAGTTCGAGCCCGCATCCTCATTCTCCTGTGCCTGGTACTCGGATCCGGGCGATCCGGGCGCCAGTGGGCTCCTCGATGCTCTGCGGCACGGCGAACTCCGTTCTGCGGCAGCACTCAGACGGTACCGCCACCACAGCGCCTCGGATCAGCCGAGCGATCACCCCGGATGCCGCAGGCTCCCTCATCCCTGAGCAGAGACACGCCCGATCTGGCCGTGACCGTGGGCGAGTTCGTACCAGCGCTGTGGGCCGTCAGCCCGTGGTCGTCCACCCCGGGAGTGTGGGCAGCACCTTCTCCGCGACGCGGAGCAGTGCCGCGTCGTCGGGCACTACGGAGTCCTGGCGCCAGATGGCTATCTCGAAGGAGCCGCCGCCGTCCTTCGGGTCCGGGGCGACCTGGAGGGTGCGCGCGATGCCGCCGGGTCCGGATTCGGCCTTGCCGCCGCCGAGGCTGAAGCTGAGGGCGATGGTCCGGTCCGAGTAGAGGACCGCCGGGTGGCCGAGGACCGTCTTCTTCTCCGGGCTGCTCAGCCGGTCGGTCGTCCCGGCGATTGGGAGGTCGTCGTAGGACCGCGACAGCTTCACGGAGTAGGTCTCCAGCGTGACGGTCGCCTCGGGGATGGCGATCCTGGTGCCGCTCGGGAGCTCGAACGAGGTCTGACTGCCGTGGGCGGTCTCGGCCTGTTCCTGGGGCGTTCCGAGGAGCGTCGGCAGGTCCGTGCGGTTCAGTGCCGTGCACAGCTCTGTCCCGGAAACGCGCTTCGAGGGCTTGGCCTTCTTGTCGGCCGAGCAGGTGGCCGGCTCGTCGGCGTTGTGCGCGGAGGTCTTCTGAAGCGCCCAGAGCCCGCCCCCGAGGGCTGAGATCAGCACCACCGCCGCGACGGCCTGAGCCCACGCGTTCGGGCTCTTCTCGGCTGCGGCGACTGCATCGGCCATGTCTTCCATTACCCCCGGTTCCCCCTGATCGCGCCGGACGCGCGCCGGGGGAGCCTAACGGGTGATCGATGCACGGGGAAGCGAGATTCCTCAGTGCGCGCGGGCCGCCCCGCTTCCGGTGGGGACGGCCCGCGTGTTACTCGAACTCACCTTCAGGGACGGTCAGTTCACGTTGACCGCGCTCCAGGCCGCCGCCACCGCGTTGTACTCCGTGCTGCCGGCGCCGTAGAGGTCCTTGGCCGCGTTCAGGGTGGCCGTGCGGGCGCCCGCGTAGTTCGTGGAGGACGTCATGTAGACCGTCAGCGCCCGGTACCAGATCTTGCCGAGCTTGTCCCGGCCGATGCCGGTGACCGTCGAGCCGTTGGAGGTCGGCGAGTCGTAGCTGACCCCGTTGATGGTCTTCGCGCCGCTGCCCTCCGCGAGCAGGTACGCGAAGTGGTTGGCGACGCCCGAGGAGTAGTGGACGTCGAGGTTCCCGACCGACGAACTCCAGGAGTCGGCGGAGTTCCCGTCCTTGGACGGCTTGTCCATGAAGCGCAGGGCGGGCTTGCCGAAGCCGGGCTTCACGATCTTCTCGCCGATGAGGTAGTCACCCTGGTCGGAGGGGCTGTTGGCGTACCACTCGACGAGGGTGCCCATGATGTCGGAGGTGGCCTCGTTGAGCCCGCCGGACTCGCCCGAGTAGGTCAGCGCCGCCGTCTTGGACGTCACGCCGTGCGACATCTCGTGGCCCGCGACGTCCAGCGCCACCAGCGGGCCGAAGACCGAGCCGTCACCGTCGCCGTACGTCATGCAGAAGCAACTGTCGTCCCAGAAGGCGTTGTTGTAGTTGTTGCCGTAGTGGACGCGGTTGTACGAGCCCTTGCCGTCGCCCGCGATGCCGTTCCGGCCGTGGACGTTCTTGTAGTAGTCCCAGGTCTCGTTGGTGCCGTACTGCGCGTCCACCGCCGCCGAGGAGCGGTCGGCCGTCGTCCCCGTGCCCCAGTGGTTGTCGGCGTCCGTGAACAGCGTCGCGGGGGCGCGGACGAAGCAGATGCCGAAGATGCACAGGTCGGTCTTGTTGGCGGCGTCACCGGTGTACGTGTTGCCGCGGGTGGGGTCCTTCAGCTGGTACGTCGATCCCGACAGCGTCGTCTCCAGCGGCACCGTGCCGCTGTAGAGCGACTTACCGTCGCCGGTCGCCGTCTCGATGCTGTCCCACGCGTCGATCTGGGCGCCGGTCCGGGCGTCGGTCAGCACCGTGCGGGCGACCGGGTTGCCGAGGGAGTCCTGGCCGGCCGCGTCGGTGCGCCAGGCCAGCCTCGGGGCGCCGTGCAGGGCGTCGACGACCAGCTGCGGCCTGGCCTTCACCTGCTTCAGGCGGTCGCCGAGGTTCGCGGCGCGCAGCGCGTTCACCGCGAGGTCGGCGGCCCTGGGGGCGGACAGCTTCGGGGTGATCGAGGAGAGGGATATGTGGCTCCTCGTGGCGCGGTTCGCGCTGCGGAACGTGCCGTTCGGGGCCAGGTGGACCACGAAGTCACCGCCCAGGACGGGCAGTTGGCGGTAGGTACGGTCGTAGCGGACGTGCTGGGTGCCGTCCTTGTCGACGATCACGTCCCGGACGCTGGTGTCCTGCGCGGAGCCGAGCCCGAGGCTCGTGGCGTGCTGTACGAGCGCCGAGGCCGCGTTCTCGATCGCGGTGGCCCGGGTCGGTCTGCCGTCGGCGTGGGCGGCGGGGGAGAGGGTGGCGGCCAGCAGGGTCGCGGTGGTGGCGGCGATGCCGGCCGTGGTGAGACGGGATCCTCGGATGTGCCGTGTCCGACTCATCAGTCTCCTTGGGAAGGCGCCTCGAAGGCGTGGGGGTGGCGCTGGTGACGACAGAGATTTAAGGGGGCATGACATGTCATGTCCATAGCGCTCACAAGGAGATGTGTGAGGGGATGGAGGGGGTGGAGAATCGTTCCTGTGACGCTTCCGTTCTTCGTCTACGGCACGCTCCGCCCCGGCGAACCCAACCACGACCTGTTCCTGCGCGGCCGCACGCACACGGAGGAACCGGCCCGGCTCCCGGACGCGGTGCTCTACGACGGCCCCGGCTACCCCTACGCCGTCGAGGCCCCCGGGGAAGCGGTCAGCGGCGACCTGGTCACCGCGCTCCCGGAGGCCTACGGCCGGCTGCTCGCGGAACTGGACCGGCTGGAGGAGTACGCCCCGGGCGACCCGCACAACCTGTACGAGCGCATCGCCCGGGACGTCGTACGCGTCGACGGCACGGCCGCCCGGGCCTGGGTCTACGTGGCCGCGCCGCGCATCGCCGTCCGGCTGCGGGCCCAGGGGCGGCTGATAGCGGGCGGGGACTGGCTCGCCCGCCGCTGACTCAGCCCAGCAGCCTGAGCCCCTCGGGCACGGCGATCCCGAACTCCTCCTCCACCACGCGCCGAACCTACGCGAGGTTCACCCGCCCAGGGCTCCTGTCACAGAGGCCGGACGTCACACAGGCCGGATGTCACACAGGCCGGACGACCTCCACCCGCACCGCACACGTCTTGAACTCCGGCATTCGCGAAGTCGGGTCCAGGGCCGGGTTCGTGAGGGTGTTGGCGCGGCCCTCGCCCGGCCAGTGGAAGGGCATGAAGACGGTGTCGGGGCGGATGGCGGTGGTGATGCGGGCGGGTGCCACGGCCCGGCCGCGCCGGGAGACCACCGCCAGCGGGTCACCCTCGGCCGCCCCGAGCCGGGCGGCAAGGCGCGGGTGCAGCTCCACGAACGGGCCGGGTGCGGCCGCGTTCAGCTCCGCGACCCGCCGCGTCTGCGCCCCCGACTGGTACTGCGACACCACCCGGCCGGTCGTCAGCAGCAGCGGATACTCCGCGTCCGGCTCCTCCGCACTCGCCCGGTGCGTCACGGGCACGAACCGCGCCCGCCCGTCCGCCGTGGCGAACCGGTCCAGGAAGAGACGCGGGGTTCCGGGATGTACGGAGGCCTCGGCGTCCCGGGCCGGATCGTCGGGGAGCGCGTCGAGCACGGCGTCCTCACCATCCTCGCCGTCCTCGGCAGCCGTGTCCGTCACCGACGGGCACGGCCAGAACACCCCGTTCTCCTCCGCCAGCCGCCGGTAGGTGATCCCCGAGTAGTCCGCCGGGCCGCCCGCGCTGGCCCGGCGCAGCTCCTCGAAGACCTCCTCGGGGTCGGTCGGGAAGCCCTTCTCCACGCCCAGGCGGGCGGCGAGCCCGTGCAGGACCTCCAGGTCGCTGCGGACCCCGTCGGGCGGTGTGATCGCCTGGCGGCGCAGCAGCACGCGGCCCTCCAGGCTGGTCGTGGTGCCGGTCTCCTCGGCCCACTGGGTGACCGGCAGCACGACGTCCGCGAGGGCCGCCGTCTCGGAGAGGACGACGTCCGCGACGGCCAGGAAGTCCAGCGACCGCAGCCGTTCCTCGATGTGCCCCGCGCGCGGCGCCGACACCACCGGGTTGGAGCCCATCAGCAGCAGCGCCCGGATGTCCGTGCCGAGCGCGTCCAGCAGCTCGTACGCGCTGCGCCCCGGCCCGGGCAGCGAGTCGGGGTCCACGCCCCATACCCCGGCCACGTGCCGCCGCGCGGCCGGGTCGGTCAGCTTGCGGTAGCCGGGCAACTGGTCGGCCTTCTGTCCGTGTTCGCGGCCACCCTGCCCGTTGCCCTGCCCGGTGAGACAGCCGTACCCGGACTGCGGACGGCCCGCGCGGCCGGTCGCCAGACACAGGTTGATCCACGCGCCCACCGTGTCGGTGCCCTTGGACTGCTGTTCCGGCCCGCGTGCCGTGAGCACCATCGCGGCCTCCGGCTCGCAGAACAGCCGTACGGCCTCCCGGAGTTGAGGAACGGACACCCCCGTGATCCGTTCCACGTACTCCGGCCAGTGGGCCATGGCCGCCGCCCGCGCGTCCTCCCAGCCGACCGTGCGCTCCTGGATGTACGCCTCGTCCGTCCGGCCCTCCGCCACCACCAGGTGCAACAGGCCGAGAGCAAGCGCGAGATCCGTACCCGGACGCGGTGCCAGGTGCAGGTCGGCCTGTTCGGCGGTCCTCGTCCGGCGCGGGTCGACGACGATCAGCGTGCCGCCGTTCTCGCGCAGTTCGCTGAAGAAGCGCAGCGACGGCGGCATCGTCTCCGCGAGATTGGAGCCGACCAGGATCACGCACCCGGTCCTGGGGATGTCCTCCAGCGGGAAGGGCAGTCCCCGGTCCAGGCCAAAGGCCTTCATGCCGGCCGCCGCCGCCGACGACATGCAGAAGCGGCCGTTGTAGTCGATCTGCGAGGTGCCGAGCGCCACCCGCGCGAACTTGCCGAGCGTGTACGCCTTCTCGTTCGTCAGCCCGCCCCCGCCGAACACCCCGCACGCGTCGGGACCGTATGCGTTCCGCGCCGACGACAGGCCCGCGGCGATCCGGTCGAGTGCCTCCTGCCAGGTCGCGGGCACCAGCGTGCCGCCGGAGCGCACCAGCGGGGAGGTCAGCCGGACGCTCGACGCGAGCAACGCCGGTGCCGTACGGCCCTTCCCGCACAGCGCCCCCCGGTTCACCGGGAAGTCCGCGCGCTCGGAGACCTCGACGCCCCCTCCGGGCAGGGGCGACAGGGCCATCCCGCACTGCAGGGCGCAGTACGGGCAGTGGGTGGGCGTCGAGGCGGTCTCCATGCCACTCAGCGTGCTTCGGGCGTGTTACGTCCCGTGACCGCTCCCTGTTACACGGACGGGAAGGCGACCTCCCCGCCGCGCCCCCGCCGCCGTGAGGCACGCACCTGTCCACCCCTGAGTCGCCGCAGGACGGTACTGGAGTTGCCCACGTGACAGAAGATGACACATGTGGCTCATTCCGTACCGTAGTTGGTCGGTCACACCTGGTTGAGAGTTGAAGAGTGACGACTACAGTCATCCCCTGCGCAAGACCCCGCACGGCGTTCGAAATATCGGCCTGGTCCGGGCCCGCCGCTCCCCGGACTCGGCCTCCCCCACTCGAAACAGCCAGGAGGTCTCCCGAGCCATGCCTCTGCGTCACCTCTCTCCCCGCGACCAGCACCTCTTCTGGCGGTACGGCCGCGGCCCCGGCGCGCCCGTCCCCGACCCGCTTGTCCACCACGCCATAGAACGGCGGGCGGCCGCCCCCCCGCGCGGTCGCCGCCGAACACCAGGGCGCGACCATCACCTACGGCGAACTCGACCGCTACGCCGACGCCCTCGCCGCCCGTCTCGTCCGCGAGGGCGTACGCCCCGGCGACCACCCGCGCACGCACGGTACGGCGGCGCGGTCCCGTGTGGAGTCACTTGGCCGCCGCCAGCGCCCGCTCCACGCCCGGTTCCTTCGGCCCCAGGAACTGCGGGTCCGGCTTGAACACCGCGTCCAGGGCCGCTTTGCCCGCCGCGAAGACCTCGCGGGTGCCGCCGTAGTACCAGGTGGCGTCGTGCTTGGCGTCGACGCCGACGCCGTACGAGTCGATGCCCGCCGCCTCGCACAGGGCGACCGCGCGCCGGATGTGGAAGCCCTGGCTGATGAGGACGGCCCGGTCCACACCGAAGATCTTCTTCGCGCGGACGCAGGAGTCCCAGGTGTCGAAGCCGGCGTAGTCGCTGACGATCCGCGCGTCCGGGACGCCGTGCTTCGTGAGGTACGCGCGCATCGCGTCCGGCTCGTCGTAGTCCTTGCGGCTGTTGTCCCCGGTGACCAGGACGACCTCGACACGGCCCGCACGGTACAGCTTCGCCGCCGCGTCCAGCCGGTGCGCGAGGTACGGGGACGGCTCGCCCTGCCACAGGCCCGCCCCGAAGACGACGGCGACCTCGGTGCGGGGCGCGTCCGCCGTGGTGCGCAGCCGGTCGGCCGTGGACACGTACAGCCATGTCGCCGGCAGCAGCGCGAGGACGCACACGGCCATCACGGCCTGCACCAGCCGCCGCCACCCGGCACGGGTGCGCGGCAGGCGCGGTCGACGGATCTTCATGCGGTCCCCTCGGCTCCCCAGGTCGGCTTCGACCATGGAGGACGCAGCGTACGGTGATCCGGTTCGCCTCACACCGCGCGGACCCG
Organism: Streptomyces sp. NPDC086549; assembly: GCF_044746205.1. Classification (NCBI taxonomy): domain Bacteria; kingdom Bacillati; phylum Actinomycetota; class Actinomycetes; order Kitasatosporales; family Streptomycetaceae; genus Streptomyces; species Streptomyces sp. NPDC086549. The sequence goes on along the minus strand of NZ_JBIVBS010000001.1, from coordinate 704,238 downwards.
TCCCGTGAAGCCCCGGAAAATACCCGTCACGACCACGCAACGGCTGCGCAACGTCCCGCCGCCAGGATCCTTGCATGACGGTGTCGAACCCTTCCCTCGTCCCGCTCAGCGGCAGGCGCCGCCCGGCCCCGCCCGCTCTCGTCCTCGTGGCGCACGGCAGCCGGGACCCGCGCGCGCTGAACACCGTCCGCATGCTCATGGAGCGGGTACGGGAGCTGCGCCCCGGCCTGCCCGTGCACCTCGGGCACATCGAGCTCAACGAGCCTCTGCTCCCCTACACCCTCGCCGCCCTCGGCGACGCCTCCGCCGTCCTCGTACCGCTGCTGCTCAGCCGCGGCTACCACGTCAAGCAGGACATCCCCGAGATGGCGGCCGCCGCCGAGGCACGCGCGCGCGTGGCCGCCCCGCTCGGTCCGCACCCGCTCCTCGTGGAGACCCTGTACGCCCGCCTCGTCGAGGCCGGCTGGAGCACCGCGCCCGACGCCGCCACCCGCCGCTCCGGCGCCGTCGTCCTCGCCGCGGCCGGGTCCCGCGACCCCGACTCCGCCGCCGACACCCGCCGTACCGCCCGCCTCCTCGCCGAGCGCCTGGGCGTGCCCGTGGTCCCCGCCTACGCCTCCGCCGCGACGCCGACCGTCGCCACCGCCGTACGCTCCCTGACCGCCCGAGGCCGCCACCGCATCGCCGTGGCGTCCTGCTTCACGGCCCCGGGCCGTTTCGCCACCCAGTGCGCCGAGGCGGCTCCCTGGATCGCGTCGGCCCCCCTGGGCGCCCACCCGGCCATGGCCCGCCTGATCCTCCACCGCTACGACCAGACCTTGGCGGCACCGGCGACGACAGCTGCCTAGGGGCGCGGGGCTGCGTCGATATGCGGCTCCGCCGCGTGGGCGCGACAAGCCACAGACGACCCGCACGCGCAAACCGACAAAACGCGGCAGACGAATAGGCACCCATCAACACCCAATTGTCACTGCCGACGCTTAATGTCGAACCATGGAAGGCACCGCAGGTACCGGCACCGCACCCCCCACCGAGTACGACCCGACGTCAGTCGAACGCTGGGCGCCCGAGCCCGACAAACGCCCAGGCCGCACCGCCTTCCAGCGCGACCGCGCCCGCATCCTGCACAGCGCGGCGCTCCGCCGCCTCGCGGGCAAGACGCAGGTGGTCACCCCGGGAACGCGCAGCCAGGCCTGGGACGCCAGTCCCAGAACACGGCTGACCCACTCCCTGGAGTGCGCCCAGGTCGGCCGCGAGCTCGGCGCGGCCCTCGGCTGCGACCCCGACCTCGTCGAAGCCGCCTGCCTCTCCCACGACCTCGGCCACCCGCCCTTCGGTCACAACGGCGAACAGGCTCTCAACGAGTTCGCGGAGGACTGCGGCGGCTTCGAGGGCAACGCCCAGTCCCTCAGGCTCCTCACCCGCATCGAGCCCAAGCGCTTCACCGCCGAGGGCTCCGTCGGCCTCAACCTCACCCGCGCCGCCCTGGACGCCGCCACCAAGTACCCCTGGCCGCGCGGCGCCCACCCCACCGACGCCGGGTCACCCAAGTTCGGCGTGTACGAGGACGACCGGCCCGTCTTCGACTGGGTCCGCAAGGAGGCCCCCGGCACGCGCACGTGCTTCGAGGCCCAGGTGATGGACTGGGCCGACGACGTGGCGTACTCGGTGCACGACGTAGAGGACGGCCTGCACGCCGGCCACATCGACCCCAACTGCCTGCACGCCGAGCCGGAACGGCAGGCGGTCTTCGAGGTCGCCGTCGGCCGGTACGTCCCGGCGGACACCGACCCGGCCGAACTCGCCGAGGCCCTCGACCGGCTCCAGGACCAGGAGTGGTGGCCGCACGGGTACGACGGCACGGCGGTCGCCCAGGCCCGCCTCAAGGACGCCACCAGCCAGCTCATCGGCCGCTTCTGCCTGGCCGCCGAGAGCGCCACGCGTGCCGCGTACGGCGGCGGCCGCCTCACTCGCTACGGCGCCGAACTCGTCGTACCGCGAGCCACCCGCATGGAGTGCGCGGTCCTCAAGGCGGTCGCCGACCGGTACGTGATGCAGCGGGCCGAGCAGGAGCGGCTCCGCGCCGACCAGCGGGTCGTCGTCGCCGAACTCGCCGAGGCGCTGACCGTCCGCGCCCCCGACGGTCTTGATCCGCAGTTTCGCTCCCTGTTCGACGGGGCACCCGACGACCACGCGCGCAAACGCGTGATCGTCGACCAGATCGCCTCCCTGACCGACGCCTCCGCCCGCTCGCTCCACGCGCGCCTGACGGGGCGCATGTGACCGACACGTGAGACTGACGAGGTACATGTGACAGTGACGTGACCCTCCGTGGCCTGATCGGGTCACTCCCTCTTCCCGCACCACGCTGTGTGCGGGACGCTCCCATGTGGCGGCACCCTTACGAGGAGGCATCAAGTGGTCGACGCGGATCAGACGTTCGTCATCGTCGGAGGAGGGCTGGCCGGTGCGAAGGCGGCCGAGACGCTCCGTGCCGAGGGCTTCACCGGCCGGGTGATACTGATCTGCGACGAACGCGAACACCCGTACGAACGCCCGCCGCTGTCCAAGGGCTACCTGCTCGGCAAGGAGGAGCGCGACAGCGTCTTCGTGCACGAGCCCGCCTGGTACGCGCAGAACGACGTCGAGCTGCACCTCGGCCAGACCGTAGACGCGATCGACCGCTCGGCGAAGACGGTGCGCTTCGGCGACGACGGCACCCTCGTCCGCTACGACAAGCTGCTTCTCGCCACCGGCGCCGAGCCCCGCCGTCTCGACATCCCCGGCACCGGCCTCGTGGGCGTCCACCACCTGCGCCGCCTCGCCCACGCCGAGCGCCTCAAGGGCGTCCTCACCGCCCTCGGCCGGGACAACGGCCACCTGGTGATCGCGGGCGGCGGCTGGATCGGACTGGAGGTGGCGGCGGCCGCCCGTGAGTACGGCGCGGAGGTCACGGTCATCGAGCCGCACCCGACCCCGCTGCACAACGCCCTCGGCCCCGAGCTCGGCAACGTCTTCGCCGAGCTGCACCGCGAGCACGGCGTCCGCTTCCGCTTCGGCGTCCGGCTCACCGAGATCGTCGGCCAGGACGGCATGGTCCTCGCGGTCCGCACCGACGACGGCGAGGAGCACCCGGCGCACGCCGTCCTCGCGGCCATCGGCGCGGCCCCCCGCATCGGCCTCGCGGAGGCGGCGGGACTGGAGCTCACCGACCGGGCGCAGGGCGGCGGCATCGCGGTCGACGAGCGGCTGCGCACCTCCGACCCCGACATCCACGCGGCCGGCGACGTCGCCTCCTTCCCGCACAACCTCTTCGGCACGCGCCTCAGGGTGGAGCACTGGGCGAACGCCCTGAACGGCGGTCCGGCGGCGGCCCGCGCGATGCTCGGCAAGGACGTCACCTACGACCGCGTGCCCTACTTCTTCACCGACCAGTACGACCTGGGGATGGAGTACAGCGGCTGGGCGCCTCCGGGGTCGTACGACGAGGTCGTGATCCGCGGGGACGCCGGCAAGCGGGAGTTCATCGCGTTCTGGGTGAAGGACGGGAGGGTGCTGGCCGGAATGAACGTGAATGTGTGGGACGTCACAGAGCCGATCCAGAATCTCATCCGTTCCGGGGCCCGGGTGAACACCGAGGCCCTCGCGGACCCGCACGTACCCCTCGACAACCTCGGTTCCTGATCTCTCCGGGAGCCGCCGCTGTCACTCCACCCCCGTAGAATTCACGCGTGGCAGGACGGATCAACGACGAGGACGTGAAGGCGGTACGGGACGCGGTCCCGATCGACGCCGTTGTGTCCGAGTACCTCCAGCTGCGCAACGCGGGCGGCGGCAACCTCAAGGGCCTCTGCCCGTTCCACGACGAGAAGTCGCCGTCCTTCCAGGTCAGCCCGAGCAAGGGACTCTTCCACTGCTTCGGCTGCCAGGAGGGCGGCGACACCCTCACGTTCGTGATGAAGGTCGACCACCTCTCCTTCTCGGAGGCGGTCGAGCGCCTCGCCGCCCAGGCCGGCATCACGCTGCGCTACGAGGAGGGCGGATACAACCCGGCCCACCAGCGCGGCGAGCGGATCCGCCTGGTCGAGGCGCACAAGATCGCCGCACAGTGGTACGCCGAGCAGCTCGCCACCAGCCCCGAGGCCGAGACCGGCCGGGTCTTCCTGGCCGAGCGCGGCTTCGACCAGGCCGCCGCCGTCCACTTCGGCGTCGGCTACAGCCCCCAGGGCTGGGACCACCTCACCCGCTACCTGCGCGGCAAGGGCTTCACCGACAAGGAACTGCTCCTCTCCGGCCTCTCCCAGGAGGGCCGCCGCGGCCCCATCGACCGCTTCCGCGGCCGCCTGATGTGGCCGATCCGGGACATCGGCGGCGAGGTGGTGGGCTTCGGCGCCCGCAAGCTGTACGAGGCGGACAACGGTCCCAAGTACCTCAACACACCCGAGACGGCGATCTACAAGAAGTCCCAGGTCCTGTACGGCATCGACCTCGCCAAGCAGCACATCGCGAAGTCCAGCCGCGCGGTCGTCGTCGAGGGCTACACGGACGTCATGGCCTGCCACCTGGCCGGCGTGACCACCGCCATCGCCACCTGCGGCACGGCGTTCGGCGGCGACCACATCAAGATCCTCCGCCGGCTGCTGATGGACAACGGCAGCGCCCGCGTGATCTTCACCTTCGACGGAGACGCGGCCGGCCAGAAGGCGGCCCTGCGCGCCTTCGAGGACGACCAGAAGTTCGCCGCCGAGACGTACATCGCGATCGCGCCCGACGGCATGGACCCCTGCGATCTGCGCCTGGCCAAGGGCGACGAGGCGGTCGCCGACCTGGCCGAACCCCGAACCCCGCTCTTCGAGTTCGCCCTCCGCCACATCGTGAGCCGCTACGACCTGGACACCCCGGCGGGCCGGGCGGCCGCCCTGGACGAGGCCGCCCCGATCGTCGCCCGCATCAAGAACAGCGGCGCCCAGCACGAGGTCGCGGTCGAGCTCGCCGGGATGCTCGGCATCCTGGACACCCAGTTCGTGGTCAAGCGGGTCGCCCAGCTGGCCCGTTGGGCACGTGAACGCGGCAGCGGCAGGGGCCCGGCACCGGCCGCCCGCGGCCCGCAGCAGTACGAGGCGGCGGCGTCCGCCCGCGGCACGGCCTCCGGCCCGGCCCTGAACCTCCGCAACCCGGTGTATGCCACCGAGCGCGAGCTCCTCAAACTGGCCCTCCAGCGCCCGGAGTTGGTGTCCCCGGCGTTCGACGCGTACGGCATCGACGAATTCACCGCCGCGCCGTACGCGGCCGTACGCCAGGCCGTCATGGACGCGGGCGGCGCGGAGTACGGCACGCAGGACCCGCAGGAGTACCTGGTCCGCGTCCGCGAGGCGGCCCCCGACGACACCGTCCGCGCGATGGTCACCGAACTGGCCGTCGAGGCGATCATGCGTCGCACGGTCGACGAGAACTACGCGGGCGAACAGCTCGTCTGGGTCCGCCGCCGAGCCGTGGACCGCCGCATCCACGAAGTCCAGATCACCCTCACCCGCCTCGGCACGGGCGGCGACCCCGCCCATCTGGCCGCCGTGCAGAACGAGTTGTGGGTGTTGCAGCAGTACGGTCAAGCGCTGCGTGAGCAGGGCGCGGCCGCTCTGTGAGCGGTTCGCGTACGCCAAGGTAACCACGCGGTCACGGACCGGACGCAAAAAGTCACCGCACGCCCCTCGTGGCGGCGATGTGTCTTACCCCACACTGGGTTCCGGTGCCTGAGTCCTCGGAGCGCGGCCGACCCGTCCCCCACGGGTCCTACACCCCCGCTGTTCCGCTCATCGCGTACGGGACGGACAGCGGCGAGGCCGTCGACTCCGTCCCCGAAGTACCGCTGTCGTACACCTTGGCAGCGATCATCCTGGAGGTCGCCCCCGTGCAGACCCAGACCCTCACCCAGACCGACAGCGGCACGACGGACGAGTCTGCCGCCGGTGCGGACGACGAGACCGACGTCTTCGCGGCCGTGCCCCCGCAGAGCCGTGCCGCACTGCACCCCGAGACGGAGCCGGAGGGCCCGTCCGAACCGGCGGAACCACCCGCCGAGGCGCTGGCCGCAGAGGCCCCCGAGCCCGCCGAACCGCCCGCCGCCGCCCGCACCGAGACCGGCGGCCCCTCCTCGGACCTGTTCCGGCAGTACCTGCGCGAGATCGGCCGTATCCCGCTGCTCACCGCGGCGGAGGAGGTCGAACTCGCCCGCCGGGTCGAGGCCGGGCTGTTCGCCGAGGAGAAGCTCGGCAACACCCCGGGTCTGGACGACCGGCTCGCCCTCGACCTGGACAAGCTGGTCGTCATGGGACGGATGGCCAAGCGCCGGCTCATCGAGGCCAATCTCCGGCTCGTGGTCTCCGTCGCCAAGCGGTACGTCGGGCGCGGGCTGACCATGCTGGACCTGGTCCAGGAGGGCAACCTGGGGCTCATCCGGGCCGTCGAGAAGTTCGACTACGCCCGCGGCTACAAGTTCTCCACCTACGCCACCTGGTGGATCCGGCAGGCCATGTCCCGTGCCCTGGCCGACCAGGCCCGTACGATCCGCGTGCCCGTACACGTCGTCGAGCTCATCAACCGGGTCGTGCGCGTGCAGCGCCGGATGCTCCAGGAGCGCGGCTACGAGCCGACCCCGGACGAGGTCGCCGCCCACCTCGACCTGCCGCCCGAGCGGGTCAGCGAGGTACTGCGGCTCGCCCAGGAGCCCGTCTCGCTGCACGCGCCCGTGGGCGAGGAGGACGACGTCGCCCTCGGCGACCTCATCGAGGACGGTGACGCCACCAGCCCCGTGGAGTCGGCCGCCTTCCTGCTGCTCAGGGAGCATCTGGAGGCCGTGCTGTCGACCCTGGGGGAGCGGGAGCGCAAGGTCGTGCAGCTGCGGTACGGACTCGCCGACGGCCGTCCCCGCACCCTGGAGGAGATAGGGCGCATCTTCGGGGTCACCCGGGAACGGATCCGGCAGATCGAGTCGAAGACGCTGAGCAAGCTCCGCGACCACGCGTTCGCCGACCAGCTGCGGGGCTACCTGGACTGAAAGGGGCCGCTCACCCCACGGCGAGCGGCCCCCGGCGGTACGAACCCGCTCAGTCGACCTCGGCGACCGCCTGCGCGAACTGCGCCTTGTACAGCCGCGCATAGGCACCGTCCGCGGCCAGCAGCTCCGCGTGGGCGCCCTGTTCGACGATCGAGCCGTTCTCCATCACCAGGATCGTGTCGGCGTCCCGGATCGTCGACAGCCGGTGCGCGATGACGAACGACGTCCGCCCGTGAGCCAGCTTGGCCATCGCCTTCTGGATCAGCACCTCGGTACGGGTGTCGACGGAGCTGGTCGCCTCGTCGAGCACCAGGATCACCGGGTCGGACAGAAACGCCCGCGCGATGGTGATGAGCTGCTTCTCGCCGGCGCTGACGCCCGTGCCCTCGTCGTCGATCACGGTGTCGTAGCCGTCGGGCAGGGTACGGATGAAGCGGTCGGCGTGGGCCGCCCGCGCCGCCTCCTCGATCTCGCCCCGGGTGACCTCGCGTGCGGCGCCGTACGCGATGTTTTCCGCGATCGTGCCGCCGAACAGCCAGGTGTCCTGCAGCACCATGCCGATCCCGGCCCGGAGTTCGTTCCGGGACATCCTGCGGATGTCGACGCCGTCGAGCGTGATCCGCCCGCCGGACACGTCGTAGAACCGCATCAGCAGGTTGACCAGCGTGGTCTTGCCCGCGCCGGTCGGGCCGACGATCGCGACCGTGTGGCCCGGCTCCACCTTCAGCGACAGGTCCTCGATCAGCGGCTTCTCGGGGTCGTACCGGAACGACACGTGCTCCAGCGCCACGCGCCCGCGCAGCTCCGCCGGCCGCTCGCCGGGCACCGGGTCCGCCTCCTGCTCCTCCGCGTCCAGGAGTTCGAAGATCCGCTCGGCCGAAGCGACGCCCGACTGCACCAGGTTGGCCATCGAGGCGACCTGGGTCAGCGGCATCGAGAACTGCCGCGAGTACTGGATGAAGGCCTGCACGTCACCGATCGACAGCGCGCCGGACGCCACCCGCAGACCGCCCACCACGGCGACGAGCACATAGTTCAGGTTCGACACGAACATCATCAGCGGCTGCATCACGCCGCTGTTGAACTGCGCCTTGAACCCGGCCTCGTACAGCGCGTCGTTCTGCTCGGCGAACTGCTTCGCCGACTCCTGCTGCCGGCCGAACACCTTCACCAGGGTGTGCCCGGTGTACATCTCCTCGACGTGCGCGTTCAGCTTGCCGGTGGAGCGCCACTGCTGCACGAAGTGCGGCTGCGAGCGCTTGCCGACACGGGTCGCCACGACGAACGACAGCGGGACGGTGACCAGGGCGACCAGGGCCAGCAGCCACGACACCCAGAACATCATCACCAGCACACCGATGATGGTGAGCACCGAGTTGATGAGCTGGCCCATCGACTGCTGGAGCGTCTGGCCGATGTTGTCGATGTCGTTGGTGGCCCGGGAGAGCACCTCGCCGCGCTGGCGCTTGTCGAAGTACGACAGCGGCAGCCGCGACAGCTTCGTCTGCACGTCCTCGCGCATCCGGTACATCGTGCGGTTCACGGCCCGGTTGACCAGCCGCGTAGCCACCGCCATCAGCAGGCCGGCGACGAGGAAGGTGCCCAGCGCGAACAGCAGCACGTGCCCGACGGCGTCGAAGTCGATGCCCTTGCCGGGGGTGAAGTCGGTGCTCTTGAGCATGTCCGCGACGGAGCCCTGACCCCGCCGGTGCATGGAGTCGAGGACCTGCTCCTTGGTGGCCCCGGCCGGCATCTGCCGGCCGATGATGCCCGCGAAGACCAGGTCGGTGGCCCTGCCGAGGATCTTCGGGCCGATGACGCTCAGGGTCACGCTGACGACGACGCACAGCAGCAGCGCGTAGATGGTCAGCCGTTCGGGCTTGAACCGGGCGACGAGCCGTTTGCCCGATCCCTTGAAGTCCATCGAGCGCTGGTCGGGGCCGCCCCCGGCCATCATGCGTCCCATGGGCCCTGCCATCAGGCGGCCTCCGCTTCCGTCAGCTGGGAGAGCACGATCTCCCGATACGTCTCGTTGTCCGCCATGAGCTCGTGGTGCCGGCCGGTGCCGACGACCCGCCCCTCGTCCAGCACCACGATCCGGTCGGCGTCCCGGATGGTCGCCACGCGCTGGGCGACGATCACCACGGTCGCCTCGGCGGTCTCCTGGGCGAGCGCGCTGCGCAGGGCCGCGTCGGTGGCGTAGTCGAGCGCGGAGAAGGAGTCGTCGAACAGGTAGATCTCCGGGCGCTGCACGAGGGTGCGGGCGATGGCCAGGCGCTGGCGCTGACCGCCGGAGACATTGGTGCCGCCCTGGGCGATCGGGGCGTTCAGACCGCCCTCCAGCTTCCGCACGAAGTCCTCGGCCTGCGCGACCTCCAGCGCGTGCCAGAGATCCTCGTCGGTGGCGTCCGGATTGCCGTAGCGCAGATTGGTGGCCACCGTGCCCGCGAACAGGTACGGCTTCTGCGGGACCAGCCCGACGGTCTTCGCGAGCAGCACGGGGTCGACGCTCGCCACGTCCACGCCGTCGACCAGCACCTCGCCGTCGGTCGCGTCGAACAGTCGGGGGACCAGTCCGAGCAGCGTGGACTTGCCGCTGCCGGTGGACCCGATCACGGCGGTCGTCTCGCCCGGCCGGGCCACCAGGTCGACGGACTTCAGCACCGGCTCCTCGGCACCCGGGTAGCAGAAGCCGCCGCCGCGGATCTCCAGATGGCCGTGGCGGCGCAGCTCGGTGACGGGCGCGGCCGGGGGCACCACACTGCTCTCGGTGTCCAGAACCTCCTGGATGCGCTCGGCGCACACCTCCGCGCGCGGCACCATCATGAACATGAAGGTGGCCATCATCACAGCCATGACGATCTGCATCAGATAGGCGAGGAACGCGGTCAGGTCGCCGATCGCCATCTGGCCGCTGTCGATGCGGTGCGCGCCGAACCAGACGACCGCGATCGACGACAGGTTCACCACCGTCATCACGATCGGGAACATCAGCGCGAGCATCCGGCCGGTGGCCAGCTGCATCTCGGTGAGATCGCCGTTCGCCTTGCCGAACCGGCCCTGCTCGTACTCGTCCCGGACGAAGGCGCGGATCACCCGGTTGCCGGTGATCTGTTCGCGCAGCACCCGGTTCACCGTGTCCAGGCGCACCTGCATGGACCGGAACAGCGGGCGCAGCCGGCGCACGATCAGCGTCACGGAGATGCCCAGCACCGGTACGACCGCCACCAGTACCCCGGACAGCGGGACGTCCAGGCCGAGGGCCAGGACGATGCCGCCCACACACATGATGGGCGCCGACACCATCAGCGTGAACGTCATCAGGGCCAGCATCTGGACCTGCTGGACGTCATTGGTCGTACGGGTGATGAGGGAGGGCGCGCCGAAGTGGCCGACCTCCCGGGCGGAGAAGGACTGCACCCGGTCGAAGACGGCCGCCCGGACGTCCCGGCCGAGCGCCGACGCGGTCTTCGCGCCGTAGTACACGGCGCCGATGTTGCACACGACCTGCGCCAGCGAGATGCCGATCATCAGGACGCCGAAGGACAGGATGTAGCCGGTGTCACCCTTCACGACACCGTGGTCGATGATGTCCGCGTTCAGCGTGGGCAGATAGAGGGTGGCGCAGGTCTGCAGGAACTGCAGCAGCACCAGGATCGTGATGGATTTCTTGTAGGGCCTGAGATAGGTCCGCAGAAGTCGTATGAGCACGCTACGTCTCTCGGAGTCGGCGGTAGGGGCGAGTCGGCGGTAGGGGCGCGTTGGTTGCCCCTGGCCCCTATCGTCGGACACTCCACCCGCGTTACCTCAACTGATTAACCCGATGTCGGATCTCCAGTGCGGTCCCAGCGGGTCTCTTCGCGGTCTCTCGTGAGTCTCTTACGAGCGGAACGCCCCGGGATGGGTCTGTTCGCGCACCGACACGTACTGCTGCCGCACCGCCTGCCCCACCGCCAGCTCGTCGCCGGGGTCCAGGACCTGCGCCGCCGCGCCCTGCCAGGCCGGAGGGGTACGCGGGTCGAGCGTGCCCTGGGAGACCCCGAGGGCCCAGGCCGCCTGGCGGGCGGCACCGATCGCGGCGTAGTCGGCGGGCTGCGGTACGACGACCTGCGCGCCGAAGAGCATGGGCGCCGCGGCCTGCACGGCGGACAGCTCGGCGGCCTGCCCCAGCAGGAAGACCCGCCGCACGTCCACGCCGCGCCCGCGCAGCACGTCCAGCGCGTCCGCGAGCCCGCAGAGCATGCCCTCGAAGGAGGCCCGTGCCAGGTGTTCGGGCCTCATGGACTCGCGCCTGAGACCCGCCAGGGTGCCGGCGGTGTGCGGCAGGTTCGGCGTCCGCTCGCCCTCCAGATACGGCAGCAGGACCAGCCCGTGGGACCCCGGCGTGGACTTCATCGCCAGGTCGGAGAGGCTCTCCAGGTCGGGCAGCCCGAGGAGTTCGGCGGTGCCCCGCAGGGTCCGTACGGCGTTCAGGGTGGTGACGACCGGCAGGTGCATGCCGGTGGCGTCGGCCAGCGAGGTGATCATGCCGGTCTGGTCGGTGAGGGCCTCCGGATGCACGGCCATCACGGACCCGGAGGCCCCGAGCGAGACGACCGCGTCCCCGAGCCCGAGGCCGAGCCCGAACGCGGCGGCCATGGTCTCCCCGGTCCCCGCGGAGATCAGCAGCCCCTCGGGCGTCGTACCCGCCGCGTCGGAGGGGCCGATCACCTCCGGCAGCATGGCCTGGTGACCGAGCGCCAGCTCGACCAGGTCGGAACGGTAGGCACCGGTGGCCGCCGACCAGTACCCGGTGCTGGAGGCTCCGCCGCGGTCAGTGGTCCTCCTCACAGGCCGGCCGAGCAGCTGCCAGACGAGCCAGTCGTGGGCCTGGAGCAGGACCGCCGTCCGCAGCGCGCTCTCGGGCTCGCTCTTGGCGAGCCAGCGCAGCTTGGTCACCGGCCGCGCCGCCTGCGGTACCGAGCCCACCGCCTGCGCCCACGCCTCGCGTCCGCCGAGCGCGTCGATCAGGTCGGCCGCCGCGACCTGCGCCCGCTTGTCCCCGCCGACCATGGCCGGCCGCACGGTGTTGCCCTGCGCGTCCAGCGGCACGACCGCGTTCTGCTGCGCGGAGACGCCGATCGCCTGCACGCCCTCGAGGAGCCCGCCGCCGGCGGCCTCGCCCAGGGACAGCAGCCAGGCCTGCGGATCGATGTCGGAGAGGCGGCCGCCCTCGGGGCTGTCCACCGGGTGCGGCGCATAGCCCTGCCGGAGCACGGCTCCGCTGTCCGCGTCACAGACGACGATGCGAGTGAAATCGGGCGAGCTGTCCAACCCGGCGACTATCCCCATGGCGAAAATTCTGCCGTACCGCTCCGCTCGGTTTGGCCATAGGCGTCGCCGGGTTGCGTGTTCGTTCGTGGGTACGGGTCGTCCGTGGCTGGTCGCGCCCACGCGGCGGAGCCGCATATGACACATCCGCGCCCCTTGGGGGCGCGGATGTGTCCGGTGCCGAAAGGGCGCTGAGAGGTGCTGAGAGGTGCCGCTAGGTGTTGCTCGTGCCCCAGTCGTCCGAGCCTGCGCCGTTCGGGTGGTGCGCCCGCATGGCGCGCATCCGCTGGGTCACCGCGTCGGGCACGTGATCGCTGACCCTCTCGCCCACCGCGTGGGCGGCCCTGCCCGCCAGGACGCGCCCCTGCTGGGCCGCCGTCTCGGCGGTGTTGCGGACCGCGGGGTTCTGCGCGACCTGCCGCGCGGACTTCTTCAGCTGCTCGTAGCGCTCGCGTCCGGCCCTCGTGCCGAGCACGTAACCCAGGGCGAGTCCGGCGATGAATGTGAGCCGGTAGCGCATGGCGGCCACCCTTCCCTTGCGTAGGTCTCCGGTGCGGCGTCGGCGCCGGGGGAACCGATTGGCGGAGCACCCCCCTGCTTGCGCTAATGTATGTGTCGCAGCGAGCGAGCGCCCCCTGGCGAATACCCAGGTAGGCACGTTCGATGCAACGAGGCATTCCTCCGTAGCTCAATTGGCAGAGCAGCCGGCTGTTAACCGGCAGGTTACTGGTTCGAGTCCAGTCGGGGGAGCTCGGTCCTCCGTAGCTCAATTGGCAGAGCAGCCGGCTGTTAACCGGCAGGTTACTGGTTCGAGTCCAGTCGGGGGAGCATGCTGAACGAGGACCCCACCGGGGTCCTTTTTCATGTCCGCGGGAACCGCCCGGCCCAGGGGGGAGTCCTCAAGGTCATGTGAAGCCGACCATCCGAAGCAGGAGATCGTATGAGCGGCTATGCTGCGGCAGACGGCGCGCACACTTGTACGCGACACGCCGCTATGGGGCGGTAGCTCAGCCGGTTAGAGCAGCGGACTCATAATCCGTCGGCCGTGGGTTCGAGTCCCACCCGCCCCACCCTCGCCCGTCGGCGCAGGAACGTTTTCATCTGCGCCGACTATCCACCCGCTCATCCGGCGATCCGTGGAACGACACGGTAGAGAGCGCTAGCTGGCCCGCTGCTGGCCCGAACGGCAGACGATCAAGACATGAGCGGCCCCGGCCAGCGAAGTGCCGACCGGGGCCGCGGGTGCTGCCCTCAGGGCTTGGGCGGGATGACGAATCCCCGCACCGGCTTCGGCTCCGGGTCACGAGACTGAGGCTTCTGCGCGCGCTTCCACGCCGCCACCAGGTCCGCGTACCGCAGGTCGATCCACTCGGACATGCGGCCTCCCTTCATCGGGGAGGCTAGACCACGCCGTCGGGCTTTGGCTTCGGCTTCGGCGTGATCACGATGGTGCACTCCGGGGCGTGCTGGCACTTGGCCGCCACCGACACGAGGGTCTCGTCGGACGGCGGCCCTCACAGCTCCGGGTCCGCCTCCCAGCCGAGTTCGGCGATCTTCTCGCGGGTCCGGTCGAGGATCGGTGGGTCGTAGTTCGTCGGGTCGTAGCCCGGGTAGTGGTGGACGAACTCACCGCCGAGGCGCTCGCACAGCTCGGCGTACATGGCGGTGTGCAGGATCAGCGCGTGCCAGCCCTCGTCAACGATCCGCGACGGCGCTAAGCCGACGCCGGGGTTGCGGGAGCAGGCCGCGACGAACTTCAGGGCCTCGTCGACGATCCGGCCGGCCATCTCCTCGGGCATGTCCGGGTTGGCGTCCATCACCGTGCCGCGGCAGCTGGCGAACCGCTCGTCGGTGATGAGCATCCGGGCGAGCGCGGGCATGCCCTGAGGGTCGGGCGGGTCCATGGGTCCCGGAGGTATGGTACCGAGGGTCAGGGATCGCCCGGGAAGGGCCGCGCGGGCATCATCGCCGGGTACGTCTTCCGGGTCATACGCGAACAGCTGGGCCATACCCAGGACAGCCTCGCCGAGGCGTTCCACGTCTCGGCCGACACCGTGGCCGGGTGGGAGTCGGGACGCCGGCCACTGACCGCCGTACCGGTCGGGCAGATGCTCGTACACCGTCACCGCCTCCTGCAGATGGGCACAGCACCGGCCTTGCTCGCAGCGCTTGAGCGGGCATTGGAAGCCGATGTGCTGCTGGCGAGCGCCCTCGAGGACGAGGGCCACACCGGCGACAACCCCCTCGGCGCATGGGTAATGCGGCGGGACCTCGTCGAGGTCCTGACGTGGCCGCTGAACGGCGTGACGCCAGGCGCGGCGTTGCCGCCCTTCGCGTCGGTCACGGTCGGCTTGCTCGCCGGGGTTGCGCCGAAGAACGCAACCTTGTTCGCTGCGCCGTCCAGGACGTGCCTCGTGCTGCCGTACAGGGTGTCGACGAACTCCATCTTCCCGGCCACCTGAATGTTCTGGGCGTCCGACGACAGGCGGAAGTAGGAGCGTTGCGTCCCGGTGAAGTCGCCAGCCGACCATACGGACACGATCAGCCACCGTTGAAGGTTGAGGAGCCGCCGACGGTGAACGCACCGTCGACCGTGACGTTGCCGGTGAACTCGGCGCCGGTCAGCAGCGCGTACAGGGCGAGGCCGAGGTTCGCCCGGGCCAGTGCTTTGTTCGGCAGGTCGGCGAGGTTCTGCGCCTTGGCCAGCAACGTGGACCCGTCCTTGTCGCGCAGTTGACCGCAGGGTCTGGTGTTCAGATCTGCTCGGTGGGGCGGACGAGGAGCTCGGCGACGGCCACGTGGCGGGGGCGGGTGACGATGTAGCCGACGGTGTCGGCGATGTCCTGGCTCTGCAGCCGCTCGATGTCGCCCAGGGCGGCGCCGATCTGCTGCTGGATGACGTCGGGGTTGTGGGTGCGCAGTTCGGTGTCGACACTGCCCGGCTCGACGACGGAGACGCGGACGTGCTGGCGTGCCAGTTCCTGGCGCAGCGACTCGCTGAAGGCGCCGACACCGAACTTGGTGGCGCAGTACACGGCGGACATGGCGAAGGCGCCGCGGCCGGCGAGTGAGCTGATGTTGACGATGTCGGCGACCCGCCGCGGTGCTTCGGCGGCTGCCTTGACCAGGTGGGGGACGGCCGCGTGGGTGCTGTACATCAGGCCCATGAGGTTGATGTCGATCATGCGCCGCCAGTCGTTCAGGTCCGCGCCGGGGGCGGGCCCGAGCAGCATGAGGCCGGCATTGTTGACCAGGGTGTCCAGGCGGCCCAGGCCCTCGACGGTCCGCTCGACCGCTTCCGCGGCGGCCTGCGCGTCGGTGATGTCCGCTGGCACCACCAGGGCCTGACCACCGGCGGTGGTGATCTCTCCGGCGAGGTCGGTGAGCCGGTCCTCGCGCCGGCCGACCAGGGCCACGGAGGCGCCCTCGCGGGAAAGCTCCAGGGCGGTGGCATGGCCGATACCGCTGGAGGCCCCGGTGACCAGGGCGACGGTTCCTTCAAGACGACGAGTCATGGTTCAAGCCTTTCGATGAACGGCCACGCTGCTGCGAGCCGTACGGGACGGGGGATAGGGGGACGGCCCTACTGATCGGGGCCGTACGGGACAGGGCGACGGCCCTACTGGTGGGGCCGTGCGGGATAAGACATCCGTTCCTTACCAGTCCGGGGCCAAGTCCACGGCGCCGACACCGCAGCGTTTCTGTCTGGCGCGCTTTCGCAGTCACAGAGCCCGGCCCATCCGGTTTCATGTGGATTGTCTGCAGGCGCTCTCAACCGCATGACCAGGGGAAACGCCATACATTCCGTGACCGATTGCGTCGGCATCGGCTTGCGCATTTCCGCAGGCAGAGGCGTTTCCTAGCCAAAGGACGGGCAAGAATCCTGCCCGAATCCGCTCGGGGCATGCCCGTTTGTGCCATTCCGAGTCCAAGCTCGCCAACGCAATCGGTCACGGAAGTCCTGCACAGCGCGGCCGAGGAGCTGCTCATTGCTGCCGGTGCCCAAGCCGTACAGCTCGGCGGTGTCGAAGGGCGTGACGCCGAGTTCGTGGGCCCGGTGGACGGTGGCGGTGCTGCTCTGCTCGTCCGGAGCCCCGCAGGCGATCGTCATGCCCATCGTGCCCAGACCGATCGCCCCGGCCTTGAGGCCCTGGCCGCCGAGGGTGCGCTGGGCGAGCTTTGTGGTGCGCTGTGCCATGTCCTCGACGCTAAGGACACGGCACCCGGGGGTCATGGGGCACCGATCGCATAGGATTGCCTGATCCTCTCAAGCAAGGAGGGTGTGATGCTGGACCGACTCGCCTCGGCCATCGACCGGCACTTCGTGGGAGTGGGTTCGCCCACCGCCGTCCCCCGGCTCACCCTGGTCGCGCTCGACGACCCCATCGAGCCCACCGACCGGCTGGAGGATCCGATGCTCTGCTTCGTCGCCGATGGCACGAAACGCACCACCGCGGGGGAACTCAGCCATGTCGCTCACGCCGGCGAGATGCTGTTCACCACCATCGCCCTGCCCGTCACCGTCGCGGTGGAGAAGGCGCCCTACCGCTCCGCCGTCCTGCGATTCGACAGCCAGGCGCTCACCGAACTGCTCGTCGAGCTGCACGAGACGGGCCCGGTCACCCCGTCGACGATCGAAGGACAGGTGACCGCGCCGATGACACCGGAACTCATCGACGCGCTCACCCGCTATGTCCAGCTCCTTGACACACCCGACGACATCCGCCCCCTCGCCGCCCGTGTCGAGAGCGAGATCCTCTACCGGCTGCTGCGCAGCTCCCTCGGCCCCATCCTGCGCCAGTGGTCGCTGGCCGACTCGACCACCACCCGTGTGCGCGAGGTGGCCCAATGGATCTGCGCCCGCTACACCGAGCCGCTCAGCATCGACGAGATCGCCGCCGTGGCACACATGAGCCCCGCCAGCCTGCACCGGCACTTCAAAGCGGCAACCGGCATGAGCCCGCTCAAGTACCAGAAACACCTACGGCTGCAGGAGGCACGTCGGCGCCTGGTCGCCGGCGGCGCCACCGCGGCCCAGATCGCGCAGGCGGTCGGATACGCGAGCGCCACCCAGTTCAACCGCGAGTACCGCAGCACCTACGGCCTCCCGCCAGGCCAGGACGCGGCCCGCCTACGCGCTCGACTCACCCACACCCCCGCTGACACATCACGGCGGGCATAGGCCCTGGCAGTCAGACGCCGAGAGCAAAGGGCTAAGGCATTCAAGGCTGCACCCACGCTTCCTGCGGAAGTCGGTGAGGGGCTGCGGGGAAACGTAGCTCGGGCCGATGACCGCCTCCTTGGCCGGTTCACAGCCGATGCGCCCACCGCGCTCCGAAACGCCAAGCCTGGGGGTGAGCCGGCGAAGCCGCAGACGGATCTCGCCACCCCGACTGGCTGTTGCTCACCGTAAAACGCCTGATCGGACACGTCACGCTGAAATGCGCGGTGCAAGGTCCATATGCGGCGCGCAGAACGCGACGCCGAAGGTGTAGGGGGTTCCCTCATGCTTCGGCCGGTCCGACACGGAACGCTGATCCGGGCAACACGCTGCCGTGGCGGCGAACCGAACAGAAGGACACCCATGAGACGTCTCTCCGTAATCCGCAACGCAAGGCGTGCAGTGCTCGCGTCGGGAATCGTCGCGGCGCTGCTACCGGCCGGCGTCGCGCATGCCACGGATGCCGAACTGGGGCCGGCGGGCACGGCACCGATCAGTAACTCCGCCAGCGCGCCGTCGATCTCCGCCGACGGCCGCTACGTGGCTTTCGCTTCGCCGGCAAGGGATCTGGTGGCCGGCGACACCAACCGGGCGGAGGACGTGTTCGTCCGCGACCGGCAGACCGGCGTCATCACCAGGGTCAGCGTCGACTCCGCGGGCAACCAGGCCAACAACGTGAGCCGGAATCCGTCGATCTCCGCCGACGGCCGCTACGTCGCGTTCGAGTCCACGGCGTCGAACCTGGTGGCCGGTGACACCAACCGCTACCGCGACATTTTCGTGCACGACCTGCAGACCGGTGAGACGACCAGGGTCAGCGTCGGCAGCCACGGCGAGCAGAGCGACAGTGAGAGTTTCCATCCGTCGATCTCCGCCGACGGCCGGTTCGTCGCGTTCGACTCTCCCGCGTCGAACCTGGTGTTCGGCGACACCAACGACATCCACGACGTCTTCGTGCGCGACCGGCAGACCGGTGAGACCACCAGGGTCAGCGTCGATTCGAACGGTCGCCAGGGCGACGACATCAGCCAACAGCCGTCGATCTCGGCAGACGGGCGCTACGTCGCCTTCTCCTCCGGGGCGAAGACACTGTCCCTGTTCCCCGACAACAACCACGCGGACGACGTGTTCGTGCACGATCAGCTGACCGGGTACACCGACCGGATCAGCGTCGGTCCCGACGGCAACGAAGGCAATTCCACCAGTCGCACGGCGACCATCTCGGCCGACGGCCGCTACGTCGCGTTCGAATCCGACGCGTCGAATCTGGTGGCGGGCGACACCGGCGGTCCGAGCGACACCGACATCTTCCTGTACGACCGGGTCACCCGGACGACGACGCAGGTGAACCTTGGCCCCGATGGCCTGAGCGACAGCAGAACCCCCGGCCAGGAGCGGACGACGCTCTCCGCCGACGGCCGCTATGTCGCGTTCGTGTCCGGCGAGGACAAGCTGGTGACCGGCGACACCAACTCAAGCTGGGACGTGTTCGTGCGAGACCGGGTGACCGCCACCACGACCAGGGTCAGTGTCGCCAATGACGGCTCGCAGAGCGACGGGTACAGCTACAGCCCCTCGATTTCGGCCGACGGCCACCACGTCGCTTTCACGACCAGCGCGACGAACCTGGGCGGTGACGGCACCAGCCGGAACTTCAATCTGTACGTACGCGACCTCGGCAACTGAGTTGGCGGCCGCCGTGGCGTCCTCAACCACGCGCCGCGGCGGCCCACACGCCGGCCAGAGCAGCACGACCGGAGACGCCGACCTTCGCGTAGACCCGGCCCAGGTGGACTTCGACGGTCTTGGGGCTCAAATGCAGCCGGAGGCCGATGTCCCGGTTGGTCAGGCCGTCCGAGACCAGGTTGACGATCTCGACCTCACGGGCGGTCAAGTCGAAGCGTTCGGCGCCGCTTTCGGGCCGGGGGCCCCGCGCGTTCAGGCGCCGCTCCTCGCGCGCGACCTGCGGCAGGAACAGTTGCGCGTCACACCGGGTGAACAACGCGCGGGCGGACGCGAGGTGCGCACGGGCCTGGTCGATCGCCCCGCTGCCGCCGAACGCCGTCGCGGCGAGCAAGTGCGCCCGCCCGGCCTCCACGGCCGCCCCGATCCGGCCGAACGTGCCGGCAGCGGCGACAGCGAGCGATGCGGCTGCCGCCGGATCTGTTGGCAGCGTGGCGATCGCGCGGGCCTGCTGTGCCATGGCGGTGCGCAGCGGAAGCTCGAGCTGACCGGCGGTGTCCTCCGCTCGGTCGGCCCATGCCGCGGCCGCGGCAACCCGGCCGGCCGCGACCTCCGCCTCCGTGAGCATCAGGTACACCAATGGCCTGGTGCGGATGCCCACCGCGGGCAGCTCGGCCCCACCGCCACGGGTGAGCAGCAGCTCGATGCAAGCGTGCGGATCACCCGAGTGCAACATCGCCTGCGCCAGCATCGCCTCGGCCTGGCCACTGCGCCAGGAACTCATGGCCGTCACCCGGTCGTCGACGACGATGGCCTCCTTACCCAGGCGGATCGCCTCGGCCAGGTCGCCGCGCCAGGTGGTGATCCAGCACCCGAAGGTCAACGCCATGACGCGCAGCTCCTCGCTGCCGGTCAGTTCCGCCGACTCCAGGCTGTCGTCGAAGCAGATCGCCGCCGCCGCCAGCTCGCCGAGGTAGGCATGCACCATGCCGCGGATCGCGGTCAGCAGCGCGATCTTGTGGGACTGCCTGCTCGCGCGAGCCAGTTGCAGGCCACGGCTCATGTGCCGGCTCGCCGCCGTGAGCCGGTCGGCGGAGACTTCCGACCAGCTCAGCCAGAACGCCGCATCGATGTCGCGGACCAGGTCGCTGTCGGGCAGCGCGTCCAGGAGCGCGGCCGCCTCGTCCAGCCGGTCCGTCCGCCGGTCGATGAGCGTTGCGGCCGACAACGCCGTCGCCAGCAGCATCGGATCCCCGACTTCCCGCGCGGCGGCGATCGCCTCGGCCACCCGGTCCTGTCCGTGCTCGCGCTCGACACTTTCACCGGCAACGAGCGCGACGAGCAGGACGGCCGCCGAGTGGGCGTCAACACCTTCGACGCGTTTCCACTCGCTGTGCAGCATCGCCCTGGCCTCGGTGTAGCGCCCGAGAATCTGCTCCACGGTTGCACAGGCCCGCGCTGTCTGTGCCCGGATCTGGGTGAGTTCGGCAGGCAGGAGCCGCATCACCTCGTGCATGGTTTCCCTGGCCTGCCGCAGGTCGCCCGTGGCGCCGAGGGTGTGTGCCAGCCGGCCGAGCAGCATCAGGCGCTGCGGCGTGGCCGACTCCGAGTCGGGGAGCAACCGGATGGCCGCCCGCAGGAAGTGCCCGGCGGTCGCCGGCGTGGTGTGCATCGTCGCCTCGGCCGCCTCGGTGAGCGCCGCGACCGCCTCAAGGTCACCGCGGGCGGCGGATCGCTCCACATGCCGGGCGAACTCGGCCGGCGGCGCGCCCCGGCTCCGGAGTGCCGACATGGCCCGGCCGTGTGCCTGAAGCCGCCAGCCGGGGCCGGCGTCCTGGTAAGCGACGCTGCGCACCAGCGGATGCCGGTACCGGAACCGGCCGGTCGCGCCGTCCAGTCGCACCAGGTCACGCTCGGCGAGCCGGTCGAGCGCGGCCAGCACGGACCCGGCGTCCATTGCCGCCGTTTCGGCGAGCGAATCAGCCTCGAAGTCGTCACCCACGACCGCGGCGGCGTGCGCGACGACCCGCTCTTGCGGGGTCAAAGCGGCCAACTCGGAGCCGAGCACCGCGTGGACCGCCACCGGGATCGCCCCGTCGGGGTGGAGCGCCGCATCACCGACGGCGATACCCCGCTCGCCGGCCCGCACCAGGGCTTCCAGGTAGAACGGGTTTCCGCCACTGGCCCGGTAAAGCTCTTCCCGCCGGGTACGGCTCAGACCTTCCGGCATGACGTGGCCGGCATCGGTTCGGCTCAGCGGCGCGAGTTCCAGTAGCTCGGCCACCCCGTCGGTAGCGGCGCGGGACAGCGCGTGCCACAGCCGCAGCGACGTCTGCCGGGGCCTGCTCGCCAATGCCAGGATCAGCCGCGCCTGGGGTGGGTGGCGCAACAGGTGGTCGAGCAGCTCGACCGAACCCTCGTCCGCCCAGTGCAGATCGTCGAAGACGAGCACCAGCCCGGACGGCTCGGCGACCAGCTCCAGCAACGCCCGAACCGCCCGGTGCAGCCGGTACCGCTCCGCGTCGACCAGGTCGGCGGGACCGGCGGCGGGAATCGCCGGGAACACGGTCGCGAGAAGTGCGAGCTGCTGTTGCCCGAGGGAGGCGAGACGCTCCGGGCCCAGCTCGGCGAGCTGGCCGTCGAGCGCGGTGACGAACACACCGAACGGGATGCGGGTCTCGAACTCCGCCGCGCGTGCGCTGCGGACCGTCCATCCTGCTGTGTCCGCGAGTTTTCCCAGCTCCGTCAGCAGCCGGCTCTTGCCAATCCCCGGTTCGCCGGTGACCGCGACGCACCGGGTGCCACCTTCGCCCGCCAGCACCGCGCGCAGCATCGCGACTTCTCGAGCCCGGCCGGGAAATCCGCCGACGGGCTCCCCTTTTGCTTCGTCAGTCATGCTGGCGTCGACTCACTTTCCGTCCGCGACCAGGCGATGGTATCGACGCTCGCGTGCCCTCGGCAGGCGGCCCAGCCGATCACCTCAGTCCACATCGGACAGATGCCGTGCTGGCCGAAGTCCGTGAATGCCACATTGACGGCGCCTTTCGCCCTCAATGTGGCATTCACAACCAAAGTCGGGCGGGCATGAGCGCGGTCGCGCGACGTGCGATTGGCGGCCGGCCTCCAGCTAGTAGAACTCGGCGTCGATCGACGACTTGGGCAGGTAATTCGCCTCTCTGGCACCGGAGTTCGGCGTCCGTCTGTCCGTCGGCCGCACCGGGCAGTGCTGGGACGTCGACACCATCACCTCCGCCGAATACGCGCAGTTGGGGCATGTCACCAACACACCGACGCCGGTCGTCGACAACGGCGTGCTCGTCACCCTGGACGGGGGCTCGGAGTGGACGGTGACCGGCACGTCGTATCTGAGCCGGCTGACCCTCTCCGCGGACTCGGCGGTGACCGCCCCTGCCGGAAGCACGCTGTTGATGACGGTCGACGGCGCGCCGGCCACCGTCGAGCCGGGCGGCGACTACAGCGGGGCGATCACCCTGTCGATGTCCTGAAGGGCCGTCAGCCGCAGGAGCCGGTGAAGACGTCCACCTTGTCGCCGCTGCTGCTCGCCGTCACGAGGTCCTGCGTGCCGTCGGAGGTCAGGTCGGCGGCCGCGGCCGCATAGGCGCCGGCGGACGTCAGCTCGGTGAGCTTGGTCAGCTCGCCGCCGGAGGTGCCCTGGTAGACGGAGACGGAGCCGCCGTTCAGGGAGGAGACGAGGATGTCCGTCGCGCCGTCGCCGTCGAGGTCGGCGGAGTCGACCGCGACCGGCAGGGCGGACGTCGTGTAGTCGACGGGGTCGTCGAAGGTGCCGTCGCCGTTACCGGCGTAGATCTCCAGGGTGTTGGAGCCGTTGGAGATCGTGGCCAGGTCGGTCTCGCCGTCGCCGTCGAAGTCGCCGGAGGTGATCGAGTAGAGGCGGGCGACACTGTCGTACTCGGTGACGTCCCCGAAGGTGCCGTCGCCGTTGCCGAGCGCCACGCTGACGCCTCCGGCGCTCGCCACGCTGGCGGTGGCGATGTCCAGGTCGCCGTCACTGTCGAAGTCGGTGAGGACCAGGCCGTGCGGCCGGGTCACGGTCACCGCCTCCAGCTCGGTGGTGAACGAGCCGGTGCCGTCGCCCAGTAACAGGCTCACCCCGCCGCCCGACTCCTCGGCCACCGCGATGTCCAGGTCTCCGTCGCCGTCGATGTCCCCGGGGACGAGGGAGCGGGCGCCGCGGCCGACGGTGTACTGGGTGGCCGTACCGAAGGTGCCGCCCCCGGTGCCGAGCAGGACGCTGACCGTGCCGCCGTCGAAGTCGGCGGTGGCGATGTCCTGGTTGCCGTCGGCGTCGAAGTCGGCGATGACGGTCTGGTACGGCTTGTCGCCCACCGCGTACTCGGTGGCCGTACCGAAGGTGCCGTCGCCCTTGCCCAGCAGCACCGACACCGAGTCGGCGTCGTTGTTCGCCGTGACGGCGTCCGCGTTGCCGTCGCCGTCGACGTCGCCGGTGACCACGTGGCGGGGGTTGTCGCCGACCGCGGCGGAGGTATCGGACAGGGTGTAGGTGCAGGCGGTGGCCGCCTCCGAGCCCGACCCGCCCGACTCGGACGCCGATGCCATGGTTACGACGCCCGCGGCCAGCGTCAGGGCACCGGCGGTCGTGCCGGCCAGGACCTGGAGGGCTTTGTGCTTCCTGTGCTTGCTCATGAGCGGATGGAGATCCTTCCGTGGGTGTGGTTTCCCGTCATGGGCAGGCGAGATTAGGAGCCGGCGCTGTGATTCACGTGTTACGGGACCGTGGTTTCGCACAGGGTGCGCCGGCGGCGGGCGCGGTGCCGCCTCCGGGGCGCGGTGATCCCGGCCGAAAGCCCCCTCCGGGCTCAGGGCTGGTCGGTGATGCCGACCCCGTCGCCCTTGGTGCCGTTCTGGATCCGGCCCCGGACGGCCTGGCAGGAGGGGCTGTGGCGGAGCTCTGTCCGCAGCCCGCGCAGCCAGGTCCGACGTGCCGTCACCGCGTCCCACTGGCAGTCCATCGCCTGGGGGGCACGGCTTAAGCAGGCGTCCGCCCGGCAGCCCGGCTCCGGGTTCGTCGTGGAGGGCCCGCCGCTGGGGGTGGTGGACGCTCCGTCCGCCGTGGACGCCCCGGCCACGTGAACGAAGGCACCGCCGAGTACGACACCGGCCGCGAAGGCCGCCGGCGGCAGTGCCCAACACCGCCACAGCCGGGGCGGGGGCGCGCTCGCGTCGGGTGCGCCGGGGCCGGGATGGCCGTGGTGCGGGTCGTACGAGATCCGAAGGCCGCCGTCGCCCGTGCCGCCGTCCTGCTCACCGGCCGCGGACCGCGGTGACGGAGCTTCCGGCGCAGTGTCCTGCAACGCCGTGTCCTCCGACGCGGCGTCCTCCGGCATCGCGTCCTTCGGCGTCGGGTCACCCTCCGTCGCGGGTTCCTCCACCCTGCCCCCGCACACCGCGTCCCAGGGCCGGCGGCGCAGGTGCGCTCCCGTTCCCGTCCGGCACGTCAACAACCAAGCCTGGGCCATGACTTCACCTACGACTGTCATGGCGCAGTCAAATATTCAACCAAGCCACCCCTGGCCCGGCAAAGGGGTCTACCCGCATAGAGACCCTGGTGCTGTCATGCCCACGACCGCCCGGAATCCCTGCCGGGCACAGCACCGGGAGACCCCCACATGTCCCGAATACCGCGCCCCCTCGTGACCACCCTGTCCGCCTTCGCCCTCGCCGCCGCGGGCCTCACCTTCACCACCGGCACCGCCCACGCCGCCACCTGCAGCCAGGCCTACCTCCCCCTGCCCGACCCCAGCTGCCAGCCCGGCGCGTTCAACTCCGACGTCACCCAGGACACCATCGACTCCACGATCTGCGTCTCCGGCTGGACCGCGACCGTACGGCCGTCCAGCTCCTACACCACCGCGCTGAAGAAGAAGCAGATCGTCGAGTACGGCTACACCGACACCAGCACCTCCGACTACGAGGAGGACCACTTCGTCCCCCTCGAACTCGGCGGCTCCCCCAAGAGCGAGCTCAACCTCTGGCCCGAACCCGAGTACGGCACCAAGACCGCCGCGAACAAGGACACCGTCGAGAACAAGCTCAAGAAGGCGGTCTGCGCGGGTAGCGTCAGCCTCGAAGACGCCCAGGACGCGATCGTCACCGACTGGACCACCGCGCTCTCCAGCCTCGGCCTGAGCTGACGCGGTTTCCGAGGTCCGCCTCCTCCCCGGGGAGCAGGCGGACCTCTCGTATCTCCTGCCGGGGAGGCATGGGCGGCCGATACGTGGGCACGATGTGCCAGACCGGGTCGAGGGCGAGGCTTGGACGTATCAGGTACGGGGCACGGAGCTCGTACCGAAAGAGCGGTACGAGCCAGTGCGAGGAAGACCTGAAAGTCCGAGGCCTGAGGAGGCGTCATGGACCGCCGGATCCGTGTTCGTGTCACCCGTCGGCCTGCCGCACCCCGCGGGCAGGAGATCGACCGCAGGACGCCTTCGGGACGGATCCTGCCGTACTGACGAAAGTCACTGGCGGTTTCAGGCGGCCAGCGGATCCAGCACCAGCGGCTCGATCTTGCCCTCCAGCATGGCGCCGATGCCCTGCACGGCACACACGTCGGGCCGCTCGGCGATGGCCACCGGCATGCCGGTTGCCTGCCTGAGCATCTCGTCGAACCCGGGGAGCAGCGCGGAACCGCCGACCATCACTATCCCGACGTCGGCGAGGTCGGCCACCAGATCGGGAGGGCACACCCGCAGCACCTTGCCGATACCGTCCAGCACGGCCGTCAACGGGGTCTGGATGGCGTCCCGTACGGCCGCGGTGTCGACCCGCACGGACCGGGCGAGGCCGGTGGCCACGTCCCGCCCGTGGATCTCCGTGGTCGACGGGCCGTGCGCGGTGAGGCCGTTGCCGGACAGGGCGAGCTGCAACGGCCGTACCGACTGGCTCGGCAGCATCAGTTCGTGCTCGTGCCGCAGATGCTGCACGATCGCGTGGTCGACGGCCTCGCCGCCCACGGGGACCCGCTCGGCGGTGACGATCGAGCCGAGCGAGAGGACGGCGACCTGGGTGGCGGCGGCCCCGCACACGACGATCATCGTGCCCTGGGGCTGCTCGACCGGCAGTCCGCAGCCGACCGCGGCGGCGATGAGTGTGTCGACGAGCTCGACGCGCCGGGCACCGAGGCCCGCCAGGGTCTCGATGGTGGCCCGCTGGGCCAGCGGGCCGGCGTCGTGCGGGGTGCAGGCGGCGGCCCGGAGGCGGGCCTTGCGGCGCAGCGCGCGGCGGACCTTGTCGCCGAGGAGATGGCGCAGCATGCGCTGGGCCATCTCGATGTCGATGACGGTACCGCCGGAGACCGGCCGCACGACCCGGATGTAACTCGGCGTCCGCCCCGTCATCCGCTCCGCGAACTCGCCCACCGCGATGAGCGCGCCGGTCCGGGTGTTCACGGCGGCGACGGAGGGCTGGTCGACGACGAGGCCGGCACCCTTCACATACACCCGGGTGCGGGCCGCCCCCAGGTCGACGGCGAAGTGGCACCGGCGCAGCTGCTCCAGGCTGACGGTCACGGCAGATCCTCCCGGGTGAGCTGGCCGTGGGGGTGCCGCCGGGTGGCGGGCCTCTTTCTGCATCCTGCGGGGGCGGGGGAGGGCCGCGCCTTCTGGAGGGGGCCGGGCGGGGTGCGGCTGAACGGGGGGTTCAGCGGGATCGGGCGCCATGGAGGAGGGAGCCCAGGCCGACGGTCGTGAGCACGGGGTCCTCGCCGAGCCGCTCGGGTCTGGCGGTCAGGTAGACGAACTCGGCTCCCGCGGCACGGGCCGCCTCCCACTCGGCGTCGGTGGAGCCGACGACCAGACAGTCGCCGGGGCGCACCCCCAGGCCGGCGGCCGCGCTCAGCACGGCGTCCGGAGAGGGCATCAGCCGGGAGTGGCCGTCGTCGCGTCCGTGGACACCCCCGGGGAGGCAGTCCGTGAGCCCGCGCCCGACCAGGTAGGCCGTCGCGGCCCGTGGCGCGCAGTCCGTGACCACGGCCAGCGGCACACCCTTGTCGGCCAGGGTGCGTACCAGGAGGTCGGCATGGGGCACGGGTTCCGCGCTGCGGGCGGCCGCCGTCTCCACCTCGGCCAGCCGCGAGCGCAGAGCCGCCTCGTGCTGCTCGAACGCGCGGAGCAGGGCGAGGGGGTGCGGGCACGGTTCGAGGACCTCGTCCATGAGCAGCCGCGCGAGGTCACGGGCGACCCCGGCCGCGCCGTTCCCGGGATAGAGGCGGGCCAGCGTCCCGTCGAAACCGAACACGACGGCTTCGGCCGCCCTGACGGAGCCGGCGACCTTGGACCTGTGGCGTCGGGCCGGCGGACCGGAACGCGAGGAGGGCGTCGTGGTCAGGGTGACGTCCCAGAGGACCACGCAACCCGGTACGGCTCCTCGGACCAGGGCGTCGTCGAACGCGGCCCGCGCCTGGGCGGCCCGGGAGGGCGGGAAGTTGAGCGTCACCTCGTCCAGGCACGCCTCCGCCCGCTCCTGGACGAGCGCGGACGGAGTCCTACCGCCGCCGTGGACGGTGGCCTCGACCGGGTCCGCGATCCGCCAGGACGCGTCGCCCCTGACCCTGAAGACGTAACCTCCGTCGGCGGACGGCCTGGCACTGTCCAGCTCCACCCGGTGCAGGGTGAGATCCACCTCGAAGTAGCCGACGGTGTCCTGGGTCCGGGTGAGGCCGAGCTCGTCGTCCCGTGTGCGGTAGACGACGGTCCTGGTCTCACCGGCGGGCTCGGGGAGCACGGCCCGGGGAGGCAGCGGGAAGGGGCCTTGCACCGGAGGCCGAGGGGAGGTGCCGTCGTAGATGTCCCGTGCCACGAAGGCCAGCCGGTACGAGCCGTCCGCGGGCTCGTCGGTCAGGGGCTCCAGCACCATGGGGAAGGCACTCGCCTCCACGGCGGCCCGGAGGGACGGGGGAACCGCGACGATGCCTCGCGCGTCCGAAGCGGCCAGTGCCTTCCGCACCGCCTCCTCGTCGGGTCGCTCGACCACCCGTCCCGCGTCCCGCAGGCACCAGAACGCCACCCGCAGCCTGATGCCGCCCAGCTCGACGAGCCGCTGTGTGAACTGCCGCGCGGTGGCCAGTAGGAGGGGCAGCGCGGAGACACCCTCGCCGGTGACCACCGTGCACCCGTCGTCGCGCACGAGCAGCTCGTACTCCTCCGGGTCCAGACCGCTCGCCGTGAGCATCCGCGAGACCGCCCGGCCCAGAGCGGCGCGGGTGTCCGGGTCCTGGGGTCCGTCCGCGAAGTCGTAGTAGGCGACGGTGCGCAGGTCGGCCGGGGTCTCCTGGGCGGCGGGGGTGCCGGGGGCGGCAGAGGGGCCGGTGTCGGCCTCCGGGTCGTCGGAGCCGACGGTGCCCTGTGGTCCCCTGCCGTACTCCTCGCGCAGTTCCTGTGCCAGGGTCAGCAGCTCGGGGCTGCGGCCGCCGGACAGTTCGTACTCCTCGCACACCTCCAGTGCCTTCTCGACGCGGCCCTGCCCACGCAGCGCGAGCACCAGCAGACGGCGGTAGTCCTCGCGGAAGGGATACGTGCGCAGCAGCTCCGTGAGGTACTGGCTCGCGCTCACGAACCTCCGCAGTTCCAGGTCGAGTTCGGCGCGCCTGCGGAGCAGGGAGAGACGGAGCTGGAGCAGCTGGGCGCGGGCGGCGCGGGCGGCGGGCCCGGGGACGTCGGGGAGCGCCTCGGTGTCGTGCCAGAGGTTCAGCGCCTGGTTGATCAGGTCGTACGCCTCGTGGAAGGACCGCAGACGTCTCTCTCCGTGCGACCGCCGGGCGCGGGCGGCCAGGACGACGGCCTTGCGGTCCAGGTCACCGCTGTGTTCCAGGTCCACGTAGTCGGCCCCGGTGTACAGGGCGCAGCCGTCGGCACCGCTCGCCAGGACTCCGGGACCCAGGGCGACGCGCAGTTCCGCCACGATCGCGTCGAGGACGGCCGCCGCGTCCCGCGGAGCTTCCGCCTGTTCCCACAGCCCGGCCCTGAGGTCGGCGTCGGACATCATGCGGCCGGGCCTGATCAGCAGCATCGCGAGCACAGCCGCGGCGAGGGGCGAGAACTCGGGGGAGCCGCCCGGGACTTCGGCCCGCAGGCCGTCCAGCACGTAGTAGCGGCGCTGCTCGTAGGCCGCCCGGGCCACGGGCGTCACCAACTGCGCGTCCGAGAGCAGGTCCCTGCCCTGCGCCCGCTCCTGGGCCGACCGCGACATCAGCAGGTTGAGGGTGTACGCGTACGGCTCCCGCAGGGAGGCGGGCAGTTGCCCGAGCCGATCGGGCGCGAGGGGCAGCGAGGGCCGTGAGTTCCCCGAGGCCAGCCGCGCCAGCACCGCGGACAGCGCCCGCAGGTCGTCGGCCTCCCCCGCCGGACCCGGGCTCCGGCCCGGTTCGAAGAGGCTGAGCTTGGCGGATCCGTCCGGCAGGAGCACCACCCGGGACATGGCGACGCCGCCGTGCGTGATGCCCGCCTCGTGGACGGCCTGGAACGCCTGCGCGAGCTGAACGCCGATCGACACCAGCAGCGGCGCCGGCAGGTGGTGACCGTTCGGCGCCGCCAGGCTGTCCAGGCCGATGCCGTCGAGATGCTCCATGACGACGTACGGGACGTCGTTCTCGATGCCGGTGTCGTGGACCGTCACGACGTTCGGGTGCCTGATCTCCTTCAGGGCCTGCGCGTCCCGCAGGAACGCCTCCCGCCGTGCCGGATCGGGCAGCGCCGCGTGCAGCCGGAGCGCCACCAGCCGACTCGCCTCGGTGTCCTCGGCCAGCCACAGCGGTCCGGTCGGCGACAGGGGTCCGGTCAACCGGCGCACCGGCCGGTACCGGCCCCGCAGACCCGGTGGCAGGGCCCCCGCGGCCGCCCCGCTCGCCGACAACCGCGGCACGACCTCCGGCCGGACGATCCCGAACGCCTCCCGCGTGGCCGCCGACTCGGTGCCGCCGGCCGCCGGTGTCACCGCCCGGAACTCGCCCGGCGCGGAACCCGCCCGCTCCTCGATCAACCCGCCCACACGGGCCATCAGTTCCGCGGTGCGCATCCGTGAGGTGCGCGGCAGGCCGCGCAGCAGCAGCTCCTGTACCCCCGGCCGGAAGCGGTACGAGCCCGGCGGCCCCGGGACGCTGGTGAGCAGGCCGCTGAGGATCACCTCGGCGAGGTGCTGGGGCCGGGGGCGGGGCTCGACCGCCGCCTGGACCAGCCGCATGACGGGCAGGTCGGGCCGGCCGACGGCGAGATGGCCGGCCAGTCGGAACGCCTCCGGGGAGACCGTCGCGCGGAAGCGGATCACCAGGTCCTCGGCCGAGAGCCGGGCGACGTCCGTACGGTCCTCCGTGTCGTCCGGCACCGGCGGCCCGCCCAACCGGGCGGCCGCGCCAGGGAACTGGGACCCGCCGAACCCGGCCAGCAGCCCCGCCCAGTTCGCCAGCCATCTCGGCCCCGGCTCCAGCACGGGCAGCGGCACGGCGTCCTCGCCCTCGTCCGTGACGGGAGTGTCGTACGGCGAGAACGCGAGTCTCGCCGCCGGAGCCGCCGGAAAGGGCGCCGAGAACAGGCCCGGCGCGGCGGGCAGGGCCGTGGTCCGCCACAGGTGCTCCGGCAGGGGCTGTACGACGGCCAGTGGCATCCGGTGCGCCCAGCGGCGCAGCGTGGCGTACCACAGGGCGCCGACGGGGCCCTGGCGCCACTGCGGACCCATGCAGTCGCTGATCAGGAGGGTGACGGTACGGCGGTCGGCGGGGATGAGCGCGCCGTGGCCGTGCACCGAGCCCTCGGGGCCCGCGCGGTACAGGGCCACCGTGCGGAACACCCCCGACTGGGCCAGCGCCGTGTGCAGTTCGCGCACCAGGGGGCGCCAGACCGGCATGGTGGGGCCGTCGTCGTACACCAGGTTCAGGCGCAGCCAGCGCTCCCGCGCGGGGCGCAGGACCGGCAGCCACCACTCGGGGGCGGCTCCGAGACGGGCGATGCGGTCGGCGGTCGCCGCCTCGTCCAGCTCGCGGCCGAGCGGCGCGTCGGTAAGGCGGTTGAGCGGGCGCAGAGAGCGCTGCAGCGCCAGCGGACGGCGCAGCATCGAGGGCGCGGGGGCCAGCAGGGAGACATGGGGTGCGACGGGCGCCGACGGCTCCGGTGCCGGGGACGGCAGGTGCAGCGTGGCGCGCGGTGTCCCGGGCGGCGGGCACGGTTCCTGATCCTGACCCCGGCCCCCGTCCTGATCGAGGTCCTGGTTCCGATCCCGGTCCTGGCCCTGGTCCGGCGTCGACGGCGAGGACGGTGCGCCTGCGGGCTCCTGTCCGGCTGCCGACTCCGGCCGGGGGTCCGGGGAGCCCGGTTCGGGCTCCATCTGCCGGGCCAACCAGAGGAGTTCGGCCAGTTCGAGCGGGGTCGGGCGCATGCCTCCGGCCGCCGCAGCCAGTACGTCGGCCAGGCGGGCCAGGGGTTCCGGGGTGCCGGAACGCTCAGAAGGCATCGGCCTGCGGGACCTCCCCCAGATACGGCATGAGCTGCTCCGCCAGCTCGTCGAGGGAATCGGCGCCGAGATCGGAGGCGCGGGCCAGATAGATCGCGTTGAGCAGCTGGTCGGTGGCCAGGTCGCCGCCGCCCACCCGGGACAGGAAGCGGGTGATCAGGGTCTGCGCGTAGGCGTCGGGCTCGCCCAGGTGCGCGCGGACGATGTCGGCGAGGCGGCGGTCGTCGGGCTGGCGCAGCCGCAGAGTGACACAGCGGCGCAGGAACGCGGGCGGGAACTCGCGCTCCCCGTTGCTGGTCAGGACGACGAAGGGGAAGGCGTGGCAGCGCACCCGGCCGCGCCGCACCGGGACCCGTTCGTCGGTGCCGTCGACCATCACCTCCGCCGTGGGCGTGCGACCGGCGGCCCGCACCAGCTCGGGGATCTCGTACTGGCCCTCCTCCAGGACGTTCAGCAGGTCGTTGGGCAGGTCGAGGTCGCTCTTGTCGATCTCGTCGATGAGCAGGGCGCGGGGGCGGGCGTACGGGAGAAGGGCGGTACCGAGGGGGCCGAGGCGCAGGTGGTCCTCGATGCCCGACCCGGTCGGCGCTCCGTCGTCCGGTGCCCTGTCGTCCGGTGCCCTGTCGGACGGCTCCTCGGCGGACGGCGCCGCCGTCCGCCGCGCCGCGTACAGCCGTGAGAGCGGGTCGTACTGGTAGAGGCCGTCGTGGAGGGTGCTGCGGCTGGTGATGTTCCAGCGGAGCACCGGCCCGAGCCTCAGCTCGCGGGCGACCGCGTAGGCGAGCGAGGACTTTCCGGTGCCGGGTGGGCCGGTGACCAGCAGCGGGCGGCGCAGATAGAGCGCCGCGTTGACCAGCTGCACCGTCTGCGGTGTGGCCTGGTACGTCGCCGCGCGGTGGGTGCGGTCCGGGGAGGTGGCCGAGGCGTCGTCGCCGTCGGAGGGCGTGCCGAGCGTCGGCCCGCCGTCGAAGGCCCGCCAGGGCGGTGGAGCCGGCAGCTCGGTGATGCCGTCGTGCGGCTCCTTCGTGCCGGTGTAGACGGGCCACAGGGGCATGGGCTCTTCTCTCCGTGACGCGGACGGGGTGACGGGTGACGGGTGACGGGTGACGGGTGACGGGGTGATGGGTTGATGGGGTGTGATGGGCTAGGCGACGGGCGAGTGCAGACTGGCGGAGGGCAGGGGGAAGCAGCGCGGGTCGTCCCACAGCAACTGCACGTTTCTCGCCCAGTGCCTGTCGGGTTCGTCGGCGGCCTCCGCCGCCTCGCGCAACGTCCTCACATGGCGGGGGAGTTCGGCCGGCGGGACGCCGGCGACGGAAGCGGTGAGCTCGTCGAGGAACGCGGAGCCGTCGCAGGGGTCGTCGTGGGCGCCTCCGGAACAGCCGGTGCGCGACCACAGCAGCGCCGGAACGGGGAGGTTGAGACCGGCGTCGAAGTGTTCTCCCGCCGCCACGGCGGGGCTCGCGAAACCGGCCAGCTCCGTGTCCTCGTCCCGCAGCCGCTTGCGCAGGCTGGACGGTCTCTCCCGGGTGCCGCATTCGACGCGGTACGGCGCCGCGCCGAGGCTGGCGTCGAGGCGCCGCCACTTCTTCGCCAGCTCGTGACGCTTCCGACCGCCACGGTGCCGGTCCCGGTTCGTCACCACGACCGGGTAGGCGCAGCCGAGGGGCGTGGAGTCGTCGGCGCCGCACTCCCATTCGGCCACCGGCTCGTCGAACCAGCGGCGTGGCAGCACGAAGGCGATCAGTTCATCGGCGTCGGGGGCCAGTTGGGCGAACGCCTCGTCGAGGCGCTCCTGCACGTAGCTCCGTACACCGGTGCGCGGCAGCCGGCCCGCGCCCACCCGGCGGCGCTGTCCGTCGCGGTACGCGGACACCTCGACGGTGACCTCGTCGCCGCCCGCGCCGCTGTGTTCGATCTCGACGACTATGGGGGACAGGGGTGTGGCCGCGCGGGCCGGGGACGTGTCCAGCAGTTGCTCCAGGCGGTCGGCGAGCCTCGTCACCGCCTCCGGATCCGGCACCTCCCACTGCACGTACTCGACCGTCGGCCGCAGCGAGGAGAAGCCCTCCGGGGGGAGCGGTGGGCCGAGGGGGCCCACGGCGTCGACGTACAGCCGGTTCGGATCGCAGTCCAGCCCGGCGGCCTCCGCCCGCCGAACCAGCCCGTACAGCCGTCTCGTGGCGCCGGGAGCGCCGCCGTGGACGGGGACCAGCTCGCCGAGCCCCTGCCAGTAGCGGGCCATGACCACGGTGGGCAGCATCCGGCCGACGAGGACGTTCGGCTCGGACGCGATCTGCGTGACCATGCCGACCACCCGGCCGTCCCGCAGGGTCACGGCCGCGCCGCTGAATCCGGGTGCGAGCGGCTGCCCATGGGCCGTGACGGCCTCCAACTGCACCCATTCGTCGGCGATCAGAGCGGGCGGCAGGGCCCGGTACCGGGCGAGCATGCCCTCGTCGTAGTGCTCGGGGAAGCCGTACGCGAAAAGGTCCGGGGCGGGGACGCCGAGTTCCGCCCCGGGCGGCGCGAAACGGGCCGGGGCCAGCGGCACCTCGCGGTCCAGGTCGAGCACGACCAGGTCGCCGGGGTCGGTGCCGTCCTGCCAGCCGCCGTGCACGACCACGGTGGCCGGCAACCCGCACAGCTCCCTGCTGTTCGGGAACGTCACGGTCACCGGATCCAGGGGGCTGTCCTGGACGACATGCGCGCAGGTCAGCAACTTGCTGGGCGTCACCAGGAAGCCCGCCCCCTGCATGCGCCCGCACTCGATCCGGGCGTGCCAGGCAGCGCCGCTCATGACCCGGCGGTGGGCTCCGCGGCCGACGGGACCGTGGCCACCGATTCCGGCGGCCGCTGTTCCGACGCGTCCGGGGCGGCCGGTGATCCCTGCCCCGACGCCCAGCTGAGCCTGACGACCAGTTGCCCCTCGGCCGCGCCCTTGGCGATGACCGCCCCGGCCTCCGCGGTCAGCTTCACCCCGAACTCCAGCTCCACGGAGTCGGGCCGCAGCGCGCCGTCCCGGAAGACCCGCAGCGCGGACTGGGCCGCCGCGCGCACGCCGTCCAGAGCGCCCTCGAAGGTACGGGCGGTCTGCGCCGCCGGTCCCTCGCCACGCGAGACGAGACGGGATCCCGTCGTAGGGTCCGCCGTCTCCACGACGACGACGACGCCGCCGTCCTCGGTCTTGAACTCCACCAACCTGCCCATGGCGCGGCCCGCCCCCCGTGTTCCCGAATGAGGAAAGCCCCATTGTTGCGGAAAGCAGCCGACAGTGTCTCGACTTCGCCCCGGGCGGCCCGGCGACCGGAGGGTGACCCGGGCGGTCGGGCCGAAGCGGGCGCGGGGCGGCGGAGGACGCCGGTCAGAGGTGGTCCACGATGCCGCGGATCACCCCCAGCTCCACCAGGTCCTGCGGACGGATCCGGAGCTGGTCGGCCGTCGCCTCCGTCTCCTGAGGCGGGCGCTTCAGGATCGCGGCCGCCAGTTCCGGGGCGATGACCGAGAAGTAGCTGTCCGGCGTGGCCCAGGTGTTGCCCGGTGCCGCCAGCGCCAGCGCCCCGCCCGAGCCGCCCTCGCCGATGACGAGGGTGGTGACCGGGGTGCGGGCGGCGGCCACCGCCCCGAACAGGTCCGCGATCGCCGCCCCCGCCCCCTGCCGCTCCGCCTCGGCGTCGTTCGCCGCGCCCGGCGTGTCCACCAGGGTCAGCACTGGTATGTCCAGCCGGTCCGCCAGCCGGATCAGCCGGGCGGCGGTGCGATATCCGGCGGGGCGGGTCTTCGTCCCCGTCTGCGCGGCGTACGCGACGGTACGTCCGTCCCGCTCGCCGAAGCCGCACAGCATCCCGGCGGGGTCGGCGCCCCCGCAGCGGTCGCCGGCGAGAGCGGCACGGCGGGTGAAGTAGGCGTCCAAATAGGTCTCGGCCCGCGGGCGTTCGGGGGAGCGGGCGCGGAGCACGGCCTCCCAGCCGGTGGCCGGGAGACCCGCCGGGCCCAGGGCGGGAGGCGGCGGGGCCTCCGCCGCCGGCGTGGTCAGCAGCCGCAGCCACAGCCCCAGCGTCTCCCGCAGCTCCTCCGGCCGCACCACCGCGTCCGCCGAACCCGCCGCCACCTGTGCCTCCGCCGTGTAGGCGGCCGGATCGGCGTCCGCCGGACGGACCCGGGAGCCGGCGAAGCCGACCTGAGCGCCGGGGAGGGCGAGAGTGATGTCGGCCCCGGCGCCCAGAGTGGCCCAGCCACCGCCCGTCGTCGGGTCGCGCAGCACGGCGATCTGCGGCAGGCCCGCCTCACGGGTGAGCACCGACTGCCGGGCCACCCGCTGGAGTTGGGTCAGCGCGAGCATGCCCTCCTGCATACGGCTGCCGCCGGTGGCGACCAGCGTCACCAGCGGGAGACGGTGCGCCCGGGCATGCGTGTACGCCGCCTCCAGCCGGTCGCCGGTGTGCCGCCCCAGGGAGCCGCCCAGGAAGCCGAACTCGAAGGCGATCAGCACG
The DNA here is from genome assembly GCF_044746205.1 of Streptomyces sp. NPDC086549. Taxonomy (NCBI): domain Bacteria; kingdom Bacillati; phylum Actinomycetota; class Actinomycetes; order Kitasatosporales; family Streptomycetaceae; genus Streptomyces; species Streptomyces sp. NPDC086549. The sequence goes on along the minus strand of NZ_JBIVBS010000001.1, from coordinate 667,979 downwards.
GCCCGGGTGCCCCCGACGCTCGCGGTGCCGCAGACGACGGACTCCTCCTCGCCGGTGCGCCGGGCGGCGCGGGCGCGCGAGGCGTCGTACCCCTGCCAGGAGATCGGCCCGTCCGGCTCGGACTTCCCTTCGGGGTGGGGGAGTTCGGTGAAGGTCGTGGCGTCGCAGACCAGTGCCGTGACCTGGCGCGCCGACAGCCGCTCAGCCACCGCGCAGCGCCCGCTTCATGATCTTCCCCATGTCGTTGCGGGGAAGGGCGTCCAGGTGGTGGACGACACGCGGGCGCTTGTGCGGGGCCAGCCGCCGGGCCACGTGATCGGCCAACTCCTCGTCGGGCGGCGGTGACTGGGGATCGGCCGGCACGATCCACGCCACGATCCGCTCGCCCAGGTCCGCGTCCGGCTCGCCGGTGACGGCCGCCTCCCGCACCCCCGGATGCTCCAGCAGCGCGTTCTCGATCTCCCCGGCCCCGATCTTGTAACCCCCGCTCTTGATCAGGTCGGTGGCCTTGCGCCCGACGATCCGCACATACCCGTCCGGCTCCCGCACCGCCATGTCCCCCGTTCGGAACCAGCCCTCGGCGGTGAAGGCGGCGGCGGTGGCGTCGGGCCGGTGGAGATACTCGGTGAACAGGTTCGGGCCGCGTACCTGGATCTCGCCGACGGTCTCCCCGTCGTACTCCGCCACCGGCGTCCCGTCCTCCTCCACCAGCCGCAGTTCCACGCCCGGCAGCGGCACCCCGACCGTCCCCGCGCGCGGCTCCCCGTCGGCCCGCACGCTGGTGTTCATGAGCGTCTCCGTCATGCCGTACCGCTCGATCACCCGCTGCCCGGTCGCCGCCGTGATGCGCTCGTGGTCGTGCACCGGCAGCGCGGCCGAGCCGGAGACGAGCAGCCGGGCCCGGCCGAGCGCCTTGGCCAGCTCCGGGTCCCCGGGCAGGGCCTCGGCGATGCGGTGGTACATCGTCGGCACCCCGAACAGCATGGTCGCGCCACCGGTCAGCTCCCGGGTCACGCCCTCGGTGTCGAAACGCCCGAGGTGCCGCACGGATCCGCCGCGCCGGAGCGGGCCGAGGACGCCCAGCACCAGCCCGTGCACATGGAACAGCGGCAGCCCGTGCACCAGGACGTCGTCGCCGGTCCACTGCCAGGCGTCGGCCAGCGCGTCCAGGGTCGCGGCGACCGCCCGGCGGGGGATGACCGCGCCCTTGGGCGGTCCGGTGGTGCCGGAGGTGTAGACGATCAGGGCGGGGACGCCCTCGGACGTACGGTCCTCGGGGACGGTCCCGGTGGCCCGCGCGTCCACGTCGACCCGCTCCAAGTCGGCCAGCGGCGCCGGGAGTTCGGCACCCGGCGCGGCCAGCACCAGCGACGGCGCGCTGTCGGAGAGGATGTGCGCGAGCTCCTTCTCCCCCGACTTCGGGTTGAGCGGCACCGCGGCCGCCCCGGCGAGCAGCGCGCCCACCACCGCGACGGCCGTCTCCAGCTCCGGGGTCGCCCACACGGCCACCCGGCCCGCGTCACGGATCCGGGCGGCCACGGCACCCGCAGCGGCACCCAGTTGCGCGTACGTCAGCGACCGTTCGCCGAACCGCAGGGCGACACGCCGGCCCGAACCACCCACCAGGGCGGGAAAGAGGGAGGACACGCGGAGCACTCCTTGGCTGTAGGAGACGGCTGTAGGAGACGGCAGCGGGAGACGACAGCACCCTTCCTACACCAGGCGCCGCGTCCCCACGACCGTGCTCAGGCCAGACGCGAGTGGCAGCTCCGCCGATCCCCCTCCCCTCCGCCGTCCGCCGGTGTCAGGCCGCCGTCTCCACCAGGTCCGCCACCACGCAGCTCACGTTGTCGGGGCCGCCGGCTTCGTTCGCCTCGTCGACCAGGGCGCGCACCGCCTCGTCCGGGGCCGTGGCGGAGGCCAGCAGCTGTCCGATCCGGTCGTCCGGTACGACACCGGACAGGCCGTCGGAGCAGAGCAGGTACCGGTCGCCGGGCAGGGCGTCGTGCAGTTTCAGGTCCACAGCGGGGGGCGTGCCGCCGCCGAGCACCTTGAGGAGCAGGGCCCGCTGCGGATGGGCGGTGGCCTCCTCCGGGGTGAGCCGGCCCTCGTCGACCATCGACTGGACGACCGTGTGGTCATGGGTGATCCGGAACAGGCCGCCGTCGCGCAGCAGGTACGCGCGGGAGTCGCCGATGTGGACGAGGGCCAGCCGCGAACCCGTCCACAGCAGCGCGGTCAGCGTGGTGCCGATGTCCTCGCTGCCGTCGGCCACGTCCTGGACCGCCTGGCTCGCGCCCTGCACGGCGTCCTCCAGCAGGTTCAGCACGCTGCCCGCTGGGAGCTCCTCGCGCTCCAGGAATTTCAGCGCCTCCACGGCGGCGCTGCTCGCGGGCGCCCCGGCGGGACCGAACCCGTCGGCCACGGCGAGCAGCCGTGCGCCCGCGTACGCCGTGTCCTGGTTGGTGGGCCGTACGCGCCCCGTGTCGGAGTGGGCGGAGTAGCGCAGTTCCAGCATCGCGGTGTCCTTCCTCGGCTCTGCGGTCAGGTGGTCGACGAGGAACGTGGCCAGGTCACGCCGCACGGCCGTCTCCCGCTCGACCCGCGCCCAGTAGGCATGGATCTCCCGGGCGGCCGCCGCGGGCGGAAGGGCGCACACCTGCCGGATCGAGGCCAGCGGCATCCCCAGCCGCCGCAGCCACGCCACCAGACGCGCCCGCTCCAGCTGCCCCACCGCGTAGTAGCGGTACCCGGTGTCCGGGTCGACCCGCGCGGGCCGCAGCAGCTCCAGCTCGTCGTACAGCCGCAGCGCCTTCGGCGACAGCCGGCACGCCTTAGAGAAGGCCCCGATCGTCAGCAGCTCCATGCGCCGCCACCCCCGTACGTCCGCTCGTCGTTCCGCCACCGATGCTGGGGCCTCACCGAAGGGGAAGGTCAAACCCGTTGGAACGGTTGCGCGAGCGGGTTGTTAGCCTGCGGCACATGCCCCGCATCGCACTCGCCACCTACGACTCCGGCGATCAGCCCCACCATGACCGTGACCTGCCGGTGCTGGCGGCGGCCCTGACGGACGCCGGGGCCGAGGCCGTCACCGTGCACTGGGACGACCCCGGGACCGACTGGAGCGGGTTCGATCTCGTCGTCATCCGCTCGACCTGGGACTACAGCTGGCGCGCGGACGAGTTCGTGGCATGGGCGGAGGGCGTCGGGAAGGCGACGCGCCTCGCCAATCCGGCCGCCGTCGTGCGCTGGAACGCCGACAAGCGGTACCTCGGTGACCTCGCCGCGGCAGGGGTGCCCGTCGTACCGACCCGGTACCTCGCCCCGGGGGACGCCCCCGAGCTGCCGGACGAGACCGAGTTCGTCGTCAAGCCCACCTTCGGCGCCGGCGCCCGGCTCGCCGCGCGCTACACACCCGGCGAGCGCGAGACGGCCGTACGGCACCTGGCGCGGATGCACGACGAGGGGCTCACCGCGATGGTGCAGCCGTACGTCAAGGGCATCGACGTCAGCGGCGAGCGCGCCCTGCAGTTCTTCGGCGGCCGTCTGCTGCACGCCAGCCGCAAGCGGGCCGTCCTGGCGCCCGGCGCGGCGTACGACGCGGACAAGGTGCCGCACCCCGACCTGGAGCCGTGGACCCCGACCTCGGCCGAACTCTCGGTCGCCGAGCGCGCCCTGGCCGCCGTACCGGACGCGCCGGAGCTGCTGTACGCGCGTGTGGACCTCGTCGATGGGGAGGACGGGGAACCCCGGGTCATGGAGCTGGAGCTCGTCGAGCCGAACCTGTTCCTCTTCCTGCACCCCGGATCGGTGGACCAGGTCGTCGCCGGGATCCTCGCGGCGGCCGCTACTCGCTGACTGCCGTCCGCTGCAGCAGCCCCCAGGTGAACTCGGCGACGACATTCCGTCGTACGCCCCGCGCGTCCGGAGCCGTGAAGGCCAGCCCCCAGCGGGTCGGAGCCGTGCCCTCCAGAGGGCGGGCGGGGGCGAAGGTACGCGCCGCCTCGTCGACCGTGCAGGACCAGGGGGTGAGGTCATCGACGGTACGCAGGGTCGGGGCGGGGGCGCCGGGGGCGCGGATCAGCCATTCGTTCCAGACCGCGCCGTCGGGGGAGACCAGCACCTCGAAGCGCAGGTCGGGCCAGAGGGGGAGTGGCCACTGCCAGGCCCTGCACTCCAGGTCGCCGATGACCCGCTTGGTCTCGGACTCCGGGTGCCCGAGGACCGAGCGGTACCGGGAGGCCGCCGAGCGGGTCCGCGGTGAGCGGACCATCGCCTGCCAGCGCTTGTTGGCCTCCCGCATGTCCGCGATCGAGACACCCAGCTCACGGCGGGCGCCCTCGACCAGGTCCGGATTGTGGTCGGCCATGCGGCGCAGCAGCACCAGCTGGAAGTCGAGCGGGGTGAAGGGACTGGCGGGGCGCTTTCCGGAGGGCGGCATGGGGACCATCGTCGCCCATCGAGGGTACGCCCGGGCGGCGGCCGACAGGCGGGCCGTCCGGATCCAACCGCGACGTGATGACCCGCCTGTGTTGCCGTTGCCGCTGCTGCAGTGACGCAGGGCACAGCCGCTTCCTTATATTTCTCTGATAAAAACTAGTCAGCGCGACTCGTTTAAGGAGAAGGCAGCGATGCTGAAGACGAAAGTGGTGGCGGGCGCGGTCGCCTTTGCGGCCGCCCTGTCCATCCCGTTGTGGACCGACTCGCAGGCGGATGCGCCTCAGAACGTGACCGCGGTGAGCGAGGGCGGGTCCACCGCCTCCACCGCAGCCCCCGCCGACGGTTCCCCCTCCACGGCCATGGACACGGCGCGGGCTCCGCTGCCGCCCAGGCGCCCGGTCCCACCCTGCACGGCAAGGTCGGCGACACCTTCAGGGTCACGCTGATCAACGACGGAACGATGAACCACTCCATCGACTTCCACGCGTCGAAGGTCTCCCCGCAGGTCCAGATGCGCCAGATCAAGCCCCACGAGTCGCTGGTCTACGAGTTCAAGGCCAACTACGCGGGAATCTGGACCTACCACTGCGGCGCGGACCCGATGATCCACCACATGGGCAACGGGATGTTCGGAGCGGTCGTCATCGACCCGCCCGGTCTGGACAAGGTGGACAAGGAGTTCGTCTTCGTCCAGTCCGAGCTCTACCTCGGCCCGAACGGCAAGGAGGGCGACCTGAAGAAGATGATGGCCGGCACCAACGACGGCGTGGCCTTCAACGGGTACTACAACCAGTACGTCTACTCCCCGATCAAGGTGGCACCGCACTCCAGGATCCGTGTCTGGGTGGACAACGCCGCGATCAACGAGGACCTGGCGTTCCACACCGTCGGCACCATCTGGGACACCGCGTGGAAGGAGGGGAGCTACGTGCCGCGGAAGGACAACCCCGACCACGGCGGCATGCAGACCCTCGACCTGCAGCCGACCCAGGGCGGATTCGTCGAGTTCACCCTGGACGACCCGGGCGCCTACACGTTCGTCAACCACAAGATGAGGGACCTCTCCCGAGGTGGAGCCGGCCAGTTCATCGTGGGTAACCCGCCCACCACCGGAGGCCACTGATGAGCGGCGTGACAACCAGCCAGGCAACGCCTGTCGCCAGTGCTCCCGACCTCCTGCGGGTGGCAGTCGTGGCCTCGGTGGCCGCGGGCCTCATCCACTACGCGGTCGTTCCCGAGCACCGGCAGGAATGGTGGGCAGCCGGCCTCTTCTTCACCCTCCTCGGAGCGTTCGAGATCGTGTGGGCCGCTGTGGCCTGGTTCGACGACCGGTCTCCGGTGCTGTGGCTGGGGATCCTGGCCAACGTCGCCACGCTGGTCGTGTGGACGGTGAGCCGCACCGCGGGCCTTCCCTTCGGCCCGGAAGCGGGTGAACCGGAAGCTGTCGGTGCACTCGACGTGGTCTGCGACCTGGCCGAGCTGGCGGTGGTGATCGTTCTGCTGCTGGCACTGGGCCTTCGGCGCAACCGCCCTGCCGCGGCCTGATTCCCCCCTCGAGAAGTGCCCGGCACGCTCCCCGCGTGCCGGGCACTTCGCCTCTTTGGTTTCTCCAACAGATTTGGGAGAATTCATTCATGGCTGTACCAGAGACCTCAGACACCGACCGGACCACCGGCGCGACCCGGACCGCCGTCCTCAGTGCGGTGCGGCAGGCGGGCAAGCCGTTGACCGTCCAGCACATCGCCGCTGAACTCGGTCTGCACGCCAACACCGTTCGTTTCCACCTCACCCGGCTGGTCCAGGCCCGCCTCATGCAAGAGGAACAAACCGGCCCCAGCGGCCCGGGCCGGCCCCGCATGGTCTACTCGGCGGTCCCGGCGGCACCGGAGACGGAACAATCCAAGGACGGCTACCAGTTCCTGGCCGAAATCCTCGCGGGCCACCTGGCCGCCACCTCGCCCGCTCCGGTCGATGCCGCCATCGCAGCGGGTGAGGAGTGGGGACACTATCTGGCCGATCGGCCTGCGCCGTTCTCCCGGCAGACGGCGGAGGAATCGATCGAGGAGGTCGAGACACTTTTCGAGCGGCTCGGCTTCGCCCCTTCAGCGAGCGAGGACCGCGGTACGGTGCTGCTGCGCAACTGCCCCTTCCGTGCGGTCGCCGACCGCCGCCCGAGCGTCGTCTGCTCTCTGCACCTCGGGCTCATGCGTGGCGCCCTCGCGGAGATGAGGGCCCCGTTCGAGCTCACCAGCCTTGACCGGTTCGACGCACCTCATCCCTGCATAGCGCGGCTCCGGCCGACCGACTCCGGGGGACCCGGAAAGCGGCAGCGGTAACGGGCCGCACCTCACGCCTCGCACGACCATTGCCCGGCCGAGCCCACTATGACTAGCCTGTGTTCGTCATGCCGATCGCCTGTTGAAATCTCGAACGCAGGCGCCAGACCCAAGGGAGGGGGCCGGAAGTGGGACGCCTCGTACCTGCCGTGACCCGGGCTCTCGACATTCTTGAGCTCTTCCTCGACGGGGACGGGACGCTCTCCGCCCCCGACATCGTGCGCAAGCTCCAGCTGCCGCGCACCACCGTGCATGAACTGGTCACCACGCTCTCCGCGCGGTCGTACATCGTGCCCGTACCGGGACAGCCCGGACGGTACCGGCTCGGCGTGCGGCCGTACCAGCTCGGCAGCCGGTATGCCGAGCAGCTCGACCTCGCCGCCGAGGGCCAGCAGGTGGCCCGCTCGGTCGCCGAGACCTGCGACGAGACGGTCCATGTGGCCATCCTCGAGGGCACGGACGTCATCTACATCGCCAAGGTCGACTCCACGCACGCGGTGCGCATGGTGTCGGCGGCCGGCCGCAGGCTGCCCGCCCACTGCACCTCGGTCGGCAAGATGCTGCTGGCCTCGCTGCCCGAGCCGGAGCTGACCGCCCGCATCCCGGACGGCGCCGAGCTGGTCGCGATGACCCCCAACAGCATCACCGAACCGGGCGCCCTGCGCGAGGCCCTGGCGGAGATCCGGCAGCGGGGCATCGCGGCGGAGAACCGCGAGTCCAACCCGGACGTGAGCTGTGTGGCGGCGCCGGTGCGCGACCGCACGGGCCAGGTCGTCGCCGCCCTGTCCATCTCCGTGCCCATGATCCGCTGGAGCGACGAGCGCCGCACCGAGCTGGAGCAGCTCGCCGCCAAGGGCGCGGCCGAGCTGTCGGAGCGCCTGGGCCACCGGGGCCCGGCATGACCGCGTACGAGGTGGCGGTACGGGCGGAGGCGACGCTCGGCGAGGGTCCGACCTGGGATCCCGCGGCCGGCCACCTGATCTGGCTGGACATCCTGGGATCACGGATCCACACCTACGATCCGTCGACCGGCCGCCGCACGGTCCGCACGACGCACCAGCACGTCGGCGCCGCCAAGCCCCGGGCGGGCGGCGGCCTGGTGCTGAACCTCAGGGACGGCGTGGGCCTCCTGGACCCCGACGGCACCTTCCGCTGGCTGCGCCACGAGCCCGTCCCCGGCCGCCGCGCGAACGACGCCGCGGTGGCCCCGGACGGCTCGCTGTGGGCGGGCACCATGCGCTACGACGAGGCGCCGGGGGGCGGCACGCTCTCCCGGATCACCGGCGACGGCTCGGCAGAGGTGATCCTCGACGACGTGGCGGTGAGCAACGGCACCGGATGGAGCCCCGACGGCCGCCTGATGTACTACATAGACTCGCCGACGCGGCGGATCGACGTCTTCCACCACGAGGACGGGCGGGCCGTGGACCGGCGCCGGCTGGCGGAGATCGAGGACGGCGCGGGCTTCCCCGACGGGCTGACGGTCGACGCCGACGGCTGCGTGTGGGTGGCGCTGTGGGACGGCGGCGCGGTGCGCCGGTACACGCCGGACGGCGAGCTGGACCGCGTGATCGAACTGCCGACCCCACGGGTGACGGCATGCGCCTTCGGGGGCCCGGATCTGACGGACCTGTACATCACGACGGCACGCGTGGGGCTGACGGCACCGCACCCGATGGCGGGATCGCTCCTGGTGGTACCGGGGGCGGGCAAGGGACTGCGCCAGCCGGCGTTCGCGGGCTGACCGCCCCGGGGCTGCCCCGGCCCGCGTTCGCCGGCCGGCCGCCCCGGACCTCACAACAGCCCGCCCGCCTTCCGTTCCTCGGCCGTCAGCGGCGGCCCGCTCAGCGCCGGCTTGAGCGGGCCGAGTGCCGCCGCGAGGAGCACGCCGGGGGCGAGCAGCACCTCCGCGCCCCGCTCCAGCGACGTCACGTCGGTGACCCTGCGCGCGATCCGGCCGTTGCCGGTGGCCGTGTACAGCAGGCGTCCCACGTACGCGGCCGTCATCCGTTCCCGGAGAGTCGGCCCGCCCTCCGTCGCCCCGGGATAGAAGACGTCGGACCCGATGGCGAGGTCCCATGCCGCCCGCGCCGGCCGGCTCACCGCCTTCTGGACCTGCCGGGACAGACCGCGCGCACCCCAGCCCTGACGGTGAATCACGTCCCGTAGGGCGAGGGCGCCTTGGGCGGCCACCGACATCCCGTGCCCGTACACCGGGTTCAGTGCGCACACCGCGTCACCGAGCACCACGAAGTTCTCCGGCCAGACCGGCATCCGCTCGTAGAAGTGCCGGCGGTTGGCCGTGGTCCGTGTGAACGACACATCGGTCAGCGGCTCCGCGTTCGCGATCAGGTCGCCGATGACGGGATGGCGCAGCTCCTCACGGGCGTACCGCACGAAGTCCTCGGTGCCGGCGACGGGCTCGGCGCCCCGGCTGCCGTAGAGGGTGACCATCCACTGACCGTGCTCGATGGGCATCAGGACACCGCCGTGCCCCGGGCGTCCTCCGCCCGGTGGATCCGGCTGGATGTTGACGACGGGGAATCCGTCCCGCGCCTGGTCCGGCGCCCGGAACAGCCGACTCGCGTACGTGATACCGGAGTTGACCTCCCGCCGATCTGCCGTGGGCAGCCCGAGCGCGGTCAGCCACTGGGGGGTGCGGGAGCCGCGCCCCGTTGCGTCGACCACCATGTCGGCCACGAGGGTGCACTCCGCGTCGTCGTGCGCCCGTATGCGTACCCCGGTGACGGCCGCGCCCGTGCCCTCCAGCCCGAGCACCTCGGCCTGTGGCATCAGCTCGATCCGCCGGTCGGCCAGGATCTCCGCCCGCACGACCCAGTCCAGCAGGTCCCGGCTGCACGTCATCATGTACGCCGACTCGGCCCAGCGCCGGAACCAGCCGTACGGCGACAGCGCGACGATGTCCGTCGTCACCGGCAGCCGCGCCGCTCCGGCCTCTCGCAGCCGCCCGACGACGCCGGGCACCAGCTGCTCCAGGGCGTGCGCCCCGCCCGACCACAGCTGGTGCACGTGCCTGGCCTGCGGCAGGCCCTTGCGCGGCTCCGGCCCGGCGGGCAGCGCGTCCCGCTCGACCACGACGACGCGGTCGGCGAAGGAAGCCAGCGCGCGGGCCGCGAGCAGGCCTGCGAGGGAGCCGCCGAGGACGACGGCAGTGGGTCTGCGATCACTCATGTACGGGAACGCTCTCTGCTGGGGCGGCCGCACGTGTGCGTACCGCCTCGATGTCGTCGGGGTGCCGGAGGGCTCGGGACACGGCCCCGATCTCCCGGAGCAGGTTCGTGGTGTCGGGCCCGACGGCCGTCTCGGGGGGCTCCGGCGTGCGGCTCCTGGCCTCGATGGCGTCCAGGATGCCCACCGCGGCGGCCAGTGCGTTCGCCCTCTCCGGCGGGTGTCCGAGGTCGAGCGCGGCGTCGTACGACCGCCTGCTCAGGTCCGTGTCGATGTGCCGGACGAGCGGCAACAGCACGTCGCGGATGAACGTCTCGCGCCGGGTCAGGCGCAGCTCGGCCGTGGCGTGCAGCACGAGCGGGACGCCACCCCCGTTCACCGTCCGCATCAGCTGGTACAGAGGTCGCAGTTCGTGGTGGGCGAGCCGGACTCGCCAGCGGTCGTGCAGGTACTGGCCGGCGTGCGGGAGGATGAAGCCGGCGGCGACCAGGATGGCGGACAGAGCGGCCACCGGCGGCGCCAGGTTGGTGCTCAACCAGTCCAGGTTCCGCCCGGTCCAGCGGGCGGCCACGGCGACGAGCTTGAAGGTGTCGAAGACCAGGTTCAGCACGTAGCCGGCGCCCAGCAGTCTCAGCCCCCAGCGCAGCCAGGCGTCGAGGCCGTCGGTGCGGGCCCAGCTCCAGATCAGCTTGGACGTGATCAGGCAGGCCACGGCGTGCGCGACCAGGTAGAGCAGGATCTCCTCGCGCATGAACGGCGTGTTGGCGTAGTACGTGTCCAGGTCCCGGAGCCGTTCCACGGGCGCGTCGGCGAGCGCGAACAGCACCCACAGCGAGGCGATCACACCGGAGTAGACGCAGACGACCCAGCGCATCGCGCGGCGTGTCGCGGCGGACCGGTCGGCCAGGCCGTTGCGCCAGGCGATGATCAGCAGCAGACAGGAGCCGCAGAACGCGGTGAGCAGCGAGTAGCACCAGGGCGCCGAGATGTTGGGCACGCCGGTGACCCGGTTGGTCCAGGCGATCGTCGACGGCGTGACGAACACGAACACCGCGCAGGCGAGCAGCAGCAGTCCGCCCACCGCGCGCAGCAGCGGGTCCCGCCACAGCCGGATGATCGTGGGCAGTTTGATCACCAGAGCGGCGGTCAGCACCGCGGTCGGGATCCAGAAGGAGATGTAGAACCCGCTCAGGAATTCCGTGGGGTTCAGTGCCAGTGGAGTCACCGCACGGCTCCTCCGCGTCCGCGGTAGCCCAGGGAACGCTGCACGGGGTCGAGGGGCGCCCCGGGGCCGAGGCCGGAGACGTACGGGCGGAAAGCGGTGGCGAGCCGGTGGCCGAAGTCGTCGGCCTCGGCCTCGTCGGCAGCGCGGGAGCCATTGCGGGCGGCGACGGTCAGGGCGATGTCGTCCAGGCCCGCCAGCGCGTGGACGGTTGCCGCGCCGACGCCGTGGTGGTGCCGGTGCCCGGCGTGCATGTGCCACAACTCGTGCCCGAGGATGACCAGTTGCTGCAACGCTTCGGCCCGTTCCTCCACGATGACCAGGTCGAAGTCCTGGAACTCCACCCACAGACCGGTGACTTCGATCTCGTCGGGGAAGCGTTCGAAGCGCAGCTCGACCGGCCGCCCGGACCGCCGGTCACCCATGGCCTCGCACAGCGCCCGGCACAACTCGCGTACGTCGGAGGGGGGACGGGGTCTCGCACGGACCGCACGGGTGAGGTCGGCGGCGAGGCCGCGCCTGCCCGAACCGGGACGGGTGCGCCGCCATCTCGTGGCGATCCGGGCAGCCCGCCGCCGCGCGCCCGCGATGTCCATCGCTCCCCCTTCTCACCGCCGGTCGGCGGCTTGTCCGAGGTTACGCGCCCGGATGTGTCCGCGTCATGGGATCCGACGACCGTGGTTCAACCGGGAACGATCACCGCGGTCACCGGAGCTGCTCGAAAGTCCGGTCCGGCCCATTGACGCGCAAGCGCTCGAATTTTACGGTCCCGTTCGGGTATGCGAGCACAATTCGAGATATCGAACGGAAACGTCGAACCGAGATGTCGAACAGATTCTCCGATTCTTCAGCGGTACCGCTCCGAAAGGACCCCATGAGCAAGCGCACCACCGCCCGTTTCACCCTCGATCCCGCGTTCACGGTCGGCGCGGTCGACCCCCGTCTCTTCGGATCCTTCGTCGAACACCTCGGCCGGTGCGTCTACACGGGCGTCTTCGAACCAGACCACCCCACCGCCGACGCCGAAGGCCTCCGCACGGACGTGCTCGACCTGGTCCGCGAACTCGGCGTCACCACCGTGCGCTACCCCGGCGGCAACTTCGTCTCCGGCTACAAGTGGGAGGACTCGGTCGGCCCGGCCGAGGACCGCCCCCGGCGCCTCGACCTCGCCTGGCACTCCACCGAGACCAACCGCTTCGGCCTGTCCGAGTACATCGCCTTCCTCAGGAAGATCGGTCCGCAGGCCGAGCCCATGATGGCCCTCAACCTCGGCACCCGAGGCGTCGCCGAGGCCCTGGAACTCCAGGAGTACGCCAACCACCCCTCCGGCACCGCCCTTTCGGACCTGCGGGCCGCTCACGGCGACAAGGATCCGTTCGGGATCCGGCTCTGGTGCCTGGGCAACGAGATGGACGGCCCCTGGCAGACCGGCCACAAGACCGCCGAGGAGTACGGCCGCCTCGCCGCCGAGACCGCCCGCGCCATGCGCCAGATCGACCCCCACGTCGAGCTCGTCGCCTGCGGCTCCTCCAACCAGGCCATGCCCACCTTCGCCGCATGGGAGGCCACGGTCCTGAAGGAGACGTACGACCTCGTCGACCACATCTCCCTCCACGCCTACTACGAGCCCGTCGACGGCGACGTCGGCTCCTTCCTCGCCTCCGCCGTCGACATGGAGTCCTTCATCGAGAACGTCGTCGCCACCTGCGACCACGTCGGCGCCCGGCTCAAGTCCAAGAAGAAGATCAACCTCTCCTTCGACGAGTGGAACGTCTGGTACCTGTCCCGCTGGGAGGCGCACGCCCGGGCCCAGGACCCCGCGGACTGGCCGGAGGCCCCCCGCCTCCTGGAGGACAACTACAGCGTCCTGGACGCGGTGGTCTTCGGCTCACTGCTCATCGCCCTGCTCCGGCACGCCGACCGGGTCACCGTCGCCTGCCTCGCCCAGCTGGTCAACGTCATCGCGCCGATCATGACCGAACCGGGCGGTCCCGCCTGGCGGCAGACGACGTTCTTCCCGTTCGCGCAGGCCTCCCGGTACGGGCGCGGGCAGGTCCTCGACGTCCGCGTGGACTCACCGACGTACGAGACGGAGAAGTACGGCGAGACCGACCTGCTGCACGCCACCGCGGTCCGCGCCGACGACGGCACGGTCACCGTGTTCGCCGTCAACCGCGACCGCACCGAGCCGCTCCCGCTCGAAGTCGCCCTGAACGGCCTCGGCCTGGCTTCCGTCGTCGAGCACAGCGCCCTCGCGGACGCCGACCCCGACGCCCGCAACACCCTCGACGAGCCGGAGCGGGTCGCCCCGCACCGGGTGGAGGGCACGACCCTGCGCGACGGCCGCCTCACGGCCGTACTGGAGCCGCTGTCCTGGAACGTGATCCGGCTCGGGTAGGCCCTGTCGTCAGCGGCCGGGGGAGGCCACCGGGGTCACCGGTACTCCTCCGGCCGCGCTGCCCAGCAGCGTCAGCCGCACCCGGCCCGGCCCCGAATCCGTCGTGCCGTCGGACAGGACGGCCAGGGCCAGGGTGTTGGTGCCGCGGGTGCGCAGGATGCCGTTCGGCAGGACGAAGGTGTGCTGCGGGCCCACGTCGTTGATGTACTGGCCCATGTTCCAGCCGTTCAGGAAGACCTGGACGCGGTAGGCGCGGGCCGGGTCGTCCTCCAGGACCAGTCCGACCGAGGGGTCGATGCCGCCCGGCACGGAGAGCCTGAAGGTGGTCCGGTACCAGGTCACCCCCTGCCCGTGGTCGGCCCGCGGGAAGCCGGCGGCCTGCCAGGACCCGTCCGCGAACCCGGGCAGGTGCCAGCCCTCCCGCTCCCCGTACAGCCCGCCGTTGTTCAGCGGTCCCCGCACGGGATCGGGGGCCGCCTCGCCCTGGAGCCGCCAGCTCACCTTCGGCGAGGCGCCCTCGAAGGAGACTCCGGTCAGCCCGCGCGCCACCTTGTGCGTGTCGAGCGCCTTGCCGTCCTGGTCGTGCTGCATGCGCCGGACGAGGACGGACAGCACATGGCCGCCGGGCTCCTCCCGCAGCTTCCCGCGGAGCCTCTTGCGTGCTTTTTTGGACAGCCCGGAGAGGGAGAAGACGGCCGTGTCCGCCCAGCTGCCCTTCCTGACCGTGCTGTCGTCCGGCACCGGCATCCGGTGCGTGCCCAGCGGCTCGCCGTCCAGCCAGGCCATGAGCATGCCCTGGGTGCCCGTGCTGTAGGCGAGGGACACCGACTCCAGGCCGCTCGCGCCTTCGAGGTGCCCGCGGTACCAGACGTCGCCGTAGTGGAAGCCGTAGTCGTCCGCGAAGAGGACGGGCTGTCCGCCGGGCACGGGGGTGGTGCTGTACGAGGTCCTCTTGTCGGCGACCGGCCACGCCGAGTCGTCGAACCCGGGCGCGGACTCGGGGTTCTCCGGCTGCCGCCGCCACCCGCCGAGCTCCGGCAGGGCGGTCTGCGGCACCCCGGGCACCAGTTCCGTGCCCCACAGGCTCGAAGAGGTCGTCACCCGCGTGGGCACCGCGCGCCCGTTCCACTCCACGCTGTCGATACCGCGCGGCCCCCACACCTCCAGGCCGGTCTCCTGGATCGTGTCGCCGGTCAGCCGGACCGTGGAGCCGCTCACCTCGGCGTGCCGCAGCAGCGCCGGGCCGTAGACCAGCACGGAGCCGGACGGGGTGTCGTACGGAAACAGGCGCACGGAGGTCGCGTCGTCGGCGAAGAGGAGCAGCAGCGGGGTGTCGGTCTCGCCGCGGTCGACGAGCACCCGGGTCAGCCCGCCCTTGCCGAGGGGCGCGGTCACGTGCAGGGCGCCCCGGTCGTACACCCAGGCGGCCTCGGGGTCCAGCCGCTGGACGTAGGGCTCGCTCGGGCACTCCAGGACGAGGTGCGCCATCTCCCCGTACCGCCCGGTGAACAGCGCGATGTCCAGCCGTCCGGCGGTGAGGAGCATCATGGGCTGCGCGGTGCAGTACCGCAGCTTCCGCTTGCCGAGGGAGAGCCCGGTGGTCAGCATCCGGGCGTCCCGGGCCGGGACGGTCACCTCGACGTCGCCCGCCGCGGTCGGCAGGTCGGCGGTGACCTCCTGCGCACCGTCGTTGCGCACCACGTACACATGCGCCTCGGTGTCCGGATTCTTCAGGTGGTACACCTTGAGCCCGTCGGCCTTGACCTCCGCCGCCCGGTCCAGCCTGGCGAAGTCGGGCACACGCTGGAACATATGTCCGAGCTGGTGCATCGGGGCGATCTTCTCGGTGACGTTCCGCGCCTCGTCGACGGCCGCGCCGTAGTCGTACGACGTGTACACGACCGGCGCGGGCAGCCAGCCCCACGAGGTGCCGCCGAAGGTCATGTAGACGTTGTGCAGCGTGATGCCGTTGGCCAGGTTGGTCAGGTAGAAGCGCCGCTCGTAGGCCGCGTCCCGGGTCCGCCGCGACTCGGCGTACCCCTTCCCCTTGAACCACACCCCGCCCCACGGATCGAACCAGCCGCCCCCGAACTCGGGAACGAACCCGGGCGTCTTCGGACTGGCCGTGGCACCGCCCTTGAGCCCGCCGACCCCGAAGTGCCCCCAGTCGGGCGGCGGCTGGGAGGGGGAGGGATACCCGTCGAAGCCGTACAGCCAGTTCCCCTTCTCACCGCCGGTGTCGAAGGAGCCGGGGATCCAGTACCCGTTCCTGCCCTTGTCGTTGTGGAAGAGGGGAACGTCGATCCCGTCCCGGCGCACCTTCTTGTACAGGTGGGACATGTAGTCGCGTCCGGCAGGCTCGCCCACGTGGGCGTCGTACTCGTTCTCGATCTGGTAGAGCAGGACCGTGCCGCCGCCGTCGGTGAACTGGTGCCGGCGGACGATCCGGTTCACCGCGGTGAGCCACTCGTCGGCGTACGACAGATAGGTCGGGTCGGCCGTCCGTGCCGTCCCCCTCGTGACCGTGAGCCAGCCCGGGAAGCCGCCGCCGTCGATCTCGGCGTTGATGTAGGGACCCGGACGCAGGACGACGTACAGCCCCGTCTCGGCGGCCGTGCGCAGGAAGAGATCCAGATCGCGGACGCCGGAGAAGTCGTAGTGCCCGGGAGCGGCGGAGTGGTAGTTCCACGAGACGTAGATGCTGACCGCGTTGTAGCCGTGCGCCCGCATCTTCTGCAGCACGTCCCGCCACAGGGACGGGCTGGGCAGCCGGAAGGGATGCATCTCGCCGGACCACAGGACCAGCCGCCTGCCGTCGACCAGGAGGGAGTAGTGGTCGTACCCGATCGTGTGCCGTTGTCCGTCGGCTCTCGGCGGGGCGGGCGCGGGACCGGTCGGCACGGTGCGCGCCGCATACGCCGAGGGCGCCCCGGGGCCGCCGCTGCCGCCCAGGGCGAAACCGAGCGCGGCCGAGCCGGCGAGGGCACTGAAAGAACGTCTGCTGAGCGCCAAGGGATCCTCCCGGGCGGATCTTACGGGGCGCGGGTCCGGCCATTCTCCACGCAGACACGCCCCACAATGGACGCATGAGGATCTCGGCACGGGCAGATTACGCGGTACGGGCGGTACTGGAGGTCTCCGTACGGCAGGGTGAAGGCCCGGTGAAGGCGGAGGAAATCGCCACCGCGCAGGGCATCCCGCACAAGTTTCTGGAGGGGATCCTGGGCGATCTGAGGCGCGCCGGGATCGTGGACAGCCGGCGTGGCGGGGGCGGCGGCTACCGGCTGGCCCGGGAGGCGTCGAAGATCACGGTCGCGGACCTGATCCGCGCGGTCGACGGCCCGATCGTGTCGGTGCGGGGCGAGCGGCCGACGGGTCTGGAGTACACGGGCACCGCCCAGCCGCTGCTGCCGCTGTGGATCGCGCTCCGCGCCAATGTGCGAAAGATCCTGGAGGGCGTCACGGTCGCCGATCTCGCGGCGGACGCCCTGCCGGAGCCGGTACGCCGGCTGGCGGCGGAGCCGGCGGCCTGGGAGAACCCCTGAACCGCCGGTCCGCCGCCCGGGTGTCAGCTCCCTGGTGTCAGCTAGAGGTGTCCACACCCATGGTGAGCGTGGCCTTGTAGCCGTCCGAGACGCCGGAGCCCAGCGCGGTGAGGGTCAGCAGCCCGGAGGAGGCGCCGCCGTCGTCGTAGATGGTGTCGTCGGCGAGTGCGGTCTCCTTCCCGGTGTTGTCGGAGTACGGCGAGCTCGCCTGCACCGTCTCGTTGATGTCCGGGTCGAAGAACAGCTGCCCGGTGTGGACGAGCGTCCCGCCGGTGTACGAGTCGTCGGTGAGCGTCACGTCCGTGTGCACCCGCAGATGGACGTGAACGGCGCGCGACACGTAGTGGCCGGGCCAGATGGAGGTGATCTTCGCCTGTCCGTCGGAGTCGGTGACGACGCCGCCGCGCAGGAAGGTGCCGTCGTCGTCCTCGGTGTGGTGGTTCTTGCCGACGAATCCGGAGTACTCGCCGAGGGCGTCGGCGTGCCAGATCTCGACGAGGGCGTCGGCGAGCGGCGCGCAGTCGTTGGCGGTGTCGACCACCGTGAAGGTGTACTGGACCTCCACACCCTCCTTGTCCTCCCTGATGTCCTCGCGGACCAGGGCTCCGTCGAGCGAGTACGGACCCTCGGTGACCTCGGCGGTCAGGGTGCAGACGCTGGTGGCGGAGGTGGACGCCGACGAGTCGGCGGCCGCCGTGGTGTCCGACTCCGTGCTGGTGACCGGGTCGGCGGAGGCGATTCCGGCGATGGCGAGCCCGCCCGCGAGGGCGACGGTGCCGCCGCCGATGAGGACGCGCCGGCGCTGGACGCTCTTCGACCGGCGGTGACGGCCGGACAGACCGTCGTCGCCGATGCCGTTGTCGTTGTTGTCGCTGCTGATGTCGTGGTGCTCTGTGTTTCCCGTCATGCGCAGAAAGTTAGGGGCGGATTTGAAGGATTTCTTAATGTGCGGCTGTGAAGGGGCTGGGGATTCATTGCTCAACTGGGCCAATTTTCAACAGAGTTCGGACAATGTTCGAGCGGTGTGAAATCCACGGCTGTGAATGGCCTGAGTTCGCCCTGCCTATCTCCCGGGGGACTCCCTACGCTGCGATCGCCGCCCCGGCCTTCACAGGGACCACACAGTTTCTTCATGGGCCGGAGGCGCTCAACCCCCCACTCCACGACTGGAGAAACCATGGCTGGTGGACTCCTCCTGAGCGGTGCGGTCGCCGCTCTCCTCACCACCGCGTTGCCCGCCCAGAACTCGTCTCCCGTGATCGACAACCCGCCCCCGGACAAGATCGTCATCGACGTCGCCACGGTGAACGGCTCCGGCTGTCCGCAGGGCACGGCCGCCGTGGCCGTCTCGCCGGACAACACCGCCTTCACGGTGACCTACAGCGACTACCTCGCCCAGGCCGGCGGCAACTCCGACCCCACGGCGTTCCGCAAGAACTGTCAGCTCAACCTGATCGTGCACGTCCCTCAGGGCTTCACCTACGCCATCGCCAGCGCCGACTACCGCGGGTTCGCCTCGCTCCAGTCCGGCGCGAACGCCACCCAGAAGGCCTCGTACTACTTCCAGGGCTCCTCGAACACCGCGGCCAAGACCCACCCGTTCAGCGGCCCGTACAACGACGACTGGCAGGCCACCGACAGCACCGACTGGGCCCAGCTGGTCTGGGCGCCCTGCGGGGTCCTGCGCAACTTCAACATCAACACCGAGCTGCGGGTCAACGCCGGATCCAGCGCCCCCGGCAAGGTCAGCTTCATGACCATGGACTCGACGGACGGCGACATCAGCACGGTCTACCACATGGCATGGAAGACCTGCCCGACGTCCTGACGACGTGGGCCCGGCCGCACCCGGGAACGCGCACGAGCCCGCGCCCTTGTGGACAGGGCGCGGGCTCGTGGTCGTCGGGCGGGGCCGGCTAGCTGCTGACGCCCAGGGTGAGGGTGCCGGTGTAGCCGGAGGAGGTCGAGCTGCCCAGGGCGGTGAGGGTGAGGAGGCCGGACGAGGCGCCTCCGCCGTCGTAGATCGAGTCCCCGGACAGGGTGGTGCGGGTGACCGTGTTGGTCGAGTACGGGGAGACCTTGGCGACCGCCGTCGTGATCGTCTCGTTGAAGAACAGCTGACCGGTGTGCACGGTCGTGCCGCCGGTGAACGAGCCGTTGGAGGTGAGGGTCACGCCCGTGTGGACCTTGACGTGGATGTGGACGCACCGGCCGCGGTACCAGCCGGGGTAGACCGTGGTGATGTTGGCGACGCCGCTGGAGTTCGTGAGGACGCCGCCGCGCAGGAAGGTGCCGTCGTCCGACTCGCTGTGGCCGTTGTTGCCGACGTAGCCGGAGTACTCGCCGAGCGCGTCGGCGTGCCAGATCTCCACCAGGGCGTTGCTGAGGGGGGTGCAGGCGGAGTTCACGACGGTGAGGGCGAGCTTGAGCGGGATGCCCGCCTTGCCTTCGGTGATGTCGGTGCGGACGAGCGCTCCGCTGAGGTAGTAGGGGCCTTGGGTCAACTCCTCCGTGAGGGTGCAGACGGCCGCGGCGGCGACCGGCTCGGTGTCCGGCGTCTGCGCGGCTGTGGGGGCTTCAGGTGCGGCGGCGCCTACGGCCAGAACGGTGGCAGTGGTGCCCGTGGCGATCAGTACGGTGCGTCGCCCGATCGAGCGGGCATCTGAAGTTTCTGTCATGGACACGGCACCGTAGGGACGGATGCTGTCGAGGAGCTGTCAGTTCGGCAAAGTGACGGGCCGTCAAGATGTGGGTCAGACAGGTCGGCCCGTCACGTGCCCGTCCGGGTTACCCCACCTGCCCCATCCCGGCCGCGTTCGGCCAGCTCTGGGCGTTGGGCCAGCCGGTCGCCGGGGCCGGAGCCAGCCCCGGGGCGGGCGCCGTCATGCCGCGGACCTGGGCGGCGGTGAGCCCGCCGCGGGCCGGGACGCCCGGCGGAGTGGGGCCGGTGACCGCGGCGGCCGGTGCCGGTATCGGTGCGGGGGCCGGCACGGGCGTGGGGACGGCCATGGGTGCCGGGACCGGTGTGGGGACGGCCATCGGTGCCGGCATCGGTGTGGGGACGGCCATGGGAGCCGGCACCGGCATGGGGGCCGGCATCTGGGCGGCCGCCGGGATGCCCATGGGCTGCTGCATGACCTGGGCTGCCGCCGGCATCGGCATCCCGACACCGCCCGGCTGGGCGGCGACGGGGAGCGGCATGCCGGTGCCGGCGGCGGGGGCGGCGCCGGCACCGATGGCCTGCGCGGCAAGCCCCAGCATTCCGGCTCCGTTGGTCTCGTGCACCAGCCGGTCAACGGCCGCCGTACCCGAGCTGTAGCTGGTCCCTGCGCCCAGCTCGGGTACGGCGGCTCCCCTCCTGGTCCCGTAGAGCACCTGCTCCAGGCCGGACACCAGGCGACGCACGTCGACCTGGGGGCGCACCACGAGCCGCAGGAAGCGGCTGGAAGAACCGATCTTGTTGCCGCACTCACGGACCAGGATCCGGTGCTCGGTGAGCATCCGGTCCCGGACCACGGTGCCCTCGGCGCCGACGGGAAGGCGCACGAAGAGGAAGTTGCCCTGCGAGGGGTAGACCGTCAGGCCGGGCAGGGCGGAGAGCTGGCTGGCCATCTCCAGGCGGTCCTTGCGCACCTGCAGCAGGCTCTGCGCGTACTCGGGACCGTGCTCCTTGAGCATGAACACCACGTACTCGGCGAAGGCGTTGAGGTTCCACTTCGGCAGCATCGAGCGGACCTTGCCGGCCAGGGAGGGGTTGGCGACCATGTAGCCGAAGCGGATGCCGTGCAGACCGAAGTTCTTGCCGAGGCTGCGCAGCACGATGACGTTCGGCCGGATCATGGCCTCCTGGACGACGCTGGGTTCCGCCTCCGCGTCGGCGAACTCCAGGAACGACTCGTCGATGACGATCAGGTCCAGGTCGGCCATCGCGTCCATGAACTGCACCAGCGAGCGCTTGGGCAGGAAGCCGCCGTCGGGGTTGTTGGGGTTGCAGATGACGGCGACCTTGGTGCCGCGGGTGCGGATGAACTCGGCGTACTGCGCGAGGTCCAGGGCGAAGCCGTTGGACTCCTGGAGCGGGAACATGTCGACCCGCTTGCCGGTCTCCATCGGCTGGTCGGTCCAGCGGCCGAAGGTGGGGACGGGGATGGCGAGCGACTCCCGGACCAGCAGATGGTCGATCCAGGTGATCAGCTCGGTCGAACCGTTGCCCATGGCCACGGCCTGCGGCGGGAGCTGGAGCAGGTTGCACAGCTCGGCGGTGATGGTGTCGGCGCTGCTCGGGTAGTACGTGACGATGTCCCGCAGCCGGGCCGACATGGTGTCCATCATCGCCGGTGTGGGGAAGTAGGGATTGCACGGGATACAGAAGTCCACCGGGCCGGTCCCGTCGCCGCCCTCCCGCGTCAGCGCCGCCATGGACGGGCTGTGTGCCGCGGTGCTGCGGAACAGCGAGGTGACGTTTTCGGCCATGGAACCTCCGTATGAGGCGAGCCCGGTGGGGGCTAACGGGCTCGTCGTCTATGGGTGGCCCGCGCGGGGGAGCACGGGCCACCCATAGATACGGAAGCTGGGGTGGCGGTGTTCAACAGATGTGGAAAGTGTGTGAGTTCGGGAACCCGGGGCCCGTGCGACGCGTCACGGGCCCCGTGGCTCAGGTCACTCGGGCACCGAACTCAGGTACAGAACTGAGGTACAGAGCTGAGGTACAGAACTCAGGCACCGGCCTCAGGCACGGAACTCAGGCGCCGAACGAGTGGATCGTCGTCGACCGGTACGTCTGCCCCGGCCGCAGCACGGTCGACGGGAACGCGGGCTGGTTCGGCGAGTCCGGGAAGTGCTGCGTCTCCAGGCACAGCGCGTCGCCCTGGCGGTAGGTGCGGCCGCCGGTGCCGGTCAGGGTGCCGTCGAGGAAGTTGCCGGAGTAGAACTGCAGACCCGGCTGGTCGGAGGCGATCCGCAGGGTGCGGCCGGAGTGCGGGTCGCGCAGGGTGGCGACGTGCTCGGGCCCGGCGGTGATGCCCTTGTCCAGGACCCAGTTGTGGTCGTAACCCTTGGCCTGCACCTGCTGGACGTGGCCGGCGCGGATGTCGCGGCCGATCGGCTTGGTCTTGCGGAAGTCGAAGGGGGTGCCGGAGACCTTGGCGAGCTCGCCGGTGGGGATCAGGCCCGTGTCGGTCGGGGTGTAGCGGGAGGCGGCGATCGTGAGCTCGTGGTTCTCGATCGTGCCGCTGCCCTCGCCGGCCAGGTTCCAGTAGACGTGGCTGGTGAGGTTGACGACGGTGGCCTTGTCGGTGGTGGCCTCGTAGTCGATGCGCCAGTCGCCGTGCTTGGTGAGGGTGTACGTCACCTTCGTCCTGAGCGTGCCCGGGTAGCCCATCTCCCCGTCGACGCTGGTGTAGTACAGGTGCAGGCCGACGTCCGAGCCCTTGGCGAACGGCTCGATGTCCCAGATGTGCTTGTCGAAGCCCTGCTTGCCGCCGTGCAGGCTGTTCACGCCGTCGTTGACGGACAGCTGGTACGACGTGCCGTCCAGGGTGAACTGCCCCTTGCCGATGCGGTTGCCGTAGCGGCCGATCAGGGCGCCGAAATAAGGGGTCTTCGCGACGTAGTCGTCGATGTTGTCGAAGCCCAGGGAGATGTTGGCGTAGTGACCGTGCCGGTCGGGGATCTCCAGGCACTGCACGACGCCGCCCCAGTTGAGGACCTTCATCCGCGTGCCGCCGTTCTCCAGCGACCAGCGGTACACCTTGGTGCCGTCCGCGAGCTTGCCGAAGAGCTCCTTCACCGGCTTCCTGCCTCCGGAGGCGGCCTCAGCCGTGCCCGGGCCGAGGGTGGTGGCGGCGAGGCCCGCGGCCGCCGCGCCTGCAATGACCGTGCGTCTGTTCAGTTCCATAATGCGGCTCCTGTAAAGGGAGGGGCCCCGCCGTTTCCGGCGGGGCCCGAGCTGAGTTACGAACCGGACTTGCGCTTGTTCCACACGTCGAAGCCGACCGCCACCAGTAGGGCGAAGCCCTTGATGACCTGCTGCCAGTCGGTGCCGACGCTGAGGAGGTTCATGCCGTTGTTCAGCACGCCGAGGACGAGACCGCCGATGATCGCGCCGAGGACGGTGCCGACCCCGCCGCTCATGGACGCACCACCGATGAACGACGAGGCGATCGCCTCGAGTTCGTAGTTCAGGCCGGCTTTCGGCGAGGCCGCGTTGAGGCGGGCGGCGATCGCCAGACCCGCCAGGGCCGCGAGCGCGCCCATGTTCAGGAAGACCAAGAAGGTGACCTTCTTGTCCTTGATGCCGGACAGCTTCGCCGCCGGCAGGTTGCCGCCGATCGCGTAGATGTGGCGGCCGAAGACGGCGTTGCGCATGACGTAGCCGTAGCCGACCACCAGCAGGCCGAGGATGATCAGCACGATCGGGGCGCCCTTGTAGCTGGCGAGCATCATGGTGAGCGCGAGGACCGCTGCGACCAGGGCGACCAGCTTGAGCAGGAACAGCCGGCCGGGCAGCACCTCGAGCGCGAACTCCTGCTGGCGGCGCCGGTCCCGGACCTCCTGCCACACCACGGAGGCGATCAGGACGAGGCCGAGGAGCAGCGTGAGGTTGTGGTAGTTGGTGTTCGGGCCGACCTCGGGCAGGAAGCCGGTGAACATCTTCTGCAGGCCGTCGGGGAAGGGGCCGAGGGTCTGGCCCTTGAGCAGGATCTCCGTGAACCCGCGGAAGATCAGCATTCCGGCGAGGGTGACGATGAACGACGGTATGCCGAGATACGCGATGAAGAACCCCTGCGCCGCGCCCGCCGCCGCGCCCACCAGCAGGCACAGCACCACGGCGGCCGGCCAGGGCACACTGTGCTGCACCGTCAGCACGGCCGCGAACGCGCCCACGAACGCGGTCAGCGAGCCGACCGACAGGTCGATGTGCCCGGCGATGATCACCAGCATCATGCCGATCGCGAGGATCAGGACATAGGCGTTCTGCAGCACCAGGTTGGAGACGTTGTGCGGCAGCAGCAGGTCGCCGTCGGTCCAGATCGCGAAGAGGACGACGATCAGGCCGAGGGCGATCAGCATGCCGTACTGGCGCATGTTGGCGCGCAGTCCGTCCAGCATCAGCCGGAGCAGGCCGTCACCGGTGGCCGATCCGCTCTTGCCCGGCGGCGCGGGGGCCGGGGTCTTGGCGGTCACATCCGTGCTCATCGGGTTACCTCTTTGTCCTTCGTCATCTGACGCATCAGCACTTCCTGCGTGGCCTCGGCCCGCGGCACCTCACCGGTCAGCCGTCCCGCGGACATCGTGTAG
The DNA here is from genome assembly GCF_044746205.1 of Streptomyces sp. NPDC086549. Taxonomy (NCBI): domain Bacteria; kingdom Bacillati; phylum Actinomycetota; class Actinomycetes; order Kitasatosporales; family Streptomycetaceae; genus Streptomyces; species Streptomyces sp. NPDC086549. Next base: position 643,550 of record NZ_JBIVBS010000001.1, on the reverse strand, counting down.
ATGCGGTCGCACATGCCGAGCAGCTCGGGCAGCTCGGAGGAGATGAAGACGACCGCCTTGCCCTCGGCGGCCAGCTGGTCGATGACCGTGTAGATCTCGTACTTGGCGCCCACGTCGATGCCGCGCGTGGGCTCGTCCAGGATCAGCACGTCCGGACCCGCGAAGATCCACTTGCTGAGGACGACCTTCTGCTGGTTGCCGCCGGACAGCTTGCCCACCGGCTCGAAGACGGTCGGCGCCTTGATGTTCATGGACTTGCGGTAGCCCTCGGAGACCTGACGCTCCTCGTGCTCGTCGACGATCCCCCGCTTGGCGACCTTGCCGAGCGCGGTCAGCGAGATGTTGCGGTTGATGGTGTCGATGAGGTTGAGGCCGTAGTGCTTGCGGTCCTCGGTGACGTACGCGATGCCGTGGCCGACCGCCTCGGCGACGGACTTCGTACGGATCTCCGTGCCGTCCTTGAGGACCGTGCCGCCCGCGTACCGGCCGTACGTCCGCCCGAAGACGCTCATGGCGAGCTCGGTGCGGCCGGCGCCCATCAGGCCCGCGATGCCGACGATCTCCCCGCGCCGCACCTGGATCGACACGTCGTCGACCACCTTGCGCTGCTGGTCGATCGGGTGATGCACGGTCCAGTTGCGGATCTCCAGGGCCGGGGCGGCCCCTTCCTCCGCATGGTGCGGGGTGCGCTCGGGGAAGCGGTGGTCCAGGTCGCGGCCCACCATGCCGGCGATGATCCGCTCCTCGGTCGTCTCCTCCGCCTTCACGTCGAGCGTCTCGATGGAGAGCCCGTCGCGGATGATCGTCACCGAGTCGGCGACCCGGCGGATCTCGTTGAGCTTGTGGGAGATGATGATCGAGGTGATGCCCTGGTTCTTCAACTCCAGTATGAGATCCAGGAGTTTGCCGCTGTCCTCGTCGTTCAGGGCCGCTGTCGGCTCGTCGAGGATGAGCAGCTTCACCGACTTCGACAGCGCCTTGGCGATCTCCACGAGCTGCTGCTTGCCGACGCCGATGTCGGCGACCCGGGTCTCCGGGTGCTCGTCGAGACCGACGCGGCGCAGCAGTTCGGTGGCGTGCCTGAGGGTCTCGTTCCAGTTGATGAGCCCGCGCTTCGCGTGCTCGTTGCCGAGGAAGATGTTCTCCGCGATGGAGAGATACGGCACCAGCGCCAGCTCCTGGTGGATGATGACGATGCCGTGGTGCTCGCTCGCCCGGATGTCCCTGAAGCGGCAGACCTCTCCTTCGAAGAGGATCTCGCCCTCGTAGCTGCCGTGCGGATGGACGCCGGAGAGCACCTTCATCAAGGTGGACTTTCCGGCGCCGTTCTCACCGCAGATGGCGTGGACCTCGCCCTGGCGGACGGTCAGAGTGACGTCCGAGAGCGCTTTGACACCGGGAAAGGTCTTGACGATCGAGCGCATTTCCAGGACGGGTCCCGCCATGGTCGTGCCTTCCAATCAGTGTGGGTTCGGATCGGCCCCGTGGTTCCGAGGGACTACTTGAGCTCGGCGTCCGTGTAGTAGCCGCCCTTGACCAGCACGTCCTCGTAGTTGGTCTTGTCGACGCTCACCGGCTGCAGCAGGTAGGCGGGGATGACCTTGGAGCCGTTGTCGTAGGTCTTGGTGTCGTTGACCTCGGGCTTCTTGCCCTTGAGCACGTCGTCGACCATCGCCGAGGCGACGTCGGCGAGCTTGCGGGTGTCCTTGTAGACGGTCTGCGTCTGCTCACCGGCGATGATCGACTTCACCGAGGCGAGCTCGGCGTCCTGGCCGGTGACGACCGGCAGCGGCTTGCTCTTGGAGCCGTAGCCGTCCGACTTCAGCGAGGACAGGATGCCGATGGAGATGCCGTCGTAGGGCGACAGGACCGCGTCGACCTTCTCGCTCTTGTAGGAGGAGGTCAGGATGTCGTCCATGCGCTTCTGGGCGGTGGCGCCGTCCCAGCGCAGGGTGGTGACCTTGGTGAGCTCGGTCTGGCCGGAGCGGACGACGAGCTTCTTGCTGTCGATGTACGGCTTCAGGACGCTCATCGCGCCGTTGAAGAAGTACTTGGTGTTGTTGTCGTCGTTGGAGCCGGCGAACAGCTCGATGTTGAAGGGGCCCTTGCCGTTCTTCAGGCCCAGCTTGTCGACGATGTAGTTGGCCTGGAGCTCGCCGACCTTGGTGTTGTCGAAGGAGGCGTAGTAGTCGACGTTCTTGGTGCCGAGGATCAGACGGTCGTAGGCGATGACCGGGATGTCGGCGTCCGCGGCCTCCTGGAGCACGCTGTTCAGGGACTTGTTGTCGATCGCCGCGACGATCAGGCCCTTGACGCCCTGGGTGATCAGGTTCTCGATCTGCGAGACCTGCTGCTCCGGGTCGTCCTCGCCGTAGACCAGCTTGGTCTTGTAGCCCTTGGCCTCCAGGTCCTTGACGACGTTCTTGCCGTCGGCGATCCAGCGCTCGGAGGACTTGGTCGGCATCGCGATGCCGATGGTGGCTCCCTTGACACTGCCGCCCTTGTCCTTGCTGCCGCCCGAGCTGTCCTGGCCGCAGGCGGACAGGGTGAGGGCGAGGGAGGCGGCTCCGGCTATGGCGGTGAGGGCGGCTCTGCGGTTGCGCATGGTGATCATCCTTGTTCTTCTCGTCGTTGAGAGGTCCTGGGCGTTTCAGGCGCCGGTGGGAAAGCGGTTGAGCGTCCCGGGCAGCCGGGAGCCGAGCGGCGCCATGTCGCCGTCCGCGCCGTGCCGGGCGAGCAGGTCCAGGGCGAGGCGGCCGCGCCGCACCCGCTCCCGGGCGGTGTCCAGGGTCACGTCCCGCAGGTGGGTGCCCCACGGGTAGATGCCGGGAGCCTTGGACAGGCCGAACTTGAGGTAGAGCGGTGCGCCGCGCCGGATGAGCTCGGCGACCTCGTACATCCTGATGTATCCGCCGAGGTCGTCGGGGGCCTCGATGTACATGTCCATGGGGGCGCCGGACACCCGGCGGATCTCGGTGAGGTGATCGAGCGTCAGGTCACTGGGCACGTTGATGGAGTCCGCGCCCAGCCCCTCGTACACCGCATACGAGGCGGGGTTGACCGGCCCGATCAGCGCCGAGACCTTCAGGGTGGTGTCGGCGGGGATGATGCCCTGCTCGCGCGCCCGGTGCAGCGTCCACAGCACGCCCTCGTCGGCGACCAGGAGGCACTTGACGCCCAGCTCGGTCGCGCGGACGGCGTCTTCGACACACCCGGCGACCGCGTCGTGGCCGCGGGCGCGCGTGCCGCCGCCGCGTGAGTCGGTGCGCACCGAGCCGCCGATGTCCCAGGTGCCGCGTGGGCCGGTGAACAGGCAGAGTTCGATGTCGCGTTCGTCGGTGGCCTCGACCATCTCGGTGATCTCGGCATCGGTCAGCATCCACACGCCGCTGCCCTGGCTGATCCGGTGGATCGGCACGTCGAGCCGGGAGGACTCCTTGAGTACGACCGCCAGCGCCTCGGGACCCTCGCACGAGGGGATCTCGGTGCGCCAACGGCCGCCGCCCGGGAACGTGTGGGTGGAGGCGTCGGCGGGGTCGAGGGCGGGCGCGCCCAGGCCCAGGGTGGTGAGCGCCTGCTCACCGGGCCGGCGGGCTGCCGTGGCGGAAGCTTCGGTGGTCACAAGCTGTCCTTCGTGTTCGATATTTCGGACAAGGTTCGCGGCTCGGGGTATGAAAAAGGCTTGGTGGTACGCCGGTCACGGCGTCGTCAGGTAACGCCGTGACCGGCGTACGACTAGGGGCGGAGCAGCACCTTGCCGACCTTCGGGTCGCCGGCTCCCACCAGCTCGATGGCCTGCGAGAACTCGGTCAGCGGCAGCTCGTGCGTGATCAGGGGCAGCGGGTCGAGCAACCCGGCGCCGAAGACCCGTACCGTGTGCGCCCAGGCGTCCGGCGGTGCCCCGAAGACGGTGTGCACCTCCAGCTGCCGTACGACCAGGTCGGTCGGGTCGAGGCCCTCGGCGCCCGGCGCCGGGATGCCCGTGAGGACCAGACGTCCGCCACGCCTGAGCAGGGAGGCGGCGGTGCGCGCGGCGGACGCGGATCCGGCGGTCTCGATGACGACGTCGAAGTCGTCGGGGAGTGCCGGACTTTCGGCGTTCCTGACGCGGAAGTCGGTGGCCCCGAACTGCCGCGACAGCGCCTCCCGGTCGTTGCGGGTGCCCACGACCAGCAGCTCCGACGGCGAGATCGCCTTCAGGAACTGCACCGCGAACATGCCCAGCGTCCCGGTGCCGACCACCGCGACCCGCTCGCCCGGCCGGGCGTTCCCCTTGAGCGCGGCTGCCGCGATGCAGGCGGCCGGCTCCAGGAGGGCGGCGGCGGTGAGGTCCGCGTCGTCCGGCAGCGCGTGCAGCAGCCGGGCCGGGAGGGTGAGCGTGGTGGCCATGGCGCCCGGCTGGGTGAAGCCGGTCTCCTCGTAACCCGCGGTGCACAGGGTGGTCTCGCCCGCGTGGCAGCGGTCGCACACCTGGCAGTTGCGGAAGCCCTCGCCGACCACCTTGCGGCCGACCAGGGACTGAGGCACCCCGGCGCCCACCGCCCGCACCGTCCCGGACCACTCGTGGCCGGGCGTCAAGGGGTAACGGACGTACCCCTCGGGCCGGTTGCCCTGGTACACCTCGCGGTCACTGCCGCAGATCCCCACGGCGTGCACGGCGACCAGCGCCTCGCCCGGACCTGGCTCACGCGGCTCGTGCGGGACGACGCGGTGCGCGCCCGGCTCTTCGATGACGACGGCGGTGCTCACTGCTCGGTGCCCTTCGGCTTGCGCTGCTCCCAGCCGTCGGCCCACAGGTCGAACCGGGCCTGCTGCTGCGGGAACTCGGCGGCGGCGTCGGCGTCGAACTCGACACCGAGACCGGGCGCGTCGGACAGGTGGAAGTACCCGTCGACGACCTCCGGGGCGCCCTTCACGACCTTCTTGATCTCCGCGTCGGCGAAATCGTTGAAGTGCTCCAGGATCTTGAAGTTCGGGGAGGTGAACCCGACCTGGAGGGAGGCGGCGGTGAGCACCGAGCCGCCCACGTTGTGCGGGGCGACGAGCACGTAGTGCGTCTCGGCGGTCGCGGCCAGCTTCCGCGTCTCCCAGATGCCGCCGATGTGGCCGACGTCCGGCTGGATGATGTCGACGGCCTGGCTCTCGAAGAGCTCGCGGAACTCGATCCGGTCGTGGATCCGCTCACCGGTCGCGACCGGCAGGTCCACCTTGGCGGCCACCTTCTCCAGCGCCTTGAGGTTCTCCGGCGGCACCGGCTCCTCCAGCCACGCGGGCTTGAAGGGGGCCAGCTCCTTGGCCAGCCGGACGGCGGTGGAGGGGGAGAAGCGGCCGTGCATCTCCAGCATCAGCTCGGCGTCCGGGCCGATGGCGTCGCGCACCGCTTCGATGAGCGAGACCGAGTAGAGGGTCTGCTCGTGGTCGAGCTCGAAGTGTCCGGTGCCGAACGGGTCGATCTTGAGGGCCTTGTACCCGCGGGCCATGACCTGCTGGGCGGCCTTGTGGTAGGCCTCCGGGGTCCGCTCGGTCGTGTACCACCCATTGGCGTACGCCTTGACCTTGTCGGTGACCTTGCCGCCGAGCAGCTGCCAGACCGGCACACCCAGGGCCTTGCCCTTGATGTCCCAGCAGGCCATCTCGACGACCGCGATGCCGGACATCACGATTTCACCCGCCCGGCCGTAGTCGCCGTACTTCATACGGCGTACGAGGTCCTCGACAGCGAACGGGTCGGAACCGAGAATGTGGTTGGCCTCGGCCTCCCGCAGGTAGCCGATCAGCGCGTCGGTGTGACCGAGCATCCGGGTCTCGCCGACTCCCGTGATCCCTTCGTCGGTGTGCACCTGTACGTAGGTCAGGTTGCGCCACGGCGTCCCGACCACGTGCGTGCTGATTCCGGTGATGCGCACGGCAGTTGCCCCTCAGGTGTTCGAGATTTCGTCACACGTTCGAAATGCTGGCGTGACAGTAAAGACGGGGCAGTGTGGGTGTCAATGGGTCGAACAGGTAACGGTTTCGACAAGGCTTTCGAGAGGTTTTTCGATCCCCTACAGAACCTTCACAGCGGCGCCTAGGAACGTGACCTGTGCGGAATCTAGTCTTCCCGCGTCATGGACTACTGCCACCCGTGCCGACGGCACCTCAATGGCGCCCTCGCCTGCCCGGGGTGCGGCACACCGATCGAACAGCTCCGCGCGTACCCGCGGGATGCGTACGAGTACGAGACCGAGAACACCGAGTACAAGGACGGGTCCCCGTACGACGGTTACGACGACGAGGCCGACGAGACCGCTGAAAGCGGCGACGGCGGCGATGACGGCGACAGCGGCGACGGCGGTGGCGACGAGGACGAGCCGCAGGGACGCGCGGCCCGGCGCCGGGAACAGGGCCGGGGCCGGGACCGGACGCGCGGCGAATCCGCCGAGGGGCCGGCGGGTGCCGACGCGAGCCGTCGCGACCGCAAGGCCGCGGCCCACCGCCGACGTCGGCGCCGGACCGTTCTGATCGCCGCGGGCCTGGTCCTGGCGGCCGGCGGTCTGAGCATCGCCGAACTGGGCGTGGACGCCCCGTTCTCCAGCCCGAGTCCGTCCGCGGCCGGTGGTGAGACGGCGGACGGCGGCTCCTCCTCCACGGACAGCAGCCCGACCGCCAGACCCCTGGACGCGGCGTCCGGTGGCTCGTCCGGTGTGGCCGCCTCCGCCTCTCCGGACGCCTCGGCCTCGCCGTCGGCCTCGGAGTCCGGGAAGGACAAGGCGTCCGAGTCCCCCGACGACAAGGCGACGGACAAGTCCGGGCAGTCCGCCGTCACCGGCACGGGGACCTCGGCACCGACCGCCCCGGCGACCGCCCAGCCGACGACCACCCGGGCCGCGGACCCGACGACGTCCGCCCCGGCCCCGGATCCCTCGCCGTCGAAGACGTGCAAGCAGTTCCTCTGGTGGTGCACCTGAGGCCGTCCGCACCGTTCTCCTCTGCGAATCGGGGAGGCTCCCCTAGGCGGGTATGACGGCCACCACCACTCCTTGGTCCGCTGCCGGGCTGACCGCTGCCGACATGCGTACGGCGGCGGCTCGGGCCATGCGGCCGGCGTGGGTCGCGGAGGTCAGGAGCAGGGGCTGGAGGTGTTCCAGTCCGGAGACCAGGAGTTCTTCGCCGGCGAGGAGCACGGGCCGGGCCGCCTTCGTCGTGGCCGCTGCCGCCTCGGTCAGGTCGGCCAGGGGCGGGAGCGTGGCGCGGGCGATGCCCGCGCCCGCCGCGGCCGCCCGCTCCGCGAGGGCCACCTGCAGGGCCATCAGGGGAGTCACGGCCGCCGTGAGGGCGTCGGCGATGCGGCGGAGTTCGGGGGAGGAGTCGCGCAGGACGTCCGCCGCCGCACGGATCACCGGGGTGAGGGCCAAGGCGGTGCCCGCCGCCACGCCCGCCGCCGCGGGGAGCAGCGGGGACATCGCCTCGGCCAGCTCCCCGAGCGCCGCCGCCACCTCCTCCACCGCCGGTTCCACGGCGTCCAGCACCGGAAGCAGGCTGTCGCCGAGGGCGGCGAGCAGGGCCTGGGCCGGTTCGCTCACCGGGTGCACCGCCAGCGGGGCGCCGCTCGTGCCCAGCCGGGTCAGCGTGTCGACGATCCGGTAGAACGCATCCTGCGCCTGCGGTGACGCGCTGGCCTCCGCCAGCTCCGCCGTCGTCTGCCGCAGCACCCGCAGCAGCTCGGGACCCGAACCGTCCCGCGGGTCCAACGTGTTGATCGCGATTCTGGTGATGTTCCCGGCCGTGTCCAGGAGTTGGCCGGTGATGTCGGTGGTGCTGCGTGCCATGCGCAGCACCTCGTCCCTGCTGGGGAGCGAAGGAATCGTCGCCATGGGCCCCTCCCGCCTCTCCTCGGCCCGCGTCTCGTGCGCACCCGCCCACAGCATGCCCCCTGTGGCCCCCGCGCCATCGGCCATCCGGGGCATCGGTGACACCGAGACCTCCCTGTTGCTGTTGAGTCGAACAGGTACGTCTCGCCGTACCGATCTCAGGAAAATGCAGAGGAGGTTCGCGTGCGCCCCACCGCAAGAGCCGTTCCCCCCGGACCCGTTCTGATCGCTGTTCGGCACCGACCCCCACTTCCGGGACCATCCGAAGGGGGAGTTCGCCCAGGTGGGAAGGGCATTGGTCGCAGCGGGAGCAGCGAGCAGCGGCTCGGTTGAGGAGAGCGGATGACGCAGGAGATCACCGTCCACGGCACGGTCGCCGACGGCTTCGAGGCGGTGCGGGAGGAGTTCGCCGCCTTCGCCGCCGGAGAACGGGCCGACTACGAAGGGCAGTTGTGTGCGTATGTCCATGGGCGGCGGGTCGTCGACCTGTGGGTGGGGGAGGGCGTCGACGGAGACTCCCTCTACGGCGTCTACTCGTCCACCAAGGGAGCCGCGCATCTCGTCGTGGCGATGCTCGTGCAGGACGGCACCCTGGAACTGGACCGCAAAGTCACCTACTACTGGCCGGAGTTCGCGGCCGAGGGCAAGGGCTCGCTGACCCTGCGCGACCTGCTCGCGCACCGGGCGGGCCTGGTCGGCACCGACTCCGGGTTCACGGCGGCGGAGCTGGCCGACGACCGGGCGATGGCCGAACGGCTCGCCGACCAGCGGCCGTTCTGGCGGCCCGGTGCGGCCTTCGGTTACCACGCCCTGGTCATCGGCGCGCTCACCGGCGAGGTCGTACGGCGCGCCACGGGCCGTACGATCCAGGAGCTGCACGAGGAGCGGGTCCGCGCCCCCTACGGCCTGGACTTCCACCTGGGCCTGCCCGCCTCCCGCGAGCCGCGCTTCCGCACCGTACAGCCCATGCTCCCGACCCCCGACCAGCAATCGCTCCTCGGCGGGCTGCCGGGCGGGCCGCACACGCTCGCGTCCATCGCCTTCAACCGCCACACGGCCGATCCGACCGACCTGGAGTCCCTCCCCAACGAACGCCTGATCCGTGCCAAGGGCCCGGCGTCGGTCGGCGGGGTCGCCTCGGCGCGCGGGCTCGCGGGACTGTACGCGGCGATGATCAGCGAGGTCGACGGGAAGGCGCCGCTGCTGAAGCCGGACACGGTGGCGGAATTCGGGCAGTTCCACTCCGTGGGCTACGACCTGGTGGCCCGCACCCACAAGTCGTTCGGCCTCGGCTTCCAGGCGACCGCCGACCTCTGGCACCCGTTCCTGGGCGCCGGCGCGATCGGCCACAGTGGCGCGGCGGGCTCCCAGGCCTTCGCCGACCCGCGCAGCGGCCTCGCCTACGGCTACACCCGGCGCCGCTTCGCCTTCCCGGGCGGCGCGGCCCCGGAGAACGACCGCCTGGCCAGAGCGGTGCACATGGCAGCACTGGCGAGCTGACAGCGGAAGGCCGCACCCCACGTCCAGGGGTGCGGCCTCCGTCTTGGGCCGGGCAGCGCTACAGCTTGACGATCATCTTTCCGGTGTTGTCGCCGCGCAGCACCCCGAGGAACGCCTCCAGGTTGTTCTCGATGCCCTCGACGACGGTCTCGCGGTACTTCAGCTGCCCGGAGGCCACCCACGGGCCGACCTCGGCCACGAACTGCGGCTGCAGGTCGTAGTGGTCGCCGACCAGGAGGCCCTCCATGCGGCCGCGGGTCTGGATCAGGCGGGCGAGGTTCCTCGGGCCGGGGGCGGGCTCGGTGTTGTTGTAGACGGAGATCATGCCGCAGATGGCGATCCGGCCGCCCTGGTTGAGGGAGCCGATGGCCGCCTCCAGGTGGTCGCCGCCGACGTTGTCGAAGTAGACGTCGATGCCGTCGGGAGCGGCCTCGCGCAGCTGCTCGGCCACCGGGCCGTTCTTGTAGTTGAAGGCGGCGTCGAAGCCGTACTCCTCCACCAGCAGCTTCACCTTCTCGTCGGACCCGGCGGAGCCGATGACCCGCGAGGCGCCCTTGAGCTTGGCGATCTGGCCGACCTGGCTGCCCACGGCACCCGCGGCGCCGGAGACGAAGACGCTGTCGCCCTCCTTGAAGGAGGCGGTGCGCAGCAGGCCGGCGTAGGCGGTGAGGCCGGTCATGCCGAGGACGCCGAGGTACGTCGACAGCGGCGCGGCCTGGGCGTCGACCTTGACGGTGTGCTTCGCGTCCATGACCGCGTACTCGCGCCAGCCGAAGAAGTGCAGCACGTGGTCGCCGGCCGAGATGCCCTCGGCGTGGGACTCGACGACCTCGCCGACGGCCCCGCCCTGCATGACCTTGCCCAGCTCGAAGGGGGCGGCGTACGACTTGGCGGCACTCATCCGGCCGCGCATGTACGGGTCGACGGAAAGGTACTTGTTCCGTACGAGCACCTGTCCCTCGCCCGGCGTCGGGACCTCCGCCTCGACCAGGGCGAAGTCCTCGGGCTTCGGCCAGCCGACGGGGCGGCTGAGGAGGTGCCATTCGCGGTTGATCATGACAGTGCCTTTCGGGATTTACTTCAGTACCTGAAACAACCATGCGCCTGAATATTTCAGGATGTCAAGTAACCGGGTATCCTTGAGGGCATGTCCACCCCACAGAAGACCCGCCGGCCCGACGAGCTGACCCTGGAGGTCGTCGAGCTGATCGGGGACGTCGTGGCCCGGTTCTACACGGACTACGAGGAAGCCGCGGGCGAGCACGCGCTCACCGGCGCCCAGGCCCGCCTGCTCAGCCTGCTGTCGCTGGAGCCGCTGCCGATGCGCAAGCTCGCGCAGAAGCTGAAGTGCGAGCCGTCGAACGTGACCGGGATCGTGGACCGTCTGGAGGCCCGTGGCCTGGTCGAGCGCCGCCCCGACCCGGCGGACCGCCGGGTGAAACTCGCCGCCCCCACCGACGAGGGCCGACAGGTCGCCCAGAACCTCCGCGAGGGCCTGCGCTTCGCCCGCGAACCCCTCGCCGGACTGTCCGACGAGGAGCGGCTGTCCCTGCGGGACCTGCTGCGCAGGATGCTGGACATACAGGCCCGCTGAGCCCCTGGGACACCCCGGAGCCCCCCGGTAAGGTCTTCGCCATGCGCGATCTTGGGGTGGGACTCGGATATCTCCTGAAGGGCCAGCGATGGGTGGCCCGGCACGGCAAGCGGTACGGCTTCGGCCTGCTGCCCGGCCTGATCACCCTCGTCCTCTACGCGGCGGCACTCGTCGCCCTGGCCCTGTGGGGCGAGGACCTCGTCTCCTGGGCCACCCCCTTCGCCGACGACTGGTCGAGCCCCTGGCAGGGACTGTTCCGCGGCTTCCTCACGGCGGTCCTGTTCGCGCTCGGCCTCCTCATGGCCGTCCTCACCTTCACCGCGGTCACCCTCCTGATCGGCCAGCCCTTCTACGAGAACCTCTCCGAGAAGGTCGACCAGGACGTGTCGCCCGACGGCACGGCACCCGAGTCCGGCCTCCCCCTGTGGCGCGAACTGTGGGTCTCGGCCCGCGACAGCCTCCGCATCCTGATCCGCGCCGCCGTGTGGGGCGTACTGCTCTTCGCCCTCGGCTTCCTCCCGTTCGTCGGCCAGACGGCCGTCCCGGTGCTCGGCTTCTTCGTCACCGGCTTCTTCCTCACCGAGGAGCTGGCCGCGGTCGCCCTCCAGCGCCGAGGCATCGATCTCCGTGCCCGCCTCACCCTGCTCCGCTCCCGCAAGACCCTGGTCTGGGGCTTCGGTACGCCCCTCGGCCTGGCCTTCCTGGTCCCGTTCGTCGCGGTGTTCCTGATGCCGGGCGCGGTCGCGGGGGCCACGCTCCTCGCCCGTGACCTGCTGGGCGAGGAGATATCCGAGGACGAGCCCGCTCCCGAAGAGGAGGACGCCACCTCGTGACCCAGATACTCGCCGTCGCCGTCATCACGGTCCTCGCCGTGATCGCCCCGGGCGCCGACTTCGCCATGATCGTCCGCAACAGCTATCTCCACGGCCGCCGCACCGGGCTGCTCGCCGCCACGGGTGTCGCGGCTGGCGTCCTGGTGCACGTCACCTACACGATGCTCGGCGTCGGCCTGCTGATCGCCTCCTCCACCTACCTCTTCACGGCGATCAAGCTGATGGGCGCGGCCTACCTCGTCTACGTCGGCGTCCGCACCTTCCGGACCCGCGGCGAGGTGGAGATCGACCTGACCGGTGAGCGGGAGCTGACACCGCTGGCCGCCCTGCGGACGGGCTTCCTCACCAACGTCCTGAACCCGAAGACGACCCTCTTCGTCGTCTCGACCTTCGCCCAGGTCATCAGCCCGGACACCCCGGTCTGGCAGCAGGTGGGCTACGGCCTGTTCATGTCGCTGGCCCACCTGCTGTGGTTCGGCGTGGTCGCCGTCTTCTTCTCGCACGAGCGGATGCGCTCCCTGATGCTGCGCGGCCAGAAGGTCCTCAACAAGGTGATCGGTTCCGTCCTGGCCGGGCTGGGCGTCAGTCTCGCGCTCGCTCCGTCTCATTGATCGCGACGGTCACGATCGACCGCACCTGCGCGATGATGTCCAGCCGGTTCCGCACGAACTCCGGGTCCGTGACCGCTCCGGTCGCCGGGTCGGTGTTCCCCGTGCCGAACTGGAGCACAGGGGTGTGGACATGGCCGCCCGGGAGCACGTCGTGCAGGCCCAGGCGGTCCCGCAGCAGCGTGGCCCGGTAGGCGATCTCGTTGGAGAGGTAGTTCCCGCCGCCCCCGGCACGGGCCGTCGAGCCGGGCGTCGGCCCGTCCGGCCGTACGACGGGATCGGCGCCTCCCGCCGGGATCTCGGTCACCTCCGTGTGGTCGTACACGGGGAACCGGCCGGTGTCCGCGGCCGCGATCGCGGCGTACGGCAGGGTCGTCGCGGTCCACTGAGGCTGCGAGGCAGGATCCGTGACCGGGACGGTCTCCGTCCTGCCGATGTTGTCGTTGTCGGGGAAGCCGCCCCGCCAGGCCCCGTTGGTCCGCTCGATGTCGAACCGCCCGACCCGGCCCTGGCTCACGGTCGTGAAGAGGTCGACCTGCGGGAGGTACGGCCGCAGCGTCCGCTCCACGGTCCCCTCCGCGAAGTCCTGCCAGCGCACCGGGAACACGGCCGTCTCGACGCGCGCCGGACCGTCCGCCGTCTCGATCACCGCGCCGTCGAGCGCGAGCGCGGTGGCCCCGGACGGGTTGGAGATGCGGATGTCCCGGTCGAGGGTGAACGGATCGAACCCGGTCACCAGGATCCGCCTGATCCCCTCGGCCCCTTTGGCCCCCTTGTCCCCCTCGGACCCCTCGGCCCCTGTGCCGTGTGGATAGCGGATGTCGGCCTGTCCGCGTGACGTCCGCTCCAGCTCGTCCAGCAGAGCCGCCCGTTGCGTGTCGCTGAGCCCGAACCCGGGCTGCCACGTCCGCACTTCCCGCGTCATCCCCAGCCGCGCCCAGTACAGCGGCCGGTCGTCGTCCCGGCTGAGGTCACCGCCCGCCGGACCCCGCCCCTGCGCCCGGTCGACGGCCCGCCGCCACAGGGCCGATCCGTCGTGCGCGACCGCACGGCGGGCCTGGGCGTAGGAGTGCGCGGAACCGAGCGCGCGGGCGAACTCCGGTGCCACGGTGTCGAATCCGGAGCGCCTGAGGATCTCCTGGGGTACGGCACCGTCGAGCCGCAGTTCCTCGACGGTCGGGGCGGGGGCGGTCCCGGCGGACGCCGTCGTCGCGGGGGCCGACAGGCCGGCCAGCAGGGCCAGCCCCAGAAATCCGATCCGAACACGTAGGGAATTCAAGGTGGTTCAGGTCCTTCCGTCGCTGTGGGGCGCGTGGTGCGGGACGGCGGAAGTATCCCGTGACGGGAGTGGTCTACGCCACGGCGCGCGGGACGGCCGCGCGGTCTCGTGGCGGCGGTGCCCGGACACGGGTGATACTGCCGCGCATGAAGACAGCCAAGGCCGTGAACCTGGGCGTCCTGTTCCTGATCGAACTCGGCGTCCTCGCGGCCGCCGCCCACTGGGGCTTCACCCGTGACGTGGCCACCCCGGTGCAGTGGCTGCTCGGCCTCGCCGCGCCCGCCGTGCTCATCGTTCTGTGGGCGCGGTTCGGGGCGCCGAAGGCGTCGCACAAGACGCGCGGAGCGGGCCGCGTCGCCTTCGAACTGCTGTGGTTCGGGGCCGGGACGCTCGCCCTGTTCGCCGCCGGTGCCGTGGACTGGGGGATCGCCTTCGCGCTCGTCTGCGCGGTCAGCAAGGCGCTGGCGGTCGGCTGGCGGCAGTGACGCCTGATCCTCGGCCCGGTCGAGGTCGCTCCTTCGAAATCTGGGACGACTCGTGGGTGTTTGTGAAGGGTTCGTACGAGATCCCGGCCGGCCGCCCGATCGCCGGCCGTCGTCTCTCCGCCACGACTAACGTCTGATCCGGGACGAGTCTCCCCTTGAGCAGCCCCGGTCCGGGACCTGACCCCTGGGCCGGGGCTCGTGACTTCAGAGACCTATGTGGCAGACTCCCGGGCCGCGAGACACCGGAACACGCCGGTACGGGGGAGAGAAACCATGTATCCAGGTCAGCAGCAGCCGGGGCCGTACGGCCCGCAGCAGCCCTATCAGCCGTATCCGCCCCAGCTGCCCCACCTGCAGCAGGGGCAGCCGGATCCGTACGCCCAACAGGGCCCGTACGCCCAGCCGTACCAGCCCTACCCGCCCCAGCAGCCCTACCCGCCCCAGCCCCAGCCGCCCCAGCAGAGCCTCGGCGAGGGGCGGATGCGGCTCGATCCGAACCTCACCCCCGGTCAGCGCGACCTGGTGGTGAAGATCCAGCAGAAGGCCAAGTTCCTCGCGTACGGCTTCGTGCTCGGGGTCCCGCTGACCTTCGGCGGCGCCCACTACGGCATCACGCACGGCCCGGCCGGCTTCGCCGGTACCGCCGTCGGGCTGGTCCTCGTGGCCGTCGGCGTCCTCGCCCTGACGCAGATGCAGGCCCTCAAACGGCAGCTGAGGCTCATCACCCCGGACGCCTGGCGCTCCCCGGCCGCGCACCTGCCCGGCGCCCGCAAGGCCGCCACGCAGGCCGCCTACGTCAACGGCCTGCTCGTCCTGCTCTCCTTCGGCGCCGCGGGCTACCTGCTGTACAAGGGAGCCGGGTGGGGCGCGTACGGCAACTCCCTCGGCTTCGGCGCACTGATGCTCGGCGCGTGCATCCCCTTCGGCATGGGCGTCGCCGCCGCGACCACGATCCCGCAGCTGCTCCAGGTGATCCCGGCCGGCGCCAGGGTCGGCCGGAGCCTGTACTCGATCATCTTCGTGCTGGCCACCACGGTGACCGGCGAGGGCATCAAGGGCAGGGAGCTCCTCCCGATCGCGATCGGCGGCTCGGCGCTGCTGATCTGCGCGGGCGCGATGGCCCTGCTGGGCCGGGCCGCCAAGCGGATGCGCGGGGAGAGCGCCTAGCCCCCGCAGGTCCCGTCAGTCCCGCACGCCGAAGGCGTACACCGTCTCCGAGCGGTACACCCGGCCCGGCCGCAGCTGCGCGGTCGGGAACTCCGGGCGGTTCGGGGAGTCGGGGAAGTGCTGGGTCTCCAGGGCGATGCCGTCGCCCGGCGCGAAGGGGGCGCCCAGGTGGTCCGCCGTGTAGACCTGGATGCCGGGCTCGGTGGTCGCGATCGTCAGCAGCCGCCCGGACGCCGGGTCGTACAGCTCGGCGACCTCCCCGGGCGCTTCGCTCTCGCCCTTGTCGAGAACGAAGTTGTGGTCGTACCCGGCGCCGACCTTGCGTGCCGTGCGGAAGTCGAGGCGCGAGTCCGTCACGTCCCGCAGCTCGCCGGTCGGGATCAGGTCCGCGTCGACCGGGGTGAACCGGGAGGCGTCGAGCCGGAGCTCGTGGCCGCCCGCGTTGCCCGAGCCGCCCAGGTTGAAATAGCTGTGGTTGGTCAGGTTCACCAGGGTCGGCGCGTCCGTCACCGCCTCGTAGGCGATCCGCAGCGCGCCGGAAGCGTCGAGCGTGTATGTCGCGGAGACCTCCAGCCGGCCCGGGAAGCCCTCCTCGCCGTGCGGGCTGACCCGGGTGAGCCGCACACCGTGCTCGACCGGCTCCGCCTCCCAGACCCGCTTGTCGAAGCCGCGCTCACCGCCGTGCAGGGAGTTGCGCCCGTCGTTCGCGGCGAGGGCGTAGGTGAGCCCGTCCAGGGGGAAGCGGGCACCCCCGATCCGGTTCGCGTACCGGCCGACCAGGGCGCCGAAGTACGGCTCCGGGTGCGCCAGATAGCCGTCGAGGCCGGCGAACCCCAGCACGACGTTCGCCGTCCGCCGGTCCCGGTCCGGGACCTCGACGGACTGCACGATCCCGCCGTACGTCAGGATCCGCACCCGCACTCCGGCGCGCTCCAGCGTCCAGCGGTGGACCGGAGTGCCGTCGGAAAGTGTGCCGAAAAGTTCGCTCATGTGGGAAACCCTAGGCCACGGGTTCGTCGGCCGTGACTCGCCGGTACGCGATGGCGGCGAGCCGCGCCTGGCCGTCCGTGCTCGGGTGGAACCAGTCCCAGTGACTCAGCTGGTCGGTGCCGAACTCGTAGTCGAAGACGGCGCCCCCGTCGAAGCGGCACCGGCGGTCCTTCGCACAGACCTCCTCCAGCACCTTGTTGTAGGCCTCCACCCGCTGCTGCACCCTGTCCCGGCGCAGGGTGGCCGCCGCGGCCAGGTCGTCCGCGTCGCTCAGCATCGACGGGCAGATGCCGAGCTTCCACACCTGCTTGCCCAGCGGGTTCGTACGGCCCTGCGACCACAGCCGCTTCAGGTTCGGCACGCTCGCCACGTACACCTGCGCCTTCGGCAGCGCCTCGCGCAGCGTGCTCATGGCCTCCTCGAACTGGGCGCGGAAGTCGTCCACCGGGGTCATCGCCGAGGCCGTGGCCCGGCAGGCGTCGTTGGCCCCCGCCATCACCGTCACCAATTGCGGCCTACGGGCGACCGCGTGTGCCATCTGGCCGGGCAGGTCGGCCATCCGCGCCCCGGTCACCGCGTAGTTCCAGCTGTTCTCGGCCGCCTTCGTCCGCCCCAGCAGCCGTACCGCCAGGCTGTCGACCTGGGTGCTGGTGCCGGTCGCCCAGGACACCTCGGGGCAGTCCGACAGGACCGTGCACGCGTCGAAGCCGCGGGTGATGGAGTCGCCGACGGCGGCGATCGAGGAGGGGGTGCGGTCCCACACCGGGGCCGCCCGGGTGGCCCGCGCCTTCGTGACGCCCGGCGCGGGGGAGTCGTCACCCATGGCATCGCAGCCGGCGGCGCCCAGAACGGCCGCCAGCACGACGGCGATGACGGCCCGTGAGCGCCGGCGTCGGTTTCGCATGCCCTGGTCCATCCCCTCGTCGTGCCGTCATGGTGCCCAACCCATGACAACGCGCGAGGGTTCCCGGCGGGTGGCATGGAACGCCTCACACCCGTACAAGCGTCCCCCTGGGTGAATGGCGGAGTTTCCTGGCACCGGGACCGACGGTACGTCACACTCCTTGCGCCGCCGCACGGTAGCCTCGCCATCAACGCGGCCGTCGCGCCACTGCCGCCCGCCAGTCCGCAAGATGTCCCGCTCTGCCCGGAGGTTCCGGTGACGACACGTGGAGTTCTGTACGTGCACTCCGCTCCGCGCGCGCTGTGCCCGCACGTCGAATGGGCCGTCGCCGGGGTGCTCGGCACACGCGTCAACCTCGACTGGATCCGGCAGCCCGCGGCACCCGGCACCTGGCGTTCGGAGTTCTCCTGGAAGGGCGAGGCCGGCACGGCCTCCAAGCTGGCGTCCGCGCTGCGCGGCTGGCACCTCCTCAGGTTCGAGGTCACCGCCGAGCCCTGCCCCACCGCCGAGGGGGAGCGCTACAGCTGCACCCCCGAACTGGGCATCTTCCACGCCGTCACCGGCATACACGGCGACATCCTCATCCCGGAGGACCGTCTGCGCGCGGCCCTGGTCCGCAGCCAGCGCGGTGAGACGGATCTGGAGGCCGAGCTGTCCAGGCTCCTGGGGAAGCCGTGGGACGACGAACTGGAGCCGTTCAGGTACGCCGGTGAGGGCGCCCCGGTCCGCTGGCTGCACCAGGTCGTCTGAGACGAAAGCACGCGAAGGGGCCCCCACCAGTCGGTGGGGGCCCCTTCATTCACGTGCAGGTACCGCTCAGATCGTCCGGAACGCCAGCACCACGTTGTGCCCGCCGAAGCCGAACGAGTCGTTCAGCGCGGCGATACGGCCCTCGGGCAGCTGACGCGGCTCGCCGCGGACCACGTCCGCGTTGACGTCGGGGTCGAGGTCGTCGAGGTTGATGGTCGGCGGGGCGGTCCGGTTGACCAGGGCGAGGATCGACGCCACGGTCTCGATGCCGCCGGCGCCGCCGAGCAGGTGGCCGGTCATCGACTTGGTCGCGGAGATCGCCATGTGGTCGACGTCGTCGCCGAACACCTTGCGCAGGGCCTTGATCTCGGCGACGTCACCCTGCGGGGTCGAGGTGGCGTGCGCGTTCACGTGCACGATCTCGGCCGGCTTGAGGTCGGTGTTGTCGAGCAGGTTCTGCAACGCGTGCGCGATGCCGTTGCCGGACGGCTCGGGCTGCGTGATGTGGTGACCGTCGGACGAGATGCCCTGGCCGACGGCCTCGGCGTAGATCCGGGCACCGCGGGCCTTCGCGTGTTCCTCGGACTCCAGGACGATCACGCCGGCGCCCTCGCCCATCACGAAGCCGTCGCGGCCGGAGTCGTAGGGACGGGACGCGCCCTCGGGGTCGTCGTTGTTCTTGGACATCGCCATCATGTTGCCGAACGCGACGATCGGCAGGGGGTGGATGGCCGCCTCCGTGCCACCCGCGACGACGACGTCGGCGCGGCCGGTGCGGATCATCTCGATCGCGTAGCCGATGGCCTCGGCGCCGGAGGCGCAGGCGGAGACGGGGGTGTGCACACCGGCACGGGCACCCAGCTCGATACCGACGTTGGCCGCCGGGGAGTTGGGCATCAGCATCGGCACGGTGTGCGGGGAGACACGGCGTACGCCCTTGTCCTTGAGGACGTCGTACTGGTCGAGGAGCGTCGTCACGCCGCCGATGCCGGAGGCGATGACCGCACCAAGCCGGTCGGGGTTCACGGACGCGTCCTCACCGGCCTTGGCGGTGAAACCGGCGTCCTTCCAGGCCTCCTGAGCGGCGATCAGCGCGAACTGCGCGGAGCGGTCCAGCTTGCGGGCCTGCGGGCGGGGGAGGATCTCGCCCGGTTCGACGGCGATCTGCGCGGCGATACGGACCGGCAGCTCGGCCGCCCACTCCTGCTCCAGGAGGCGGACGCCGGACTTGCCGGCGACCAGGGCCTCCCAGAACGAAGCTGCGTCGCCACCCAGCGGTGTGGTTGCGCCGATACCGGTGACGACCACGGTGCGATTGGTCGGGCTCACGGGAATTCTTTCTCCAACGGATACGGGAGGACTACCCCCGCGTCAGCGGGGACTACGGCGCCACCGCCGGGTGGCGGGGCCTTGCAGCCTCAGGCTCGAGCGGTGACTCAGGCCTGGTGCTTGAGGATGTAGTCGGTGGCGTCACCGACGGTCTTCAGGTTCTTGACGTCCTCGTCCGGGATCTTGACGTCGAAGCGCTCTTCGGCGGCAACGACGACCTCGACCATGGACAGCGAGTCGACGTCCAGGTCGTCGGTGAAGGACTTGTCCAGCTGGACGTCCTCAACCGGGATGCCGGCGATCTCGTTCACGATGTCGGCGAGACCGGCGACGATCTCTTCCTGAGTGGCGGCCATGTCAGGCGCTCCTTCTTAGATATCCAGACAGTTTGACGCCTGCCGCGTGAGCGGCAGGTGTGTGCGGCTTCCGCCTCGGATCGCATGATCCGGCACGGAGTGCCTAGGGGAGGGTAACGACCGTGGCGGCGTAGACGAGACCCGCCCCGAATCCGATGACGAGCGCGGTGTCGCCGCTCTTCGCCTCGCCGGTCGCCAGGAGCCGCTCCATTGCGAGCGGGATCGAGGCGGCCGAGGTGTTGCCGGTGGTGCGGATGTCACGGGCGACCGTGACGTGCTCCGGCAGTTTGAGGGTCTTCACCATCGAGTCGATGATCCGCACGTTGGCCTGGTGCGGGATGAAGACGTCCAGGTCGTCCGAGGTGATCCCGGCCGCGTCCAGCGCCTGCTGCGCGACCTTCGCCATCTCGAACACGGCCCAGCGGAAGACCGCCTGGCCCTCCTGCGTGATCGCGGGGAACTTGACGTTGCCCTCGCTGTCCAGGGGGAGTCCGGCGAGTTCGCCGCTCCTGAAACGGTCCCAGGGAACCGTCTGCTTGATGGTCTCGGACTTGTCGCCCTCGGAGCCCCAGACGGTCGGGCCGATCCCCGGCTCCTGCGAGGGGCCGACCACGACCGCGCCGGCGCCGTCGCCGAACAGGAAGGCCGTTGCGCGGTCCTCCAGGTCGGTCAGGTCGGACAGCCGCTCGACACCGATGACGAGTACGTGCTCGGCGGACCCCTCGACGATCATGCCCTTGGCCAGGGTCAGCCCGTAGCCGAAGCCGGCGCAGCCCGCCGAGATGTCGAAGGCGGCGGCCTTGTCCGTGCCCAGTTTGTCCGCGATCTCGGTCGCCACGGCCGGGGTCTGGCTGAAGTGCGAGACGGTCGAGACGACCACGGCGCCGATCTGCTCGGCGGAGATGCCCGCGTCGGCGATCGCCTTGCCGGAGGCCTCGATCGCCATCGCCGCGACGGTCTCCTCGGGGCCGGCCCAGTGCCGGGTCTCGATGCCCGAGCGCGAACGGATCCACTCGTCGGACGAGTCGATCGTCTCGAGGATCACCTCGTTCGGCACCACCCGGGTCGGCCGGTAGCCGCCGACGCCGAGGATGCGCGCGTACGGGGCGCCCTTGCTGGGCTTGATCTTCGACATGATCGGTACGGCTCCTTAGGCGTCAGGCGTCGGCGCCCGCTGCGTCGGCAGCAGGATCGGACACGGCGGAGACGAGCTCGCGGGCCGCGTCGAGGTCGGCAGGGGTCTTCAGCGCCAGCGTCTTGACGCCCGGCAGGGCGCGCTTGGCCAGGCCGGTCAGTGTGCCACCGGGGCACACCTCGATGAGCGCGGTGACGCCGAGCTGCTTGAACGTCTCCATGCACAGGTCCCAGCGGACCGGGTTGGCGACCTGGCCGACCAGGCGCTTGAGCACCTCGGCACCGCCGGCGACCGTCTGGCCGTCCTTGTTGGAGACGTAGGTGATCTTCGGGTCGGCGGGCGTGAGCGCGGCGGCGGCCTTGGCCAGCGTCTCGACCGCGGGGGCCATGTGGTGCGTGTGGAAGGCGCCGGCGACCTTCAGCGGGACGACCTTGCGGACGCCCTCGGGCTTGTCCTCGTTCAGCGCGGCGAGCTGCTCCAGCGTGCCCGCGGCCACGATCTGGCCCGCGCCGTTGATGTTCGCCGGGGTCAGGCCCAGCTTCTCCAGGTGCTTGACGGACACCTCGGGGTCGCCGCCCAGGAGCGCCGCCATACCGGTCTCGGTGATCGACGCGGCCTCGGCCATGGCCAGACCGCGCTTGCGTACGAGACCCAGTGCGGCGGTGTCGTTCAGGACGCCCGCGAAGGCGGCCGCGGTGAACTCGCCGACGCTGTGGCCCGCGACCGCGCCCGGCTGGATGTCACCGAGTGCCGTGGCGGACAGGATCCCGGCGGCGACCAGCAGCGGCTGAGCCACCGCCGTGTCACGGATGGCGTCCGCGTCGGCCTGGGTGCCGTAGTGGATGAGGTCCAGTCCGATGGCGTCCGACCAGGCGGCGACGCGGTCGGTGGCACCGGGGAGGTCGAGCCAGGGAGTCAGGAAGCCGGGCGTCTGGGCGCCCTGGCCGGGAGCGACGAGTACGAGCACTCTCACACTCTCTCTTGGGGACGGCCAAGGCCGCCCGTGGGGACAGGGACGAAGAACGAGAAGCGGTTTTGTGGAGCCCCGACAAAAACCTAGGGTTGGGCATCTCCATCGGCCAGACGTCCCAGGATCAGCGCGATCCGCAGCGTGAACGCGGATCGTACATCGGATGGCGACCAGCCGGTGACGTCAGTCACACGTCGGAGCCGGTAGCGCACGGTGTTCGGGTGAACGAAGAGCATCCGCGCCGCACCCTCCAAGCTGCTCGCCTGCTCCAGATAGACGCTCAAGGTTTCCAGAAGCGCCGAACCCGCTTCCTCCAGTGGTCTGTAGATCTCCTCCACCAGCTCCTCGCGGGCACTCGGATCTCCCGCGATGGCACGCTCCGGAAGCAGATCGTCCGCCAGCACCGGCCGGGGCGCGTCCTGCCAGGCCGAACAGGCTTTCAGGCCCGCGGCCGCGGCCTGCGCGGACCGGGTCGCGGCCAGCAGATCGGGTACGACGGGTCCCGCGACCACCGGTCCGGCGGCGTACGGTCCGATCAGCGACTTGGCGACGGCGAGCGGATTGTCGTTGCCGCCCGCGATGACGACGAGCCGGTCCCCGAGCACTCCGGTGAGCACCTGGAGCTTGGCGTGCCGGGCGGCCCGCCGGATGGCCTCCACCGTGAGCTCGGAGTCACCTTCCGGCGCGGTCCCCAGCACGACGCACACGTGGTCCGGCGAGTTCCACCCGAGGGCGGCGGCGCGGCTGACGGCCCCCTCGTCGGCCTCGCCGCTGAGCACGGCGTTGACGACGAGCGACTCCAGCCGCGCGTCCCAGGCACCGCGTGCCTCGGCGGCCTGGGCGTACACCTGGGCGGTCGCGAAGGCGATCTCCCGCGCGTACACGAGCAGCGCCTCGCGCAGCAGCCTCTCGTCGCCGGGCGCCGCGACCTCGTCGATCGCGCTCTCCATGACCTCGATGGTGGTCCGCACCATCTCCACGGTCTGCCGCAGCGTGATGGCCCTGGTCAGCTCGCGCGGCGCGGTCCCGAAGACGTCCGTGGAGATGGCCTGTGGGGCGTCCGGGTGCCGGAACCACTCGGTGAAGGCGGCGATGCCCGCCTGGGCCACGAGCCCGATCCAGGAACGGTTCTCCGGAGGCATGGCCCGATACCACGGCAGTGTCTCGTCCATGCGTGCGATGGCCTGCGCGGCGAGACTGCCGGACGACTTCTCCAGCCGCTTCAGGGTCGCGGAGTGCGCATGGACGTCGTGCGTTACGTGTTCGGGTTTGCGGGTTTCGGGTTCGGGCACGGGACAAGACTGCCTTATCCGGACGGGAGCGTGCGCCGCCGGGTCATGACCGAGGTCTACGGTGGTCCCGTGATGGACGTACGGCGCGCCGCGGAGCGCTACCGCGGAGGAGACCCCGAGGCCGGGATCGACTCCCGCCACGCCTTCTCCTTCGGCCCGCACTACGACCCCGGCAACCTCCGCTTCGGCGCGGTCATCGCCTGCAACGAGGAGCGGCTCGCCCCCGGCGCAGGCTTCGACGAGCACCCGCACAGCCACACCGAGATCGTCACGTGGGTGGTCGAGGGCGAGCTGACGCACCGCGACTCGCAGGGTCACGAGACGCTGGTCCGTCCCGGAGACGTCCAGCGCCTGAGCTCGGCGGGTGGCGTCCGCCACATCGAGCGCAACGACGGGGACGCCCCCCTGGCCTTCGTCCAGATGTGGCTGACCCTCCTGGCTCCGGGTGGCGACCCGGCCTACGAGATCGTCCACGGCATCGCCGACTCCACCCCCTACGCCGTCCCCGAGGCCGGCGCGATGCTCCACGTACGGCGCCTGGCGCCCAAGGAGCGCACGGCGGTGCCGGACGCGGCGTACGTGTACGTCCACGTGGTGCGCGGCGAGATCCGGCTGGACGGGGAGGAGCTGGGGCCGGGGGACTCGGCGCGGATCACGGACGCGAAGAGCGTGGAGGCGGTGGGGGTGACGGAGGCGGAGCTGCTGATCTGGGAGATGGCAGCCGCATAGCTGCGGGCAGTCGTGCCTCCCCCAAGCTCTTCGAGCAGGGGGACCCCCAGGCGGCACGGGTGGGCGCAGCGGCACCCCGCCGGCGAGGGCGAGCGTCCCCATCCCCGCCCAGCCCCGGCAGACGTCAGCCCCGCAACTCCGCCAGCACCGCGTCCGTGAACACCGGCCACGCCTCGATCGCCCAGGGCGCGAAGGCCCGGTCGGCCAAAGCGGCGCACGCCACCCCCGCATCGGGGTCGATCCACAGAAACGTACCGGACTGTCCGAAATGCCCGAAAGTTCGGGGCGAGGACGAAGAACCGGTCCAGTGCGGCGACTTGGAGTCGCGGATCTCGAAGCCCAGCCCCCAGTCGTTCGGGTTCTGGTGCCCGTATCCCGGCAGGACGCCCTTGGTCCCCGGGTACTGCACGGTCATCGCCTCCGCGACCGTACGCGGATCCAGCAGCCGCGGCGCCTGCACCTCGGCAGCGAACCGCAGCAGATCCCCGACCGTCGAGACACCGTCCTTCGCGGGCGAGCCCTCCAATGAGGTCGAGGCCATGCCCAGAGGCTCCAGCACCGCCTGCCGCAGGTACTCCGCGAAGGGAATGTCCGTCGCCTTGGCGATGTGGTCCCCGAGCTGCTCGAACCCGGCGTTGGAGTACAGCCGCCGCTCCCCGGGAGGTGCGGTCACCCGGTGCTCGTCGAAGGCCAGCCCGGAGGTGTGGGCGAGCAGATGACGGACCGTCGACCCGGGCGGCCCGGCCGGCTCGTCGAGCTCGACCGCCCCCTCCTCGTACGCGACGAGCGCCGCGTACGCCGCGAGCGGCTTGGTGACCGAGGCCAGCGGGAAGCGGTGCCCGGCCGGACCATGGGTACCCAGGACCGTGCCGTCGGCCCGTACGACACCCGCCGCGGCGGTGGGAACGGGCCAGTTCTCGATCAGCGTGAGGCTCTTCGACGACATGCCGTCGAGCCTAAGCGGCTCAGAGCCTCGGCTCCATCAAGGGGTCCGGAACTGCTGCCGCTCGACCGGACCCAAGTGCCCGTCTGCTTGAGTCGTGCAGCAGCCGAGCTTCGGGGACGCGGTGGGAGATTCGTGTCCCGCACGCTGACGACCGCGCCCCAGGTCCGTCCCGTGGGTTTCTTACCGGGTTCCGCTTGCCTGGAGTGCACTCGAAGGCCATAGCGTGGGCACCATGACGGTGATGCAGACCTCGCCCGTGGCCACCGAGCAAGCCCCGACCCCCGTGGACATCTGCGCCGCCCCACCCCGGCGGCACCCGCGTCCGGACGGCCGGGACCATTACACGATCAGCGAGGTCGTCGCCTTCACCGGCCTCACCGCCCACACCCTGCGCTGGTACGAACGGATCGGCCTGATGTCCCATATCGACCGCTCGCACACCGGCCAGCGCCGCTACACCAACCGCGACCTGGACTGGCTGGACTTCGTGACCAAGCTGCGGCTGACCGGCATGCCCGTCGCGGACATGGTCCGGTACGCGGAGCTGGTGCGCGAGGGGGAGACCACGTACGCCGAGCGGCAGGAACTCCTGGAGTCGACCCGCAGGGACGTGCTGGCGCGGATCGCCGAACTCCGCGACACACTCGCCGTACTCGACCGGAAGATCAGCTTCTACGCGGACGGACGGACCGTGTAGCGACGGCTAGGGCCTGTCCGGCGGATCAAGTCGCAGGAAAGTAGCGGCGCCGTATCAGCCCAGATGGGCGTGCCAGACCCCGCGTCTGCGGCATGATCCGCCGGACAGGCCCTACAGCTCCGCCAGCAGCTCGGCCTTCTTCGTCGAGAACTCCTCGTCCGTCACCAGCCCGGCCCGGTGCAGCTCCCCGAGCCGGCGGATCCGCTCGGCGATGTCGGCGGGGTCGCGGCGCCCCGGCGCGGCCGTGACCGCCGCCACCGGCCCGCGCGCCCGCACCGCCGCGAGGACGGCGGCCGCGAAGGGGAGCGACTCGTGGACGGGGCCGTAGCCGAGGCCGAAGACGACCGTCGCCGGATCCTGGTCCGGCTGGGCGGGCCGCTCGGCGGACGCGTCGTGGCGCAGGAGCCGCAGATGGCCCTCGAAGACCTCGGGGGAGCGCCACTCGACCCCGCTCAGGTCGCCGACCCGGAAGCTCTGGTCGCCGGCCTTCCACTTCGCCGAGGAGGCGCCCGTCCAGGACCACCGGAAGTGCACGGAGGTCCCGTCGAAGGACGCCTTGCCGTCGTACGCCTTGAAGTGCCTGGGGGCCTCGGGCGCGGGGACCAGGTGGCGTTCCGCGGGGCCGGACTCGGTGAGCCGGTCGCGCAGTTCGTCGGCGTAGTACTCGGCGAGGGTCTCGCGCTCGGCGGGCAGGACCAGACGGTAGGGGTCGCTGCCCTCCTTCAGCTGCCCGGCCGCCGCCTCCATCAGCGGGTCCGCGCCGGGGCGGGGCTCGGCCCGCAGGACGACGGTGCCGCGCTTGCCGGGGGTGAGGGTCACGCCCGAGAGCGCCGCGAGCGGTACGCGCCGTTCACCCAGTGCCTGGAACAACTTCGGTGTTCGAATCCCCCGTTCGTAACGGATGAACACGGAGTCGGACTCGAACTCCCAGGCGGCATGAAATCCGGCCAGTACGTCACCCATGCGGCTCATCGTATGCGGCACGGGCTCTTCCGTCCCATCCCCGCGCAGACCGCAATTCCTGCGCCTCTACGCGCGTCCGCCCGTCGTCGCGTCGGACAGACCCGCCCGGCACACCGTGTCCTCGTGCGCGCACGTCACCGCGCGGTACGCGCCAACCCCGATGTCCGCGAAGTTCCGCAGACTGTCGGTGCCCGGCTCGAAATATCCGCTGTGTCCCTGGGCGTCCCGCGCCGACAGCACGCGCGAGCCGAACGCTTCGGACACCGGGTCGGCGCCGTGCCCGAGCCCGCCGACCTCCAGGTACGGGACGTCCTGGACCCAGTCGCTGGCGTCCCGCATCGCCCACACCCGGGCCGACGTGCCCAGGTGCGAGGCCTTGGTGACCCGCATGCCGGGGCTGGCCGCCACGGCTATGTCGGCCACCCGGTCCGGCATCGCGTGCGCGGCGACGCCGCAGACCACGGAGCCGTAGCTGTGGCAGAACATCGAGACGGGCGCCGTGCCGGGGAGGCCGCGCAGCATGGCGTTCAGGCGTACGGCGCCGTCCTCGGCGCGCATCGCCGTGGCCGCGTCCACGCCGAGCCCGTCGGGCGCGGTGTAGTCGGCCCAGGCGATCACGGCCGTACGGGTCGTGGGGCTCGCCGTGCGCTCGGCCGCGTACAGGGCCTCGGCCATGCCGGCCGTAGCCGAGTACTTGCGGTACGTCTTCTGGAAGGTGAGCAGATCGGTGTCGACGCCGGGGACGACGACGGAGATCCGCTCGGCCTTGTCCAGGTCCCCGAACACCTCGGCGACCCGGCCGGTGCCCTCGGGGTCGAAGGCGAGGATGTGACGGCCCTTCGCCATCAGCGCCTCGTAGCGGTGCATACGGAGGCCCGCCTGCTGCTGCCCGGCCGGGCTGAGCCGGCTGTCGTGCATGCGCTTCTTCTCGACCTTGATCGCCTGTTTCAGGGCGATGCGGTTGGCGCGGTAGCGCAGGTCGACGGGCGCGCCGTTCATGTTGCCGACCGCGAGCGGGTAGCGGTGCGCGAGGCGGTCGCTCTCCTGCGCGGTGAGCGAGGCGAAGAAACGGGCGAGCCGGGCGGGCGACGCGTCCGGGTCCGGCAGGTGGTGGCCGTGGACACGGCCGTGCTCCCACTTCGTGAGCGAGGCCTGGAGAGGGGTCCTCTCCGGGTGCGTGCGCAGCGCGGTCCAACCGGTGGTCGCGAGCATCACGAACACCACGCCCAGAGCGAGCAGCGCGCGCCAGACGTTGAGTTGCGGGGGGTTTTCGAAGGAAGTCACTGGGAGGACACACTAGGAGAACGGGAGGGTCTCGGGGTAACCGAGTGACAGGTATCACGTTTCAACAGGCGTGATGCTGGCCTCAGTCGGTCTCGGTCGGCCCCGGCCGGCCTCGGCCCGCGCACCGGTGAGTTCGCGGATGATCACCTCGCGTGGGCCACATCCGAGACGAGCCCTGAAACCGGATCCGGGCGGAGTTCGCCTATCAGGATGACTGCGCTAAAGATCCCTCGCCTCCGGTACGTGCCGCAGGTCACATTGGGTCAAGTCCTCCGCAGGGCACGGGGGAACTGGAGCCGCGGCGCGCTGCCGGAGGGGGGCAGCGCGCCGGCCTCCGGTCAGCCCGGCTGTTCTTCCCCCACCCGCTCCCGAGCCGAAGCCAACGCAGCGAGCGCGGCCACCTCCGCCCGAAGCGCCCGTACCTCCTCCGTGAGGGACTCGATCGCCTCCGTCTGGCGCCGTTCCTCCACGTCGTCCATCTCGAACCGGGAGATGAACCACGCGGCGATGTTCGCGGTCACCACACCCAGCAGCGCGATCCCGGACAGCATCAGCCCGACCGCGATCATCCGCCCCAGTCCGGTGGTCGGCGCATGGTCCCCGTACCCGACGGTCGTCATCGTCGTGAACGACCACCACACCGCGTCACCCAGCGTCCGGATGTTCCCGTTCGGCGACTCCCGTTCCACCGAGAGCACGGCCAGGGACCCGAACATCAGCAGTCCGACCACCGCCCCCGCGACATACGTCGTCAGCCGGATCTGCGAGGCCATCCGCGCCCTCCGCTGCACCAGCAGCAGCGTCGAGACGAGCCGCAGCAGCCGCAGCGGCTGGAGGATCGGCAGCACCACCGCGCACAGGTCCAGCCAGTGCGTCCGTACGAACTCCTTGCGCCGGCGCACGAGCGCCAGCCGCATCAGATAGTCCGTGGCGAAGGCCGCCCACACCACCCACTCCACCACCGTGCACACGGCCGTCAGGGAGTGCCCCGCCGAACTGTCCACGATCGGCACGGCATAGGCGACGGCGAAGGCCACCGCGAGCGCCAGCAGGGGCCGTTGGGTGTGTCGCTCCCAACGTGCCTGCGCCGATTGTTCCTCCATGTCCGCATCGTAGGGAAAACACAAGGGCGGTGGGGCAACGAGCCCCACCGCCCTTCAGCCGCTCAAGAGCCGCTCGAGCCGCTACGCGTCGCCCCCGGCCGCTCCCGGGTCCGCCGCCGACACGTCCAGCAACTGGTAGCGGTCGATGGCCTGCTTCAGCACCGAGCGGTCGACCTTGCCCTCCCGGGCCAGCTCGGTGAGCACCGTCACCACGATCGACTGCGCGTCGATGTGGAAGAAGCGGCGAGCCGCGCCACGCGTGTCCGCGAAGCCGAAGCCGTCCGCACCGAGGGACTGGTACGTCCCCGGCACCCACCGCGCGATCTGGTCCGGAACCGATCGCATCCAGTCGGACACGGCCACGAACGGACCCTGGGAACCGCTCAGCTTGCGCGTGACGTACGGGACCCGCTGCTCCTCCTCCGGGTGCAGCAGGTTGTGCCGCTCGCACTCCACGGCCTCGCGCCGCAGTTCGTTCCAGGAGGTCGCCGACCAGACGTCCGCCCGTACGCCCCACTCCTCGGCGAGGATCTTCTGCGCCTCGATCGCCCACGGCACCGCGACACCGGACGCCATGATCTGGGCGGGGAGGGTGCCCGCCGTGCCCGCGCTGATCCGGTGGACACCCTTGAGGATGCCCTCCACGTCCACGTCCGCCGGCTCGGCCGGGTGCTGGATGGGCTCGTTGTAGACGGTGAGGTAGTAGAAGACGTCCTCGCCGTGCGGGTGCTCAGCGTCGCTGCCGTACATACGGCGCAGGCCGTCCTGGACGATGTGCGCGATCTCGTACGAGTACGCCGGGTCGTAGGCGACACAGGCGGGGTTCGTCGAGGCGAGCAGCTGTGAGTGGCCGTCCGCGTGCTGCAGACCCTCACCGGTCAGGGTCGTACGACCGGCGGTCGCGCCGAGGACGAAACCGCGCGCCAGCTGGTCGGCCATCTGCCAGAACTGGTCACCCGTTCGCTGGAAACCGAACATCGAGTAGAAGACGTACACCGGGATCAGCGGCTGGCCGTGCGTCGCGTAGGCCGAGCCGGCCGCGATCAGGGACGCCGTGCAGCCGGCCTCCGAGATGCCGTCGTGCAGCATCTGGCCGGTCGGCGACTCCTTGTAGGCCAGGAGCAGGTCCCGGTCCACCGCCTCGTACTGCTGGCCGAGCGGGTTGTAGATCTTCGCGCTCGGGAAGAAGGAGTCCATGCCGAACGTGCGGTACTCGTCCGGTGCGATCAGCACGAACCGCTTGCCGATCTCCTTGTCCCGCATGAGGTCCTTGAGGAGACGGACAAAGGCCATCGTCGTGGCGATGGACTGCTGGCCCGTGCCCTTCTTCACGGTCGCGTACGTCTTGTCGTCCGGAAGCGTGAGCGGCTCGGAGCGCACGACACGCGTCGGGACGTACCCGCCGAGCCCCTTGCGCCGGTCGTGCATGTACTGGATCTCCTCCGAGTTCCGGCCCGGGTGGTAGTACGGCGGCACGCCGGACTCCAGCTCCTTGTCGGAGATCGGCAGGTGCAGGCGGTCGCGGAAGCCCTTGAGGTCGGCGACCGTCAGCTTCTTCATCTGGTGCGTGGCGTTGCGGCCCTCGAAGTTCGGGCCCAGGGTCCAGCCCTTGATCGTCTTGGCGAGGATCACCGTCGGCTGGCCCTTGTGCGCCTTGGCCGCCGAGAACGCCGCGAAGATCTTCCGGTGGTCGTGGCCGCCACGGCCCAGGTGCAGGATCTGGTCGTCGGTCATGTGCTCGACCATGGCGCGCAGCCGGTGGTCGTCACCGAAGAAGTGGTCGCGGATGTACGCGCCGGACTCGGTCGCGTACGTCTGGAACTGGCCGTCCGGCGTCGTGTTCATCTTGTTGACCAGCACGCCGTCGCGGTCCTGGGCGAGCAGCGGGTCCCAGCTGCGGTCCCAGACCAGCTTGATCACGTTCCAGCCGGCGCCGCGGAAGACCGACTCCAGCTCCTGGATGATCTTTCCGTTGCCGCGCACCGGGCCGTCCAGGCGCTGCAGGTTGCAGTTGACCACGAAGGTCAGGTTGTCCAGGCCCTCGCGCGCGGCGATGGTCAGCTGGCCGAGCGACTCCACCTCGTCCATCTCGCCGTCGCCGAGGAACGCCCACACGTGCGACTTGGAGGTGTCCGCGATGTCGCGCGCCTCCATGTAGCGGTTCATCCGGGCCTGGTAGATCGCGCCCAGCGGGCCGAGGCCCATGGACACCGTCGGGAACTCCCAGAAGTCCGGCATGGAGCGCGGGTGGGGGTAGCTGGAGAGTCCGTTCGGGGACTTCGACTTCTCCTGGCGGAAGCCGTCCAGCTGCGTCTCGGTGAGCCGGTCGAGCATGTACGCGCGGGCG
The DNA here is from genome assembly GCF_044746205.1 of Streptomyces sp. NPDC086549. NCBI lineage: Bacteria > Bacillati > Actinomycetota > Actinomycetes > Kitasatosporales > Streptomycetaceae > Streptomyces > Streptomyces sp. NPDC086549. The sequence goes on along the minus strand of NZ_JBIVBS010000001.1, from coordinate 612,439 downwards.
TAGATGCCCGGCGAGGCGTGTCCCTGGAAGAAGACCTGGTCGCCGCCGTCGCCCTCGTCCTTGCCGCGGAAGAAGTGGTTGAAGCCCACGTCGTAGAGCGAGGCGGAGGAGGCGAACGTGGCGATGTGGCCGCCGACGCCGATGCCGGGGCGCTGTGCGCGGGAGACCATCACGGCCGCGTTCCAGCGGGTCGCGTTCAGGATCCTGCGCTCGATCTCCTCGTTGCCGGGGAAGAACGGCTCGTCCTTGGTCGCGATCGTGTTGACGTAGTCCGTGCTGCGCATCTCGGGCACGGCCACGCGCTTCTCGCGGGCCCGCTCGATCAGGCGGAGCATCAGATAGCGGGCCCGCTCCCGACCGCGCTCGTCGACGGCGGCGTCGAGGGAGTCGAGCCACTCCTGGGTCTCTTCGGGATCGAAGTCAGGAACCTGACTCGGAAGGCCGCCAATGATGATCGGATTGCGATCGGATCCGGAAGCCACGCTGTTCCTTACCTGTCAGAGGGCCGCTTTTCTGCTGGGGCGTTTTCCTTGTGCCAGCGCCGTCCCCCATCGTGTACCTCGGGGGCGCGTACGTCATCTCTACCGTGGGGTAACCGAGATGTCCGTACGGTCTCCCTCAAGCCGTACTCGGGCGGCTCCGGCCAAAACGCAACGATACGCCCAGCGTGTGACGCGATTGGCAAAGGTGTTCGAGTTCCGCACTCCTGGGTGATCCTCGGAGGGTTCCCGGACGGGCAAATCGGGCAGAAGGGTGTGGTGTAGGTCACCCTGGGTTTGGGAGGGGTGCCAGGAGTTGCGACGACACGGCCGGGATCGTCACTGTTTCGGCGGTCTAAACGGCCGGGTACTTGCGCGATCCGCCCCGCCCGTGTGGACTACGGCCAATGCTTCGCGTACGCGCGTGGCTGAGATACTCACCAAGACATGATCAGGAGGCAACCCGTGAGCGCGACCGCGGACCACGCGGAGGAGCGGACGAGCCCTGCCGTCAGGCTGGGGTTCCAGCCCGAGCAGGTGGTCCAGGAGATCGGCTACGACGACGACGTCGACCAGGAGCTCCGCGAGTCCATCGAGGAAGTCATCGGCAGCGAACTCGTGGACGAGGAGTACGACGACGTTGCCGACGCCGTGGTGCTCTGGTTCCGCGACGACGACGGCGACCTGACGGATGTGCTGGTGGACGCCACCACCTACATCGAGGAGGGCGGGTCGATCCTGCTCCTCACTCCGAAGACAGGCCGTGACGGGTACGTCGAGCCGAGCGACATCTCGGAAGCCGCCGTGACGGCAGGGCTGTCGGCCTCCAAGAGCGTCAGCGTGGGCAAGGACTGGAGCGGCTCGCGTCTGGTGACGCCGAAGGCCGCGAAGTCCAAGCGCTGATCAAGCAGTGACCGTCGGCCGCGGTGGCCGCCTCTGGGGGCAGCGCCCCCAGGCCCCCGTATCGGCCTGAACGACCTCGTCCTGAATTTCTCCAGGCTCTTCGAGCAGGGGGATCCCCCGGGCGAGCCGGTTTGAGCCGGGCTGAGCCGAAAGCTCAGCCCGGCCGCCACTGCGCCTCGGTGACGGCTGCGTAGGGTGGTGCCACCCGAACAGCCCCACCGAAGGGATGCAGGACGATGGCGATCCAGGTCGGCGACAAAGCGCCCGACTTCGAGCTCAAGGACAACCACGGCCGCACCGTGAAGCTCTCCGACTTCCGCGGCGAGCAGAACGTGGTGCTGCTCTTCTACCCGTTCGCCTTCACCGGCGTGTGCACCGGCGAGCTGTGCGAGCTGCGTGACAACCTGCCGCAGTTCTCGGCCCGCGGCACCCAGCTGCTCGCCGTCTCCAACGACTCCATCCACACCCTGCGCGTCTTCGCCGAGCAGGAGGGCCTGGAGTACCCGCTGCTGAGCGACTTCTGGCCGCACGGCAACATTTCGCGCGCCTACGGCGTCTTCGACGAGGACAAGGGTTGCGCCGTCCGCGGGACCTTCATCATCGACAAGGAAGGCGTCGTGCGGTGGACCGTGGTCAACGGCCTGCCGGACGCGCGCGACCTGAACGAGTACGTGAAGGCGCTCGACACCCTGTGATTCTTCGGGTCCAGGGCCTGCGGGGGGCGGGAACCCGTCACTAGGATCGATTCGTTGATCCGGTATCCGACGCACGACGGGGCTCCCCGCCCCTGGACACCACATGGAGGACTCGTGGGAGTCAGCCTCAGCAAGGGCGGCAACGTATCGCTGTCGAAGGAGGCCCCCGGCCTGACCGCCGTCATCGTCGGTCTGGGGTGGGACGTCCGCACCACGACCGGCACCGACTTCGACCTGGACGCCAGCGCACTGCTGCTGAACACCTCCGGGAAGGTCGTCAGCGACGCGCACTTCGTCTTCTTCAACAACCTCAAGAGCCCTGACGGCTCCGTCGAACACACCGGCGACAACATCACCGGTGAGGGTGAGGGCGACGACGAGCAGATCAAGGTCAATCTGGCCGGTGTCCCGGCCGACGTCGACAAGATCGTCTTCCCGGTCTCGATCTACGACGCCGAGAACCGCCAGCAGTCCTTCGGCCAGGTGCGCAACGCGTTCATCCGCGTCGCCAACCAGGCCGGCGGCGCCGAGATCGCTCGGTACGACCTGAGCGAGGACGCCTCGACGGAGACCGCCATGGTCTTCGGTGAGCTGTACCGGCACGGCGCGGAGTGGAAGTTCCGCGCCATCGGCCAGGGGTACGCCTCGGGCCTGCGCGGCATCGCGCAGGACTTCGGCGTCAACGTCTGAGCCGGGCCGACCGACCCTCTCATCGTCCGGCGCCGCACCGTTTACGGTCGGCGCCGGACGCGCAGGACAACCGAAGAAGCACCACCTAGGGGAGGACCAGCATCATGGGCGTCACGCTCGCCAAGGGGGGCAACGTCTCCCTGTCCAAGGCCGCACCGAACCTCACGAACGTGTTGATCGGGCTCGGCTGGGACGCGCGCTCCACCACCGGAGCACCCTTCGACCTCGACGCCAGCGCGCTGCTGTGCCAGGGCCAGCGTGTCCTCGGTGACGAGTGGTTCGTCTTCTACAACCAGCTCAAGAGCCCGGACGGCTCGGTGGAGCACACCGGTGACAACCTCACCGGTGAGGGCGAGGGCGACGACGAATCGATTCTGGTCGACCTGCAGAAGGTCCCGGACATCTGCGACAAGATCATCTTCCCGGTCTCGATCCATATGGCGGACGAGCGCGGCCAGACCTTCGGCCAGGTCTCCAACGCGTTCATCCGGGTCGCCAACCAGGCCGACGGCCAGGAGCTCGCGCGCTACGACCTGAGTGAGGACGCCTCCACCGAAACGGCCATGATCTTCGGCGAGCTCTACCGCTACGGCGGCGAATGGAAGTTCCGGGCGGTGGGCCAGGGGTACGCGTCCGGACTGAGGGGCATCGCCATGGACTTCGGGGTCAACGTCTCGTAGCCGGCCCCGGCGGGTCGCCGCGTCTTCTCGTACCTGTGCGTTTCCTGGCTGGATGCCCCTCCTGGCCCGGCTTGAGGGGCAGGCCCTACACTTCGGGGTCAACAGTGAGTAAAGCCGAGTACGGCGCGGGGGAAACCCGTACAAGACACGGATTGGGTAGCCAGTGCTTCTGAAAACCTTCGGCTGGTCGTTCGCGATTACCGCGGTCGGCCTGGTCGCGGCGGTCTTCTACGGGGGGTGGGAGGCCCTCGGCATCGTGGCGATCCTCTCCATCCTGGAGATCTCGCTGTCCTTCGACAATGCGGTGGTCAACGCCGGAATCCTGAAGAAGATGAACGCCTTCTGGCAGAAGATCTTCCTCACGGTCGGTGTGCTCATCGCGGTCTTCGGCATGCGGCTGGTCTTCCCTGTCGTGATCGTCGCCATCACCGCGAAGATGGGCCCCATCGAGGCCGTCGACCTCGCTCTCAACAACAAGGACCGCTACCAGCAGCTGGTGACCGACGCCCATCCGGCGATCGCCGCCTTCGGTGGCATGTTCCTGTTGATGATCTTCCTCGACTTCATCTTCGAGGACCGGGACATCCAGTGGCTGCGCTGGATCGAGCGGCCGCTGGCCAAGCTCGGCAAGGTCGACATGCTGTCGGTCTGCATCGCCCTGATCGTCCTGCTGATCACCTCCTTCACCTTCGCCACCCACGCCCACCAGCACGGCGGCGCGCACGTGGACAAGGCCCAGACGGTGCTGATCGCCGGCATCGCCGGTCTGATCACGTACATGATCGTCGGCGGTCTCTCCGGCTACTTCGAGGACCGGCTGGAGGCCGACGAGGAGCGGGAGCACGAGGAGGAGGAAGAGGCCGAGCGCACCGGCAAGAAGAAGCCGGCGATCCTGCTGGCCGGCCAGGCCGCGTTCTTCATGTTCCTCTACCTGGAGGTCCTGGACGCGTCCTTCTCCTTCGACGGCGTGATCGGCGCCTTCGCCATCACCAACGACATCGTCCTGATGGCGCTGGGCCTGGGCATCGGCGCGATGTACGTCCGATCGCTCACCGTCTACCTGGTCCGCCAGGGCACCCTCGACGACTACGTCTACCTGGAGCACGGCGCCCACTACGCGATCGGCGCACTGGCCGTGATCCTCATGGTCACCATCCAGTACGAGATCAACGAGGTCATCACGGGCCTCGTCGGCGTCGTCCTGATCGCCTGGTCCTTCTGGTCCTCCGTCCGCCGCAACCGCGCGCTGGCCGAGTCCGAGGGAAAAGCGGCGGACTCGGACGAGAAGACTGAGGTGTCGGCCCGCATCTAGGGCCCGGTTCACATCAGGGGGCGCCTCACTCGCCAGGTGTGATCACCTTCCGGGTGAGGAACGCTCACAGCGGGGCGGCCGACGGCGGCCGCCCCGCGGTTCTGTGTCAGGGGTACGTAGGTCACTACGTGGGGGCGGGAATGGGTTTCTTCGACGGGCTGCTGGGCGGACGTGCTGCCGACTTCGACTCGGGCAGCGCCGCGACCAACTCCATCGAGCTCATCAGGCGGCACCAGCAGGTGTCCCTGACCAAGCAGGACGCGGCCACCGGGCACCTGCGCATCAACCTGACCTGGCGGATGCGGTCGTCCGACATAGGCGGTGAACAGCGCACCAGTCTGTTCCGGCACCCCTTCAAGGCGCTCAGGCCGCCGGAGGTGCTCGGGCACGGTCAGAGCATGGTCAACGTCGACCTCGACCTGGGCTGCCTGTACGAGCTCGCGGACGGCACCAAGGGCGTGGTGCAGCCGCTCGGCGGCTATCTGGGGGACGTCAACGCGCCGCCGTACGTCAAGCTCAGCGGCGACGACCGGTTCGGCTCGGGATCCGGCGAGACGATCTACGTCAACCTGGACCACCGGGACGACATCAAGCGGCTGCTGATCTTCGTCTACATCTACGACCAGACCCCGGCCTTCGACCGTACCCACGCCATCGTCACGCTCTACCCCAGCAACGGCCCCCGTATCGAGATCGGCCTCGACGAACGTCACCCCCAGGCCCGCTCCTGTGCCGTCGTGATGATCGAGAACGTCAAGGGCGAACTGGTCGTCCGCCGCGAGGTGAAGTTCGTCTACGGGTTCCAGGGCGAGCTGGACCGGCTGTACGGGTGGGGGCTGCAGTGGGGGCGGGGCTACAAGACCAAGAGCGCGGTGGAGTGACCGTCAGCGGCCGATGAACTGCGGGCCCTGCGGGGGCAGCCCGAAGTCCGGGTCCGGGACCGTCGTCACCGGGGGCGGGTAGCCGTAGCCGGACTGCGCCGACGTGGCCGCCGCGGCCGGTGCCTGGGGATAGCCGTACGCGGGCCGGCTCGTGGTCTGCGGGTAGCCGTAGGCCGGCGGGGCCTGGGTCGCCATGGGCTGGGCCGTCGTCGTCTGGGGCTGCGGGTAGCCGTAGGCCGACTGCGTCGGTACCGCCGTCGGCTGCTCCGGCGGCAGGGGCAGGGACTGGGGCGGCTCCTCGGCCCCCTCGGACTCGTCCACCGAGATGCCGAAGTCGGTCGCCAGGCCCTTCAGGCCGTTCGAGTAGCCCTCGCCCAGGGCACGGAACTTCCAGCCCTCGCCGCGCCGGTACAGCTCGCCGCAGATCAGGGCCGTCTCCGCGCCCGTCTCCGGCTTGATGTCGAAGTGGGCCAGCGGCTCACCGTCGGCGGTCGTCGCGTCGTACAGCAGGATGCGCAGGGCCTGTACGTGTTCAAACGCGACGCCGTCCGCCGAAGCGACCAGCAGAATGCGGCTGACACCGGTCTCGACACCGGTGAGTTCTGTCTGGATCGTGTCGGTGAGGCTCTCGGCGATCCGCTTCTTGCCGAGCCGCCACACCTTCCCGGAGGGGTGCCGGGGCTGGTTGTAGAAGACAAAGTCCTCGTCGGAGCGCACACGACCGCCGGGGCCGAGGAGCAGCGCCGAGGCGTCGACATCCGGGACCCCCTGCCCGGGCGTCCAGCGCAGCACGGCGCGCACCGTGGTGGCTTCCAGCGGGACGTTCGACCCCTTCAGCATCGCGTGCGTCATGCGGTCATCCTGCCTTCTCGGTCCTGCTCACGACAATGCGGGGTAACCACAACCGACAGGGCTGTGCTTGTCGGCGTTACCTGAAATTCACGCCTGGCGGGAACCTATGACATGGATCCCTACGTACTATTACCGGCCACCTGCCATCGAATCCACACGCTTGCCTTGCGCCACGGGGGAGTCCTATGCGTCATTTCGGGCACATCGCCCCTGAGGTGCGGCAGCGCCTCTTCCACCAGGAGCCGTGCGAGTTCACCGCCGACTTCCCGGCCCGGCTGCTCTCCGCGGCCCTGGGCGCCACGCTGTACAGCCCGGCCACCCGGCCGAGACTCGCCGACGACATCGTCAAGCAGGCCGGGAACGGCGTGGTCTCGATGGTGCTGTGCCTGGAGGACTCGATCGGGGACGAGGACGTCCTGGAGGGCGAGGCGAACCTCGTACGCCAGTTCGCCGACCTCGACTCACGGGCGGGCGTGGACCTGCCCCTGCTCTTCATCCGGGTCCGCTTCCCCGAGCAGATACCCGACCTCGTACGACGCCTCGGCCCGACCGTCCGGCTGCTGTCCGGATTCGTGTTCCCGAAGTTCACCGAGGAACGCGGCATCCCCTTCCTGGAGGCCCTGGCCACCGCCGAGACGGCGAGCGGGCGGCGGCTGTTCGGGATGCCGGTGCTGGAGACGCCCGAGCTGATGTACCGGGAAACGCGCGTGGACGCCCTGGAGGGCATCGCCCGCGCGGTCGACAAGTACCGCGACCGGGTGCTGGCCCTGCGCCTCGGCGTCACGGACTTCTGCTCCTCGTACGGGCTGCGCCGGGCCCCCGACATGACGGCGTACGACGTCCAGATCATCGCCTCCGTGATCGCCGACGTGGTGAACATGCTGGGGCGGGCCGACGGCACCGGCTTCACGGTGACCGGTCCGGTCTGGGAGTACTTCCGGGTCCCGGAGCGCATGTTCAAGCCGATGCTGCGGCAGAGTCCCTTCCTGGAGGGACAGGCCGTGGAGCTGCGCGAGAGACTGATTGAGCACGCGATGGACGGGCTGCTGAGGGAGATCTCCCTGGACCAGGCCAACGGACTGCTCGGCAAGACCTGCATCCACCCCTCGCACGTCCTGCCGGTGCACGCACTGTCAGTGGTCAGTCACGAAGAGTTCAGTGACGCCCAGGACATTCTGCGGCCGGAACGCGGCGGCGGGGGTGTACTCAGGTCGGCGTACACGAACAAGATGAACGAGGTGAAGCCGCACCGCGCCTGGGCCGAGCGGACCATGCTGCGCGCCGAGGTGTTCGGTGTCGCCAACGAGGACGTCGGCTTCGTGGACCTGCTCGCCGCCGGGATCCCCGGCTGACCACCGACCGACACAAGGAACGCATGAACAAGGCTGTGAACAACGGGGTCTGGTCCGGCACCTGGGTCGCCGAGCGGCTCGGGGTCGGACTCGTGGGCGACGACGCGCTGACGGGCCTGCTCGGGCTCGCGCTGCGCCGCAACCCCAAGCGGGCGCATCTGCTGGTCTCCAACGTGCTGGGCAAGCACGTGCCGCAGTCGCCCGGTGTGGTGTACGGGCACGGGTTCGCACTGGGCCGCAGGGTGCGTGAGCTCCTCGGCGACGAGGAGGCGGCCACGGCGGTCGTCGTGGGCTACGCGGAGACCGCCACCGGCCTCGGCCACTCGGTCGCCGACGGCCTGGGCCTGGCCCCCTACCTGCACTCCACCCGCCGCCCGGTCGCCGGGGTCGCCCCCGCGGGCGGCTTCGAGGAGTCGCACTCGCACGCCACCTCGCACCTGCTGCTGCCTCAGGATCCGGCGCTGCTGGCCGGCGACGGACCGCTGGTCCTCGTCGACGACGAGTTCTCCACCGGCAACACGGTCCTGAACACGATCCGTGACCTGCACGAGCGCTACCCGCGGAAACGATACGTCGTGGTCGCGCTGGTCGACATGCGCTCACCCGCGGACGCCGGACGCCTGGAGGCCTTCGCCCACGAGATCGGCGCCCGCGTGGACCTGGTCGCCGCCGCCTCGGGAACCGTACGGCTTCCCGAGGGGGTGCTGGAGAAGGGGCAGGAGCTGGTCGCACGGTACGAGTCGGCCGCGCCGGGCACGCCGTTCGCGACGCCCCTCGCCGGGGACGCACCGTACACCGGGCCGGGCGCCGATGCGTCCGACGCAGCGCGGTCCTCGGGCACCGTCCCGGCCGCGGCAAGCGGGTGCGCGGCGGATGCCGGAGGCGGGTCGGTCGGCTCGGGTGTGGATACGTCCCCTGCGGGGCGGGTTCCGGGCGCCTTCGCAGCCGGAGCCGCCGACGGCGGGGCGGATGGCGTGGAGGGGCCCGCCGGTGGCGGTGCCTGTCCCGCCCGGCGTCACCACGACCGGATCACCCGCGTCGAGCTCCACTGGCCCCGAGGCCTGCCCGACGGCGGCCGGCACGGCTTCACGCCCGCGCACCGCGCCCGCCTGGAGGGCGCCCTGCCCGCCATGGCCGCGCGGGTCGCCGAGGCGATACCCGGCGCCGCGCGCCGCGTCCTCGTCCTCGGCTTCGAGGAGCTGATGTACGCGCCCCTGCGGCTGGCCCGCGAGCTCGAACAGATCGTGGCCGTCGAGGTGCGGTACTCCACCACCACCCGCTCACCCGTCCTCGCCGTCGACGACCCCGGCTACGCGATACGCAGCCGCCTGGTCTTCCCCGCCCACGACGACCCGGCCGACGGCCCCGGCGAGCGCTACGCCTACAACGTCGCGGGCGCCGGCTTCGACGCCGTCGTCGCCGTCGTCGACTCGGCCGCCGACACACCCGAACTGCACGCCCCCGACGGCCTGCTGGCCCAGCTGGCCGCACATGCGCCGCACGTCCTGCTCGCCGTCGTACCGTCGTACGTGCCCGAGCCCCCGTACGTCGCCGTCTCCTCCGACGAAAGATCCGCCATGCTGCCCGACCCCCTCCGCGGTCCCGCCTTCTCCTCGTACGCCCCCGACGAGGTCGGCTGGCTGCTGCAGGACCTCTCGGACGTGACGCTGGAGGCGCCGACCGAGGAGCGCGAGGAGGCGATCCAGAGCGGCGGCGCGCACTACGCCGAGTCGCTGCCGGTGGAGTACCAGCCGAGCGAGCAGTACCAGGAGCTGTTCCACGCGGCGCTCGACGCCTCGGCCGAACGGATCGCCCACGCGGTCGGCGTGGTCACCGAGACGGTGATCGCCGAGCGGTCGCCCCGCCCGGTGCTGGTCTCCTTGGCCCGCGCGGGCACCCCGGTCGGCGTGCTGATGCGCCGCTGGGCCAAGTACCGGCACGGACTCGACCTGCCGCACTACGCCGTCTCGATCGTCCGCGGGCGCGGTATCGACGCCAACGCGCTGCGCTGGCTGGCCGCGCACCACGACCCGCGGGACGTCGTCTTCGTCGACGGCTGGACCGGCAAGGGCGCCATCACCCGCGAACTCACCGAAGCCGTCAAGGAGTTCGAGGCGGGCGACGGGATCACCGGCTTCGACCCGGAGATCGCGGTGCTCGCCGACCCGGGCTCCTGCGTGCGGACGTACGGCACCCGCGAGGACTTCCTGATCCCGTCGGCCTGCCTCAACTCGACGGTCTCGGGCCTGATATCGCGCACGGTCCTGCGCGCCGACCTGGTCGGCCCGAACGACTTCCACGGCGCCAAGTTCTACCGCGAACTCGCCGGCGCGGACGTCTCGGTGGCCTTCCTGGACGCCGTCTCCGCCCGCTTCCCCGAGGTCACGGACGCCGTGGACACGGCGGTCAAGGAACTCCTCGCCGCCGACCGCACCCCCACCTGGGAGGGCTGGGCCGCGGTCGAGCGGATCAGCGAGGAGTACGGCATCCACGACGTGAACCTCGTCAAGCCCGGCGTCGGCGAGACCACCCGGGTGCTGCTGCGCCGGGTGCCCTGGAGGATCCTCGCCCGTGCCGGGGCGGGCGCCGACCTGGACCATGTGCGCCTGCTGGCCGACCAGAGAGGCGTGCCGGTCGAGGAGGTCGGCGAACTGCCGTACACCTGCGTCGGGCTGATCCACCCCCAGTACACGCGCGGTGCGACGGGCGCCGACGGCAAGGCGGTGACGGTCTGATGCCGGTGCTGGTGGCGAGCGACCTCGACCGTACGCTGATCTACTCCTCCGCGGCCCTGGCCCTGACCATGCCGGACGCGCGGGCACCCCGGCTGCTGTGCGTGGAGGTGCACGAGAGCAGGCCGCTGTCCTACATGACGGAGACGGCGGCCGGGCTCCTGACCGACCTCGGTGACGAGGCCGTGTTCGTGCCGACGACCACCCGCACCCGCAAGCAGTACCAGCGCATCAACCTGCCGGGCCCGGCGCCCAAGTACGCGATCTGTGCCAACGGCGGCCACCTGCTGGTGGACGGCGTTTCGGACCCCGACTGGCACGCGCAGGTGCTGGGCCGGCTGGCCGAGGAGTGCGCGCCGCTGGATGAGGTGCGCGCGCATCTGGAGGCGACCGCCGACCCGTCCTGGGTACGCAAGCACCGGGTCGCCGAGGATCTCTTCGCCTACCTCGTCGTCGAGCGCGAACTGCTGCCCGAGGAGTGGGTGAAGGAGCTCGCGGCGTGGGCGGAGAACCGGGGCTGGACGGTGTCCCTGCAGGGCCGCAAGATCTACGCCGTGCCGAAGCCGCTCACCAAGAGCGCGGCCGTCCGCGAGGTCGCCCGCCGCACCGGCGCCGATCTCACCCTGGCCGCCGGCGACTCCCTCCTCGACGCCGATCTGCTGCTCGCGGCCGACCAGGGCTGGCGCCCGGGGCACGGAGAGCTGGCCGACGCCGACTGGACGGCAGCGGCGATCGGCGCGCTGCCGGAGCGGGGCGTGCTGGCCGGGGAGCGGATCCTGCGCGAGTTCCTGCGGACGGTGCGGCGGCCTTCCTGAAAACTTCCTGAGGCGGCGGCGTCAGCCGCAGCAACCCCCGCCGCAGCATCCGCCCCCGCCTCCGCCCGCCCTGGGCGAGGGGGCCGGTGCGGACGCCGAACCCGCGACGGCTACTGTCGACAGCAGCTTCACCGTGTCGTCGTGCCCCGCGGGGCAGGCGGCGGGGTCGGAGGACTGTGCCATGGGGCGGCTCAGTTCAAATGTGTCGCCGCACGTCCGGCAGCGGTACTCGTAGCGAGGCATACGCCCAGGTTAACCGGCGTGACGGTAATCACTACACCTCAGAATTTCATGAGTGTTCTAATCTGTCCGATACTTGTGCGGAGATTTTGAAAAGATCGCTGATAATTTAGGCAGGCCGCGAGGAGCCGTAAGACCGGGGGAAGTAGGGGGGGCTCGTAGCGCCGCGCCCTCCGCGGCTGTGCCACCCGCTGAGTCTCAACCCGCGCGAGCAAGACCGAATGCGAGGGGAGACGCAGTCGTGACCGACGCATGGCAGCGGGCGGACGACCGGGACGGCGACGACCGGGCCGGGTCCGGAGCCGCGAAGCCACCACCGGAGGCGGACGCGACCCTCCGTCCCGAGGTCGACGTCCCACGCGCCGACGAGACCATGCAGCTGAACGTCGCCGCCCTCCGGGCCGACGAGACCAAGCAGCTCAAGGCCGACGTCCCACGCGCCGACGAGACCATGCAGCTGAACGTCGCCGCCCTCCGGGCCGACGAGACCAAGCAGCTCAAGGCCGACGTCCCACGCGCCGACGAGACTATGGCGCTGCGCGTGCCCCCGCCACCGGCACCCTCCGCCACCGGCGGTCGCGCCGACCGCCGCCGCAGTGCCCGCCCCTCCGTCCGCGACCGCGTCACCGCGGCCCTCGTCGGCCTGCGTGCCACCGTCGGCCCCCGGCTCGCCCCGCTCGCCCCGTACGCCCGCCGGCTCAAGCCCCTCTACCCGCGCCCCGGCCGCACCGGCTGGCGCCGCTGGGTGCCCTCCTGGCGCCAGTGGCTGGGCGCCTGGCTGTCGTCCTTCGGCCTGCTCGGCCTGTTCCTGGTCGTCGCCTACGCCGCCACGGACATACCGACGGACCTGAACACGTACGCCACGCAGCAGGACAACGTGTACTTCTGGGCGGACGGGACACCGATGGCCCGCACCGGCTGGGTGCAGCGGCAGAACATGCCGCTCAAGGACATACCCGAGGACGTGCGCTGGGCGGTGCTGGCGGCGGAGAACGAGAGCTTCTACTCCGACCCCGGCATCTCCTTCAAGGGCATCACCCGCGCGCTGTGGCGGACGGTCGGAGAGGGGGACACCGAGGGTGGCTCCACCATCACCCAGCAGTACGTCAAGAACGTCTATCTGACCCAGAACCAGACGGTCACCCGCAAATTCACCGAGGCGATGATCGCCCTCAAGCTCGACAACAAGATGAGCAAGGACGAGATCCTGCAGGGCTATCTCAACACCAGCTGGTTCGGCCGCGGGACGTACGGCATCCAGCGCGCGGCGCAGGCCTACTACGGCAAGGACGTCGGCAAGCTCAACGCGAGCGAGGCCGCGATGCTGGCCTCCCTGCTGAAGGGCGCCGGCCTGTACGACCCCACCCTCAGCGAGGCCAACCACAAGCGCGCGGTGGAGCGCTGGTCCTGGATCCTCGACCGGATGGTCAAGATCGGCAAGCTGACGCCGGCGGAGCGGGCCAAGTACAAGACGTTCCCCGAGCCGCTCAAGTCGGCCCGGGTCTACGACACCGGCAAGCAGAGCGACTACCTGGTGGAGCTGGCTCAGCAGTACGCCAAGAAGTCCGGGCACATATCGGACAAACAGTTCGACCTCGGCGGCTACCAGATCTACACGACCTTCGACCGCACACGGGAGACCGAGCTCACCGACGCGGTGGCCAAGGCCCGCAAGCAGGCGAAGCAGAACGACCCCAAGGGCGCGGAGACCGCGCACTACGGTGCCGCCTCGGTGGCCACCGACGGGCGGATCCTGGCCGTGTACGGCGGCCCCGACCACCGTACGCAGGGCTTCAACGAGTCCAACGCGGCCACCGTCCAGGCCGGTTCGGCGTTCCTGCCGTTCGTCTACGCCGCCGGTCTGGAGCACGGCGTCCACAAGACCCGCACCGGGCCCGTGACACAGGTGACCCCGCAGACCGTCTACAACGGTGCCGACGGCGTCATCGTCACCACGCCCGAAGGCCCGTACTGGGACCGCAGCGGCAAGAGGGTCCTCGCCCACAACGACGACCGCAAGTCGTACGGCCAGATCGCCCTGGGCAAGGCGCTCGCCCTGTCCGTGAACACACCGTTCATGCAGCTCGGCATGGACACCGGCCTGGACAAGGTGCGCGCGACCGCCGAGGCGGCCGGGCTGCTCTCCTCCAGCATGGGGCCGCAGGTGCCGGCGCTGTCCCTGGGCAACTCCACGCCGAGCGCGATCCGGATGGCCAGCGGCTATGCCACCTTCGCCGCGGAGGGCAAGCACACCGAGCCCTTCTCGATACGCCGGATCACCCGCAACGGTTCCACGGTCAAGCTGGACACCCCGGCCTCGGGCCAGGCGGTCGGCGCCCAGGTGGCCGAGGAGGTCTCCCAGGCACTGACGAACTCCCTGCTCACCGCCCACCCCGAAGCCGCCACCACCGCGCCGACGGACGGGAGGACCGGCGCCACCACGACGGCGGGCGGGAAGGCCGGCACCACCGAGAAGGACACCGCCGCCTGGTACGCGGGCACGGCCGAGTCCGTGTCGACCGCGGTCGTCGTCTACCGCATGGACCTGGCCAAGAGCCTCGAACCACTTCCACTCAAGGGCCTCGCCGGTACAACCAAAGACAGCGTTCCGTACGTCATATGGGCTAAGGCCATGGGGCTCGGTTGACCTCGGGTGCCACAGCAGACCCCGGTGGCCGCACCACCCCCCACCTCCCTCCCAGAATGAGCCGCGCATGAACAGGAAGCAGCCGACAGGCCGTCGCCGTCGGGACAGCGCCCGCCGCCGCCCGCGCCGCGCCACCCGACCGGAAGTCCTGACCCTGACCGCCTTCCTCGTGGTGGCCTCGCTGGTCGCCGGCTTCCTGGCGCTGACCCGGCAGGACAGCACCACTCCCGCCGCGTCCGCCAAGGGCAAGCCGTCGGCCAAGGCCACGGAACCCGTGTGGGACGGCAAGACGAAGATCCTCGGGGACGGCTCGACCTCCTACACGGGGCCCCAGAAGGGGGAGTTGAAGGCCGTACCGCTCAAACCGGGCGAGAAGCCGCCCCAGTTCGTCGTCTTCTCCTGGGACGGCGCGCTGCAGGGCGACGACGAGCTCTTCTCCCACTACCGGGAGCTGGCCAAGCAGTACAACGCCCACATGACGTTCTTCCTCACCGGCATCTACCTGCTGCCCAAGACCAAGAAGGACCTCTACCACCCGCCGCAGCACAACCCCGGCGCCGCGGCGATCGACTACGCCACCGACGAGCACATCCGCACCACCCTGGAGCAGCTCCGCCTGGCGTACGACGAGGGCAACGAGATCGGCACCCACTTCAACGGCCACTTCTGCGACACCAAGACCAGCGGCAAGTACTGGAGCGTCGACGACTGGAAGCAGGAGATCGACCAGTTCTTCGACATCGTGGAGAAGTGGAAGACCAACACCGGCTTCAAGGACATCCAGGCCCTGCCCTTCGACTTCAAGAAGGAGATCACCGGCGGCCGCGCCCCCTGCCTGGAGGGCCAGAAGAACCTGCTGAAGGCCATCAAGAGCTACGGCTGGCGCTACGACGCCAGCTCCCCGGGCGGCTTCCAGGTATGGCCGACGAAGAAGAACGGCATCTGGGACTTCCCGCTGCAGCTGCTGCCGTACGGGGACAAGTTCCAGGCCCTGTCGATGGACTTCAACTTCCTGTTCAACCAGTCCAAGGGCGAGACCGACGGCAACCCGGCGGAGTATGCCCAGTGGGAGCAGCAGGCGGTCGACTCCTACATGGCCGGCTTCAACCGCGTCTACTACGGCAGCCGCGCACCGCTGTTCATCGGCAACCACTTCGAGAACTGGAACGGCGGCATCTACATGAAGGCCATCGACCAGATCGTGAAGAACGTCTGCACGAAGAAGGGCGTCAAGTGCGTCTCCTTCAAGGAACTGGCCGACTGGATGGACGTGCAGAAACCGGAGACCCTGGCGAACCTGCGCAGCCTGGACCCGGCGCAGTCGCCGTCGAACTGGTCCGCCGTCGTCAAGTGACGTACGCGGACCGGTCATTCCACTTGTGTAACCCCCTTCACAACCGCCGCACAGGGCGTGCGAAGATGCGTCTCCCGGTAGGTGTACCGGTGTAGAGGGGAACATCATTGAAATCTAGAAGATTGAGCAGTAAGGGACGCCGCGCGAGCATAGTCTCGGTGGCGGCCGCCGCGGTCGTCGCCGGCGTGGCCCTGGTGCCCAACTGGAGCGCGGGCGCGGCGGTGGTCGACGATCCGACGGTGGACGCCGCGACCAAGGCGACCTTCCAGCGGCTGGCCGACGCGGTCTTCACCGACCGCACGGAAGCCCTGGTGGACGGGGGCGACACCAAGCGGGCCACGTCCGGTTTCTCCGGCGACGTCAAGCTGTCCGCCTCCCAGTCGAAGGCGGAGACCTCCGCGCTGAGCCAGCTGCACGGCCGCAAGTCCCGCCTCGCGAAGCTGGGCGAGAAGTACAAGGCCGGCAGCACCAAGGTCACGCTGGACGCGACGCGGGTGACCGGCCGCACGGCCAAGGCCGACGTCACCGAGACCACGACGCTGACCTACGCGAAGGTCAAGGGCAAGGAGCCGAAGACCACCGGCTTCCAGGCCCACCACGAGCTGACCTTCAGGGCCGACCAGCAGGGCAACTGGCAGCTGACCGACGTCCGCGACACGGACAGCGGGTACATCGCGGTGAACCAGGTGGCCAAGCAGCCGACCGTCGCCGTGAAGGCCAGCCCCGCCGACGACAACCCGCCCGAGGCGACCCGCTCGGCCACCACGTGGCCCGCGCCCGCCAACGCGAAGAACTTCACCGCCAGCGGCTACGACTACAAGGCCATGGTGGCGTACGCGACGAAGTACTGGAACAACTACAACCCCGCCTATCCGGACTTCAACGGGCACCAGGACGGCGGCGACTGCACCAACTTCGTCAGCCAGGCCCTGAAGGCGGGCGGCTGGAAGCACGTCCCCGGCTACACGTACGACTTCCACAAGTGGTTCGGGAACTCCGACATCCAGTCGGACTCGTTCGTCGGCGTCAACGAGTTCTCCTGGTTCGCCCTGTCCTCCAAGCGGGTCACCAGCCTCGCCAACGTCTACCAGGCGGACCTGGGTGACGTGCTGCAGATGGACTTCAACAAGGACGGGTCCAAGGACCACTCCATGATCGTCACCTACCGCAGCCCGCAGGGCGTGCCGTACGTGTCGTACCACTCCACCAACACCTACAACCGGTCGGTGGCGAGCCTCGTCGCGTCGTACCCGACTGCCGCGTTCTACGCCTACCGCACCTGATCGTGCCGGTCCCGCCGCTCCGGTGCCTCGGCGTTGGGGTGGCGGGCCCGCCAGTACGGGTTGTCGGGCGGCAGGGTGGAACTGACCCTGCCGTACATCCCGAAGAACATCAGCAGGATGCCGACCACGAAGCTGAACAGCACGTTCTGGATCCTGAAGGCCAGGAAGTTGTAGCCGCTGTCGAGCAGGGAGAGGTTCAGGAACCCGCTCAGCAGGAACAGGATGCCGAGGGTCATGTTCAGCGTGGACGCGAAGTTCCCGCCGATCACCATGCCCGCGAACAGCAGCAGTCCGATGCAGATCGACAGGACGCTGAGCGTTCCGTTGGTGTTCAGTCCGACGACGCTGTTCCCGCCGGTGTCGAAGAAGCCGATGTGCCGGATCACACCGAGGACGCCGAAGACGACCAGGAACGCGCCCATCAGGCCCGCCCCGACCCGGTAGACCCTGTTCAGCCGGTGGTCGACGGGCAGGTGGTCGTCGAGCCGGATCCGCCCCGTCTCATGCACTGAGTGCGTGGACATGTCCGCCTCCTTCGCTTGCTGGTGGAGGTCACACGTACGTCCCAATATCCGCCCGCGACGCCTCAGCGGCAAACGGCTCAGTGGGCCCCGCCGAGCTCCTCGCGGATCTGCGCCACCACCCGCGCCACCGTCTGCCGTACGGCTTCCGTCTCCGTCAGGAAGTGCCAGTAGTCGGGGTGACGGCCCTCCAGCGTGGCTATCGCCCGCTCCAGGCGGCCCACGGCGTCGTCGAGCGGCCGGGCGTGCCGGGGATCGGGCGTCGTACGGCCCGTCATGGCGAGCCGCTGGGCGTCCCGGATCGCGAACCGGGTCCGGTCGATCTCCTGCTGCGGGTCCTTCTGCACGGCGTTCAGCCGCGTCAGCCGGTCACCGGCGGCCGACACGGCCTCGTCGGTGGTGTTCAGCAGCGCCCGCACGGTCGACAGGAGAGAGGTGGCGTCCGGCCAGCGCTGGGCGTCCCGGGCGGCCTGCGCCTCCTTCAGCTTCAGCTCGGCCTGCCGCACGTTCTCCGTGGCCTGCTCCGGCACGTGCTGGAGGTCCTGCCAGCAGGCCGCGGCGAACCTGCGCCGCAGCTCGCTCAGTACGGGGTCGACGTTCCCGGCGCGGGTGGTCAGGGCCTGGGCCCGGGTGCGCAGCGACACGAGCCGGTGGTCGATCTCGGCGGCCTTCTCCGGCAGCCGCGCGGCCTGAGCACGGACCGCCTCGGCCTCCCGCTGGACCCGCTCGGCCCGCTCCAGCGTCTGCGGCACCCCGTGCTGCCCGGCCCCCTGGTTCAGCTTGGTCAGCTCGGGGGAGAGGGCGGCCAGCCGGGCCGCGAGGTCGTCCGCCTTCAACCCCGAGCCCCGCACGGCGTCCAGGGCGTTGGACGCGGCGAGCAGCGCCTGCCGGGCCCGCTCGACGGCGGGCGCGAGGCGGGCCAGCTGGGTCTCGGCCTTGCCGAGCAGCGGCCCGAGACCGCTGCCGAAACGGTCCAGCTCCTGCTTCACACGGACCAGCTCGTCCTTGGCCGCGGTCAGCTCGGTGCGCGCCCGGGCGGCGACGGAGGCCTCCAGGTCGTCCCTGTCGAGGTCGTACGCGTCGATCGCCTCGATGTAGCGGTTGCTGACCTCGTCGATACGGCGGCCCAGCGCCTCGAAGTCGGAGACGGCGCGCCGGGCCGCCGGGGTGTCGTCGACGGCCGTGATGGTCTCTATCGAGATCCGCAGGTCACGCTGGGCGGTGTCGAGTTCGTAGAACGCGGCCGCGGCGGCGTCCTTCGCGGCCTGAGCCTCGGCCCGCTGGCTCTCCGCCCGCCCGCCGAACCAGCGCCGGGTGCCACCACCGGCCCCTCGGGGTGTCGCCGCCACATCCCTCTCCCGTGCCGTGGTTCGCCCTGCGTGGAGTCATTCTCCCACCCGTTGAAGACGAACACACGGGCCGGTCAGTTCGCGGTTCGCGATACGGGTTTGCGGGACAGTGCCCCCGGCAATGTAGGCTGTCGACTCGTCCTGGGTGCGTAGCTCAGGGGTAGAGCGCCTGCCTTACAAGCAGGATGTCGGCGGTTCGAAACCGTCCGCGCCCACTCCAGGAAGAAGACCCCGGCCGGTGACGGCCGGGGTCTTCTCGTTCCGGTCGCCTTCGCGTCAGCCGTCCCCGTCCCCGTACCCGTCCCGGTCCTCGCGGGTGTGCTTCAGCTTCATGCGGGCGTCCATGCGCTCCGCCGCCGCGACCTCCGCCCAGAAGCGGTGACCACTCACGAACACCGCGAGCTCGTGCTCCCGCTGCCGCAGCTTCTCCACCTCGGCCTGTTCGTCGGCCGTCCAGCCGGGGGAGGCGGGGCGTTCCACCTTCCGCCAGGCGTTGTCGTCACTGAATCCGTCCAGCGGCTGGACCGACCAGGGGAGCCGCTTCAGCAGGGCCGACAGCTCGGCCCGGACCTGATGCAGCTCCTCCTGACCGGCGAGGAGGTCACTCGGAAAGTCATAGGGCGTAGCCACGCGGCAATGCTACGCCTGTTCGATTTTGAGAGGCGAGTTCGTTCCGGAGGTTCATGCGGACGAGTGTGTGGAGCGAGCACTTTGAACAAGTGTTCGATCTGGGGCTAGGGCAAAGGCTGAACCGAAAGCCGAGCCGAGGGCTCAGTCCGTGGGCAGGCCCGCCCGGGCCGCGAGTGAACCCAGGGCCTCGTGGAGGAGTTCGCGCTGGCCGGCGGCGAGGTGGGCGGTGATCTCCGCGTCCAGGGCGCGGGCCTCCGCGGCGCAGTCGGCCAGCAGCTCGCGGCCCCGGTCGGTGAGCGAGAGGACCTGGCGGCGGCGGTCGCCGGGGTCGCGCACCCGCTCGACCGTGCCGAGCCGCTCCAGGTGGTCGGCGAGCGAGACCACCAGGCTGGGGGCCACCCCGAGCCGGCCCGCCAGGTCCTGCTGGGAGGCGAACGAGCCCTGGGTGAGCGCCGTGAGGAGCCCCACGTGCTTGGGCTTGAGGTCGTAGCGCTCGATCCGCTCGGCGAACCGGTCGCCGATCACCGCTCCGAGCGTGCCGAGCCGGAAGGTGAGCGTGTGCGGCAGCCCGCCGGACCCCTTGACCTCATTCATGTCAGTGATGGTACCTTCCCAGAACCATTCTTAATCAGAACGATTTACGGGGTGATGGAAATGGTGAGGGAAATGCTGGCACTGACCGCGCACACCACGGACACCGCACACCTGGTGATCGGCCTCCTGAACGTGCTCATCGCGCTCGTCTCGGGAGTCTCCGCCGTCGTCGGGCTCGCCCGCCCCTCCCTGGCCCTCGCCGCCGGCGAGCCCCTCAACTCGGGAGTCGTCTTCTTCGCCCGCGCCTACGCCGTCCGGGCGGTCCCGCTCAGTGTGGTCGTCACGGTGCTCGTCGCCGCCGGTTCCTGGGACGCGCTCGCCCCGGTGCTGATCGTCTCCGGTGCCGCCCAGCTGGGCGACGCGGCGATCGGCGCCACCCGGCGCAACCCGGGGATGCTGGCCACGGCGGGCGCGCTCGCCGTGGTGCACCTGGTGTCGGCCGGATGGCTGCTGACGCGCTGAGGGGGCCTCAGTGGCCGGCTTCCCGCAACTCCCGTACCAGCTGGGCCGTCACGGGCACAGGGACCCCGTGGCGTTCGGCGGCACGCAGCAACGCACCACCGATGGCGTCGAGTTCGAGGGGACGGCCCGCCTCCGCGTCGCGCTGCATCGACGACTTCGTGCCGGGCGGGAAGGAGTCGTAGCGGGCGAGCGCCCGGTCCGGGTCGGCCGGGGCGCCGCAGGCGCCGCCGACGGCCGCGGTCTCCGCGACGAGAGAGACCAACTCCTCGCGGTGGCGCGTGCGTACGTCACCGAGGGGGAGGCCGTAGCGGGTGGTCAGCAGGGCGAACGGGGCGAGGAACGACATCTTCGCCCACAGGGCCGACGTCTCGTCCCCGCACACCCGGGTGGCCGGACCCGCCGCGCCGAGGGCCGCCGCGAGCGCGTCGAGGCGCGGGCGGGGCACCGGGTCGCCGGCCAGGTCGATCTCGGTGAACGGGCTGCCGTGCTCGATCAGCCCGGGGGCCAGGCGGGTCGACTCGACGCGGATCACGGCGGGGGCCACGCGGTCGGGGCGATAGCGGGCGCGCAGGAGCGCGGGGTGCTCCACGCCGTTCAGGAGCGGTACGAGCAGGGCGTCCCCGAGGGCGGTGGGCGGGACTCGGGTCAGGGCCGCGTCGAGTGCGGTGTGCTTGACGGTGATCAGGCAGGCGTCGACGGGTTCGCGCAGTTCGGTGTCCGCCTCCACGGGGGCGGCGAAGTCGCCGAACTGGGCGCTGCGGATCCGGATTCCGTCGGCCCGCAGGGCGTGGGCGGTCTCGTCCCCGGCCAGGCAGATCACGCGGTGACCGGCGCGGGCCAGCAGCCCCGCGAGGAGGCCGCCGGTACCGCCGGGGCCCAGGACGGCAACGGTGAGTCGGTCGTTCGCCATGATGGGGTTGTTCCTCTCGTCGGGTCGGCCCCGTGGTCGGTGGCCGCCTTCGGGAGGATCCTCGCAGGGCGCGCGGGAGTGCGTGACACTGGGGGCATGTGCCGGAGCATCAAGACACTTCGCCCGCCCGCGTTGGACCAGGAGGCCACGGAGGAGGAGATCCGGGCCGCCGCCCTGCAGTACGTGCGGAAGGTGTCCGGCTTCCGGGCGCCCGCCGCTCACAACCGAGAGGCGTTCGAGAGGGCCGTGGAGGCCGTCGCGGAGGCAACCGCCGAGTTGCTCGGGGGGCTGGAGATCCGGGGACAGGCGGCTCGCACGGGGGCCTGAGCGCCCCGTCGGCGGTCCGGTGTGTCAGGACGCCTCGGAAGGCTCCGGCTGTCGTTGCATCAGGTACGCCGCGGCCGCGCCCGCCCCGAACAGGGCCGCGACGGAGACGCCCGTGGCCAGCCAGGTGGCGCCCAGCCACTGGGCGCCGTAGTAGCCGAGAGCGACGCTGTAGCCGGCCCAGGAGAGGCCGGCCAGGGCGGACCAGGGGAGGAAGTCGCGGACCCGGCGGTGCGCGACGCCGGCGCAGAGGGACACGACGGAGCGTCCGGCCGGGGCGAAACGGGCGAGGACCACCAGGGCGCCGCCGCCCCGGGAGAGGGCCGCGCCGAGACGCTCCTGCGCGGTGGTCAGGCGCCGGGAGCGGGCTATCGCGCGGTCCAGGCGTTCCCCGCCGCGCCATGCCAGGCGGTACGCCATCAGGTCGCCGAGGACCGAGGCGGTGGCCGCTGAGAGGGTCAGGGCCAGGATGTCGGGCACGTGTCCCGTCGCGCTGGAGCCGGCGGCGGCCGCCGTGGCCGCCGTGATCACCAGCACCCCGCTGGGGAGCACCGGCAGGAAGACGTCCAGCAGAACCGACAGCGCCACGGTGGCATATATCCATGGGCCGGCGATCAGCGACACCACGTCTTCGAACACGACTACTCCCCGTTACTCCCCCGATAACAGCCATACAGCGTACGCCTTGGGTGTGACAGAAGGGTCACGGGGGGCTCATGTGTTCGTACAGTCTGTCAACCCGGGCCGGGGGAAGCGAGGGAAATAGGTCGGCGCCCCTCCCCGTACAGCAGAGGAGGGGCGCCGACGGCAGGCGGTCAGGCCGTGACCGGGGCCTTCTCCGCCGCCGGCTGCCGCTCGCCCGCCGCGCGCCTGGCGAGGAGCCGGTCCAGGCCGAAGGCGCCGGAGCCGGTGAAGACCAGCAGGAGGAACGTCCAGCAGAACAGGGCGGCGAGCTCGCCGCCGTTCTGGATCGGCCACAGGGCCGCCTTCTGGTGGATGTCGAAGTACGCGTACGCCATGGAGCCCGAGGCGATCAGCGCGGCACCGCGGGTGCCGAGGCCGAGCAGCACGAGACCGCCGCAGACCAGCTGGATCACGGCCGCGTACCAGCCGGGCCAGGTGCCGGCGGAGATGGTGCCGCCGTCGGTGCCCACGGCGCCGCCGAGGACGCCGAAGAGCGAGGCGGCGCCGTGCACGGCGAAGAGCAGGCCGACGATCATGCGGAACAGGCCGATGACATAGGACTGGGCGCTGTCGAGGCGTCCGGACATGTGGGGGTACTCCCTCGGTAGTCGGTGGGGGCGGCGGTACCGAATGAGGAGCCCAGGTTAGGTGCACCTAATCAATGCTTGCAAGTTCAACATTTAGCCATTGTTCCGCTTCCGTTTCCGGTTCCGTTCCGGCGCCCGCCGCACGTAGAACCGCTCTCGCCACCGCATCGGCGTCCGAAAGCGTGACCGAATCCACCCCCGGCCGGGCCCCCGCCGCGGTCACCCAGTGCACCCCCTCCGTGGGCACCCCGAACGCGAACCGCCTTGCGTGCGCCCGTCCTTGGCGGTCGATCAGACGGTACGGGCGCTCTGTCACGTCCAGCCCTCCGGTTTCGTAACCGTCCACGGTGTGCGGCCGGCAGCCGCCGGTCTCCAGCAGCCGGGCGAGCAGACCGTCGGCTGTGTTCCGCAGATCCGGTTCCGGAAGGCGGGCCTCGACGAGCGCCGTCACGCGCACGGCGGAGCCCGGCACGTCGGGGGAGCGGGCGACCCAGGCCCCGTCCTCGGCCCGTACCTCGAGGCGTGGCCCGAGCACCTCCACCACACCCGCCTCGACCAGCGCGGCCAGCTCCTCGATGCGGCGGCGGGGCGGGCCGATGGACAGGAAGGCGTTGAGCGGGGTGTACCAGCGGTCCAGGTGGTCGCGGCGGGAGGCGCCGGTCAGCCCGCCGTGGTCGACGATCAGCCGTATCTCGTTGCGCAGGTCGCGCAGCACGTCCAGGGCCGCCTTCAGCGGTCCTGCGACATTGCCGAGGGCGGCCTGCGCGGCGTCCTCGCGCAGATGGGCGAGCAGCCACTCCCGCCAGGCCTCCGGCAAGGTGAAGTCCCGTCCCGCGTACGGCCGGACGACCCGTTCCCAGGACCAGCGGTCGGCGTCCCGGATCCCGGACTCCCGCAGAACGCGGTCCTCTTGGGAGCTGCCGTGCGCCGCGCCGAGGAAGCGGTCCCGGAAGCCGAGGCCCGAGCCGCCCTCGAAGTCCCTCTGCCCGAGCAGGGTTTCGTAGTAGACCGCCTCCACCTCCTTCGCCACCAGCGGCCATATCTCCGCCAGGAAGTCCGGCGCCTCCCCGGAGTCCGCGCGCTTGCGGAAGCCCGCGATCACCTCCGGCGTGAGGACGCGCGGGGTGTGGCGGCCGTACGCGCCCTTCGCGTTGTCGCCGCGCGCCTGGTACGGCACCCCGCGCCGCGAACCGGCGTACAGGCGCGGCTCACGGCCGGAGGGCGTGTAGCGCAGAACGCCGCCGGCGGTGCGGGCGAAGCGGCCGCCCCGGCCCGTTGTCAGCAGGGCCAGGTGGTCGAAGAAGTTGAGACCCAGGCCGCGCAGCAGCACCGGTTCGCCGGGCGCCAGCGGGGAGAGGTCCACGTCGGCCGGGTTGGCGGGCGGTATGTGACGCAGGCCGTGGCGTTCGGCGTGGGCGGCGAGCCGCCGCTGTGCCGCGTCGGCGACCACGGGCAGGTGGCCCTGTGCGAGCACCACGGCGGACAGTCCCGGCAGCACACGGCCGTCGTCCAGCGCCAGCGTCTGCCGTCCGTCGGCGGCCTCGTCGAGCCGTAGGGCGCGGGCCCGGTGCGTCTCCACGCGCACGGCGTCCGGCGCCTCCCGCACCGCCTTGCCGAACACCCACTCCAGGTACCGGCCGTACTGGGCGCGGGCCGGGTAGTCGTCCGGCCCGAGCTCGCCGTCCGCCCACTCGTACAGACTCGGACCCGGGCGGACCGGGCCCGAGCACTCCACGCTGTCGTCGGTGAAGAGGGTCACCTGGCAGGCCACGGTGTTCATCAGCAGCTCCGGTGACTGCGCGGCCCGCCACACGTGGCCCGGTCCGGGCGGCGCCGGGTCGATCACGTGCACCGTCAGCCGGACACCCGCGGGGAGGAGTTCCGGTACGGAGGCGCAGAGGCGTTCCAGGACGCTGGTGCCGCGTGGTCCGGCGCCGACCAGGGCGACGGACACCGTTGCGGATTCCTCGGTCGGTGCAGACAAGGACTGACTCCCGGGCGTGTGGGGCGCATGGCAGCAGACCGCCCACGGAAAGCGGACGGTCCGCCTCATCATGCCGCCGCCCGTCACGGAAGCCAACGCGCTTCCCGGACGTCACAGTTGACCCTCAGGGCGGGGTGAGGACGGACTCCTCCACGGTCTTCAGCGCACCGGCCGACCGCGCCCGTTCCAGCCTCAGCCGCGCCGAACGCCCGTGCAGTGTCAGCGTCATGAGCTGGTTGCCGAACCAAGGCCCGCCCTTCTTATGCCAGTTGACCGGCGGCGGAGGACAGCTTCCGTGCCGGGCGAGCCGGCGGCCGAGGAAGCGGGCCACGGCGCTCCAGCCGAAGCGGAAGCCGAGTCGCAGCGAGAGGGGTACGGCGTTGTGCACGGGGGAGCAGGTGAGCTGCAGGACGCGGGCGCCGGGGCCGCCGGACGGCCAGGAGGGCTCGGCGAGGTAGGCGTGGTGCACGTCTCCGGACAGCACGCAGACCGTCGCCGGCGCCCCGGGGCCCGATCCGGCCTCGGCGATCAGCTCGGTCAGGGCGGTGAAGGAACCGGGGAAGGCGGCCCAGTGCTCCAGGTCGGCCCGGCGCCGCAGGCCCTCGCCGAAGCGTGCCCAGCGCGGCCCGCGGTCGCCCCGGCACAGGGCCGCGTCCCACGCCTCGGCATCGTGCACCAGATGCGGCAGCAGCCACGGCAGGGAGGTGCCGACGAGGAGGTGGTCGTACCCGCCCGGGTCCCGCAGCGCCTGTTCGCGCAGCCACTCCGCCTCGCCCGCGTCGAGCATGGCGCGGCTCCGCTCGTCGAGCACCCGGGCCGCCCGTGTGTCCACCATCAGCAGCCGGACCCGGCCGAAGTCGCGCCGGTAGCTCCAGCGGACGGAAGCCGGGTCGGCGTCGGCCCCGGCGGCGAAGGCGCGCAGCACGTCCGTGCCGTCGGGGGTCTCGCGGACCGCCGCGTACAGCGGATCGGCGGCCAGCTCGCCGGGCGAGAGATTGCCCAGGTGCTGGTACACCCAGTACGACATCAGGCCGCTCAGCAGCCGCTCCCGCCACCAGGCGGTGGCCCGCACGTCGGCGAGCCAGGCGGCGGAGGTGTTCCAGTCGTCGATGACGTCGTGGTCGTCGAAGATCATGCAGCTCGGCACGGTGGACAGCAGCCAGCGCACCTCGGGGTCGAGCCAGGACTCGTAGTAGAGGCGGGTGTACTCCTCGTAGTCCGCGACCTCGCTGCCCGGGGGGTCCTTCGGATCGCGTCGGGCGGCCAGCCAGCGGCGGGTCGCCGGGGAGACCTCGTCGGCGTACACCT
The DNA here is from genome assembly GCF_044746205.1 of Streptomyces sp. NPDC086549. Classification (NCBI taxonomy): domain Bacteria; kingdom Bacillati; phylum Actinomycetota; class Actinomycetes; order Kitasatosporales; family Streptomycetaceae; genus Streptomyces; species Streptomyces sp. NPDC086549. The sequence goes on along the minus strand of NZ_JBIVBS010000001.1, from coordinate 586,171 downwards.
GGTCGCCCAACAGCAGCAGCACGTCGGGACGTTCGCCGCCGGGGCCGGCGGCCATCCGGGCCGCCAGCGCGTCCAGGGCGTCGGGGCCTGCCGGATCCTTCTCCCCGGCCGGGGGCGCGGCCCAGCGGCAGGAGCCGAAGGCCACGCGGACCGCGTCGCCGTCGGCGGGCGTGCGGATGACGGAGGGCGGGAAGCGGGAGCCGGGCCGCGGCCACACGCGCGTGCCGTCGAGGAACACCTCGTACGACGGTGACGTGCCCGGTGAGAGCCCGGTCACCGGGACCAGGGCGTAGTGATGGCCGGCCACCTGGAAGGTGCGGGCCGTGCCTCCGGCGCCGTCGGCGCAGCGCACCTCGGCGGCGCACGGACGGCTCGTCTCGACCCAGACGGTCGCGGACGAGCTGTCGGCGTACCTCAGCAGTGGTCCCAGGAGCAGTCCGGCCACGGCGATCGACCTCCTCCGTCCTCCCCCGTCGATCCGTACGCTATTGAACGACGGGGGAGGACGGACAGACCGCGGCGATCAGCAGTTGGCCGGTCAGCAGCTGGCGAGGTAGCTCGTCAGCGCGCTCTTCTCGGCGGAGTCGACCGAGAGGTCGTAGTAGTACTTCACCTGGACCCAGGCACGGACGTAGGTGCAGCGGTAGGACGTGACCGAGGGCATCCACTCGGCCGGGTCCTGGTCGCTCTTGGACTGGTTCACGTTGTCGGTGACGGCGAGCAGCTGGGGCCGGGTGATGTCGTTGGCGAAGGCCTGGCGCTGGGCGGTGGTCCAGGAGCTGGCGCCGGAGTCCCAGGCCTCGGCGAGCGGGACCAGGTGGTCGATGTCGAGGTCGGAGGCGGCGGTCCAGGTCGCGCCGTCGTACGGCGAGTACCAGCTGCCGCTGGTGGCGGTGCAGGCGGAGTTGGTGACGACGTTCGTACCGTCCCGCTTGAGGATGTACTCACGGGTGTTGCAGGTGCCGCTGATGGTGATCCAGGTCGGGAACAGGTCGCGGCTGTAGCCGGTGCGGTTCTCGGTCGCCACGGTGAGCGAGGCGAGGTAGGTGCGGGCGGTGGCGGCGCTGACCGGTGTGGGGAGGGCGGCCGAGGCGCTCGGGGAGTTGAACAGTGCGGCGGAGGCTATGAGACCGGTAAGAGCCGCGACTATGCTGAGTCGTCCACGCGCGTAGAACTTTCGCATGCGTACTCCCTTGTGAGGTGGGGGTGTTGGAGCGCGAGCGAGGGAATGCTCCCGGCGTCGTATTGCCGGAAGGTATGTGTTCGGTAAGAAGCTAGTGACGTGTGCATGACACGACAAGGTTTACGCTCGAACTTTCGGTCACGTGCGAGTCGCGTAGGATGGGTGGCGCAGAAGGGGAGTAGCTCCTCGCCGGACCGTCGACATACTGCTCAGCCAGCCTGAGCCGGCGCCCGGAGCCGGACCTCGGTCACGAGTCCGGCCAGCGAGACCTTCGGCAAGCAGTGCACGCCCGTGCCCCACGGCACGGGTGCCATGTGTACTGCCATGCCGAGATGTCTCCGTGTGACGTACAGCACTCTCGGTGGGGCAGTGCCCGACCGATTGAGGGACCTTGATCAGCATCACCGTGACGGCGCTCGTCTTCGGCGTCATCTTCCTCGCCGAGCTGCCGGACAAGACCGCGCTCGCCGGCCTCGTCCTCGGCACCCGCTACCGCGCCTCGTACGTCTTCGCGGGCGTCGCCGCCGCCTTCCTGCTGCATGTGGTGCTCGCCGTCGCGGCCGGCAGCGTGCTGACGCTGCTGCCCCAGCAGATCGTGCACGCGCTGACGGGTGTCCTGTTCCTGGGCGGCGCCGCGATGCTGCTGCTGAAGAAGGACGAGGACGACGAGGAGATCCGCAGGCCCGCCGACCAGTCCTTCTGGAAGGTCGCCGGCACGGGTTTCATGCTCATCCTGGTGGCCGAGTTCGGTGACCTCACGCAGATCATGACCGCGAACCTCGCCGCCCGCTACGACGACCCGCTCTCCGTCGGTCTCGGCGCGGTGCTGGGACTGTGGGCGGTGGCCGGCCTCGGCATCGTCGGCGGAAAGGCGCTGATGAAGAAGGTGCCGCTGCGGCTCATCACGCAGGTCGCGGCGCTGCTGATGCTGGCGCTCGGCGCGTGGAGCCTGTGGGAGGCGGTGGCGGGCTGAACCGGCCTGGGGCGACCTGGGTCGGCCTGAGCCGGCCTCGGCCGGCCTGAACCAACCTGAACCGACCTGGATCGACCTGAAGTGACCTTAAGTGAGCTGAACGTCCGGTGAACGCTTTCCGGATGCGGTGGCGGGATCGCTCCCCGGTTTTGTACCGTAGGGAAACAAAGTGGCTCCCGCCCGTTTTCCCTGACCGGCGGGCGGGGCCGCCTTGTCCCTCCGTCCCGCTCAGGAGCTGCCGATGACGGCCACCGCCAGGCCCGCCGCCACGCCCGCCGTCCTCACCGCCCGTGCCCTCCTGCTCGACATGGACGGCACCCTCGTCAACTCGGACGCCGTGGTCGAGCGCATCTGGCGACGCTGGGCCGAGCGGCACGGACTGGACCCGGACGAGGTGATGAAGGTCGTGCACGGGCGGCAGGGGCACGCCTCCATGGCGGTCCTGCTGCCGGACCGGCCCGTCGAGCAGAACCTGGCCGACAACGCGCGCATGCTCGCGGAGGAGACCGCGGACATGGAGGGCGTCGTCGCGATCCCCGGCGCGCCCGAGTTTCTGGCCTCCCTGCGCGGGCTCCCGCACGCCCTGGTGACCTCCGCAGACGTGGCGCTCTCGACGGCCCGGATGGCCGCGGCGGGGCTCGGCCTCCCGGACGTGCGCATCACCGCCGAGTCGGTCGGCGCGAGCAAGCCCGACCCCGAGGGTTTCCTGAAGGGGGCCGCCGAACTGGGGATCGAGCCGGCCGACTGCGTCGTGTTCGAGGACTCCGGCGCGGGGATCGCGGCGGGTCGTGCGGCCGGGATGCGGGTCGTGGGGGTAGGGCCCCGGGCCGGTTTCCACGGACCGGACGTGACCGTGCGGGACCTGACCCAGGTGAGGGTCGAGCCCGCGGCCGACGGCACGATCCGGCTGCACATCGCCTGAGGGATCCGGGAGCAGCCCCGAAGGGGCGCTTCCGGAGGGGCGCGGGGCGGCATCAAGATGCGACTCCGTCGCGTGGGCGCGATCAACCACAACGCACCCGCACCCGCACCCGAGAACGCGCCGCCTGGCCCGAGCTCTCGGCCCCAGGGCTCAGCGGAGCGTCACGGCTCGGACGTCTCCGCCTCCAGCCGCGCCCGCGTCGCCGCCCCGTACACCCCCGCCTCGTCGGACTCGATGCCCCGGGCCACCTGGTAGGTACGTACGGCGTCCTCGACCTGACTGTTGTAGGTGCCGTTCGCCTCGCCCACGTAGAGGTTCAGCTGGCTCAGGCGGAGCTGCAGTTCGGTGACCTCCGGGCCGTGGTCGCCGCGGCGCAGCACCGGCGCCGAGGTCGGCTGTGCCGAGTCCTGCGTGCCGGTGACCGTGGCGGTCTGGGTCGGGGCCGCCGAACGGGACGGGGTCCGGGACGGTGCCGCGCTCGACGCCGAGGACGAGGACGAGGGCGTGGGTGAGGGGCTCGCGCTGGTGGGCCTCGGAGCCGAGGCAGCCGAGGCCGGCAGCGAGGGCGACGAGTGCGCCGGGCGCGTGGACGGCGCGGCCGTGGACGCCGTATCCGGCGCCGCGCCGGTCGTCTCCTCGGGCACGCTCTCCCGTACTTCCTGGGCCGCCGCCCCGTCCCGCGTGGGCGCCTCGTACGAGAACAGCCCGCTCGCGAACCCGGCCGCCGCGACGACCGCGGCCGCGGCTCCGGAGACGGCGAGCAGGAGGGTGCGGCGGGACCGGCGTGGCGGCCGCTCCTCCCCGGGCTCGTCGTCCGCCCCGGCCTGCCCCGGTTCGAACAGCCGCAGATCGGTGGTGCTCGGCCCGGTCACCGGGCGCAGGGGCATGGTGACCTCGGCGGCCGGGAGCGGCTGGGTGACGCCTTCGCTCCGGTCCGACGTCTCTCCCAGCCCCGCGGACCCTGGCCCCGCGGACCCTGGCCCCGTGGACCCCGACCCCGCCGACCCCTCTAACTCGACATAAGGCCGTATGCGCAGTGGATCGAAGTCCTCCGCCGCGGCCGCCTCCGCCGTACGCGCGTCGCGCAGGGCGTCGGACGCCCGCCGTGTGCAGTCGCACGACGGGGTGTTGTCCGACCCCCTCGGCGTCCCGCATTCCGGGCACTGGTGGCCCTTCGCTTCAGTCACGCGTTCGTCCCCTCCCCGCACGAACTCCAGAGACTATGCAGACGTCCCTCACAAATGCGCGCGACTCAACAGGCCATAACGGGTGACACCGATCACGATGGAGGGAGTCACGAGAGCCCCGGGAGGTCTCATGACCCTGGACACGCACGTCACAGCGCGGGACCCGAAGGACGCGGAGAACGTCCCCGGCAATGTCCTCGTCCCGATCGGCGCCCTGCTCCTCGGTCTGCTCCTGGCCGCGCTCGACCAGACCATCGTGGCGACCGCGCTGCCGACGATCGTCAGCGACCTGGGCGGCCTGGAGCACCTCTCGTGGGTGGTCACCGCGTATCTGCTGGCCGCGACCGCCGCGACCCCGCTGTGGGGCAAGCTCGGCGACCAGTACGGGCGCAAGAAGCTGTTCCAGACCGCGATCGTGATCTTCCTGATCGGTTCCGCGCTGTGCGGCATGGCCCAGAACATGGGCGAGCTGATCGGGTTCCGGGCGCTGCAGGGGCTGGGCGGCGGCGGGCTCATCGTGCTGTCGATGGCGATCGTCGGCGACCTCGTGCCGCCCCGTGAACGCGGCCGCTACCAGGGGCTGTTCGGCGCGGTCTTCGGGGCGACCAGTGTGCTCGGCCCGCTGCTCGGCGGCCTCTTCACGGAACAGCTCTCCTGGCGCTGGGTCTTCTACATCAACCTCCCCGTCGGCGTCGTCGCCCTCGTCGTGATCGCCACCACCCTGAACATCCCGCGCAAGACCGCCCATCACGTCATCGACTACCTCGGCACCTTCCTGATCGCCGCGGTCGCCACCTGCCTGGTCCTGTTCGCCTCGCTCGGCGGCACCACCTGGGCCTGGGATTCGGCGCAGATCATCGGCCTCGCGGTCCTCGGTGTGGTGCTGGCCGTCGCGTTCGTCGTCGCCGAGAGCAGGGCTGCGGAACCCGTGCTGCCGCTCAAACTGTTCCGCATCCGCACCTTCACGCTCTCCGCGGTGATCAGCTTCATCGTGGGCTTCGCCATGTTCGGCGCGATGACCTATCTGCCGACCTTCCTCCAGGTCGTGCACGGCATCTCCCCGACCATGTCCGGCGTGCACATGCTGCCCATGGTGGTGGGCATGCTGCTGTCCTCGACCGGCTCCGGGCAGATCGTCAGCCGTACCGGCCGCTGGAAGGTGTTCCCCATCCTGGGCACGGGTGTCACCGCTCTCGGTCTGCTCCTCCTCCACCGGCTCGACGAGCACAGCTCCACCGCCGAGATGAGCGCGTACTTCTTCGTCTTCGGGTTCGGCCTCGGCCTGGTCATGCAGGTCCTCGTCCTCATCGTGCAGAACGCCGTCTCGTACGAGGACCTCGGCGTCGCCACCTCGGGCGCGACCTTCTTCCGTTCGATCGGGGCCTCGTTCGGCGTGGCCGTCTTCGGCACGGTCTTCACGAGCCGCCTCGGCGCGCAGCTGACCGACGCCTTCCTGGGCATACGGCTCCCGGCCGGCCTGTCGGCCGACGCGCTCAAGGCGGATCCGCGCGGCATCGGCGCCCTGCCGCCCTCGCTGCGCCCGCCCGCGCTGCACGCGTTCGCGGTCTCGATCACCGACGTCTTCCTGTACGCGGCTCCGGTCGCCCTCCTCGGCTTCGTCCTGGCGTGGTTCCTGAAGGAGGACAGGCTGCGCGGCTCGGTCACCGCACCCGACGGGACGGAGACCCTGGCCTCCAACCCGGTCGAGCGGTCCTCGTACGACGAGGTGTGCCGGGCCCTGTCCGTGCTCGGGACCCGCGAGGGGCGGCGGGAGGCGTACCAGAAGATCGCCGAGCGGGCGGGGTACGACCTGCTGCCCGCGGCGAGCTGGCTGCTGCTGCGCATGCGGAGGTACGGCTCGGTCGAGCCGGGGGTGCTCGCCGAGCGCAACGCCGTGCCGCTGACCGTGATCCTCGACGCCGAACGCCAGATCGAGGAGCGCCGGCTCGCCGTCCGCGAGGGCCTCGACCTCAGCCTCACCGAACAGGGCACGGTGGTCGCCGAACGCCTGGCACGGGCCCGCGAGGAGTCCCTCGCCGAACTGCTCGGCGACTGGTGGGGCCCCGACCGCCCCATCGACCTGGACCGCCTGGTGAAACTCTTGACCGACGAGATGTGCGGCTCGGAACGCGAGCAGCCACAGACCGGGCAGGCGGCACGGACCCGCTGAGCTCAGCCGAGCTGCTTGCTGAACCAGTGCTCCGCGTACTTGTCGTCGTTGTACGGCTCCGTCTCCTGGTAGCCGAGCCGGGCGTACAGGGCACGGGCCTCGACCAGGTCGCTTCGGGTGTCGAGGACGATCCGGGTGGCGCCGAGGGCGCGGGCGGCGTCCTCGGCGGCGCTCACGAGGAGGGCCGCGCCGCCCTTGCCGCGCATCCCCTCGGACACGAAGACCCTGGTGAGCTCGGCCGTGGCCGGGTCCAGGAGCCGTACGCCCGCGGATCCGGCGGGTTCGCCCTCGTGCCACGCGACCAGCAGCCGCCCGCCCGGCGGGGCGAGGTCGGCGCCGGTGCGGGCGGCGATCTCCCGCTCCAGCTCGCCGGGGTCGGTCCGGTGCCCTTCGTGCAGGAGGTACCAGCGGTCGCTGACCTCCGTGTAGTACGCCCGCCACAGCGCGGCGGCGACAGGGGAGCCCACGGGTTCCGGGGCGACGGTCCAGGTCATGCCGGGCATTGTCGCGGCGTGGCGCACACCGGGCGCAAGCCAATATCCCCTGCTCCCGGGCCGCGAACCCCTGCTCCCCCGGGCCGCGAACCCCTGCTCCCCCGGGCCGCGAACCCTTACCCCCCGGGCCGCGCCCTTTCACGCACCAAGCTGCGAGCCGTCCGCGCCCGCCTCCTCCCGGCGCGCCCGCCACTCGCGCACGACCTCCTCGACGTCGTACGGCTTCTTGCCCAGTGGGGGACCGGGCGGTGGCTTGAACATCATGTCGCGGATCTTGACGTTGACGTCCGTGATGATCTTCCGTGCGATGCGCTCCGAGGGGGCCGCGTACGCCGCCGCGAGCGCGTCCTCGGCCTCCTTGCGCAGGGCCAGGGCCGGCGGCAGGACCGCCAGGCCCTCGCGGGCCATCTTGCGCCTGACCCACCAGAGTTCGTCGTACGACGTGTCGGTGCCCGGCGGCAACGGCTCGCCCGCGCCCGGGAGTTGGTCGAACTCGCCACGCCCCTGCGCGTCGCGGATCTGCTTGTCGACCCAGGACTCGAACGGGACACCCGGTGGCTTTCGCTCGGTCATGCGTCCATTGTGCCGGACGCGGTGGGGCCGGGCGATTTATCATGCGGCCGCTGTACATGCACACTCAGGAATCAGATCCAAGCGCACTTCAGGGGGAACGCACGTGCTCGAACTCACCATGGCCTCCGTCTCCGCGGCGGAAGAGGGCGCCACGGCCGGCATGCTCATGGCCGACTCGCCCAGCGATCCCGGCGCCGTGCTGCGGGTGGGCCGGGACAGGGCCGTGTGCCGTCTCGCGACGCAAGAGGACTGGCTGTTCGTCTCGCGGGTCCACCTGGAGTTCCTGTGCGGGCCCGACGGTGTCTGGCAGGTGACCTGGCTGCGCGGCTCGCAGCCCGACCCGTCGTCCGAGGTGCGGCTGGTGGTCGGGGAGTACGCACAGCTCCTCGCCTACGGCGGCTCCGTTCAGCTGCCCCGTGGCGGCTCCGGCGAGATCATCATCCAGGACCGCACCGGGCCGCGCAGCGTCAACGTGGGCTTCTACCACGAGGCATAGGCAGCGGCTCGCCTACGCCAGCACCCGGGCCAGCGCGAAGCCGTCGTGTCCCTTGCTGCCCACCGTCTGGATCGCCGTACCGGTGAGCCGGGGGTGGGCGGCGATCAGCTCGACGGCGGCGCGGCTGCCCCGGACGTCCGGGTCGTCGTAGCTGTCGGCGTCCACCACCCGGCCGCCGCGCACCACGTTGTCGACGATGATCAGACTGCCCGCGCGCGTGAGCTTCAGCGCCCACTCCACATAGTTCGCGTTGTTTTCCTTGTCGGCGTCGATGAACACCAGGTCGAACGGGGCCGGGTTCTCGTCGGCCAGCTGCGGCAGCGAGTCCAGGGCCGCACCCACCCGCACGTCGACGACCTTCTCCAGGCCGGCGCGGGCGATGTTGCGGACGGCGACCTCGGCATGCCTGGGGTTGTACTCCAGGGAGATCAGGCGGCCGTCGGCCGGGAGGGCGCGACCGAGCCAGATGGTGCTGTAGCCGCCGAGCGTGCCGATCTCCAGGATGTTGCGGGCGTCCTGGATCTGGGCAAGCAGCTGAAGAAACTTGCCCTGATTCGCCGTGACGTTGACGTGCGGGAGCCCGGCGGCCTCGCTGTCCCGCAGCGCCGCCTGGAGCGCCTCGTCGTCCGGTGCGAGGTGGCTGGAGAAGTAGAAGTCGACGTCGTCCCAGAGCTGCGACCCGCTCATGCACCTACTGCCTTTCCGGTCTAGTTAGAACTTCTAACTAGCTACCCTAACGAAGGTAGTCGCGCGCCGGTTCCCTGTCAGCGAATCTCCGGAACACCCGTGCCGCGTCAGCCGATCGGCGCAGGCGGCCACACCGTCCGGCCGCCCGACCGCCCGGCCCCGCAGGGCACACGCACCCCCGTTGCACTCCCGTCGCTCCCCTGTCACGCCCCTTTTCAGCCACCTTGATGTGATTCTTGTCGCGCCCGGAGCATGCAACCGCACCCCCCTCGCACTGTCGTCTTCCGGACAAAAGGAGGGCAGCCGGGCAGCCGTCAGGTGAAGCGGGGGTAGCCTGCGTCTCTCTCCGGGGGAGGTGCGAGCCCGAGGGTTCGCAGGGTGAGTGTTCGCAATGTGAGTGTTCGCAAAGGGAATCCGGCGCGTGGGACGCGCGGGACGAACGGGGCGGGCGGCCGGCGAGGCGTGGCGAACGTGGAACACAGCGGGCGACCGACGGATGCCTTCGGGGACACGGCGGCCGGACAACGGCTACAGGCGGCCCGGCTGGGGCTGTGGGCGATAGCCGCGATCCTCGCGATACGGCAGATGACCGTCGTCCTCACCACCCCGAGCGGACAACGGCTGACGGCCCTGGAGACCTGGGTCGGCCCCAACGGCGTTCTGGATGTGAAGGGTTCGCTGTACGACTCGACGCAGTTCACCGGCACCCCCTTCGCCGGACTGGTCCTCAAACCGCTGACCCGCGCGGCCGAGCAGGCCCTCGGCTGGGGCTGGACCTTCGGCACACTGCTCCTCGTCGTCGCGCTCGGCCTGGTCGCCGCCCGCGCCCTGCCCCAGCCGGTCGACCGCCGCACCTCGCTGCTCGCCGCGCCGGTCGCGATCAGCCTGCTGATGCTGTCCCTGCCGGTGCGCAACACGCTCTGGCTGGGCCAGACCAGCATCATCCCCGTCCTGCTCGTGCTCCTGGGCTGCTTCGCCGTGCGCGGGGAGCGGGCCGGCGGCCTGTGCATAGGCGTGGCGGCCGCGCTCCAGCCGACCGTGCTCCTCTTCGCACCGCTGCTGTGGTTCACCGCCCGCCGCCGGGCCGCCGTCTCCGCCGCCGGCACCGCGCTCGCCTGGGCCGCGCTGCCGCACGACTCGTACACCTACTGGGTCCACCACATGGCGGGCGCCGGCCTCGGCGGCAAGGCCGACGGCCTCGCCAACCAGTCCCTGAACGGCGCCCTGCTCCGCCTCGGCCTGTCCGGCTCGCTGGAGACAGGCCTCTTCCTCCTGCTGGGCGCGGCCGTCGCCACCCTCGGCCTGCGCCGCGCGGTGCGCTACGCCCGCGACGGGCAGCTGCTGCTCGCCGTGGCCGTCACCGGCTGCGCCGCGATAGCCGTGTCGCCCACCACCTGGCAGCACCAGTTGCTGTGGGTGCTGCTCGCGGTCGTCGGCCGGGTCGGCAGGCGGGCCTCGGACCGGTACGTCTGGCCGGTCGCCGTCGTCCTGGTCACGACCCTCCCGGCCAAGATGCTGCTGCCGCACATGTCGGTGGTGTACCCCCTGCGGGACAACATCGTGCTCCTCGCGGCCCTGGCCGCCGCCACCGCCGTACCCTTCCTGCCGCGCACGTCGCCGTACTACCGGACCCCGATCCCGACGCAGTACGCCGCCCCCATCCCGGCCCGCTTCAAGAACGTCCCGCTCCTCCCGTTCCTGCGCCGGGTCCTGACCCGCCCGAACCTCCTCCTGGAACTGCTGCTCCTCCGCGTCACGTACGCGGCCTACCAGCAGGTCCGCCTCGCGGCGACCGGCGGCAGCAACTCGGAGGGCCGGGTCGCGGCCGAGCACCACGGCCACCTCGTCCTCGACCTCGAACGCTTCCTGCACGTCGACATCGAGCACGCGGTCAACCACGCCGTCGCGAAGATCGACTGGCTCCTGGGGGCGCCTCGCCTGCACGCCGGGTCGGATCGGCGGCCTGCGGCCTGCGGCCTGCGGCCTGCGGCCTGCGGCCGGTGGGTGGCGGGTGGGGCGCGGGAGCGGGGTGGTGGCATGCGGGGTGGGTTTGGCGGCCTGGGGTTGGTGGTGGGTGGCGGAGCGCGTGAGTCGAGGGGCGGCACGCCGGGTGGGGGCGGAGGTTTGCGGCGGGTGGGTGGGGGCGCGAGCCCGCTCGACGGCTTGCGGCCGGTGGGCGGGGCGCGCTCGCGCCTCGCCAGCACGCCGGGTCGGTTTAGCGGCTAAGCGAGTGGCCCCAACGGTCACTTTTCTCCGCACTCGAACCAGACCGTCTTGCCGACCAAGGCACCGAGCAGCGCCAGTCCGCGCCCGCTCTCCGACTCCGGGCCCATCTCGCCCGGCACCGACGGCAGTTGTGAGTAGCGGTCGGTCACCTCCACCCGTACCCCCACCGTCTGCCGCAGCACCAGCAGCGTGCAGTGGCGGTCCGGTACGTGCCGTACGACGTTGGTGACCAGCTCGCTCACGCCCAGCTCCAGGGCGTCGGTCAGATGCGCCAGCTCCCACTCGTCGAGCAGGGAGCGGACGATGTGGCGTATGTGCCGCACCGAGTGCTCGCCGACGGTGAGGCTCAGGCGGTAGTGGGGGATGTGGTAGCTCACGGTACGAGGCTGACCTCATGCAACTACTCTGGGCTACGTAACGGATACAACCGGTCCCGCTGTGGGTCGAGTTGCGCGAGAGGGGACCGTGCGTGACCCACATCAACGTCCTCGACCCGGGCGCCTCGCCCCTCGACTACTACGGCTTCGAGCTGCGCCGGTGCCGGGAATCGGCAGGGCTGACGCAGAAGCAGCTCGGCGACGTCATCAACTACACGGGGTCGCTTGTCGGCCAGATCGAGACGGCCCGGAAACTGCCGACGCCGGAGTTCAGCGAGCGGGCGGATGTGGCGCTGGAGACGGGCGGGCTGTTGTCCCGGCTCGTCACGCTCGTAATGCGGAGCCAACTTCCGGCGTGGTTTCAGCAGGTGGCGGAGTTGGAGTCGCGGGCCGTCGAGGTCTGTACCTTCCAGACGCACATGATCCGTGGCCTGGTGCAGGCCGAGTCGTACGCGCGTGCCGTGCTCGGCGTGCTGGATCAGAACAACCTCGACGACCGGACCGCGGTACGTCTGGCACGCCAGCGCAGACCGCTATGGAGAGCACCTGGCGTAAGTCAAGCTACAGCGGCGACCAGGGCGGCGAGTGCGTGGAGGTCGCCGAACTTCCCGGCGCCGCCGTAGCCGTACGCGACTCCAAGAACCTCACCGGCCCGGTGCTCACCCTCGCACTCGCCACCTTCACGGCATTCCTGAACTGGACGTCTACAGCCGCTATAGCCGCTACAACCGCTGAATGATCGTCCCGGTGGCCAGCCCGCCACCCGCGCACATGGTGATGAGTGCGAACTCCTTGTCCGTGCGCTCCAGTTCATGCAAGGCCGTTGTGATCAGCCGGGCCCCGGTCGCCCCGACCGGGTGTCCGAGGGCGATCGCTCCGCCGTTGACGTTGACCTTCGTCAGGTCCTGCCCGAAGACCTGGGCCCAGCTCAACACCACCGACGCGAAGGCCTCGTTGATCTCGACGATGTCGATGTCCTTCAGGGACATCCCGGCCTTGCCCAGCACGGCCTTCGTGGCGTCGATCGGCCCATCCAGATGGAAGTGCGGATCGGCGCCCACCAGCGCCTGAGCGACGATCCGTGCCCGGGGCCGAAGCTTCAGCGCCCGCGCCATCCGCTTCGACGCCCACATGATCGCGGCCGCTCCATCCGAAATCTGGGACGAGTTGCCCGCCGTGTGCACCGCCGTCGGCATCACCGGCTTCAGCCCCGCCAGCGCCTCCATCGACGTGTCGCGCAGCCCCTCGTCCTTGTCGACGAGCCGCCACATGCCCTGCCCGGCGTGCTGCTCCTCCTCGGTGGTGGGCACCTGGACCGCGAACGTCTCCTTCTTGAACCGTTCCTCCGACCAGGCGACGGCCGCCCGCTCCTGCGAGAGGAGTCCGAGGGAGTCGACGTTCTCGCGGGTGAGGCCCCGGTGCCGGGCGATCCGCTCGGCCGCCTCGAACTGGTTGGGCAGGTCGACGTTCCACTCGTCGGGGAAGGGCTTGCCCGGCCCGTGCTTGGAGCCGGACCCCAGCGGCACGCGGGACATCGCCTCGACCCCGCAGCTGATCCCGACATCGATGACCCCGGCCGCGACCATGTTGGCGACCATGTGCGAGGCCTGCTGCGAGGAGCCGCACTGGCAGTCGACGGTCGTCGCGGCCGTCTCGTACGGCAGCCCCATGGTCAGCCAGGCCGTACGCGCGGGGTTCATGGACTGCTCGCCGGCATGGGTCACCGTGCCGCCGACGATCTGCTCGACGCAGTCGGCGGGGATGCCGGTGCGGCCAAGGAGTTCGCGGTAGGTCTCGCCCAGGAGGTAGGCGGGATGGAGGTTGGCGAGCGCGCCGCCGCGCCTGCCTATGGGGGTGCGTACGGCTTCGACGATCACGGGTTCCGCGGCCATGGGGAGGGTCCTTCCTCGGTCAACCCGCGCGGCGCAGGGGCGTCCCGGCCCGGCCCGCCACGCAGAACTAGTACGCGTTCTAGTTCTGTCTGAAGTCTGCTGACAGAGCGTCCATCGCCGCAAGGGTCGTGCACCCTCCGAAGTTGTGATCTGCACGAATCCCGCACGCAATTGGGTGCGCCGGATGTCTTGCTACTTGTAGAACCCGTTACTACCTTCGCGGCAACCCTCATTTCCTGATGGTCCGTCAGAACGACGGGAGCCGCCGATGCCCTCCTGCCCCGCGCTGCCCGACGGGTTCGACTTCACCGACCCCGACCTGCTGCACCACCGCGTCCCCTTCCCGGAGTTCGCCGAGCTGCGCCGGGCGGAACCGGTCCGCTGGATCCCGCAGCCGCACGGCCTGGCCGGGTTCGCGGACGACGGCTACTGGGCCGTGACCCGGCACGCGGACGTCAAGTACGTCTCCACGCACCCGGAGCTCTTCTCCTCCTACCTCAACACCGCGATCATCCGCTTCGGCGAGCACATGCAGCGCGACGCGATCGACGCGCAGCGGCTGATCCTGCTGAACATGGACCCGCCGGAGCACACCAGGGTCCGCCAGATAGTGCAGCGCGGCTTCACGCCACGGGCCATCCGGGCCCTGGAGGAGCGGCTGCGTGCCCGCGCCCACGCGATAGTCCAGTCCGCCCTCGCCCAGTCCGGTTCCTTCGACTTCGTCACCCAGGTCGCCTGTGAACTGCCACTCCAGGCCATCGCCGAGCTGATCGGCGTCCCGCAGGAGGACCGGGCCAAGATCTTCGACTGGTCCAACAAGATGATCTCGTACGACGATCCCGAGTACGCGATCACCGAGGAGGTCGGCGCCGAGTCGGCCGCCGAGATCATCGCCTACGCGATGAACATGGCCGCCGAGCGCAAGCAGTGCCCGGCCCACGACATCGTCTCGACGCTGGTGGCGGCCGAGAACGAGGGCAACCTCAACTCCGACGAGTTCGGGTTCTTCGTGCTCATGCTGGCCGTGGCGGGCAACGAGACCACCCGCAACGCCACCACCCACGGCATGCACGCCTTCCTCACCCACCCCGAACAGTGGGAGCTCTACAAGCGCGAGCGCCCGTCGACCACCGCCGAGGAGGTCGTCCGCTGGGCCACCCCGGTCAACTCCTTCCAGCGCACGGCCGCCCAGGACACCGAGCTGGGCGGCAAGCTGATCCGCAAGGGCGACCGGGTCGGCCTCTTCTACGCCTCCGCCAACCACGATCCGGAGGCCTTCGAGAACCCCGACACCTTCGACATCACCCGCGATCCCAACCCCCACCTCGGCTTCGGCGGAGGCGGCCCGCACTACTGCCTGGGCAAGTCCCTGGCCGTCCTCGAAATCGACCTGATCTTCAACGCGATAGCCGACGCCATGCCGGGCCTCCGGCTGGCCGGAGACCCCCGCCGCCTGCGCTCCGCCTGGATCAACGGCGTCAAGGAACTCCAGGTCACCGCGGGCTGACCACCCCTGACCCGGGCCGACGGCTCCCGGCGCCGTCGGCCCGTCCCGAGGGAGGCAGGAGCACCCCCTATCCCTACGCCCCGTTCCTGCCTCCCCCGAGACTTCCCCCGCGACCTCCCCCGCGCGACCTCCCCCCCGCGACCTTCGCCGGGAGCGTCGGTCAGCGGCGCTGTCCGATGCGGTCGACCACCTGGATGTCCTGCAGACCCCTGGTCTCGTAGTAGTAGTCGGTCTGCTGCCACTCGCCGTGCACCTTCTTCGGAATGCTTCCCTTGGTACGCAGGCCCAGGTAGTCGTATGTCTTGCGATCGAAGAGGAAGGTGAAGGACGCCTTGGGGTAGGAGACTCCTACGGCGCGCCGGCCGGCAACGTCCACGTCGTCGTAGTCCAGGCGGATCCGGGGAAGCTTCGACAGCGCTTCGAAGGCGGCGGCCTGCAGGCCGGGCGGCATCACGCGCGGCCCCATCATCAGCATGGATCCTTCGAAGAACGCGTACAGGTCGGCGTCAGGCGCCCCCATCTGACCGTGCCTGAACTGGGCGAGGAGCTGGTCGGGGTCCGTCGGCATGCGCTTGAGCTTGGAGTAGACGGTAGGAGGCCACCTCACGTGGTGCTCTCCGAGCGGAGGATCGTGGTGGACCTTCCCGTACTCCTCACGCAGGGACGGCTTGGAACCGTCCACCGACATCCAGCTCTCGTCGGTCCACGTCCTGGTCCGCCCGCCCTTCACCGGCGTTCGCGTGGTGTAGGTCTTGTAGTAGAAGTACTGGTCGTTGCGCGGGATGGGCAGGTCGCTCCCCATGTCGCGTGACCTGGCAGCGGCCTTCTGCAGCACCTCCGTCGCACTGACCGCCTCCAGGCGAGGGGTGTCGTCGTCCTCGTCGTCGTGTGCCACGACGACGGTGACGCCCACCGCTGCCGCGGCCATACCGACGAGCGCGGCACGGAACACGAGTCGGCGGCTCAGCCCGAGTCCACGGGAAGCGGCGCTGCGGGACTCGGCGGCCATGGCGGCCGCGAGGCGGGCTCGGGCGGCGGCACGGGCCTGGTCGGACGGTCCGTTCTCGTCGGTGTCCCAGTCGCGCACCATCGTGAGTTCATCCATGATCAGTCTCCTTCTGGGGCGCGGTCGAGGTGGTGAGATCCGGTCCGCCCAGCGCCCGGCGCAGCTTGGTGCGGGCCCTGTGCAGGCGGGAGCGCACGGTGCCGACGGGGATGCCCAAGGCCTGCGCGGCCTCGGCGTAGTCGAGTTCTCCCCAGGCGATCACCAGCAGCACGTCCCGGTGCCGGGCGGGCAGTTCGGCGAGAGCGCCGGCCAAGGTGCCGGGCGCCTCCCCGGCACTGAGCCTGTCGGTGATCCTGTCCTCGGGCCCGGCATGCCCGGCGTGCTCCCGGCCCGACGACAGTGACGCCATGCGCGACAGTGCCCGCAGCCGCCGGGCCTCGTTCCTGCGGTGACGGCCGATCAGGTTGGTGGCTATCCCGTAGAGCCAGGGCCGAGCGTGCATGTGCGACGGGTCGTAGCGCCGACGACGCTGAAACGCGATCACAAACGTCTCCGCCATCAGGTCGTCGGCGGTGTCGGAGCCCAGGCGGCGTGCGATGTAGCGGTGGATGTCGTCGGCATAGCGGTCGAAGATCATGGCGAACGCGTCGGGCGTTTCCCAGGACCGCTCGATGACCGAGCCGTCGGGATCGCCGATCGCGTCCGTCGTCATGGCTCCCGTGGCTGCCGTGGCCGTCATGGCTGCCGTGCTTGCCGTGCTTGCCGTGGCTGCCGTGGCTGCCGTGGCGAAATCGGTATCGGTGCCCGGCAGGAGCGTCACGCCTCACCTCTGCGGTTCATTTCGTGTCCCTCGAAAGCGGTGTCGTGGTCTCCCGCTGTTCGCCGATGTCCGCCGTCGAGTTCCACCCCACCAAGTGACCTGCATCACATGGTCATGTGCATGGCCACCAGCATGGCCATGCGTCATTCATGCAGTCATTCGCGTGGTCACTCACGCCCGGACGCCACCACCGCCAGCACCCCCGACGCCAGTGCCGCGATGAGCAGGGGAGCCCACAGGTTGTGGTGGATCGCCAGCCATGCGCCGAGCATGGCGCCGACCATCATGGCGAGGACCGCCGCGATGCGGCGCGGGGCCCGGCGCTGCTCCGTGTTGCTGCCGAGGGGGGACTCGGAGGCCAGGGCCGTCAGGGTCATGGTCAGCACCGTCGTCGTCAGATCGGGCACGCCCAGCTTGCGTACGGTCGCGTTGCGCAGGCCCATCGCGAAGGCGGTGAGGGCGATGAGCGCGTACGTCGTTCCGGTCCGGCCCGGCACGGCGAAGGCCACCACGGCCGACGCGCCGACCAGCACCGCCTCCGCGGCCAGCGTCACGCGTGTCCAGGTCCGCCGGGAGCCGCCGCCGCATCGCGCCGCCACCCGGCCGCCGGCCGTCGCGCCCGCGAGGAAGCCGAGCAGCGAGATCGCCGTGTGCGGGATCGAGAAGCCCGCCGCGCCGGCCGCCGCGAAGCCCAGCACCACCACGTTGCCGGTCATGTTGGCCGTGAAGACGTGCCCGAGTCCGAGGAAGCTCACCGCGTCGATCAGACCGCTCACCACGGTCAGCGCCAGCAGCACCAACGTCAGGCGTACTCCGCGCGCCTCCGGATCGGGTGTCCGCGAGTCCGTCGAGTCCGTCGAGTCCGTGGTCATGTCGAGTCCGTGGTCATGGGTCCTCCGGGCAACCGGACGGGCAGGGTGGTGCCAAGTCCACCACGGAGACGGGAGAGTCTTGGGTGTCGGGACGAAGCGTGTTGTCCGTAGCGTCCGGGACATGAAGGCGCTGCGGGTGAACGACCACACCCGCGACTGGACGCCGGACGTGCCGGTGCGGCTGTACGCGGGTGACAAGGACACGGACGTCCCGATCGGCAACGCGCGCACATGCGCCCGCACCCTCGCCGGGTACGGGGCGAGGGTGCGGGTGCTGGAGTCAGGGGGACGTCGACCATGTGGGGTCGTACGTCGCGGCGCTGCCGGGGATCGCGCGCTGGTTCGACGATGCGGCGGGTGGTACGGCCTGGCGGCGGGTGGTGCGGCCTAGCGGCTCAGTGCCAGTCGGCTCAGTACCAGCTGTTCGCCTGCCAGAAGTTCCAGGCGGCGACGGGGCTGCCGTAGCGGGAGTTCATGTAGTCCAGGCCCCACTTGATCTGGGTGGCCGGGTTGGTCTTCCAGTCGGCACCGGCGGACGCCATCTTGGAGCCGGGCAGGGCCTGGACCAGGCCGTAGGCGCCGGAGGAGGCGTTGGTGGCCGAGACGTTCCAGCCGCTCTCGTGCTCGACGATCTTGCTGAACGCGTTGTACTGCGCGGCGTCCGGGATCATCTTGTGCGCGATCGCCTGGGCGGAGGAAGGCGAGTCGGTGGTGGCGGCCTGGGCGGGAGCCGAGGTGAGCACCATGCCGGTCGTGGCAGCGGCCAGGGTGACGGCCGTGAGCGCCTTCTTCGGGGAAGCGATGCGGCGGATGAAGGAGACGGACACAGAGAACCTCTTCGTCGGGGACAAGGAGTCGCCGTAGGCCGTCACCGTGCGGTGCGCGGTCGGGCTGTACGTCGGCGCCGCGATCCCGGGGGTTCGTGGCGCCTTGCGACGAGGTCCAGAGAAACAGGCCCGAAACCCGTCCGCAATGACCCCTTTTACTAGTTGTGGCCGAAGCGGACGGAAAAGCCGCTTGTGTGGCGTGGCTCTCAAAGTGCAGGTCAGGGTGGGTATGCAATCGGGGATATCGGACAAATCGACCTACGGTCACGGGTCGTAGGTGACGTGCGTCATGTGGGGTGCTTCACCTGCCCGGCAACGGACCGCACATGACCCCTCGCGCAGAGGTCACCCTGTGGGCGGGTCGAATGTGACCGCGGTCTCGAAAGCGGCCCGGCGGGTGGCCCGGCGCAGCGCGCGCAGCAGGGTCGGGCCGAGCGCGAGGGTCAGTACGACGGTGCAGACGGCCCGGCCCAGGTCCCAGCCGAGGGAGGTGGCCAGGCAGTACGCGACGAAGCGGGCCAGGTTCGCGGGGACCGCGGCGTGCGGGTCGAAGGCGATGCCCGAGGCGAGGGCGCCCATGAAGGGCCAGCCCGCGAGATTCATGACCGTGCCGTAGGCGAAGGCGGCGAGGAAGCCGTACAAGGAGAGCAGCGCGAGCTCGCCGCGGCCGCGCAGCCGGTCGGGCCCCGGGAGCAGCCCGGCGCCCATGGTGAACCACCCCATGGCGAGCATCTGGAACGGCAGCCACGGGCCCACCCCGCCCGTGAGCAGCGCCGACGCGAACATGGTGATCGAGCCGAGGGCGAATCCGAACCCCGGGCCGAGGACCCGCCCGCTGAGCACCATCAGGAAGAACATGGGCTCGATCCCGGCGGTGCCTGCACCGACCGGCCGCAGCGCCGCCCCGGTCGCGGCCAGCACCCCGAGCATCGCGACGGCCTTCGGTCCGAGCCCCGACTCGGAGATCGTCGCGGCCACGACGGCGACAAGGAGGACGAGCAGCCCCGCGAAGAGCCAGGGCGCGTCCTGGGCGTGGGCGCCGATCTGCGAGGTGGGCGGAGCGAGGAACGGCCAGCCGAAGGCGACGACCCCGACCGCGCCGACCAGGGCGAGGGCGGTGGTGGAGCGGGGGCCCAGGCGGATGGGCCGGGCCTGCGGAGTCACGGTCCGGGGGGTCACGGTCCGGGGGGTCATGCGAGTGCCTCCCGCACCTGGGCGGCCGTGAGCCACTGCTGCGGGGCCAGGATCTTGGTGATCTGGGGGGCGTAGGACGGGGACGAGACCACGATGTCGGCCGTCGGGCCGTCGGCGATGACCTCCCCGTCCGCGAGGAGTACGACCCGGTGGGCGATCTCGGCGGCCAGTTCCACGTCGTGCGTGGCCAGCACGATGGCGTGGCCCTCGGCGGCGAGCCCGCGCAACACGGTGACCAGGCGTGCCTTCGCCGCGTAGTCCAGACCGCGGGTCGGCTCGTCCAGGAGGAGCAGCGGAGGACGGGCGGTGAGTACGACGGCCAGGGCGAGCGCGAGCCGCTGGCCCTCGGAGAGGTCGCGGGGGTGGGTGTCGTCTCCGATGTCCGGCAGGAGACCGGAGACCAGCGCGCGGCACGTGCCCGGCTCGGCCTGCGCGTCCCGGTCGGCGGCCGCGCACTCGGCGGCGACCGTGTCGGCGTACAGCAGGTCGCGGGGCTCCTGCGGTACCAGGCCGACGTGCCGCACCAGGTCGCGGGGCGCGGTGCGACGGGGGACGGCACCGCCGACCAGGACCGACCCGGCGGACGGTTCGACGAGCCCGACGAGGGTGCTCAGCAGCGTGGACTTCCCGGCGCCGTTGCGTCCCATCAGGGCGACCGTCTCGCCCGGGGCGAAGGTGAGGTCCACCTGCCGGAGGGCGGTGACTCGGCCGCGCCGGACGGCGAGCGAGCGGACCTCGGCCACCAGCGGGGACGCGGACTCGGGGGTGCGCCGGCGCAGGAACCGGCGGGGAGCGTGAGCGGGGACACGGGGCGCGGGCACGGTCGCGACCGCCGGTGTCGTGTGCGGCGCCTCCCGGCCCCCGAGCCGCTCCCGCAGCTCCCCGGCCCGGCGGCGCGCGTCCCGCACGGTCAGCGGCAGCGGGGACCAGCCGGCCAGCCTTCCCAGGTCCACGACCGGCGGGTACACCGGGGAGACGGCCATCACCTCGGCCGGGGTGCCCAGCAGCGGGGCGGCGCCCGGGGCGGGCAGCAGGACGACCCGGTCGGCGTACTGGATCACCCGCTCCAGGCGGTGCTCTGCCATGAAGACCGTCGTACCGAGGTCGTGGACGAGGCGCTGCAGGACGGCGAGGACCTCCTCGGCGGCCGCCGGGTCGAGCGCCGACGTCGGCTCGTCGAGGACGAGGACCGCGGGATGCGGGGTGAGGACGGAGCCGATGGCGACGCGCTGGCGCTGGCCACCGGAGAGGGTGGCGATGGGCCGGTCGCGCAGATCGGCGAGGCCGAGCAGGTCGAGGGTCTCCTCGACGCGGCGCCGCATGACCTCCGGGGCGAGCCCCAACGACTCCATCCCGTAGGCGAGTTCGTCCTCGACCGTGTCCGTCACGAAGTGGGCGAGCGGATCCTGGCCCACCGTGCCGACGACATCGGCGAGCTCGCGCGGCCTGTGCGTCCGGGTGTCCCGCCCGGCGACCGTGACGCGGCCGCGCAGGGTGCCGCCGGTGAAGTGCGGGACGAGTCCGCCGACCGCGCCCAGCACGGTGGACTTGCCGACCCCGGACGGGCCGACGAGCAGGACCAGTTCACCTTCCGGGACCTCGAAGTCGAGGCCCTGGACGGTGGGTTCGACCGCCCCCTCGTACGTCACGGAGACATCCTCGAAGCGGATCATGAAGGCTCCTTGGGGACGGCGAAGGCGGGGAGCAGGGCGAGGAGTACGGCGGCCGCCGGCCACAGGGGGAGGGTCGGCGCGGTGAGCGGGACGACTCCCGGATGCAGGGCCGCGGGGTCGCTCGCGGAAGCCAGGGCGAGCAGCGCGGCGACCGCGGCGCCGGATCCGGCGACCAGCCAGGCGCGCAGGTCCCAGGGATCGGGGCGGTAGCGGGTGCGCAGGGTGCGACGGCCCCCGAGGCGCAGACCCCCGAGGGCGGCGGCGACTCCGGCCAGCAGGACGGGCAGGCCATAGGTGCCGCCCTCGGCGGTGAGGAGTCCGTACGTTCCCGCGCAGACGCCGAGCAGGCCGCCGAGGGTGAGCGCGGTGGTGGTGCGGCGGACCGGGGCGGGGACGTCGGCGCTGCGGCCGTAACCGCGGGCGTCCATCGCGGCGGCCAGGGCGACGGAGCGTTCCAACGCGCCCTCCAGGACCGGGAGTCCGACGTGCAGCAGGCCGCGGATGCCCCGGTCCGGGCGGCCGCGCAGCCGGCGGGCGGCGCGCAGGCGCTGGACGTCGGCGATCAGGTTGGGGGCGAAGGTGAGCGCGACGACCACGGCCACGCCCATCTCGTACAGGGCGCCGGGAAGGGACTTGAGGAGGCGGGCCGGGTTGGCGAGGGCGTTCGCGGCGCCGACGCAGATGAGGAGCGTGGCCAGTTTCAGGCCGTCGTACAGCGCGAAGACGAGTCCTTCCACGGTGACCTCGCCGCCGAGCCGGATGCCCTGCGCCCAGTGGGGGAGCGGGACTTCGGGGAGCGTGGCGATCACGTGCGTGCCAGGGATGGGGGAGCCGAGGAACACCGCGAACACGAGACGGACGAGGAGGACGGCGAGAGCGAGTCTGGCGAAGGCGGAGTACGAGCGGGCCCAAGGGGCCGCGGTGCGGTGGGTGGCGACCACATAGCCGGACGCGGCGATGAGGAGGGCGAGGAGGAGGGGGTTGGTGGTGCGGGTGGCGGCGGTGCCCAGGCCGAGCGACCAGAGCCACCAGGCGCCGGGGTGCAGTGTGCTCCGGCGCCTGGCTGTGGGGGTGGGGACGCCGGCCCGAGCCGGCGCGTCAGGCACGACGTCGTGCCTGCCACAGCGCCGCCGCTCCCAGCAGTACGACCACACCCGCACCGGCCAGCAGACCCACCGACGGGCCGTGATCCGAGTCCTTCGGCTTCCCGTCCCCCTTCTTCTCCGCCTTCTCCGCCTTCCCCTGCTTCTCCGCGCTCACCTGCTCCCCGCACCCCTTCTCCGGATACCCCGAGATGGCGCACAGGAGGGCGTTGGTGTCGTAGCGGAGGGGCTTGGCGACCGCTGCCAGGGCCTCGGCCGTCGTCGCGTCGGGGGACACCCGGGCGCAGGCCGTCCGGCGAGCGGGCGGGCTCTCGCCGGACGGGGCGTCCGAGGACGTACCGAAGTCGATGACCAGGGCCACCCGCTTCTTTCCCGCGGCGGCGGGTGTGCCCGCGCAGATGGAGTGGAAGTCCGCCGTGCCGCGCGGGCGGGTCGCGTCGGCGGAGTCCTCGCTCACCGCGAACCGGAAGCCCTGCACGTCCCCGTCGCCGGGACGGGCCGTCGACGGGCCCTGGGTGGCGTAGATCCACTTGCTGCCGTCGCGCTCCCAGAAGGACCAGTAGCGGTAGCCGACGGCCTGGGCCTGGCCCACGGACCCCCAGAGGAAGAGCGCGGCCAGGAGCAGTGGCACGGCACGGCGGACGACGGTCACGGCTGCTGCCGCTTCCGGCGGCCGCTGAGCAGGAAGCCGATGCCGACGCCGGCGACCAGACCGGTGCCGACGATCCACCAGACGCCGTGGCCCGAGTCGGACTTGTCGGCCTTGGGGGCCTCGTACCCGGTGGGCTTCTTGACCGTCTGCGGGGCGGGTCCGGTCGCGTTGAGCGCCCGTACGAGGTCCGTACCGCCGAAGCCGTACGGGTTCTTGCCCATGGCGTGCGCGGCGAGGATCAGTTCGGCGTAGGCCGCCGGGCCGCTCTGCTTCGCCCACGTGGCGGCGTTCTTCTCCAGCCAGGCGTACGGCTTCTGCGCCTGCTCGGTCCGGCCCTGCGCTGCGAGCGCGACGACCGCGTCCGCGGTGTTGCCGTAGTCGGGCTGGTCCTTGGCGCCGGGGAGCGTGGAGATCAGGTGGTCGCCGGTGCGGTGCATCTCCGCGGCGAGGTACGCGGCGCCGTTGCGGGCCACCTCCTCCGGCTTGAGCGCCTTGCCGGAGGCGGCGCACTTGGGGTCGCCCTCCGGTGCCTTCCCGGCGGTCGTCACGAACCCCTTGCCGAGCGCGCCCAGCACACCGGCCGCCGTCGCGTCCGCGTTGGCCGCCAGCTTGCCCTTCTTGTCCGGCTGGTAGGCGAGCGCGCCGCCGCCGTCCTCGTCGCAGGGTATGGACCACTTGGCCAGCAGGTCGTACGGGGTCTTCCCCTCCGAGCGGAGCACGGCGGGGTCGTCGCCGACCGCCGCGAGCGCGCCGACGACGACGCCGGTGGAGTTCGTGTCGCTCGGCCCGCCGGCGGTGTAGCCCCAGCCGCCGTCCTTGTTCTGTTGGCCCTTCAGCCAGTTCACCGCCGCGCGGGCATCGCCGTCGTGGTCGCCGACCGCCATCAGGGCCTGTGCGGCGGCGGCCGTGGCGTTGGTGTCGAACACCGCGTTGCCCTCGCAGGGCTTCGAGGTGTCGGCGCGGAAGGCGGCGAAGGCGCCGTTGGAGCACTGCTGCCCGGTCAGCCAGTCCACGGCCTTCCCGGCGGGCGTGACACCCACCGTGCGTTGGGCGATCAGCGCCAGCGACTGGCGCCAGACGCCGTCGTACTTCGGGTCAGTGCTGCCGTACAGCCCGGACGCGTGCGCCGTCGACGGGGACGGGGACGCGGACGGGTCGGCGGCTGTGGCGGGCGTGGCCGTGCCGATCACGGCGACGGCTGCCAGCACCGCGGCGCTGCGGCGTACGTTCATGGTCGGCGGGTGCCTCTCCCTGCGGGGAGCCGGGCAGCACGGGACACCCCGGGCGGCTCGGCTCCGTAAACCTCGACGGTGCCGTACGCGGGCGGATGCCCGCGCACGTGAGCCGGTCAACGTCCCGTGCGGGGCAGTCCGGCTCACCGCCGTAGCAGCGGTACACGGTTGCGGGTCAGCGCCGGAATTGCACCGGCTTCCCCCCGTACGGGTGTGATGACGACGCGGCCACTCTACCGGGCGGTAGTCGGCAGGCTGAGGGGTGGCTGTGGACCCCGGGTCACGGGGGGCGGCGATTAGAGTCGCCCCATGCTGCCAACGGGGAGACTGCTCGGTTCCGGCCGCTCGGCCGACGTGTACGAGATCGACGAGGCGTGGGTGCTGCGCCGCGACCGGGAGGGGTGGGGGGACGCGGCCGCCGAGGGGGCGGTGATGTCGTACGTACTGGACCACGGGTACCCCGTGCCCCGGGTGCGGCCCTCCGGCTCGCGCACCGACCTGGTGATGGAGCGGCTGTCCGGGCCGACGATGCTGGGAGCCCTGCTGGAGGGTTCGCTCGGCACGGAGGAGGCGGGCACGCTGCTGGCCAGGCTGCTGCGGCAGCTGCACACGGTTCCCGGCCGGAGTGCCGACGACCCCGACGTCCGCGTCCTGCACCTGGACCTCCACCCCGACAACGTGATCCTCACCCCGGACGGGCCCCGGGTCATCGACTGGACCAACGCGGAGGACGGCCATCCGGGCCTCGACTGGGGCATGTCCGCGGTGATCCTGGCCCAGGTCGCCGTCGGCGGCGATCCGATCGCCGCCCCGGCCCGCGAGATGCTCACGGCCCTGCTCGCCGACCCCTCCGACCTCACGGACTCCGGCCTCACGGAGGCACGCGGACGTCGCGCGGCCAACCCGACGATGAGCCCTCGTGAGGTCGAACTCCTGGGGGCTGCCGAGGACTTGATCCGAGGGTTGGTGCGCTAGTCACGGCCGGCGCGCGGTGTCGGCCCCCCGAACGGCAGGTGCAGCACCCGGGTTTCGAGCAGCCACCGGCCTTCGACGCGCCGGAAGGCATCCTCGTAGTGTCCGATCTGGACCGGCGGGCCGGGCGGCACCATGCCGCCCTCGTAGCCGTCGACGCGGTACGTGGAGAAGTACGAGGTGGCGGTCGCCGTGTCCGGAGTGGTCACCGTGACCAGGACGTTGGACATCAGGCGGCGCGAGAGGCGGTCGGCGGGCCGGGCGCCGAAGTACTCGCGCAGGGCCTCGCGGCCCTTGACCAGCCGTCCGCCGTCCGGCCACTCCCAGGTGCCGTCCTCGGTGAACAGCTCCGCCACCGAGCCGGGTTCACCGAGGTCGAGACGGCGGACGAAGTCGAGGACGAGGCGCTCGCAGGCGCGTTCGGCGAGGAGGTTCTCCAAGGGGTCCATGAGGCTGTTTAGCAAGCAGGGACCTGGGCCGCGAACGAATTACACCGCCACGTACGCCACCGGCTCGCTCCCCGGCACGGCCTCCGCGCGGCCCTGCTTCACCAGGCGTCGTAGATGCGCCTCGGCCTCGGAGACGGCGATGTTCCTCGACCCGTAAGGGATCTGTTCCCAGGGGCGGTTCCACTCCATGCGTTCGGCCAGTTGCCAGGGGGTGAGGGGCTCGGCCAGCAGGGCCAGCAGGCCGGCCAGCCGTTCCTCGTGGTGGGCCAGCAACTGCCGTACGCGGGAGGGCGCGTCGGTGAAGGCGTGCTGGTGAGCCGGGAGCACCTCCGCGGGGGCCAGGCGGCCGACGCGTTCCAGTGAGTCGAGGTAGTCGCCGAGGGGGTCGGTGACTGTCGCGTCGTCCGGGTCCTCGTACAGGCCGATGTGCGGGGTGATCTCCGGGAGCAGGTGGTCGCCCGAGAAGAGACGTCCGTGGCCGGGGAGCCGGGACGGGTGCTCCTCCTCCAGGTGCAGGCAGACGTGGCCCGGGGTGTGGCCCGGCGTCCAGATCGCGCGCAGGCGGCGGCCGGGGAGAGCGAGGAGTTCGCCGGGGACGACCTCCCGGTCGGGCAGCGCGGGGGAGAGACCGGGCAGGGTGCGGCGGCGTGCGGTACGGAGCGGGGCCACGTGCTCCTCGGGGGCACCGGCGGCCGTGAGCTTGGCGGCCATGTAGGCGAACCAGCGCTCGGGGCGGGTCTCGCGGGCGCGCCGCACGATGGCCGTGTCGGCCGCGTGCATGGCGATCCAGGCGCCGGAGGCCTCCCGCACCCTGCCCGACAGGCCGTGGTGGTCGGGGTGGTGATGGGTGATGACCACCCCGTGGAGCTCCGCGACGGACGTACCGCATGCCGACAGGCCCTCGGCGAGGGCGTCCCAGGAGGCCGGGTCGTCCCAGCCGGTGTCGATCAGGACCGGGCCGCGGTCGGTGTCGACGACGTACACGAGAGTGTGGCCGAGGGGGTTGTCCGGGATGGGGACCCGGAGGGAACGGACGCCGCCACCGTGGTCGTACACCTGCGCCATGGGCTCCCCAATCGCCGCGTTCCCGCCACTATAACTAGAACAGGTTTCCATGGGAGCCCGAGTCGACCAACGGGCTCTCGTCGCATCCGTGGACTCCCCCGGACGGAGCTGGTATCAGTTCCCTATCTGATGGATCGTCAGACATGGGACATGAAGTACATGAAGTCCGGAGGCAGTCGGCCATGACCGAGCTCGTGGAACACGGACAGCTGTTCATCGGCGGGGAGTTGACCGACCCCCTGGGCAAGGACGTCATCGAGGTGATCTCCCCGCACACGGAGGAGGTCATCGGGCGGGTGCCGCACGCGTCGCGGGAGGACGTCGACCGGGCCGTGGCCGTCGCGCGCCGCGCCTTCGACCAGGGGCCCTGGCCGCGGATGACCCTGGACGAGCGGATCGAGGTCGTCACCCGCATCAAGGACGCGATCGCGGTCCGGCACGAGGAGATCGCCCGTGTGATCTCCTCCGAGAACGGCTCGCCGTACTCCTGGAGCGTCCTCGCGCAGGCGCTCGGCGCGATGATGGTGTGGGACGCGGCGATCACGGTCGCGCGGAACTTCACGTACGAGGAGACGCGCGACGGCGTCCTCGGCAGGATCCTCGTGCGGCGCGAGCCGGTCGGGGTCGTCGCGGCCGTCGTCCCTTGGAACGTCCCGCAGTTCGTCGCCGCCGCCAAGCTCGCGCCCGCCCTGCTCACCGGCTGCACGGTGGTGCTCAAGCCGTCGCCGGAGTCGCCGCTGGACGCGTACATCCTCGGCGAGATCGCGAAGGAGGCCGGGCTGCCGGAGGGTGTGCTGTCGATCCTCCCCGCCGACCGTGAGGTCAGCGAACACCTCGTCGGGCACCCCGGTGTCGACAAGGTGTCCTTCACCGGCTCGGTCGCGGCCGGCCGGCGCGTGATGGAAGTGGCCTCGCGCAACCTCACGCGCGTGACGCTGGAGCTGGGCGGCAAGTCGGCGGCGGTGGTCCTGCCGGACGCGGACATCGAGACGTCGGTGCCCGGGATCGTCTCGGCGGCCTGGATGAACAACGGCCAGGCCTGCGTCGCCCAGACCCGCATCCTCGTGCCGCGCTCCCGCTACGACGAGTTCGCGGACGCCTTCGCCGCCGCGGCGAGCGCGCTCAAGGTCGGCGACCCGCTGGACCCCGCGACCCAGGTCGGCCCGCTGGTCGCCCGGCGTCAGCAGCAGCGCAACCTCGACTTCATCCGCATCGGCCAGGAGGAGGGCGCCAAGGTCCTCACCGGCGGCGGGCGCCCGCCGGGCCTGGAGCGCGGCTGGTACGTGGAGCCGACCCTCTTCGGCGACGTCGACAACTCCATGCGGATCGCCCGCGAGGAGATCTTCGGCCCGGTGATCTGTCTCCTCCCGTACGGCGACGAGTCCGAGGCACTGAAGATCGCCAACGACTCCGACTACGGGCTGTCCGGCAGCGTGTGGACGGCCGACGTCGCGCACGGCATCGACGTCGCACGGCAGGTCCGTACGGGCACGTACTCGGTCAACACCTTCAGCCTCGACATGCTCGGCCCGTTCGGCGGCTACAAGAACTCGGGGCTGGGCCGGGAGTTCGGGCCGGAGGGGTACGGCGAGTACCTGGAGCACAAGATGATCCACCTCCCGGCGGGCTGGGAGGGATAGGGAATGGGAGACCGCTGGCACGTCGAGGTCGACCGCTCCGTCTGCATCGGCTCCGCCCAGTGCGTCCACCATGCCCCCGACGGCTTCCGCCTCGACACCGGCCGCCAGTCCCGGCCCGTCGCGGCGGACACCGACGCGAACGAGCAGGTCCTGGCGGCGGCGGAGAGCTGCCCGGTGGAGGCCATCATGATCACGGTGCTGGGGAGCGGGGAGCCGGTGTTCCCGCCGGAGGACTAAAAAATCTTCAAATATATCCCCTTTGGGGCTTTTGTTCGGCGATGGGGGCGTTCTATGCTTGGAGACGGCCTACGAGGCGAGTGAGGGAGTTCATCCGGAGTAGCCGACTCACGCGAGACGCGCAAGCATCCGCTGGGGCCGACGTCGACGGACGGGCTGAGAGGCCAGAAGGCAGTAGTTGAGCTGGAAGGCGACCTCCACTACCTGATCCGGGTAATGCCGGCGCAGGGAACCCGTCTCGTAGGTCCTTTTCGTGAGCTCACAGGCCCGCGGGCGGGTGGGCCACCATGAGCGCCGCAGCCTCCTCGGGTGTCGCGCCCTGACCGAGAGCGCCGCCGCGGATCGAGCGCATCTTGTACGGCGGTCCGGAGCAGAGGGCGTAGGGCAGGTCGGTGTCGTCCCTCCCGTCGATCGGCGGGCCGCTCCGCAGGAACTTCGGCGTTCCGTGCGTCGGGAACGGATGCAGGGCGCGTATGCGCGGCTGTCCGTGGGCGGCCGCGGCCAGGGTGAACAGCTTCTCCCCGCCGTAGTGGCCCCTGGCCCGGGCCCGCGCTCCAAGAGCCACCGCCAGGCGGTCGCCGCGCCGGGCGCCTCAGCCGCGGGCCGCCTCACCGCCCGTCCCCACGCCCGCCGGATCCGTCAGGTCGATCAGCCGGCACACCGTCTCGATGTCGATCTTGACCTGGGCGATGGAGGCGCGGCCCGACAGCCAGGTGATCAGGGCCGAGTGCCAGGTGTGCTCGATGACGCGGACCGCGGAGAGCTGCTCGGGGGTGGGGTGCTCCAGACCCATCGCGTCCAGGATGATCGCCGTCGTCTGCCGGGACACCTGGTCGACCTCCGGTGAGACGCTGCGGTCCGCGAAGGTCAGCGCACGGACCATGGCGTCGGCCAGGTGCGGCTCGCGCTGGAGGGCGCGGAAGGCCCGCATCAGCGTCTCCGCGACCCGCTCGGCCGCCGTCTCGCCCGCCGGGGGCTTCTTCCGCAGGGTGCCGTGCATCTGCTCCAGCTGGTCCTGCATGGTGGCGACCAGGAGATGCACCTTGGACGGGAAGTAGCGGTAGAGCGTGCCGAGGGCCACCTGCGAGGACTCCGCGACCTCCCGCATCTGCACCGCGTCGAAACCGCCCCGGCTGGCCAGCTGTGCGCTGGCGTGCAGGATCCGGCGCCGACGGGCCTCCTGGCGCTCGGTGAGAGGGGGTGAGGCGGGTCGAACGGTACTGGCTTGCGCAGGCATGGGTCCCGTTCCGTGACAGTCGGTGAGGGCAGGTGATCAGACAGCATGGCAGGGGTCCGCGCCGTGGCGCGAATCACCTGATCCACTGCTCACAGCGCCCCTACCTGCCGGTAGATTCAGTGCCTCCTGAACGATCAAGTCTGAAACTTGTTCTAGATTAGCGTCCCGGCGTAGTCTCGCGGGAAAATGCAGGGAGAAGGGGGCCCAGAGTGACCGCCGAGGCCAGGGAGGCGGGTCCCCGACAGGACCTTGCCGCCGACGGCGAGCGACCGCTCGACATCGCGCTCCTCACCTATAAAGGGAACCCGTTCTGCGGGGGTCAGGGCGTCTACGTACGGCACCTCTCGCGCGAGCTGGCCCGCCTCGGCCACCGCGTCGAGGTCATCGGCTCCCAGCCGTACCCCGTGCTCGACGAGGACGACGCCTACGACGGCCGTCTGAGCCTGACCGAGCTGCCCAGCCTCGACCTCTACCGCCAGCCCGACCCCTTCCGCACCCCCGGTCGGGACGAGTACCGGGACTGGGTCGACGCGCTGGAAGTGGGGACGATGTGGACCGGCGGCTTCCCCGAGCCGCTGACGTTCTCCCTCCGGGCCCGCCGTCACCTGCGCGCCCGCCGCGGCGAGTTCGACGTCGTGCACGACAACCAGACCCTCGGCTACGGCCTGCTGGGCGACGTCGGCGCGCCCCTGGTCACCACCATCCACCACCCCATCACCGTCGACCGGCAGTTGGAGCTGGACGCGGCCGAGGGCTGGCAGCGCCGGTACTCCGTGCGCCGCTGGTATGCCTTCACGCGCATGCAGAAGCGCGTCGCCCGCCGCCTGCCCTCCGTCCTCACCGTCTCGGGCACCTCCCGCCAGGAGATCATCGACCACCTCGGGGTGCGCGACGAGCGAATCCACGTGATCCACATCGGCGCCGACACCGACCTCTTCTCGCCGAATCCGTCCGTGCCCCAGGTGCCGGGCCGGATCGTGACCACCTCCAGCGCCGACGTGCCGCTCAAGGGCCTGGTCTTCCTCGTCGAGGCGCTGGCCAAGGTGCGCACCGAGCGCCCCGACGCCCACCTCGTCGTCGTCGGCAAGCGGGCCGAGGACGGGCCGGTCGCCCAGGCCATCGAGCGGTACGGACTGGAGGGCGTCGTGGAGTTCGTGAAGGGCATCTCGGACGCCGAACTGGTCGACCTGGTCCGCTCGGCCGAGGTCGCCTGCGTGCCGTCGCTGTACGAGGGCTTCTCGCTGCCGGCCGCCGAGGCCATGGCCACGGGCACCCCGCTGGTCGCCACCACGGGCGGAGCGATCCCCGAGGTCGCCGGCCGGGACGGGGAGACCTGCCTCGCGGTGCCCCCCGGGGACGCGGGGGCGCTGGCCGCGGGGCTGAGCAGGCTGCTGGGGGACCCGGAGCTGCGGGCACGGCTCGGTGCCGCCGGGCGTGAGCGGGTGCTGAACCACTTCACCTGGGCGCGGGCCGCCGAGGGCACCGTGACCCGGTACCGCGAGGCCATGGCCCGCTCCGGCGGCGCGCACCCGCTCCGCTCCGAGCCGCGCGACAGCGGCCCGGCCACCGCCGCAACTGGTGTCTACTCCGAAAGCAGGGCCACGTGCTGACCGTCGACTTCTCCCGGTTCCCGCTCGCCCCGGGCGACCGCGTCCTGGACCTCGGCTGCGGGGCCGGCCGGCACGCCTTCGAGTGCTACCGGCGCGGCGCCCAGGTCGTGGCCCTCGACCAGAACGGCGAGGAGATCCGAGAGGTCGCCAAGTGGTTCGCGGCGATGAAGGAGGCCGGTGAGGCTCCGGCGGGCGCGACCGCCACCGCCATGGAGGGCGACGCCCTCGCGCTGCCGTTCCCGGACGAGTCCTTCGACGTCGTCATCATCTCCGAGGTGATGGAGCACATCCCCGACGACAAGGGCGTCCTCGCCGAGATGGTCCGCGTGCTCAAGCCGGGCGGCCGCATCGCCATCACCGTCCCGCGCTACGGCCCCGAGAAGGTCTGCTGGGCGCTGTCCGACGCCTACCACGAGGTCGAGGGCGGCCACATCCGCATCTACAAGGCGGACGAGCTGCTGGCCAAGGTCCGCGAGGCGGGTCTGCGTCCGTACGGTTCCCACCACGCCCACGCGCTGCACTCCCCGTACTGGTGGCTGAAGTGCGCGTTCGGCGTCGACAACGACAAGGCGTTGCCGGTGCGCGCGTACCACAAGCTGCTGGTCTGGGACATCATGAAGAAGCCCCTGGCCACCCGGGTCGCGGAGCAGGCACTGAATCCGCTGATCGGCAAGAGCTTCGTGGTGTACGCGACGAAGCCGCACCTGCCCCTCCTCGCCGAGGCTTCCGAGGCGGCCGCCAAGTGACGACCCCCCGGACAGAACACCTGGTCCTGCCCGGGGTCCTCACCTCCGAGCAGGCCGACGCGACCGTCCGCGGCATTCTCGCCGTGCAGCGGGAGGACGGCGCGATCCCGTGGTTCCGCGGGCACCACCTGGACCCGTGGGACCACACCGAGGCGGCCATGGCGCTGGACGCGGCGGGCGAGCACGAGGCCGCGGAACGGGCCTACACCTGGCTGGCCACGCACCAGAACGAGGACGGCTCCTGGTACGCGGCGTACGCGGACGGGGCGCACGACGACGTGACGGACCGCGCCCGCGAGTCGAACTTCGTGGCGTACATAGCGGTAGGCGTCTGGCACCACTACCTGTCGACCGGTGACGACACGTTCCTGGACCGCATGTGGCCCTCGGTCTACGCGGCGACGGAATGGGTGCTGCGCCTGCAACAGCCGGGCGGAGAGATCGGCTGGCGGCGCGAGGACGACGGCACGCCCACGACGGACGCGCTGCTGACCGGCAGCTCCTCCATCCACCACGCTCTGCGCTGCGCGCTCGCCATCGCCGAGCAGCGCGAAGAGCCGCAGCCGGACTGGGAACTGGCGCTGGGTTCGCTCCGCCACGCGATAGGCAGCCATCCGGAGCGGTTCCTGGACAAGGACCGCTACTCGATGGACTGGTACTACCCCGTCCTGGGCGGCGCGCTGACCGGAGCGGAGGCCAAGTCCCGTATCGAGGAGTCCTGGGACCGCTTCGTGGTGCCCGGTCTCGGCGTGCGCTGCGTGGTCCCCAACCCGTGGGTGACCGGCGGCGAGTCCTGCGAACTGGCCCTGGCCCTCTGGGCGATGGGCGAGTCCGACCGCGCCCTGGAGATCCTCCAGTCCATCCAGCACCTCCGGGACCCCGCGACCGGCCTCTACTGGACGGGCTACGTCTTCGACGACGACGCCGTCTGGCCCCGCGAACTCACCTCCTGGACAGCGGGATCCCTCCTCCTGGCGGTCGCCGCCCTGGGCGGCCACGAGGCCACCTGCGCGGTCTTCGGCGGCGAACACCTCCCGAACGGCCTGGCCCCGGACTGCTGCGCATAGCACACCGCAAGGGGGCGCGCATATGGCCCGACGCAGGCGATCACGCGCCCCATAGGGGCGCGGGGAACTGCGCGACCAGCCCGTGACGGCTCGCACTCGCCGTGGGGCGGCGCTGCCCGGGCTCGTGGGCGTTCACGGCTCGCGCGGAGGGCGATCGCGCCCCACAGGGGCGCGGGGAACTGCGCGACCAGCCCCTGACGGCCCGCACTCGCCGACGGACAGTGCCACCCGAGCTCCTGGGCGAACCAGGGTAGGTGAAACTCGTACCAGATTCGCCCAAGTGGCGTAGTGGGCCGACCTGGGTGACGCTGCCGGGAGAGACATCTGCTCGGGGAAGACATCCCGGAGGACCCCGTGCCCGTACATATGCGGCGCCTCTTCGTGGCGCTCACACTGTGCTGTGCCCTGCTCGCCGGTGCCACCGCATGCGGGAGCAGCGAGACCACCACCCGGGAGACCGCGGCGGCCGCCATCGCCGGCACGCCCAGTCCCACCACGTCGGCAGAGAAGCAGAAGTTCGCCAAGACCCGCTTCGTGGCGAACGCAGCCCTCGCGGCCGGGGCGACGTACCAGTGGATCGTGAAGCCCTGGAAGGCCGGCAAGTTCAAGAAGGGCGCGAAGGGCCGCAGGCTCGCCCTGGTCAAGGCCGGCCTCGCCGGCGCCTTCACGTACAACCGGCTCAAGGCGGCCGTGAAGAACGCCCAGGGCGACCCGGCGCTCTCCAAGGCCCTCGCGCCGCTCGCAGCGGGCATCGAGTCCCTCAAGAACCTGCCGTCCAAGCTGCGCAGCGGCGACCCCGATGCGGTCGGCGCCTTCGGCGACGTCATCAACAAGGTGAAGGACGCCGGTAAGAGCGCGGGCGCCGAGGTCAAGGAGAAGGTGCCGTCGGCCGGTCAACTGGCCGGCGGATAGCGATGATCGGCAACGCGTCGGACCGAGTCCGGCGCGTTGCCCCTCGCAGTCCTACGAGTTGAGCTCGGCGAGCACGCGGAGCGTGTGCGGGTCCGGGGACAGGGCCAGCAGGTCCGTCACCGGGCCCTTGCGCCACGACTCCAGGCGCTCGGCGATGCGTTCGCGCGGGCCGACCAGGGATATCTCGTCGGCGAAGGCGTCCGGGACGGCCAGTACCGCCTCCTCCCGCCGGCCCGACAGGAACAGGTCCTGGATCCGGCGCGCCTCCTCCTCGTACCCCATGCGCGCCATCAGGTCGGCGTGGAAGTTGCGGGCCGCGTGGCCCATCCCGCCGATGTAGAAGCCGAGCATGGCCTTCACGGGCAGGAGTCCCTCGGCCACGTCGTCGCAGACCGTCACCCGGACCATGGGGGCGACGAGGAAGTCGTCGGCGAGGCCGGTCAGGTGCGGCCCGTACACCTCGGGGCGGCTCGGTGACCAGTACAACGGCAGCCAGCCGTCCGCGATCCGGGTGGTCTGGGCAACGTTCTTGGGGCCCTCCGCGCCGAGCAGGACCGGCAGGTCCGGGCGGAGGGGGTGGGTGATCGGCTTGAGGGGTCTGCCGAGGCCGGTGCCGTCCGTGCCTCGGTAGGGGAGGGGATGGAAGCGGCCGTCCAGTTCCACCGGCGCCTCGCGGCGCAGCACCTGCCGTACGACGTCGACGTACTCCCGGGTCGCGGTCAGTGGCGACCTCGGGAACGGGCGGCCGTACCAGCCCTCCACGACCTGCGGCCCGGACAGCCCGAGCCCGA
Source organism: Streptomyces sp. NPDC086549 (assembly GCF_044746205.1). Classification (NCBI taxonomy): domain Bacteria; kingdom Bacillati; phylum Actinomycetota; class Actinomycetes; order Kitasatosporales; family Streptomycetaceae; genus Streptomyces; species Streptomyces sp. NPDC086549. Next base: position 551,379 of record NZ_JBIVBS010000001.1, on the reverse strand, counting down.
GCATCATGCGCCCCCCGGACAGATGGTCGAGGGTCAGCGCGTGCATCGCCGTGGTGGTCGGCGAGCGGGCGGCCATCTGGGCAACCGCCGTACCCAGCCGGATCCTTGAGGTCTGCGCGGCGATCCAGGTGAGCGGGGTGAACGCGTCGGAGCCCCATGACTCGGCCGTCCACACGGAGTCGTACCCGAGCCGCTCCGCCTCCCGCGCCAGCGCCACGTGGTCCGCGGAGGGGCCGCGCCCCCAGTAGCCGAGTGCCAGCCCGAGCCGCATGGCTTTCCTCCTGACGATCCGTCAGATACTGGGACTGGGGCGACTGTACGACAACGGCCCCCCGCCCGGAAGGGCGAGGGGCCGTGCGGGACGGTCGCGGACGCTCAGCCGCGCTGGATCCCCGAGGTGTCCTGCAGGACGCCACGGCGGCCGTCCTGGGTCTGCGCGATCAGCTGCGTCCCGCGCTGCTCGACTGCCAAGTACCAGGTGCCCGGCGCCAGTTCGGCGACCGGCGTCTGCGAGCCGTCCTCCGCGAACAGCGGTCGCGGCACCGGCACGGCGAACCAGAACGGCGAGAAGTCCGGGGCGGGCGCCTGAGGCTGGGGCTGGGCCGGGGCCGGCGACTGCTGCCCGAACGGCTGGCCCGGCTGCGGCTGACCGCCGTACGGCTGCGGCTGCGGGGCCTGTGCGCCGGGGTAGCCGTAACCGCCCTGGGGCTGGGCGCCGTAGGGCTGCGGGGCCGGCGGCTTGGGGGCCGGGACGAGGGCGGCCTGGAGGGCGGGGACCAGGGGGGTGGCTACGGCGGCTCCGGCCATGACCAGGGTCGCGATCAAGGCGAGGATGAGGCCGGTGCCGGCGCTCGGACCGTCGGAGGAGTTACCGAAGTTGTTCCCGCCGCCCGCCGGGTCGATGACGTTGCCGAGCGCGCTCCACGCGGCGAAGACCGTGAAGGCGACGCCGAACTGGCCGAGGTCCAGGCCGACGACCTTCCGGGGCTGAGGTATGGCCCGGGCGACGACGACGAGCGCCGCGCCGATGATTCCGGCCAGCACGACGCCGAGCAGGACCGGTCCGCTCGCCCAGAGGCTCGGGAGGTCGAGGCCGGACGGTGCCCCGTTGTACGAGTAGTTGTCGAGGAACGACGCGATGAACAGCAACACCGCTGCTCCGATCACCACGCCGTCGCCTCGAGTGAGGGAGCGGATATTCACTTCAGGTCCTTCGCAGGTCGTCTCGTCATCGGTGGAGGCGTCGCTGTCACCCTGTCGCCGTCAGGCCCTGGTGTGAAGCGCGGGGGTGGCACCTCGTCGTACGGATGACACTATCGTCCGCACAATCGAGGTGTCCGCCCGGATCCGCCCGCCGTTCCCTACCCGCGCAGGAAGCTCACGATTCCCTCAGAGATCCCCTGCGCCGCCTTCTGCCGCCAGGCACCGCTGGTCAGCAACGCCGCGTCCTTGGTATCGCGCATGTTGCCGCACTCGATGAACACCTTGGGAACCGTTGACAGATTGAGACCGCCCAGGTCCTCACGCGTGACGAGACCGGTGCCGTCGCCGACGTAGTTGGAGGGTGCGCTGCCCGTGACGCGCACGAAGTTGCCCGCGATGCGCTCGCCGAGGTCGCGCGAGGAGGCGACGATCGGGCGGGTGTCGGCGATGCCCTTGTGGACCGACGCCGGAAGGATGACGTGGAAGCCCCGGTCGCCCTGCGCGGACCCGTCCGCGTGGATGGAAATGGCCGCGTCCGCATGCGCGTTGTTGCCGATCCGGGCGCGCTCGTCCACGCACGGCCCCCAGGCGGGCTTGTCCCCGTCGTGGGTGAACTTCACCGTGGCGCCCTCCTTCTCCAGGATCGCGCGCAGCCGGTGGGCCACGTCCAGCGAGAACCGGGCCTCGGTATAACCGGAGTTGGTCGACGTCCCGGTCGTGTCGCACTCCTTCCGGTTCGTGCCGATGTCCACCTGGCGGTTGATCTCGGTCGCGTGCTGGAAGTTGCCGGGGTTGTGCCCCGGGTCGATGACGATCACCTTGCCCTTGAGGGAGCCGGAGGCGGCAGGGGCCGAAGAGGTGGGCGTCGATGTCCCGCCGGGCTTCTTGTCGTCGTCCGTGGGCGACGACGAGGCCGATGACGAGGACGATGACGACAGGGTCGAGGGGGCGGGGGACGTGGCGGCACCGGCGGTGCCCGCCCTGTCCGAGCCGCCCGAGTCACCCGGGCTGCCCACCGCCTCGTACACGAGCCAGCCGAGCAGCGCGCCGGGCACCAGCGCGGCGAGCGCGACGGTCAGCGGCGCCCGCCGGGGACGGCGTGGCTGCGGGGGATCGAAGTCCGGGCCTACGTACGACACGTCTGCCACCCTAGCTGCCGCCCGGAGCGGCCACACGGTCCGACGGTCCCAATGGGTGACGCGGCGGCAGACGGCGCCGTCACCGGCGTCACTACCGCCGTCCCGGACTCCAGCGCGGTCAGGCCCCCGACCCCGTCCGCCGCAGCACGCGCAGCGACCCGTGCGCCGACACCTCCGTGAACGCGCCCGACTCCAGTGCCCGGAGGTAGACGCGGTACGGGGCCTGGCCGGTGAACTCGTCCTCGGGATCGGGGAACACGTCGTGGATGACGAGGAGGCCCCCTTCGGCGACATGGGGGGCCCAGCCCTCGTAGTCGGCGGTGGCGTGCTCGTCCGTGTGGCCGCCGTCGATGAAGACCAGGCCGAGGGGGGAGTTCCAGAAGGCGGCGATCTGCGGCGAGCGGCCGACCAACGCCACCACGTGCTCCTCCAGGCCCGCCCTGTGCAGGGTGCGCCGGAACGTGGGCAGCGTGTCCATCAGGCCGATCTCGGGGTCGACCGTCTCCGGGTCGTGGTACTCCCAGCCCGGCTGCTGCTCCTCGCTGCCCCGGTGGTGGTCGACGGTGAGCGCGGTGACCCCGGTCTGCCGGGCGGCGTCCGCGAACAGGATCGTCGAGCGTCCGCAGTACGTCCCGATCTCGAGGAGCGGCAGCCCGAGCCGTCCGGCTTCCACGGCGGCCGCGTACAGCGCGAGACCCTCGTCCACGGGCATGAACCCCTTCGCCGCCTCGAACGCGGCCAGGATCTCGGGCTTGGGGGCCGTGGGCATGGGGTCCTCTCGGTCGTACCGGTGTTCAGACGCCCATGCTGTCGTACCCCCTGCCGCCGAAGCGACAGGGGGTACGCGTGGTGTGGATCTCAGTGGTCAGCCACTGACCGGTTCAGCCACTGACCGGTTCAGCCACTGACCGGTTCAGTCGCTGACCGTCTGACCCGGAAGGGCCAGGTCCAGGTCGACCGGCCGGTCGTCGCCCGCGTGGGTCGCCGAGGCGGCGTGCGGGCCGTGGCCCGCGGCCTTCGCGGCCAGGACGTAGGCGCCCTGGGCCGGGACGGCGAGGGTGTAGCTGCCGTCGTCCGTGGAGAGCGTGGCGCCCGCCTGGCGGCCCCGGTGGTCGATCAGGGTGACCTTGGCGCGGGGGACCGGGGTGCCCTCGGCGTCGAGGACGCGACCGCGGAAGCCCCGCAGTACCTCTTCGGCGTGCGCGATGCCCGCCTCCTCCTCGCTGCTCGCGCGCAGCTGCGTGTGCTGCGCCGGGCGGCTCTGCTTCGGCAGGAACAGGGCGAGCAGCAGGCCCACGGCGACCGCGGCCGTCGCGATCAGGAAGGAGACGTGGAAGCCGTGCATGGTGGGGATCGCGACGCCGCCGACGTTGTTCGCCGTGTTGGCCAGCACCATGCCGATGACGGCGCTGGAGACGGACGTACCGATGGACCGCATCAGCGTGTTGAGGCCGTTGGCCGCGCCGGTCTCGGAGGCCGGGACCGCGCCGACGATCAGCGCGGGGAGCGAGGAGTAGGCGAGGCCGATGCCCGCGCCCAGGACGACCGCGATGACGAGGCTCTGCCAGGCGGCGTTCATCAGGCCGAGGCCGGAGCCGTAGCCGATCGCGATGATCAGCATGCCGAGGATCAGGGTGACCTTGGGCCCGTACTTGGCCGAGAGCCGGGCGTAGACGGGCGCCGTGAACATCATCGTCAGGCCGAGCGGTGCCACGAGCAGACCGGCGACGACCATCGACTGGCCGAGGCCGTAGCCGGTGGCCTTCGGCAGCTGGAGCAGCTGGGGCAGGACGAGCGAGACGACGTAGAAGCTGACGCCGACCATGATCGAGGCGAGGTTGGTGAGGAGAACCTCGCGGCGGGCGGTGGTGCGCAGGTCGACCAGCGGGGCCGCGGTGCGCAGCTCGAAGACGCCCCACAGGACGAGGACGACGACGGACGCGGCGAACAGGCCGAGCGTGGTGCCGGAGGACCAGCCCCAGTCGCTGCCCTTGGTGATCGGGAGGAGCAGCAGGACCAGGCCGGTGGACAGGCCCAGCGCGCCCAGCACGTCGAAGGAGCCCTCGGCGCGCATCGGGGACTCCGGCACGACGAGGAGGGTGAGGACGATGGAGAGGGCGCCGAGGCCGGCGGCGCCGTAGAAGAGGGCGTGCCAGTCGGCGTGCTGCGCGACCAGGGCGGCGGCGGGCAGTGCGAGGCCACCGCCGACACCGATCGAGGAGCTCATCAGGGCCATCGCCGAGCCGAGCTTCTCGCGCGGCAGCATGTCGCGCATGAGGCCGATGCCCAGCGGGATCGCGCCCATGGCGAAGCCCTGGAGCGCGCGGCCCACGATCATGGTGAGCAGCTCACTGGTGAGGGCGCTGATCAGCGCGCCGACCACCATCACGGCGAGGCTGAGGACCAGCATGCGGCGCTTGCCGTACAGGTCGCCGAGGCGGCCCATGATCGGGGTGGCCACGGCGCCCGACAGGAGTGTCGAGGTCAGCACCCAGGTGGCGTTGCTCGGCGAGGTGTCCAGCAGCTGCGGCAGGTCCTTGATGACCGGGACGAGCAGGGTCTGCATCACCGCGACCACGATGCCCGCGAAGGCCAGCACCGGGACCAGGGCCCCGCTCGCTCTCCGTGTGGGCTGGTCGGTCGTCGTGTGCGTCATTGAGTGAGGCCTCCAGTGCGATAAGTGCCGGGTAAACCTCGTATGCACGGGCAACTATTCCGTTGCTTCGGGCTTCTAATGAATTCTTGACCTTGTCATGGGAATATGACGATCCGTCAGGTCTGGCATCTATGTAGAACGTGTTCTACTCTGCCGGGCCATGAAGGCCTATGTCGCCGGGGTCGGGATGACGAAGTTCGAGAAGCCCGAGACCCGGGAGTGGCAGTACTGGGACATGGTGCGGGAGGCGGGCGGTGCCGCTCTCGCCGATGCCGGGATCTCGTACACCGAGGTGGAACAGGTACCCGTCGGCTACTGCTTCCAGCCCTCGACCGCCGGCCAGCGCGCCGCCTACGAACTCGGTCTGACCGGCGTCCCCGTCTACAACGTCAGCAACAACTGCGCGACCGGCTCGACCGCGCTGATGCTGGCACGGCAGCTCGTCGAGGGCGGGGCGGCCGACTGCGTCCTGGCGCTGGGCTTCGAGAAGATGAAGAAGGGGGCGCTGGGGAGCGGCGCGGACGGCGGCGACTTCGCCACTTCTCCCGTCGCCCGGCACTACGGCATCATGGCCGCCCGGCACGGCTTCGAGATGACCCCGCCGACCGCGCAGATCTTCGGCGACGCGGCCCGCGAGCACATGGAGCGGTACGGCACGACCGAGGCGCAGCTCGCCGCCGTCGCCGCCAAGAACCACCGGCACTCCGCGCACAACCCGTACGCCCAGTTCCGGGACGTGTACGAGGTGGACGACATCCTCGCCGCGCGCACCGTCCACCGCCCGCTCACCAGGCTCCAGTGCTCACCGACCTCGGACGGCGCCGCGGCGGCCGTGGTGGTGTCGGAGCGGTTCGCGCGGCAGCGCGGGCTCACCGGTCTCGTCGAGATCGTCGCGCAGGCGATGACCACCGACACGGAGGAGTCCTTCGCGTCGGGCTCGTGCATCGACGTCGTCGGACAGCCCATGTCCCGGGCGGCGGCACGCCAGGTGTACGACCGCTCCGGCCTCGGCATCGACGACGTGGACGTCATCGAGCTCCACGACTGCTTCTCCGTCAATGAACTGCTCACGTACGAGGCACTCGGCATGTGCGAACCTGGCGGATCGGGGAAGCTCGTCGAGTCGGGCGCGACCACGTACGGCGGGCGGTGGGTGGTGAATCCGTCGGGCGGGCTGATCTCGAAGGGGCATCCGCTGGGCGCCACGGGCCTCGCGCAGATCGCCGAGCTGGTCTGGCAGCTGCGCGGCCGGGCGGGGGAGCGACAGGTGCCGGGGGCCCGGGTGGGCCTCGCGCACAACATCGGGCTGGGCGGGGCGGCGGTCGTGACACTGGTGCGGGCGACTTCCGCAGACTGAGGCGACGGGGAGGCAACGATCCGGGTGGCCCGTGGACTCCTTTGTACATCTAGGAGGTGCCCATGGGGGATCGGAACAAGGCTCGGGACGAGGAGTTCCAGAGCTTCGTCGTCGGCCGCTGGCCGCGGCTGATGCGTACGGCATTTCTCCTCACGGGGGAGCAGCACGCCGCCGAGGACCTGGTCCAGTCGACGCTCGAACAGGTCTATGTGGCCTGGCGCAGGGTCGGCTCGGCGGACGACCCGGAGGCCTACGTGCGGCGCGTGATGATCAACGCGCATGCGCGCAAGCACCGCAGGAGGCTGAAGGAGTTCCTGGCGCCGAAGGACGACTCGGGCCTGGCGCACGAGGTGGCCGACACCGGCGACCGCATCTCCCAGGCCGATGACCGCAGCGCCCTGTTGAAGGCGCTCGCCCAACTGCCGGCGCGACAGCGGGAGGCGGTGGTCCTGCGGTACTGGGAGGACCTGACGGAGACACAGACGGCCGAGGCGATGGGCTGCTCGGTCGGCACGGTCAAGAGCAACGCGGCCAAGGGGATCGCGAAACTCCGCGCCATACCGGGGCTGGCCGAGATGGTGACGCAGGGAGGGCGGAAGTGATGAGCGCGGACCGGGAGAGGAACCCCGACATGACACAGACGGACATCGCCTTCCTCCTCGCGGACGCCGCGGACGAGGTCGAGATCGGTATAGCCCCGGTGCAGGCGGTCATGCGCGGCGGGCGGCGGCGCAAGGCGCGCCGGTGGGCGGTGGCGGCGGCCACGGCAGTGGTGCTGGCGGGGTCCACGGGGGCGACGCTGGCGCTGACCGGGATGCCGGGCGGGCACGGGGACAGGGGAGCGGAGGTGGCCACGCAGCCGGCTTCGCCGGAGGCCCGGCATGTGGACGAGCCGCAGTCCACCGAGCTGGCCTGGGGGACCTACCGCGGCAAGCAGTGGAGTGTCGGCGTCGACGTATGGAGTGCGCCGCGCAACGTGTCGGAGGCGATCAGGCAGTTCGGCGCGATGTCCGACCTGGGGCTCAAGCCCTCGGTCGACAAGTCCGTCGACCTGATCGGCAAGACCTCCTACTTCGTTAGCCGGCGCTGGGGCACCGAGCGCAAGCTGCAGGTCATGTACAACACGGCCAAGGACGTGGACCACCTGACGGGCACGGACCTGGGGGCCATCGCCACCCGCTTCTCGTCCGACGTCGCAAGCGACGGACGGCTGGTGGTCGGCGCGGTCGCCAAGACCGCCCGGCAGGTCACCTGCCACTGGAAGGACGGCAGGACGACCGTGGCCAACCGGGTTCCCAAGGACCACGAAACCCACACCACTGCGGCGATCCGCCCGGCCGCCGGCTTCCCGGGGGCCAACTGGTTCGTGTGCGTGGCGCCGGAAGGGACGTCGTACGCCTCCGCGGAGGTGACGAAGTAGGCCCGCGGGGAGGTCACAGCCACCCCTGCTGCCGGGCCTCCCGCACCGCCTCCGCCCGGTTGCGCGTACCCGTCTTGCCGATGGCGGAGGACAGGTAGTTGCGGACCGTCGACTCGGACAGATGCAGCTTGCCGGCGATGTCGGCGACGGTCGCGCCGTCCACCGACGCCTTCAGCACGTCGCACTCGCGGGCGGTGAGTGGACTGGGCCCGGCACTGAGCGCGGCCGCGGCCAGCGCCGGGTCGACCACGGTCTCCCCGGTGAGCACGCGCCGGATCGCCTCGGCCAGTTCCTCCACCGGCCCGTCCTTGACCAGGAATCCGGCGGCCCCGGCCTCCATGGCCCGGCGCAGATAGCCGGGCCGGCCGAAGGTGGTCAGGATCAGCACCCGGCAGTCGGGCGCCTCCTCGCGCAGGTCCGCCGCCGCGTCCAGACCGCTCCTGCCCGGCAGTTCGATGTCCAGCAGGGCCACGTCCGGCCGGTGCAGGAGCGCGGCGTCCACGATCGCGTCGCCGGTGGCGACCTGGGCGACCACCTCGATGTCGTCCTCCATGCCGAGCAGCAGGGCCAGGGCGCCGCGCATCATGCCCTGGTCCTCGGCGAGCAGGACCCGGATGTTCTTCACGACCCAAGCGTAGCCAAGGGAGGACGATTAAAGACTCGTCATTGTTCGGTTCCGCGGGGGTTGACGCCTCCTGGCGGCGCGCAAACAATCGCCTCTGCATTTCCGGCAATTGTTCGGCATTTCGACGTCGAATTGGTTCGGTATTTCGGTCGAACGACGTCCGGTATATCGACCGTCTTCGTCGACCGCCCTCCCGCACTGCCCTACGAGGAACCGAAAGAGGTGCACCGTGCTCCTGAGAATCCCGCGTTCACGTCCCCGGCGGCTGAGAAGGGCCGTCCTGTCCGTCCTGGCGGCGTTCGCCACCGCCGCCGCCCTGCTGCTCGGCGTGGGCGCCCCGCAGGCCGCCGCCGCGAGCTCGCTGCCCTGTGACGTCTACGCCGCCGCGGGCACGCCCTGCGTGGCCGCGCACAGCCTCGTGCGGGCGCTGTACTCGTCCTACAGCGGCTCGCTCTACCAGGTGCAGCGCGCCTCGGACAGTGCCACCGCGAACATCGGGCTGCTCGCGGCGGGCGGGTACGCCAACGCGGCCGCCCAGGACTCCTTCTGCTCCGGCACGACCTGCATCATCACCAAGATCTACGACCAGTCCTCGCGCCACAACGACCTCACCGTCGAGGGCGCCGGCGGGGCCGGTGCGGCCGATGTCGGGGCGCCCGCGGACGCGCTGCCGGTGACCGTCGGCGGTCACCAGGTCTACGGCCTGGAGATATCGGCCGGCATGGGCTACCGGGACAACTCCACCTCCGGTGTCGCGGTGAACGGGCAGGCCGAGGGGATGTACATGGTGACCTCCGGGACCCATGTCAACGGCTCCTGCTGCTTCGACTACGGCAACGCCGAGACGAACAACAAGGACACCGGCAACGGCCACATGGACGCGATCAACTTCGGCACCGAGTGCTGGTTCTCGCCCTGTTACGGGCAGGGGCCGTGGGTGCAGGCCGACCTGGAGAACGGCCTGTTCCAGTCGGACGCCGGGTACAGCGAGAACTCGTCCAACACCGGAACCGGGGCGACCCCGTTCGTCACCGCGCTGCTGAAGAACAACGGGCAGAACCATTTCGCGCTGAAATACGGCAATGCGCAATCCGGTGGACTTACCACCACGTATTCCGGAGGGGAGCCGACCACCAGCGGCTACTCGCCGATGCACCAGGAGGGCGCGATCGTCCTGGGCACCGGCGGTGACAACAGCAACGGCTCCATCGGCTCCTTCTTCGAGGGCGTGATGACCTCCGGCATCCCGACCGACGCCGCCGACGACGCCGTGCAGTCCAACATCGTCTCCGTCGGCTACGGCGGCCCGACCGGCAGTACCGGGTCCCTCACGGCCGGCTCGGAGATCTCGCTGCGCGCGACGACCTCCTGCTGCACCACGGACTACGTCCGCCACCAGAACAACGCGGCCGTGGTCTCCTCGGTGACGTCGAGCAGTTCGTCCCTCGACAAGAACGACGCCACCTGGATCGTCCGCAAGGGCCTCGCCGACAGCTCCTGCGTCTCCTTCGAGTCGCGCAACTACCCCGGCGACTTCCTGCGCCACTACAACTACCGGCTCTACCGGCAGCCCATGGACGGCACCGCCCAGTTCCGGGCCGACGCCACGTTCTGCCCCCAGACCGGCAAGAGCGGCACGGGCACCTCGTTCGCCTCGTACAACTACCCGACGAGATACCTGCGCCACTACAACTACAACGTCTACATAGCGAGCAACGGCGGCTCGAACACCTGGGACAGCAGCACGTCGTGGAGTGACGACGTGAGCTGGGTGGTCAGCTCGCCCTGGGCGCCGTAACCGCCCCGGCCGCTGACAACTCCGCCCACTCGGCGGGGAGTTCGGCGGTGACCGTGAAGCCGCCGCGCGGCGACGGGCCGGCCCGCAGGGAGCCGCCCGCCGTCGCGAGGCGCTCGGTCAGCCCCTTCAGCCCGGTGCCGCCGATGCCCTCGCGCGGTTCGGCCGCGGCGGCGCCCGTGCCGTTGTCCGTGACCGTCAGCCGTGCCCGCTCCATGGTGCTCTCGACGGTGATCTCGCAGCGGCTCGCGTCGCTGTGCCGTACGACGTTGGTGACGGCCTCGCGCACCACCCAGCCCAGCAGGGCCTCCGTCTGCGGGGCGAGCGGGGTGCCGGACTGGCGGACGACCGGCTCCACGCTCGCCGCGGACAGAGCCGAGCGGGCGCGGGTCAGCTCCGTGGCGAGGCTGCCCTCGCGGTAGCCGGTCACCGCCTCGCGGATCTCGGTCAGCGCCTGCCTGCCGACCGACTCGACGTCGTTGATCTGCGACAGCGCCGCGTCCATGTCGCGCGGGGCCAGGCGGCGGGCCGCCTCCGACTTCACCACGATCACCGACAGCGTGTGGCCCAGCAGGTCGTGCAGATCGCGGGAGAAGCGCAGGCGCTCCTCCTCCACCGCGCGGCGGGCCAGTTCCTCACGGGCGGCGCGCAGTTCCCGTACGGCTTCGCTGAGGCCCAGGATCGCGGCGGTCACCATGCTCGACAGGAAAGTGCCGTAGGCGATGTTCAACGCGTCCCAGCCGTCGCGGAAGCCGGAGACGGTACCGGCGAACGCGGCCAGCAGGATTCCCGTCCTGCCCAGCCACGGCCCGCGCAGGGTGGCGCCGGTCGCGAGGCCCAGCAGGGGGAAGAACAGCAGCCAGCTGCCGCCGTACCCGAGGGCCAGGCCCGTGGTCAGCAGGCCCATCAGCAGGAGCGCCACTCGGGTGGACGTCGCCTCGCGCTTCTCCCGGTCGAAGGCGCGGAACGTCACGTAGATGTACAGCGAATTGAAGGCGAGCAGACCCAGGCCGCCGATCAACGGGTCGGGGGTCTTGCCCTGGAAGAGGTTGGAGAAGGAGCCCAGTCCCATGAGCAGCCACGGCAGCAGGGCGAAACCGGTGGGCGGCGGGCCCGGGTGCTCGGGCGTCTGCCCGTTCTTCCGGGCGGCCTTCTGCGCGGCCCTGAAGCGGTCCATGTCCGCCTTCCAGGCCGTCCGTGCGGCCTGCCGGGCGGCCACCTGGCACCGGATCCCCCGCCACCACGACATGTCTCTGTTCATCCGAGATCCCCCGATCAACTGGTCCCCGCACCACGGCGGTACGACAGCACAGCGTACGAACAGAACACCAACATCCAGAACGCCAGTACGAGAATCGCGCCGGGTGCCGGGGCGTGCCCGGCGGCGACCGAGGTGCCCAGCTCAGCCATGCCACGGGTGGGGGTGTACGCCGACATCGGGCGCAGCCAGGCGGGGAAGAGACTGACCGGGAACCAGAGACCGCCGAGCACCGCGAGCCCCAGGTTGCCGATCATGTTCGCCACGCCCGTGGCCGGCCCGGTCAGCCGGTAGCCGTTGCCGAGGCCGAGCAGGGTGAAGGGGACCGAGCCGAGCCACAGCAGCACCGCGACCGCCGCCCACTGCCAGACCTGGAGCCGTACGCCGTTGACCAGGCCGCCGGCCGCGAGGACCGCGACGATCGCCGGGAGCACGGTCACCGAACCGGTCAGCGCCCGCCCGATCACCACCTCGCGCGGGGTCATCGGTGTCACCCTCAGCTGCCGCAGCCAGCCGATCGCCCGGTCCTCGGCGACCGCGCCGCCGGTGTTGAGGGTGGAGCCGACCGCGCCGTACGCGGCCATGCCGACCATGGAGGCGGTCTTCCAGCCACCGTCGTTCTCGCCGAGGTTGGTGAACAACAGGTACATCATCACCGGCATCGCGATCCCGCCGATCACGAAGCCCGTGTCACGCAGTGTGCGGCGCACTTCGAGGCGCAGGTAGTCCCACATCAGACCGTCTCCCGCTCCGTCTCGGTTTCCGTACGGGTCTCGGTTTCCGTACCGGTCTCGGTTTCCGCTCCGGTCCCGGTTTCCGTACCGCGCGAGGTCAGGGCGAGGAAGGCATCGTCGAGCGAGGCCGGGGCGACCTCCAGACCGCGTATCGCTCCCAGTTCGGCGAGAGCGACCACCGTCGCGTCGGAGTCGTCCGTGCGCAGCCGCGCCCGGCCACCGCGCACCTCCACCGACCGCACCCCGGGCAGCAGGGCCAGCCCGTCCGGGGCGCGCCCGGCCAGGTCGAGGCAGACCAGGTTGCCGCCGGCCGAGCGCCGCAGCTCCTCGCCCGTGCCGTCGGCGACGATCCGGCCGCGGTCGATGACGACGATCCGGTCGGCGTGTGCGTCGGCCTCCTCCAGGTAGTGGGTGGAGAACAGAACAGTGTGGCCATTGCGCGCGTACGCCCGCATCGAGTCCCAGAAGGCGTGCCGCGCCTCCACGTCCAGGGCGGCGGTCGGTTCGTCCAGCACGAGGAGGGAGGGGTTCCCGGCGAGCGCCACGGCGAACCGCACCCGCTGCGTCTGCCCGCCGGACAGCCGGTCCACCCGCCGCCCGGCGAGACCGGCGATCCCGGCCAGCTCCAGCGCCCGCGCCACGGGCATCGGGGCGGGGTAGCGGGAGGCCACGAAGGAGACCAGCTCCCCGACCGTGACCCGGGGGACCGCGCGCCCCTCCTGGAGCATCGCGCCCACCCGGCCCGCGCGCACGGAACGCTCCGGAACCGTGCCGAAGAGCTCCACCGTGCCCGCGTCGGGCTTGTGCAGGCCGAGCAGCAGCGCGATCGTGGTCGACTTCCCGGCGCCGTTGCGGCCGAGCAGGGCGACCGTCTCGCCGCGCGCGATGTCCAGGTCGACGCCGTCGACGGCACTTACGGGGCCGTAGGCCTTGACCGCTCCGGTGAAGGACACGGCGGGTGTTGTCTGCGTCATGCCTACGACGCTATGAATCGCGGCCCCCTGTCCGGCAGATGCGCATGTACGAACTTGGGCAGTACAAATGTCCCGGCCACCGCGACCTGACACGACGTCAGGAGCCTTCACAAGTAGGGGGCGCTGGGCTATACAGGGGGCGCCGGACTGGAACGCGTTCTAGGGCGGCCCGGGACGACCTCGGTGCGGCCGACGGTGCGGACGGCCGTGCCGGGGTCTTGAAGCCGCAGTCGGAAAGCCACAGCCCGATAGCCGTGAGTGTTCCGAAAGCCGTGAGTGTCAGGAGTCGTATGCCCATCGACGCAGCCAAGGCCCTCGCCGCCGAACCCCGTTCCGGTGAGATCAGCTGGGACCGCAAGGACGTCCAGCTCTACCACCTGGGCCTCGGCGCCGGAGTCCCCGCCACCGACCCCGACGAACTGCGCTACACGCTGGAGTCCCGGCTGCACGTCCTGCCCAGTTTCGCCACCGTCGCGGGCAACGGGTCTCCCGGTGTGATCAGCGGCCTGTCCATGCCCGGCGTCGACGTCGACCTCACCCGTGTCCTGCACGGCGGCCAGTCGCTCACCCTGCACCGCCCCATCCCGGTCGAGGGCAGCGCCACGGCCACCGGACGCATCGCGGCCGTCTACGACAAGGGCAAGGCGGCCGTCCTCGTCATGCGCACCGAGGTCGCCGACGCCGACGGCCCGCTGTGGACCAACGACGCGCAGATCTTCGTACGCGGGGAAGGCGGCTGGGGCGGCGACCGCGGCCCCTCCACCAGGCTCGAACCGCCCGCCGGCGAACCCGACAGGACCGTCGAGAGGCACGTCCGCGAGGACCAGGCGCTGCTCTACCGCCTCTCCGGCGACTGGAACCCGCTGCACGCCGACCCCGAGTTCGCCAAGGTCGCCGGGTTCGACCGGCCCATCCTGCACGGGCTGTGCACCTACGGCATGACGCTCAAGGCGGTCGTCGACACGCTGCTCGGCGGCGACGTGACCCGCGTCCGTTCCTACACCACGCGCTTCGCCGGGGTGGTGTACCCGGGCGAGACCCTGCGCATCCGCATGTGGCGGCAGGAGGGGGCCGTGCAGGTCGCCGTGAGTGCGGTGGAGCGGGGCGACGCGCCCGTCCTCGCCGACACCGTCGTCGCACACTCCTGAGCCACCTGAGCCACCTGAGCCGTTTGAGCCCCACCCGGCCCCACCCCACCCCACCTGACCCCACCTGAGCCAGAGAAGCCTCCGAGGGGAGCCGCACCATGCGCGCAGCCGTACTGCACGAGATCGGCCAGGACAAGCTGGAGGTCTTCGACGACGTCGAGGCGGTGGGTTTCGGCCCCGGCAGGGTGCGGGTGCGGATGCGCGCCACCGGGCTGTGCCATTCCGACCTGTCCGCGATGAGCGGGGTCCTTCCGCAGCCGGCGCCGTTCGTCCCCGGGCACGAGGGCGCGGGCGAGATCCTGGAGGTCGGCGAGAACGTCACCCACCTGAAGCCCGGTGACCGGGTCGTCCTCTGCTGGCTGCCCGCCTGCGGTGCCTGTCCCGCCTGCAAGCGCGGGCAGACCGAGCTGTGCCTGGCCGGGTTCATGAACGCGGGCACCCCCAACTTCAAGCGCTCCGGCACAGACGTCTTCGGCTTCGCCGGCACCGGCACCTTCGCCGAGGAGGTCGTCGTCGACGCGGGCTGCGCCGTGCCGATCCCGGACGACGTGCCCTTCGACATCGCCGCCCTCATCGGCTGCGGAGTGACGACGGGACTCGGCGCCGCCCTCAACACCGCCGACGTGGAGGCCGGTTCGTCGGTCGCCGTCATCGGGTGCGGAGGCGTCGGCATCTCCGCGATCCAGGGGGCGCGGCTGAAGGGCGCCGCCGAGATCGTCGCCGTCGACCCGGTCGCGTCGCGCCGCGAGGCCGCTCTCGGGTTCGGCGCCACGAGGGCCGTCGCACCGGACGGGCTGGCCGACGCCAAGCAGCAGGTCACCGGCGGCGAGGGCTTCGACTACGTCTTCGAGGTCGTCGGCCGGTCCGCGACCGCCCGCACGGCGTACGAGAACACCCGGCGCGGCGGCACCCTCGTCGTGGTCGGCGCGGGCGCCATGGACGACTTCCTCCAGCTCAACATGTTCGAGCTGTTCTTCGACGAGAAGCGCATCCTGCCCTCGATGTACGGCGGCGGCGACGTCCTGCGCTCCTACGAGCGGACCATCGCCCTGTGGCGGGCCGGCCGCGTCGACCTGGAGGGCCTGATCACGCACCGGGTGCCGCTCGCCGAGATCAACGAGGCACTGGACCAGATGCGTTCCGGGACGGCCCTGCGTACGTGCATCGAGATCTAGGGATCCGGACCACGGAGATCTGACGGGAGCCGTATGTCGATCGGTATGTCACCACCACTCGAAGGCCTCGCCGCGATCGTCACCGGCGCGGGCCGGGGACTGGGCCGGGCCGAGGCGCTGGAGCTCGCCCGGCTGGGCGCGGCCGTCGTCGTCAACGACTACGGGCAGCCGGGCCGGGACGGCTCGGGCGAGGCCTGCGCCGGGCCCGCCGAGGAGGTCGCCGCCGAGATCCGGGCGGCGGGCGGGCAGGCGCTCGCGCACACCGGGGACGTGGCCGACTTCGGGCAGGCCCGGGAACTCGTGGAGACGGCGGTCGCCGAGTTCGGGAAGCTCGACATCCTGGTCAACAACGCGGGCATCCTGCGCGACCGCATGGTCTTCTCGATGTCCGAGGACGAGTGGGACGCGGTGATCCGGGTCCACCTCAAGGGACACTTCAACACCACCCACTTCGCGGCCGCACACTGGCGGGAGCGGTCCAAGGCGGCCGGCGGACGGGTGTACGGGCGGATCGTGAACACCTCGTCGGAGGCTTTCCTGGCCGGTTCGGCGGGCCAGCCCAACTACGCCGCCGCGAAGGGCGGGATCGTGGGCCTGACCACCTCCACGGCCCTCGCCCTCGCCAAGTACGGCGTGACGGCCAACGCGATCTGCCCGCGCGCCCGCACCCGGATGACCGAGGACGTCTTCGCGGGGATGCAGATGTCCGGCGAGGGCCTCGACCCGCTCGCCCCCGAGCATGTCGCCCCGCTCGTCGGCTACCTGGCCTCGCCCGCCGCCGAACGCGTCAACGGCCAGCTGCTCGTCGTGCACGGCGGCATGGTCGCCGTCGTCGAGCGGCCGCGCGTCCAGGCGCAGTTCGACAGCAAGCAGGACACCTTCAGCTACGACGAACTCGACGCGCTGCTCACCCCGCACTACGCGGACCGGCCGCCGGGTGAGACCTTCGCGGCGGCGGAGGTGCTGGGGCTCAAGCGCCGATGAAGGCTCAAGCGCCGGTGAATGCGAAAGGGGGCCCATCGGCCGGTCAGCCGATGGGCCCCCTCACTGCGTACCTCAGGCCGCCGTCTCAGCCGGCTCAGGCTTGCGGTGTCGGCCGTGCGGGACCGTCTCGCTGTCCTGCGCCGAGACCTGGCCGCGGTGCTTACCGTGGCCGTCGTTCTGCTGAAGGTCGGCGGACAGCTGGTTGGACATACTCATGTCACTCATCGGAAGAATTCACCCCGTCAACATCATCTTTCGTACAGCCGGGCGAGTGTAACCGGCACACCACGGGGCGAATCCAGGCGGGCACGCCAGCCGCGACTACTTCGTTACAAGACGTCCGAACGGGGCCTGCTGCAGGGGCACAGGACGCCGTACGACCGGATCCGGAAGGCCCGGTTCCAGCGGGCTCAGGTGCCCCTGGCCCCCCGTGCCTCCCGGCTCTCCCGTCCGCGGGGGCGCCGCCGACTCCGCCACTCCGCACGGGACTTCCTCGGTGTCGTACGGCAGGCGCAGCACCCCGTCCTCGGTCCACAGCCCCGCCCCGGCCAGCCACCCCGCGGGCGCCGCGAAGTGGTGCACCTGCCGTTCGGCGGGCCGCCACACCCCGACCCAGCTGCCGAGCGCCCCGTCGATCCGCAGCGCCACCGCGCAGCTCTCCGGCGTCAGCACCTGCCCCGGCTGGATCGCGAACGGTGTCACCGTGCAGTCCGGCATCCGCAGACACTCCGGGAAGCGCACGGGCAGCGTGCTGCCCAGGACGCCCCAGCCCAACCGTTCCTGCCCGGGGGAGGGCGCGTCCGAGCCGACGAGGATCAGCCCGCTGTCGGGGTCGGCGAGCAGCAGCCGGTCGTCGCTGCCGGCCGCGATCTGCAGCAGCGGCGACACCTCGCCGTCCCGCTCCAGGTCCACCACGACCGCCTTGGTGGTTCCGCCGACCTCCCGGTCCAGGGCGAGCATGCGTCCGGCGCGGTCCAGCCAGGCCCCGCCCGAGCAGCGCCCCGGGATCTCGGCGACGTGCTCGGGCCCGAAGGCGCCGCCCGCCACCAGCCACACCGCCGTGGAGCGGGGGCCGGCCGCCAGGGCGTACGCCCGCGTGCCCCCCGGCGCCGGCGGCAGCAGCCGCAGCCCGGTGCCGGGGTCCGGGCACTCCACCGCGCCCAGCGGCAGCTCACCGGTGCCGGGGCCGGTCGGGTACAGCAGTGAGAACGCGTGCCGCCGCTCCACCAGCCGGTGGATCAGGACTCGCCCGTCGTCCATCGGCTGCACCTCGGTACCGGGTTCCTCCGGCTGGTTGCCGGGCAGCGGCACGGCGTACGGCTCGGGGCCGTCCAGCGTCCAGCGCTCCGGGAACCAGCAGCCGTCGTCCAGCGCCAGACGGGCGGCATAAGTGCCGTCCGCCGTGATGGTGCAGCCCGCCCGCGGCGCACCGTCGTCGCCCTCGGCAGCCGCGGGCTCGATCGCACAGGCCGTCATGGTTCGGTCACCTCCGGCGACGAAGCTAGTTTTCGTACGCACAGACGTGGAACCGGCAGGCAGCCGCTTCACACATACGGGTGGCCGGGCGGCGGTTCGCCTGAGGAAACGGGGGCCGCTGTGCTGGACGGGGCCCTTTGGGTACGGAGCCGGTACATCCCCGCAGAACAGGCAGGTAGCCTTTTCCCCGTGCCCCGTCTGTCAGAAGTCATCACCGCGCTGGAGAACCTGTGGCCCGCCGAGCGGGCCGAGTCCTGGGACGCGGTCGGCACCGTCGTGGGCGACCCCGGCCAGGAGGTCTCCCGGGTCCTGTTCGCCGTGGACCCCGTGCAGGACGTCGTCGACGAGGCGGTGAAGCTGGGCGCCGACCTGCTCGTCACCCACCACCCGCTCTATCTGCGCGGTACGACGACGGTCGCGGCCTCCACCTTCAAGGGCCGGGTCGTGCACACGCTGATCAAGAACGACATAGCGCTGCACGTCGCCCACACCAACGCCGACACGGCCGACCCGGGCGTCTCCGACGCGCTGGCCGGAGCGCTCGACCTGCGGGTCGTACGGCCGCTGGTGCCGGACCCCACCGACCCGGAGGGCCGCCGCGGCCTCGGCCGGGTCTGCGAACTGGACCACCCCCTCACCGTCCGCGAGCTCGCCGCCCGCGCCGCGGAGCGGCTGCCCGCCACCGCGCAGGGCATCCGGGTGGCCGGAGACCCCGAGGCGGTCGTCCGTACGGTCGCCGTCAGCGGCGGCTCCGGCGACAGCCTCTTCGACCAGGTCCGGGCGGCCGGCGTCGACGCCTTCCTCACCGCCGACCTGCGCCACCACCCGGCCTCGGAGTTCACGGCGGCCGTCTCCCCCAGTCCCCTCGCGCTGCTCGACGCGGCGCACTGGGCCACCGAATGGCCCTGGTGCGAGCAGGCCGCAGCCCAGCTCGACGAGATTTCCGACCGCCACGGCTGGGACCTGCGCGTCCACGTCTCCAAGACGGTCACCGACCCCTGGACCGCCCACGCGGCGTCCTCCGTCACCACTAGCTAATCGGGAGCCCCCAACTGAACGCCGCGCCCGCCGACCAGATCCGACTCCTCGACGTCCAGGCCCTGGACGTCCGCCTGCAGCAGCTGGCGCACAAGCGGAGGTCGCTGCCCGAGCACGCCGAGATCGACTCGCTGACCAAGGACCTCACGCAGCTGCGCGACCTCCTCGTGGCCGCGCAGACCGAGGAGAGCGACTGCGCCCGCGAGCAGACCAAGGCCGAGCAGGACGTGGACCAGGTGCGCCAGCGCGCCGCCCGCGACCAGCAGCGCCTGGACTCCGGCGCCGTCACCTCCCCCAAGGACCTGGAGAACCTCCAGCGTGAGATCGTCTCCCTCGCCAAGCGGCAGGGCGACCTGGAGGACGTCGTCCTGGAGGTCATGGAGCGCCGCGAGGCCGCCCAGGAGCGGGTCGGGGAGCTGACCGAGCGGGTGGCCTCCGTCCAGTCGAAGATCGACGACGCGACCGGCCGCCGGAACGCCGCCTTCGAGGAGATCGACGGCGAGGCGGCCTCGGTGACCAAGGAGCGCGGGGTCATCGCGGGCTCCGTCCCCGCGGACCTGCTGAAGCTGTACGACAAGCTGCGTGAGCAGCAGGGCGGCATCGGCGCGGCCAAGCTGTACCAGCGGACCTGCCAGGGCTGCCGTCAGGAGCTCGCCATCACCGAGCTGGCCGAGGTCCGCAAGGCCGCGCCCGACACGGTCGTCCGCTGCGAGAACTGCCGGCGCATCCTGGTGCGCACGGCCGAGTCGGGCCTGTAAGGAACTGCCGGGCCCGTACCTGTAAGGAACAGCCGGGGCTGTAAGGAACAGCCGGGCCCGTAAGAACAGTCGGGCCCGCAAGGGACGAAGGAACAAGGGGCGTACGGCGTGCGGGAGTTCATCGTGGAGGCCGACGGCGGGTCGCGGGGCAACCCGGGGCCCGCGGGCTTCGGGGCCGTGGTGTTCGACGCGGCCACGGGTGAGACCCTGGCCGAGGCGGCGGAGCACATCGGGTTCGCCACCAACAACGTGGCCGAGTACCGCGGCCTGCTGGCGGGTCTGCGCGCCGCCCGCGCCCTGGACCCGTCCGCCGAGGTGCGCGTCCGCATGGACTCCAAGCTCGTCGTCGAGCAGATGTCGGGCCGCTGGAAGATCAAGCACCCCGATCTGAAGCCCCTGGCGACGGAGGCGAGCCGCGTCTTCCCGCCGGACCGGGTGACGTACGAGTGGATCCCGCGCGAGCGGAACAAGCACGCGGACCGCCTGGCCAACGAGGCGATGGACGCCGGGAGCCGGGGCGAACAGTGGTCGCCGTCGTCCTCCGCGGGGTCCGCCTCCACCGGGTCCGGCACGGCTCCGCGAGGCGAGGACACGAAGGCCGACGCCGAGGCCGACGTGAGTGCCGCGCGCACGATCGCCTCCGCCATTTCGGCCCCGACCCCCACCACCTCCGCCCCCGGCTGGAGCGCGACCCCCGATCTCGGCGCGCCCGCGACCTTCGTGCTGCTGCGGCACGGTGAGACCCCGCTGACTCCGCAGAAGCGGTTCTCCGGCAGCGGCGGTACCGACCCTTCGCTCTCCGACGTCGGCCGGGAGCAGGCCGAGCGGGTCGGGGCGGCGCTGGCACGGCGGGGCACGATCGAGGCGATCGTCGCGTCCCCGCTCGCCCGTACCCGCGAGACCGCCGGCATCGTCGCCGCCCGCCTCGGGCTCGATGTGACGGTCGACGACGGACTGCGGGAGACGGACTTCGGCGCCTGGGAGGGGCTCACCTTCGGCGAGGTACGCGAACGCTACAGGGACGACCTCGACGCCTGGCTGGCCGACCCGGAGGCCCGGCCCACCGGCGACGGCGAGAGCTTCGCGGCGACCGCCACCCGGATCGCCGCCACCCGCGACAAACTGGTCGCGGCGTACGCGGGCCGCACGGTCCTGCTCGTCACGCACGTCACCCCGATCAAGACGTTCGTCCAGCTCGCTCTCGGCGCACCGCCGGAGTCCCTGTTCCGCATGGAGCTGTCGGCGGCCTCGCTGTCGGCGGTGGCGTACTACGCGGACGGCAACGCGAGCGTACGGCTGTTCAACGAGACCGCTCACCTCCGCTGACCGGCGCGGGCGTGCCGCGCGGGATCTCCGCGCGTCCGCACGTCCGCGCGCCGAGCCGCGGATCGGGGCTGCGCACGGGCGAAGGGCGCCGTCATCCGGATCCCCTGAGCCCCGCGGCCTCCCGCGCCAGCGCCTCGATCCGCGTCCAGTCCCGGGCGGCGACGGCGTCCGCCGGGATCATCCAGGTCCCGCCCACACAGCCGACGTTGGGGAGGGACAGGTACTCCGGGGCGTTACCCGGCCCGATGCCCCCCGTCGGACAGAACCGAGCCTGCGGCAGCGGACCGGCCAGCGACCTCAGGTAGGCCGTGCCGCCGGCCGCCTGCGCCGGGAAGAACTTCATCTCCCGCACCCCGCGCTCCAGGAGCGCCACCACCTCCGTCGTGGTCGACACCCCCGGCAGGAACGGCAGGCCGGAGGCCCGCATGGCGTCCAGCAGTACGTCCGTCCAGCCGGGGCTGACCAGGAAGCGCGCCCCCGCCGCCACGCACTCGGTCACCTGGGCGGGCGTGATGACCGTGCCCGCGCCGACCACCGCGTCCGGTACCTCGGCGGCGATGGCCCGGACGGCGTCGAGTGCGGCGGGCGTCCGCAGCGTCACCTCGATCGCGGGCAGCCCACCCGAGACCAGTGCCCGCGCGAGCGGTACGGCGTCGGCGGCGTCCCCGGCCACGACGACCGGGAGGACGGGCGCGAGATCCAGCAGGGACGAGGGCATGGCGCTCATCCTGCCCGCGGGACGCAACACGCGCAAAGATCGTTGCGCATGCTGCAATGACGCAGTCGCAGCCGTATTGGCGCGACGGGGGACCCTCAGTGAATCTCCGTCACCAGCACGTCCAGCGACCAGGCCTGCCCCGCCTTCGAAGGTGCCGCCACCTCCACGACGTACCCGAGATCGCGCAACGCCTCGACGAGCCGGGCCGGGTCCTCGGGCGCGGTCCCCGACGACAGCAGGCTCCGCACGATCCGCCCCTTCGTCGCCTTGTTGAAGTGGCTGACGACCTTCCGGGTCGGCGCGTGCAGCACCCGTACGGTGGCGGTCCGCCCGGCGACCTCGCCCTTCGGCTTCCAGGCGGCCGCGTACGCGGAGGAGCGCAGGTCGAGGACGAGGCCGTCACCGGCCGCCTCGGGCAGGACCGACGCCATGGGGGTGCGCCAGTGCGCGCCCAGGGCCCCCAGCCCCGGCAGCTTCACGCCCATCGAGCAGCGGTAGGAAGGGATCCGGTCGGTCACCCGTACGGCGCCCCACAGCCCGGAGAAGACCAGCAGCGAGCGTGCGGCACGCTTCTTCGCGGCCGTGTCGAGGGAGGCCAGACCGAGGGCGTCGTACAGGACACCCGTGTAGATCTCGCCGGCGGGGCGGGCGCCGGCCGTCCGCAACTCCGCGTTCTTCGCGATCTCGCCCCGCAGCCCCTCGCTCAGCCCGAGCACCTCGCGGGCCTTGTCCTCGTCGCCCGCGCAGAGCTCGGCCAGCTCGCCGACCACGGCCTCACGGGCGTCGTGCAGCCCCGGCAGGGACAGCGCCTCCAGCTTCAGGGGGGCGCCACGGCCGGAGGTTGCCTTTCCTTCGGAGGGAGGCAGCAGGACGAGCACACGTACTCCTTCGATAGAGCTCTTCTCGCGCCAGCGTACGGCGTGCCGCCCTCCGGCCCCGCCCTGCCGTCGCCCGCCTCCCGCAGGCGCACCGTGATCACCTCGCGGCGACGGCCGTCGACCCGGCATGGAATCGGGGCCCGAAGGCGTTGCACCCGTGGAAGCACACGAGGGGGTGTCACATGCCGGAGCAGGCGCGGTGGACGAGGGCACGGCTGGGCCGCTGCGGACCCCGGCTCGACCTCCTGACGGCCCGCTTCGACAAACACGTCTACGCCCCGCACGCCCATGACGAATTCACCGTCGGCGTCTGCGTCGGCGGCTCCGAGGTGATCGACTACCGCGGCGGCCACATCCGCACCGGCCCGGGCTCCATCGTCGTACTGGCCCCCGGTGAGGTGCACACCGGCGGCCCCGCCACCGCCACCGAGGGCTATGCCTACCGCGCCCTGTACGCCGATCCCGCCCTGCTCGCCGAAGGCACCCTCGGCGGCATCCCGCACTTCCGTGAACCGCTCGTCGACGACCCCGAACTGGTCGCCGCGTTCCAGCTCGCCCACACCGAGCTGGCCCGCTGTCCCGACCCGCTGGAGGCCGAGGCCCGCCTCCCCTGGCTGCTCACGGCCCTGGTCCACCGCCACTCCACGGCGAGAGTCGCGTCGGCCCGCCTTCCCGGCGCCCACGCGATAGCGCACACCGTCCGCGACCGCCTGGCCGACGAACTGCTGGACCCGCCCTCACTGGCCGACCTCGCCGCCGGCCTGGGCCTGTCCCGCTACCAGCTCCTGCGAGCCTTCCGTACGACGATGGGCCTGCCCCCCTACGCCTGGCTCGCCCAGTACCGGGTGACCCGGGCCCGCACCCTGCTGGAGTCGGGCCTGCGCCCGGCCGAGGTGGCACCCCTGGTGGGCTTCGCGGACCAGGCGCACCTCACCCGCTGGTTTCGCCGGGTGCTCGGAGTGACCCCGGCGGCCTATCGCAACAGCGTTCAAGACACCTGGTAGGAAGCGGCCGAAACTCACCGTATGACTGCACGCGGCTGGTTCCTGTTCTCCCTCATGGGAGTGATCTGGGGTGTTCCCTACCTGATGATCAAGGTGGCGGTGGACGAGGTGTCCCCGTCGACGGTGGTCTTCGCACGCTGCGCGATCGGCGCCGCCCCCCTCCTCCCCCTGGCGATCCGCCAGGGCAACCTCCTGGGCACCCTCCGCACCCACTGGCGCCCGATGCTGGCCTTCGCGTGCATCGAGATCATGGGCCCGTGGTTCACCCTCACCGACGCCGAACGCCACCTCTCCAGCTCCACCGCCGGCCTGCTGATCGCGGGCGTACCGATCGTGGGCGTGGTGGCCGCACGCTACTTCGGCGGCGAGCGCGAACACCTGGGCGTACGCCGGATCGCCGGCCTGCTGATCGGCCTCGCCGGCGTAGCAGTGCTGACGATCCCCCACCTGACCGGCGGCGACGCCCGCTCCCTCGGCGAGGTCCTGCTCACAGTGATCGGCTACGCGACGGCCCCGCTGATAGCGGCCCGCCGCCTGAAGGACGTCCCGACGCTGCAGCTGATAGCCCCCTGCCTGACCCTGGCGGCCCTCGTCTACGCCCCCGCGGCGGCAGCCACCTGGCCGTCCTCGATGCCCTCCACGAACGCGGTGGTGTCCCTCCTGGCCTTGGGCGTCCTCTGCACGGCAGTGGCCTTCGTAGCGTTCCTGGAGCTCATCAGGGAGATCGGCCCGACCCGCTCGACGGTGATCACGTATGTCAACCCGGCGGTGGCGGTGGCGGCGGGCGCCCTCTTCCTGGGCGAGAGCTTCACCCCGACCATCGCCGTCTCCTTCGCACTGATCCTCACAGGCTCGGTGCTGGCGACGATGGCCTCGGCACCGAAGAGGCCCGCCCGCCCGGTAACATGGTCGACACGGCAGACGAGCCGGGCGGACGGCCGCGTGGAGTCCCCCTAGGGGGCTTCCCGAGGAACGTCCGGGCTCCACAGGGCAGGGTGGTGGCTAACGGCCACCTGGGGTGACCCACGGGACAGTGCCACAGAAAACAGACCGCCCGGCGCTCAGGCGCCGGGTAAGGGTGAAACGGTGGTGTAAGAGACCACCAGTGCCCAGGGTGACCTGGGCAGCTAGGTAAACCCCACCCGGAGCAAGGTCAAAAGGAGCCGCTGTGAAAGGCGGCTCTGCGCGGACGTTCGAGGGCTGCCCGCCCGAGTCCGCGGGTAGACCGCACGAGGCCGGCGGCAACGCCGGCCCTAGATGGATGGCCGTCGCCGAGGGGCCCGCGAGGACCCTTCGGAACAGAACCCGGCGTACAGCCCGACTCGTCTGCCGCCACCTGCGGCTTTGCCTGGGGAAAGGCCTCAAGAACCCCCACCGTCCTGCCCTCGTGTTCAGGCTGGGCGAGTGAACCGGCTTCGTCCGTGACGTGATCGACGGGCAGTCCGCGCGGAAAGCGCTGTGGTCTCACGGGGCAGCTGGTGCTGGAAGGGCCCCTGTGCGGCAATGGACTGCTCCACGACGCACAACCTTCCGGAAGGCTGTCGGTCTGAACAGGCACACACCTACGCGAGCTACTGGGGGGTAGTCATGCGACGGATAGGTACTGCACTGGCCGCGATGATGCTGGCGGGCGGCGGTCTGTTGGCCGGCACGGTTCCGGCGATGGCCGCGCCGACGGCCGTGGACTGTGCCGTGACGTGGGGAAGCCTGGACAAAACCGGTGACTCTGTTGCCTCCAGGCGACTGACCGACGTGAGGACTGGACAGCACGAGTGCTTCGACCGTCTGGTCTTCGACGCCGAGGGCACGGCGGCCGACCCGATCGGCTACACCGTCCGCTATGTCGACGTACTGCACCAGGACCCGTCCGACGCCGTGATCCCGATCAAGGGCGGAGCCATTCTGGAGCTCTCACTGTTCTCCCCGCGCTACGACCCGGCGACCGGACGGCCCTACCCGCCGCTTCCGTCCGTCGACGTCACCGGGTACCGGACGTTCCGGGAGTTCAAGTTCACAGGTGGCTCCGAGGGATACACCCAGGCCGGACTGGGCGTCCGCGCCCGGCTGCCGTTCCGGGTCTTCCAGACGGCCAACCATCTCGTAGTGGACGTGGCTCACACCTGGTGACCTCGTACGGCCGGGGGCGCGTACGGTGCGAGCGGTGCATCCGGGGCGCTCGCACCGTACGCGATGCCCCTCCGTCAGCCGGTCACGGTGAACCACAC
This sequence comes from Streptomyces sp. NPDC086549, assembly GCF_044746205.1. Classification (NCBI taxonomy): domain Bacteria; kingdom Bacillati; phylum Actinomycetota; class Actinomycetes; order Kitasatosporales; family Streptomycetaceae; genus Streptomyces; species Streptomyces sp. NPDC086549. Next base: position 525,488 of record NZ_JBIVBS010000001.1, on the reverse strand, counting down.
CGTCCGCGACTTCTTCCACTCCGCGTGGGTCAGGTCCTTCGCCTCCGTGCTGTCGCCGTACAGGTCGGCGGAGCCGTTGTCGGTCAGGAGCTGGGCGCGGGCCCCTGCCGTGGACAGGTCGGGGACGTCGACCACCGCCTCCCAGCCGCCGGGGTCGCTGGTCGGCAGGTCGCGGAGCTTGACCGGACGGTCGGCCGCGTTTCCGGTCCAGGAGTAGAGCGCGTACGGGTCGGAGTTGTCGTCGGCCGCCCAGGAGCCCGCCACGATCAGGTACTGGTTCGCGGCGTTCTTGCGGATGTCCCGGATCGACAGACCGCCGAGATCGAGTTCGACCGGGGTGCCGAAGGCGGTCGCCGCCTTGCCCGCGACCACCTGGTCGATGTTGGTGACGGGCACCAGGAGTGCCTTGCCGCCGGGCACGGCGGGCGCGAGCGGGGCGCGGAAGCCGAGGTAGGCGGTGGTCGTCGAGCCGGGGGCGAACTCCAGGCCCTCCACGTTGAAGCCGTCGATCTGCTTCGGCGCCTGGCCGGTGGCCGTGCCGGCCGCGAAGCCGTAACGGTCGCCGTGCTCCTCGTCCCAGGCGACCAGGTCGTCGCGGAGCTTGGTGTACGAGCCCGCGTATGAGAGCGACGTGCTCGCGCCGCTGCCCGTCACCTTCGTGGTGAAGACCGTGTTCCGGGCCGGCTTGTACTCGCCGTCCTTGTTGTTGCCCAGGGAGCCCGTCCAGTAGATCGTGTCGCCGACGCGGGCCCCGCCCTCGATGTCGACCTCCTTGGAGACACCGAGCTGCGAGCTGAAGTCCCAGGTCCTGACGGGCGCTCCGGAGACGCCGCGGTCGTACAGGCGCAGCACGTTCGACTCGTCGTCCGCCACGACGACGTAGCCGCCCCCGACGTCGACCGCGGCCGAGGCATCGCTGGAGCCGGTGAAGTAACGGGTGTCCGCGGGCTGCTGGACCGCGGCGGAGGCCGCGTAGTGGAGCGTCTTCGTGGCGGTCTGCCCGTCCACGCCGGTCACCTTCAGCGTCAGATCGGTGTAGCCCTGTCCGCGGGCGGCGACCGTGACCTGCCGCGTGGCACCGGCCCCGGTGACCTGCACATCCGCCGTCTGGGCCACCGACGTCCTGCTGCTCCTGGTCGCCGTGACCTTCAACGCGGCCGCGTCCGCGCCGCTCTGGGCGACCGTCACCTGAACGGCCGGATCCCCGACCGCGCCCACCGCGCCCGACAGGTAGGCCGCGGACAGGGAGATACTCGGGGTTCCGTAACTCGCCGCGTGCGCCTGGCTTCCCGTGCTCATGGCCACGAGCGTAAACAGCCCGCCGACCACCGCAACCGTTGCGCGTCCGCCGGGGAAAACGTAGTCCTGCACTGGGACCCTTTCGTCGGCTCGATGTCGACGAGAAGAGTCAGGGCGCCTCACCAACGGCACGGGGCGCGGGTCCCTCCGTGAGATGAACAGCGCCGGACGGATCCAGTGAACGCCTCGTCACCCTCGCCAGATGCCGGGTGAACACCTCCCGGGTGTCCGGGGTCAGGGTGCGTAGTGCCACCAGGGCGGTGATGACGACGTCGCACAGTTCCGCCTGGACGTCCTCCCACGTGTGGGTGACGCCCTTGCGGGGGTTCTGGCCCGTCGCTCCTATCACCGCCTCGGCGACCTCGCCGACCTCCTCCGACAGCTTCAGCATGCGCAGCAGCACGCCCTCCTGCCCGGCCGCCTGCCGGTTCGCGTCCAGCCAGGCCCACAGGTCGTCGATGGAGGTCCAGAGGTCGGGCCGGTCGGGCAGGTCGGTGGGTGCCGTCGCGCGCGTGTCCTGATCGGTCATGCGCACAGCCTGCCCAGGGACGGCTACTCGTCGAACAACGACTCTTGCTCCCCCTCCTTCTGCTGCCGCACCCGCCGGTTCCGCGCCCCCACCACCACCGACGTCACCGCGGCCGTCACACCCAGGGCCGCCGGGACCATCCAGCCTCGGTCGAAGACGTGGCCCATGGCGTGGTCGAGGGAGAGGCGGCCGGGGCCGGCGATGGCGAGGCCGGCCGCGGCCAGGCCGAGAATCGCCGCGTGCTCGTAGCCACCCTCCTGGGCGAAGAAGCCGTTGGGCATGTGCACCGCGGCCGCGCCCGCCATGCCTCCGGCCGCCGCGGCACCGGCGGCGGGCGTGGCGAGCCCCAGCGCCAGCAGCGTGCCGCCGCCCGCCTCCGCGAGCCCCGAAGCCATCGCGCTCGCCTTCCCGGGTTTGTAGCCGACGGACTCCATGAACTGACCGGTCCCCTCGATACCACCCCCGCCGAACCAGCCGAAGAGCTTCTGGGCTCCGTGCGCGGCGAGCACACCGCCGGCAGCCAGCCGGAGCAGCAGCAGGCCCGCATCACGTCGGTCGTAACAAGTCATGGTGACTCCCCATCAGGACAGGCAGACAGCAGGAACAAGGCCCCCTCCGCCTATCCACCGTCGCATCCGGCACACCTGCCCGGCCTGCCCGGGACGCCGTTCGGGTGGCGGGGCCGGGGGAGCGATGTGAGTCTGACTGACATGACGATTCAGACAGCCAAACTCAGCGATCCGGCCGTCCGGGCCTTCGTCACCGCCGTCAACGCCCACGACCGCGAGGCCTTCATGCAACTCCTCGTCCCCGGCGCGACCATGTCGGACGACGGCTCCGACCGCGACCTCGCCGACTGGATCGACCGGGAGATCTTCTCCTCCCACGGGCACATGGAGGTCGACAAGGAGTCCCGCGGCGGCCGCGCCCTCGTGGCCCGCTACAGCAACGACACATGGGGCGAGATGCGCACCCAGTGGCGCTTCGTCATCGAGGACGACGGCCGGATCTCCCGTTTCGAGACGGGGGAGGCCTGACAGCGTCCCATCGCTCCTGCGTCCCATCGCTCCTGCGCCCCAACGCCCCTGCGCCCGAAAGGGCTTGCCCTCGTGTGCGCTTCAACTCCTAGCGTTCCGCGGCATGGAGACCAAGACCAGGATTCTGGGACGCAGCGGTATCGAGGTGAGCGCGCTCGGCTTCGGCTGCTGGGCCATCGGCGGTGAGTGGCAGGATGCCGACGGGCAGCCGCTCGGCTGGGGCAAGGTCGACGACGAGGAGTCCGTACGGGCGATCCACCGCGCGCTCGACCTCGGCGTCACCTTCTTCGACACCGCGGACGTCTACGGCACCGGGCACAGCGAGCGCGTGCTCGGCCGCGCCCTCGGCAAGCGGCGGGACGATGTCGTCGTCGCCACCAAGTGGGGCAACGTCTTCGACGAGGACACCCGCACCCTCACCGGCAGCGACGACTCCCCGGCCTACGCCCGCCGGGCCCTCGAAGCCTCCCTGCGCCGCCTCGGCACCGATCACGTCGACCTCTATCAGCTGCACATCTCCGACGCGGACCCGAATATTGCGGCCGAACTCCGGGACCTCTGCGAGGAGTTCGTCCGGGAGGGGCTCATCCGCGCCTACGCCTGGAGCACCGACGACCCCGAGCGCGCCGCCGTCTTCGCCGAGGGCGAGCACTGCACGGCCGTGCAGCACGCCCTCAACGTCCTTCAGGACGCGCCGCGACTCGTCGCGCTGTGCGAGAAGCTGGATCTCGCCAGCATCAACCGCAGCCCGCTCGCCATGGGGCTGCTCGGCGGCAGGCGGCACGCCCGGCTGGAAACCGGTGACATCCGCAGCAGGCCTCCGGTCTGGCTCCAGGGGTTCGGCGACGGGACCGGCGCCGACCCGGAGTGGCTCGCCCGGGTCGACGCGCTGCGTGACGTCCTGACCAGCGACGGCCGTACGCCCGCGCAGGGCGCCCTCGCCTGGCTGTGGGCGCGCAGCCCGCGCACCGTGCCGATCCCGGGGTTCCGCTCGGTCGCCCAGGCGGAGCAGAACGCGGGCGCGATCGCGAAGGGGCCGCTCACCGCCGGGCAGCTGGCCGAGGCCGACCGGATACTCGGGAGGTGAGCGGCCCCGACGGGAGTCCGCGGCTCAGTGGGCCTGGCCGCCGTACTGGACGTACGGCTGCTGCTGGTCGCCGTACGCCTGCTGCGCGTGCTGTCCGCCGCCCTGCTCGGTCAGGGTGATCTGACCGGCCTTGATGGTGGCCAGGCGCGGGGCGCGGCGGGCGATCGACGAGTCGTGGGTGACCATGATGAAGGTCAGCCCGTACTCGTGCCACAGGCCTTCCAACAGGCCCATGATGTCGTCGCGGGTGCCCTCGTCGAGGTTGCCGGTGGGCTCGTCGGCCAGCAGCACCTTCGGCTTCTTGACCAGCGCACGGGCGATGGCGACGCGCTGCTGCTGGCCGCCGGACAGCTCGGTCGGGACGTGCGACAGGCGCTCGCCGAGGCCCACCGAGCGCAGGGCCTCCGCCGCGCGCTCGCGGCGCTCGGCCGGCTTGACGCCGAGGGGGACCAGGGCCGTCTCGACGTTCTCCTGGGCGGTGAGCGTCGGGATGAGGTTGAACGCCTGGAAGATGATGCCGATCTTTTCGGCGCGCAGCCGGGTCAGCTTGGCCTCGCTGATGGTGGCGAGGTCGACGCCGTCCAGCTCGACGCTGCCGGAGGAGGGGCGGTCCAGGCCGCCGATCATCTGGAGGAGGGTGGACTTGCCGCCACCGGTGGGGCCCTGGATGACGAGCTGGTCGCCGTCCTCGATGGTGAGGTCGATGCCGCGCAGCGCCTCCACCGTCTCCTTGCCCCGGGTGTAGCGCTTGGTGACGCCGGTGAGTCTGTACATGGGTGCTCCGTGAGTAGCGAAGGCGTGGGTGAGGAAGCGGGGGGTGGGGCGCCGCGTCCCGGGGGGAGTGGAGGCGGCGCCCCGGTTCGGGGGTGTTACGAGACGCTGCGCAGGGCGTCGGCGGGGCGCATCCGGGAGGCGCGCCAGCCGCCCATGGCGCCGGCGATCAGGCCGCCGGTGACCGCCAGGCCCACCGCGAGCGCGATGGTGGTCAGGGAGACGGGCGCGGTCAGGGCGATCTGCAGGGTGTTGGAGGCGGACTGCTGGCCGGGGCCGCCGCCCGGCCCGCCGCCGGGGCCGCCGCCCATGCCGCCGCCGGTGCTGCCGAGCTGCGCGGTCAGCTTCGGGCTGATCGCGGTGACCGTGTAGGCGGCCGCGAGGCCCAGGGCGATGCCGAGGCCGCCGCCGATCAGACCGTTGACCATGGACTCGCCGACGACCTGACGGGTGACGTTGCGCGAGGGCCAGCCCAGCGCCTTCAGGGTGCCGAACTCACGCACACGCCGGGACACGGCGGAGGAGGTGAGCAGCGCGGCCACCAGGAAGGCCGCGGCCAGCACCGCGATGGACAGCCACTTGCCGACGCTGGAGGCGAGGCTGGAGGCGGTGGACAGGGAGCCGGAGACGGTGGACGCCAGGTCGGAGGAGGTGGTGACCGTCGTACCGGAGATGTTGGCCTGGATCTCCTTCTTCACCGCGGAGATCTGCTTGGAGTCGGTCGCCTTGACGTAGATCGTGGTGACCTTGTTCTTGGAGTCGGCCAGCGTCTGCGCCTGCTTCAGCGGCAGGTAGACGTCGGTGGAGGACTCGCTGCTGCTGGGCGTCGCGATGCCGATGACCGTGTACTTGGTGCCGGAGACCTTGAAGGTCGAACCGACCTTGTACTTCTTCGACTTGGCGTAGGACTTGCTGACCACCGCGACCTTGGCACTGGTCTGCGACGACGTGAACGTCTTGCCGGAGGTGATCTTCATCGAGGCCAGCGGGCCGAGCTCCTGGTTGCTGACGTCGACGCCGGCCACGGAGTAGCTGTTGACGTTGAAGTTGGCGCCGCCGCCCTGGACCTGGGGCTGGCCGCCGCCGCTTCCGGAGCTGCCGCCCGGGCCGCCCTGGTTCTGGCTGCTGCTGCTGCTGCTGCTGCTGCTGCCGCTGGTGCTCTTAGCCTTGCCCTGGGTGAAGGAGCCGTCGACCTTGGTGATGTTCAGGGAGAGGGCGCCGACCGCGCTCGCCACGCCCTTCTGGGCGGAGACCTTCTCGACGAGGGAGGACTTCAGGGCCTGACCGCCCTGTGTCATCACCCGGTCGGAGCTCTGCGAGGACTTCGAGCTCGACTTGGCGTCGAACTTGAAGTTGGGGCCCTGCGAGCTGCCGGCCTTGGGTGCCGACTGTGCCTTGGTGACCGTCATGTCGGTGCCGAGGCCGTAGAGCGACTTCAGGACTTTGTCCTGCGCCTGAGTCATACCGGCCGACACCGAGCTGACGGTGATGACCAGCGCGATACCGAGCGCCAGACCCAGTGCGATGACCAGGGCAGCCTTCTTGCGGCGGCCCAGCTCGCGCTTGAGATAGATGCCAAACATCCCGTTCCTCGAAGGTTCTTGGCGCCCGCTGTGGGCGCGGCCACAAGCTATGGAGGAACCTTTGAGGCGCACTGAGTAAATCGTGTGTGAGAGCTGAGAAAGTGGGGTATGAAATCAAATTCTCATAAGACAGTAAATTCCTAGGCTGTAGAGGGCCTCCTGCCAGGAAACCCCTGTTGGGTGCGGTGTACGGTCCCGGGATGCGCGATTCCTCTCGGCTCACCCGGCGTGCCGCTCTCGGTCTGACGGCCGCCGCCCTGCCCCTCTCGGCGGCCACGCCCGCCTCCGCCGCGGCAGTCATCGGCGGGGAGCGGCTGGCCCGCTCCGGAATCCAGGTGCGTGGCGCCGCCGGTCTGCCCAAGAAGCTCACCGCCCGATCCTGGCTCGTCGCCGACTGTGAGAGCGGGGAGGTACTCGCCGCGTTCGACGCGCACCGGCGGCTGGCACCCGCGTCCACCCTGAAGATGCTGTTCGCGGACACCGTGCTGAAGAAGTTCGAGCGGACCGACCGGCACAAGGTCACCGACGCCGACCTGGCCGGGATACCGTCCGGCTCCAGCCTCGTCGGCGTCAAGCCCGGCATCACCTACACCGTCGAGCAGCTCTGGCAGGGCGTGTTCCTGCGCTCCGGCAACGACGCGGTGCACGTGCTGGCCCATATGAACGGCGGGGTCGCGCAGACGGTCGCGGACATGCAGGCCAGGGCCGAGGATCTGCAGGCCCTGGACACCCATGTGGTCAGCCCCGACGGCTTCGACCACAAGGGCCAGCTGTCCTCCGCGTACGACCTGACCCTTTTCGCCCGCCATGGGCTGAAGGACGAGGACTTCCGCGGCTACTGCGGCACCAGGACCGCGGACTTCCCGGCGGGCGGCAAGAAGACCTTCCAGATCCAGAACACCGACCGCCTGCTGACGGGGGCCTGGGGCCTCGGCACGTACAAGGGCCTGATCGGCGTGAAGAATGGTTACACCAGCCATGCCGGCAACACCTTCACCGGCGCGGCCACCCGTGGCGGGCGGACCCTGCTGGTCACCGTGATGCACCCCGCCACCGGCAGCAATGCCGTCTACGAGGAGACCGCCGCCCTGCTCGACTGGGGCTTCGGCGCGGGGCGTTCGGCGCAGGCGGTGGGCATGCTGGTCGAGCCGCTCAGCGAGGGCGGGGCGAAGGCGAGCCCCACGCCGGAGCCGAAATCGGCCCGGGCCGCCGCGGGCGCGTCCGGTTCGGCGTCCGGGCGCCCGTCGACCTGGCGTCTGCTGGAAGGGGCCGCCGGGACGGTGGCGCTGCTGGGTGCCGGGACGGCGTGGGCGCTGCGGCGGCGCAGAGCGGGCAAGAACGCGGGGGAGACGGACGCTGTGGAGACGGGCGAGACGGGCGGGACGGGCGCGGGGAAGGCGGCCGCGGAGAGCGCCGACCGGGACTGAGGAACCCGGTTTGTGCGGCAGCCGTTCCACCCACCGGTGCGTACCCCACGGTCCCACGCGAGGTCCACCCCCACACGGTCCGGTGGAACGGCTGCCGCCTCCCCCCTCGATGTGGTCGGCGGAACCCCACTGCTCCAAGTGTGAAGCTCTTGTGGAGGAAGTTGAGCATAGGCCCGCCATCGGCCGCAATACCGCGGAAGTTCGAATTCCGCTTGTGCAGGTTGGGGAGTTGACGGCGCGCGGAGCGCTCAGCCGCGCCCCACGTACGGCATCGCCGTCGCCAGCACCGTCGCGAACTGCACGTTCGCCTCCAGCGGCAGCTCGGCCATGTGCCGCACGGTGCGTGCCACGTCGGCCGCGTCCATCACCGGCTCCGGCGCCGTCTCGCCGTTGGCCTGCAACGCGCCCGATTGCATCCGCGCCGTCATGTCGGTGGCGGCGTTGCCGATGTCGATCTGCCCGACGGCGATGCCGTACGGCCGCCCGTCCAGCGACAGCGACTTGGTGAGGCCGGTCAGTGCGTGCTTGGTCGCGGTGTAGGCGGCCGAGTGCGGACGGGGCGTATGGGCGGAGACGGAGCCGTTGTTGATGATCCGGCCGCCCTGCGGCTTCTGCTCCTTCATCTGCCGGTACGCCGCCTGCGCGCACAGGAACGCCCCGTTGAGGTTGGTGTCCACGACGTGCCGCCAGGCCTCGTATGGCAGGTCCTCCACGGCCACCCCGCCGGGCCCGAACGTGCCCGCGTTGTTGAAGAGCAGGTCGACCCGCCCGAACCGGTCGCGTACGGCGGCGAAGAGCGCCCTCACGTCGTCGGGATGCGCGACATCGGTGCGTACGGCGAGCGAGTCGCCCTCGGGCACCAGCGCCGCCGTCGCCTCCAGTCGCTGTGTGCGCCGCCCGGTCAGCGCCACCGACCAGCCGGCGCGCATCAGCTCGACGGCGACCGCGCGCCCGATACCGGATCCGGCGCCGGTCACCACGGCGATCTTCGATTCCCTGTCAGCCATGCTCGCAGCGTAGGGGGCCGAGTCCGCCATGCGGAATCCGCTGTCCGCCATACGGTTGCCGGGACGGTCTCAGACGGCCACGGCCTCCCCGGGGTAGCGCACCCCGATCCGCTCCCGTACGGCGTCCAGCGTCCGCATCACGGCGAGGGTGCCGTCGAGGGGCACGAGCGGGGACTCCGTCTCGCCCGCCCGCAGGGCGCGCATGACCTCCTTCGCCTCGTGCCGCAGGCTGGTGCGCGGCCCGTCGGCCGGGTCGAGGGCGAACTCCTCGGAGGCGCGGCCGTCGCGGTGCAGCACGAAGCGGTCGGGATGGAAGAAGCCGTCCGGGATGTCGATGCGGCCGTGCGATCCGGTGACCGAGGCGGTGATCGCCGTACCACCGACCACGGAGCAGTGCACCGAAGCAAGAGCCCCGCTCTCCCAGGAGAGCAGCGCTCCCGTCTGGAGATCGACGCCCTCGTCGGAGAGCACCGCACTCGCCGTCACATCCGCGGGCTCACCCAGCAGCAGTTGGGCGAACGACACCGGATACACACCCAGGTCCAGCAGCGCCCCGCCGCCCTGCGCCGGATCCCGCAGCCGGTGCGCCGGCGGGAAGGGCCCGGCCAGCCCGAAGTCGGCCTGCACGGTGCGCACCTCACCGATCGCCCCGTCGTCGACCAGCGCCTTCAGCCGCCGTATCAGCGGGTTGCAGTACATCCACATCGCTTCCATCAGGAAGCTGCCGCGCTCCTTCGCCAGCGCGACCAGTTCCTCCGCCTCGCGCGTGTTCAGCGTGAACGCCTTCTCGCACAGCACGTTCCGCCCCGCCTGCAGGCACAGACCGGCGGCCGCCCGGTGCGCCGCGTGCGGAGTGGCGACGTACACGACATCGATGTCCTCGTCCCGGGCCAGCGACTCCCAGTCGCCGTACGCCCGCGCGATCCCGAACCGCTCGGCGAACGCCTCCGCGGGGCCCTGGCTCCGTGAGGCCACCGCCACGATCTCCGCGTCGGGCAGATCCACGAGGTCCGCCGCGAACGCGGCCGCGATCCCTCCCGTCGCCAGGATCCCCCACCGCACGTTCCGCTCCACCATCCCGGACCCGCCCTCGCTCATGTGACCCTCGGCACTGTGTACGAGCTGAGAGCATAGGTGCCGATTCAACCGACGAGATCGACACGGTCGAGATCGACACGGTCGAAATCGGCGAGGACGAACAAGACGAGAGCGAAAAAGGGGAGGGACCACACATGCCCGAGCACGCGGCGGCGTCGAGACCGGACACGGAACGGCAGCCCGCACCCGGGAGCCCGGCCACCCGTTCCGCCCGCCGCACCGGCCTCCTCGTCACCCTGGTCCTCGGCGGTCTCACGGCCACGCCCCCGCTCGCGATGGACATGTACCTCCCGTCCCTGCCGGAGGTCACCCGCTCCCTGCACGCCCCCGCCGCGACCGTCCAGCTCACGCTCACCGCCTGCCTCGCCGGAATGGCACTCGGACAGCTGGTGGTCGGTCCGATGAGCGACCGTTGGGGCCGCAGGCGCCCGCTCCTCGTCGGCCTCGCCGTCTACCTCGTCGCCACCGCCCTGTGCGCGGTGGCGACCACCGTCGAGACCCTGGTCGCCTTCCGGCTGGCGCAGGGCCTGGCGGGCGCGGCCGGGATCGTCATCGCACGGGCCGTCGTACGCGACCTGTACGACGGCGTGGCGATGGCCCGCTTCTTCTCCACCCTGATGCTGATATCCGGCACCGCCCCGATCGTGGCGCCGCTGATCGGCGGGCAGATCCTGCGGGTCACGGACTGGCGGGGCGTCTTCGTGGTCCTCACCGTCGTCGGGGCCGTGCTCGCCATGCTCGTCTGGCTCCGGCTCCCCGAGACCCTGCCGCCCGCCGAACGCCACGACGGCGGGGTCGGCGAGGCCCTGCGCACGATGCGCGGCCTGCTCACCGACCTCCCCTTCACCGGCTACATGCTCGCGGGCGGCTTCGCCTTCGCCGCGCTGTTCGCCTACATAAGTGCCTCGCCTTTCGTGATCCAGGAGATCTACGGCGCCTCCCCGCAGACCTTCAGCCTGCTGTTCGGCCTCAACTCGGTCGGCCTCGTCGTCGCCGGGCAGATCAACGGCAAGGTGCTGGTCGGCCGGGTGCGCCTGGACAAGGTGCTGGCCGTCGGCCTGACCGTGGTCGTCCTCGCCGCGACCGCCCTGCTGCTGATGTCCCTCGGAGCCTTCGGGAACGTGGGCCTGGCCCCCGTCGCCGCCGCGCTCTTCGTGCTGATGTCCGCGATGGGCATCACCCTCCCCAACACCCAGTCCCTCGCCCTGCTGCGCACCCGGCACGCCGCCGGCTCCGCCTCCGCGCTGCTCGGCACCTCCTCCTTCCTGGTCGGCGCGGTCGCCTCCCCGCTCGTCGGCGTCGCCGGGGAGCACACCGCCGTACCGATGGCCGTGGTCCAACTCGGCGGAGCGCTGGTGGCCATGGCCTGCTTCATGGGAATGTGCCGTCCCTGGAACACACACGCGGGCGCGAAGGACGGGGGCACCTCCTTCTCGAACGAGGCCGGGAACACGGAGGCCGGGAACACGGAGGCCGGGAACACGGAGGCCGGGAACACGGAGGCCGGGAACATGGGGGAGGAGAGCTGAGCACAGCGAGGCTCCGCGCCGACACACCGGACCGGGCCGGGCTCGACCCGGAGGAGCTCAACCGTCTCGTCCGCGAGGTCCACGACCTGACCACCGGCGACCGCCCCTGGGCGCCCGGCGCCGTCGTGGTGGCCGGGCGCGGGCCGGTGATCGCCGTGCAGGAGGCGGCGGGCTGGGCGGTGCGGTACGCGTCGTACGACGCGGAGACCGGGCAGGGCGTCGGACTGCCGCCCGCCGCCCGGGTTCCGATGACCGTCGACACCCCCTTCGACCTGGCCTCCCTCACCAAGCTGTTCACCTCCGTCGCCGCGGTCCAGCAGATCGAGCGGGGCACGCTGGGCATCGACGCGAAGGTCGGCGCCTACCTGCCCGAGTTCCGCGCCGCCGCCGCGCACGGCATCACCGTCCGGCAGCTGCTCACCCACACCTCCGGGCTGCGCCCCGAACTCCCGCTGTACGACCGCCCGGACGACGCGGCCCGGCTGGAACTGCTGCGCGCCGAGGCGCCGACGGGCGAACCGGGGACGTACCTCTACTCGGACCTGAACATGCTGCTGCTCCAGTCCGTGCTGGAGCGGATCACCGGACGCGCCCTCGACGTCCTCGTCCGCGAGGGGATCACCCGCCCGCTCGGGATGACGGCGACCGACTTCGGGCCGTGCCGGGGCGCGGCGGCCTCCGAGGACCAGCGGCGGCCGTGGGCCAAGGCGGACCGGGGGATGCTGCGGGGCGTGGTCCACGACGAGAACGCGTGGGCGCTGGGCGGGGTGGCGGGCCACGCGGGCCTGTTCTCGACGGGACGGGATCTGGCCGTTTTCTGCCGGGCGCTCCTCGCGGGCGGCGCGTACGGTCCCGCGCGCATCCTCGGCCCCGACTTCGTGGAGCTGCTGCTGACCCCGCCGGGGCTGGGCTTCGCCGTCGACCAGCCGTGGTTCATGGGGGAGCTGTCGGGGCGGGGCGCGGCGGGCCACACGGGCTTCACGGGGACCTCGCTGGTCCTGGACCCGGCCACGGACACCTTCCTGGTACTGCTGGCCAACACGGTGCATCCCCGAAGGCGGCCCGCGGACAGCGGGCCGAGGGCGAGGGCGGCGACTCGTCTGGCAAGGGCGGTGTATCTCAGCCCGTCCGGGGGTCCCCCCTGCCCGTAGAGCTCGGGGGAGTTCGAGGACGAGGCCGTTCAGGCCGAAGCGGGGGTCCGGGGGCGCAGCCCCTGGCCTCGGGCCGCGACGACACCGAGTACGTAGAATCGCCGGGTGAACAACGCCCTACCCCCGGCGGAAGCCCTCCGTACCGCCCTCGCGGGCCTGCTCGACGGGCTCCCGCCCAAGCAGGCCGCCGGTGCCGTGGAGCGCCTGATCGCCAACTACCGGGGGCAGACCCCGACGGACGCGCCCATCCTGCGGGACCGCGCGGACGTCGCCGCGTACGCCGCGTACCGGATGCCCGCGACCTTCGAGGCGGTGCGGGCGGCGCTGGAGGCGTTCGCGGCGGCCGTACCCGGCTGGGTGCCCGGCAGCCAGGTCGACGTCGGGGGCGGGACCGGCGCGGCGACCTGGGCCGTAAGCGCGACCTGGGACGGGGTCCGGCCGGTGACCGTGCTGGACTGGGCCGAGCCCGCGCTGGCCCTCGGCCGGGAGATCGCCGCCGCGAACCCGGCGCTGCGGGACGTCAGGTGGCAGCGCTCTCGCATCGGAGCGGCGCTCACCATCGAGAGCACCGCACTCGTCACCGTCTCCTACGTCCTCAACGAACTCTCCGAGGCCGACCGCACCGCCCTCGTCGACGCCGCCGCTGCCGCCGCGCAGGCCGTCGTGATCGTCGAGGCCGGCACACCCGCCGGATACGCCCGCGTCATCGAGGCCCGCGACCGGCTGATCGACGCCGGATTCCAGGTCGCCGCCCCCTGCCCGCACAGCGTCGCCTGCCCCATCGTGCCCGGCACGGACTGGTGCCACTTCTCGGCCCGGGTCAGCCGCTCCTCCCTGCACCGCCAGGTCAAGGGCGGCTCACTGGCGTACGAGGACGAGAAGTTCAGCTATGTGGCCGCCGCCCGCTTCCCGGTCGCTCCGGCCGCCGCCCGCGTGGTCCGGCGCCCGCAGATCCGCAAGGGGCAGGTGCTCCTCGACCTGTGCGAGGCCGACGAGCACCTGCGCCGCACGACGGTCACCAAACGCCACGGCGACCTGTACAAGGCGGCCCGCGACGCGGACTGGGGCGATTCCTGGCCGCCGGACGACGACGACACGTCACAGCCGTAGCTCCCGCAGGTCCCGCGGCTCCCGTAGCTCCTGCGTGCAGCACTTCACGCTGCCGCCGCCCTTCAGCAGCTCGCTCAGGTCGACGCCGACCGGCTCGAAGCCACGCTCCCGGAGCGGCCCGAAGAGCCCGGCCGCCGCCTGTGGCAGCACCACGCGCAGACCGTCCGACACGGCGTTCAGCCCGAACGCGGCCGCGTCCTCGGCACCGGCGGTCAGCGCGTCCGGGAACAGCCGCCGGAGCACCTCCCGGCTGCCCGGCGAGAAGGCGGGCGGGTAGTACATGACCTCGTCGGCCGAGTCGTCGAGCACGGCGAGGGCGGTGTCCAGGTGGTAGTGGCGCGGGTCGACCAGCTCCAGACCGATCACCGGACGCCCGAAGAACTCCTGCGCCTCGCCGTGCGACAGGGGGCTCGCCCGGAAGCCGCGCCCGGCCAGCACATAGGAGGCGGTGACGGCGAAGTCGCCCTCGCCCTCGTTGACGTGGACGGGCTCGCGGACGTGCGCGAAGCCGTGCGCGCGGTACCAGTCCAGGTGCGCGGCGGCCTCGTCCACCCGCTCCCGGTGGGCGAAACGCGCCCCCAGTACCCGCCCGTCCACGACGGTGGCGCCGTTCGCGGCGAACACCATGTCGGGCAGACCGGGCACCGGGGCGAGTTCCTCGACGGTGTGGCCGAGGGAGCGGTAGAGGTCACGCAGCTGTTCCCACTGGGCGACGGCGAGGGGTGTGTCGACGGGCTTGCCGGGGTCCATCCATGGGTTGATGGAGTACGTGACCTCGAAGTGCCTGGGTGAGCACATCAGATAGCGCCGGGGTGTGGCGCGGCGGGAAAGGGCCAAGGCGGGCTCCTCCGGTACCGCAGGGGTGGTTGGTGCCCATGGTGCGTTTCCGGCGGCGCGGGCGCGTGTGCCGAACGGGTTGTCTTCCTCGTCGGCTTCGACCCACGGCCGGGCTTGTTAGCTTCGACCCATGGTCAAGAAGCCCACCCCCGACGCCACCCGCCGCAGCGAGAAGTCCCGCCGCGCGATCTACGACGCCGCCCTCGCCCTGGTGGGGGAGGTCGGGTATCCCAGGACCACCGTCGAGGGGATCGCCGCCCGGGCCGGGGTCGGCAAGCAGACCATCTACCGCTGGTGGCCGTCGAAGGCGGACGTGCTCCTGGAGGCCTTCCTGGATCTGGGCGAGCGGACGGCACAGGCCGCGGGGCAGGAGCCGTACGAGATCCCGGACACCGGCGACCTCGCCGCCGATCTCAAGGCCGTGCTGCGTGCCACGGTCGACGAGCTGCTCGACCCCGGCTTCGAGGTGCCCTGCCGCGTCCTGGCCGCCGAGGGCGTGGTCAACGAGCAGCTCGGCCGCGAGTTCGTCACCAAGCTCCTCGAACCCCGGCTCCACCTGTACGCCGACCGCCTGCGCTCCGCGCAGAAGGAGGGGCACGTACGCCCGGACGTCGACCCGCGCATCGCCCTGGAGCTGTTCGTCTCGCCGCTCGCCCAGCGCTGGCTGCAGCGCACCGGACCGATCTCGTACGACTACACCGACACCCTGGTCGACTACGCAGTGCATGGGCTCGCCCCGCGCTGACCGGAAATCGCAGGTCGGAAGCCGGGTATGTCCCGACAAGGCGCCCCGGGGCCCGGGAAGGTGGGACCATAGGGCATGCTGTCCGGACAAGAGCGAGGCAGGGGACAGATGAGCGCGACGTTCGGCGGCCGTACCGGCCGGCAGGGCAAAATCTCCCAGTGGCTGCGCGGACGCCGCCCGCAGGAGGCCGCCGACGACGGCGGCCGTGAGGCCCTGCTGCTCGCCGCCGCCGGAGCCGGACTGCCCCTCGCGCCCGCCGCGCACCCCGCGCCCGGCTACCGCTGTTCCTGCGACCGCGTCGGCTGCCCCACCCCCGCCCGGCACCCGGTGTCCTTCGCCTGGCAGACGCAGTCCACCACCGACCGCGCCCAGATCGAGCGCTGGGCCCGGCACCAGCCGCAGGCCAACTTCATCACCGCGACCGGCATGGTGCACGACGTCCTCGACGTGCCCGTGGAGGCCGGGCGGCAGGCGCTGGAGCGGCTGCTCGACTCCGGCGTGGAGGTCGGGCCGGTCGCCGAGAGCGACGACGGCCGCATGCTGTTCTTCACCCTCACCCGCGGCACACCCGAGGACGAGGACGAGTGGTGGCCCTGCGAACTGGACTGCCACCCCGAGACCATGGACGAACACCCCGGGCTGCGCTGGCACTGCCGGGGCTCGTACGTGCTCGTACCGCCGGCCCGGCTGCCCGGTGACGAGGACCGGGCGGTGCGCTGGGTGCGCGGCCCGGAACACGCGCTGCCCGACCCGCTCAGCCTGCTGGAGGTCCTCACCGACGCCTGCGCCCGGCACGCCGGCGAGGAGCCCGGCCACGCGGCGGCCTGGCCTGTGCGCCACTGAGGGCTGCTTCTCCCGCTGCCCGGCTATTCGCCCTGAGCCGCCGTCAGCCCCTGGATGCGGCCCAGCATCGACACCTTGCCGTCGCCCGACCCCGTCCTCGGGTCCAGGGCGGCCTCGTTGGAGACGAACTCCAGCGTCAGCGTCTGCTTGACCTCGCCCTTCGTCAGGGCCTGCACGTCCTTGTTCTGGGTGGGGACGGAGGTGCCCGCGGCGGCGGTCTCCTTCTCGTAGTGGTGCGTCGTGAAGAACACCAGCGCCCCGCCGTCGGTCGTGCGCAGCGCCAGCGGCGCGTACTCGCCGTCCGTCCGCGGCTCGTCGACGTACTGCGTGACCAGACCCGGCTTGCGGGCCTCCTTGGCGCGTGTCTTGCGCCAGCCGCTGGTGTGCTCGCCGTCCGCGAAGACGCTGCCGCCGCTCTTCAGGTACGTCGTGTACTGCCGGCTCAGGTCCTGCGGGCGGACGGCCAGTTCCGCGGAGGCCGCCGGTACGGCCTCGGCCCAGCCGTCCTTGTCCTTCTTGAACTCCGGCACGCTGCCGGGGGCCAGGAGTGTGAGGTACGCCACCTGGAACGGCTCGGTCAGGCTGTTGCGGGTGAAGACGAACAGCCAGCGCGCGCTGCCGCCCTTGTTGGCGGCGGTGTCGGCGACGAACCAGCGCGGCCAGCCCGCCTTCTTGGGGATGGTGAACTTCGCGTCCGACAGCTTCAGCGGCACGTGTCCGGTGTTGCCCGCGGGGTTGTTCGCGCGCCCGGCCTTCAGGCGGGCCGCGTCGATGTCGCCGAGGGCACCGGTGACGTAGTCCGCGTCCAGGGAACTGTCGAACGCCTTGTCCGCCTCGTTGTACGCGTCCGTGAACTGTGCCAGTGCCCTGGCCGCCTCGGCTCTGGTGGTGGCCGGGAGCACCTCGCGCTCCCCGTGGACCACCATGCATCCGCTCGCCGTCAGCGACAAAGCGGTCAGTGAGGCCGCTATGAGTGCGTTCCGGTCCCGCCTGCGAAGCCTTCGAGGGCTGCGATCCGTGGTCATGAGGTGCCTTCACCTTCCCCTTCCCGGAGGCCGACCCTACCGGGGCGGGACGGCCGGCGGGTGCCGGGTTCCCCTGGTGCGCCCGCTCCGTGATCCGGGGGCGGAAACGGCGGCGGGGGGGGGGGGGCCCCCCGCCCCGGGCGCCCCCCCCCCCCCCGGGGCCGCCCCCCCCCCCCCCGGGGGGCCCCCCCCCCCGCACCCAGGGGGGAGCGAGAGGGGGCCTGTGTTATTTTTTTATTTTGTGGGTTGGTGGGGTTGGGGGGGGGTCCCTGCCCGCGGGGGGGGGGGGGGGGGGGGGGGGCCCCCCCCCCCCGGGGGGGGGCCCCCCCCCGCCGCCGTTTCCGACATGCCGTCAGACCTTGTCGCGCACCGCCTGCGTCGACTGCTGCGGTCCCTTCCGGGCGATGAGGCCCGCCGGGGCGAGGAAGATCGCGAGCGTCGGGACCAGGTACAGCAGCCACACCGTGACCTGGACGACCGTCGGGTCGGGCTGGAAGTTGAACACGCCCTTGAGGAGCGTGCCGTACCAGCTGTCCGGCTCGATCGTGTCGCTGATGTCGAAGGCCAGCTTCCGGATGCCCGGGATCCAGTTGGCCTCCTGCAGGTCGTGGAAGCCGTAGGCGAGGACGCCCGCGGCGACGACGACCAGCATGCCGCCGGTCCAGGTGAAGAACTTGGCGAGGTTGATCTTCAGGGCGCCGCGGTAGAACAGCCAGCCCAGCAGCACGGCCGTGGCCAGTCCGAGGGCCACGCCGATCAGCGGGCGCGGGGTGCCGTCGCTGGCCGCGTGCACCGACGCCCATACGAACAGGGCGGTCTCCAGGCCCTCCCGGCCGACGGCGAGGAACGCGGTGGCGACCAGTGCGCCCGTGCCCATCGCCAGGGCCGCGTCCAGCTTGCCGTGCAGCTCCGACTTCAGATGCCGGGCGGTGCGCCGCATCCAGAAGACCATCCACGTCACCAGGCCCACCGCGACGATGGACAGGGACCCGCCGAGCGCCTCCTGTGCCTCGAACGTCAGCTCCTGGGAGCCGAATTCGAGCGCGCAGCCGAAGCCCATGGCGATCGCGACCGCGATGGCGATGCCGATCCAGATCGGCTTCAGCGCGTCCCTGCGGTCCGTCTTGACCAGGTAGGCGATGAGGATGCAGACGACGAGCGACGCCTCCAGCCCCTCGCGCAGGCCGATCAGGTAGTTGGAGAACACGGGCTATGCCTCCTCGGAGAACAGCGTCCGGCCCCACCAGTCGTCCTTGTCCCGGACGCCGGGCGGAACCGCGAAGATCGCCGAACCTACGTGCTGGATGTACTCGTTGAGCGCGTCCGACGCCGACAGCTTGCGCTGCAGCGGGATGAAACCCTTGCGCACGTCACGCATGTAGGCCAGGAAGAACAGGCCCGCGTCGAGACGGCCGAGGCCGTCCGTGCCGTCCGTGAACGAGTAGCCCCGGCGCAGGATCGTGATCCCGTCGTTGGAGTCGGGGTGCGCGAGGCGGACGTGCGCGTCCGGCTTCATCGCCTTCAGGAACGGCTTGTCGTGCTCCTTGGCCTTGCCGACCGGTGCCCCCTCGCCCTTGTCGCGGCCGAAGATGTCCTCCTGCTCCTGGAGCGGGGTGCGGTCCCAGGTCTCGATGTGCATGCGGATGCGCCGGGCGACCAGGTACGACCCGCCGGTCATCCAGGCCGAGTCCTTGCCGTTGTCGCCGTCGCCGACCCACACGAACTTCTTGAGCCGGTCCGTCTCCGTGCCCGCGATGTTGCGGGTGCCGTCCTTGAACCCCATCAGGTTGCGCGGGGTCTGGGCGTCCGGGGTGGTCGACGAGGTCTTGCCGAAGCCGAGCTGCGACCAGCGGATGACGACCTTGCCGAAGCCGATGCGGGCCAGGTTGCGGATCGCGTGCACGGCGACCTGAGGGTCGTCCGCGCAGGCCTGGATACACAGATCGCCGCCGGTGCGGGTCTTCTCCAGGTTGTCGCCGGGGAACTTCGGCAGGTCCACCAGCGCCTCGGGCCGCCGGTCCGCCAGCCCGAACTTCTCGAACAGCGACGGGCCGAAGCCGATCGTCAGCGTCAGCCGCGACGGCTTGAGGCCCAGCGCCTCACCGGTGTCGTCCGGCGGCGCCTCGGCCAGCCCGCCGTACGCGCCCTCGCCGACCGGCTTGCCGGCGGTCATCCGGTGGGCGGCCGCCGTCCAGTCCTTCAGCATCTGCACGAACTCGGCGCGGTCCTCGGTCTCCACGTCGAACGCGGCGAAGTGCAGCCTGTCCTGCACCGGTGTGGCGATGCCCGCCTGGTGGGCGCCGTGGAACCCCACGGCGGCACCCGTCTCGGCGGCCACCGGGTCCACGTCGTCGCCGGTCTTCGCCATCGCCACCGCACCGCCGGCCGCGGCGGCCCCGAGCGCGAGCCCGGCGCCGCCCCAGCCGATCAGCGCGCGGCGGGTGGGAGAAGCGGAAGAGGTGGAAGAGGTGCTGTCCTGGATCTCGCTCATGGTCGCCCCCTACTTCTTCTTCACAACCGTGGCGGCGAGCTTGGACAGCGGCTCCGCGAGGGAGTTCACCGCGTCCGACAGCTCCTTGCGCTGGTCCTTGGTGACCTTGTCGTACGAGACGAAGTCGTACGAGTTCTTGTCCGAGCGGTACTTGTCCAGCAGCGTGTTCAGCTCGGTGAACTGCTTGTCGAGCTCCGTGGTCAGCGCCGGGTCGTTCTTCGACGCGACCGGCTTGAGCAGCTCGTACGCCTTCTGCGCGCCCTCGACGTTGCCCTTGAAGTCGGCCAGGTCGGTGTGCGAGTAGCGGTCCTCCTCGCCGGTGACCTTGCCGGTGGCGACCTCGTCGAGCAGCTCCTTGGCGCCGTTGGCCATGGAGGTCGGGGTGATCTCGGCCTTGCCGACCCGCCCCTGCCAGTCCTTCAGGTCGGTCACCAGCTGGTCGGCGAGGGTCTTCTCCTCGTCGCCGATCTTCTTGTCCTGCCAGAGGGCCTTCTCCAGACGGTGCCAGCCGGTCCACTTCTGGCCGGCCTCCAGGCCGTCGGCGCGCGTGTCGGTCTTGGGGTCGATGTCACCGAAGGACTCGGCGATCGGCTCGGTGCGCTCCCAGCCGAGGCGCGAAGGCGCGTAGGCCTTCTTGGCGGCCTCCAGGTCACCGGCCTTGATCGCCTTCGCGAAGGTCTCGGTGAGCGGCACGGTGGCGTCGGCCTGCTCCTTGGCGTACTCGCGGTAGTCGGCGACCGCCTGGTCCAGCTTCGGGTCCCGCTCGGCGACCGAGCCGCCGGTGACCTTGAGGTCCTGGCGGATGCCGGTGCCCTTCATACCGGGCTTGCACGCGATCCGGTACGAGCCCGCCTTCACCTCGGCGGTGACCCGCTGCTTCGTGCCGGGGCCGATGTTCTCGCGCTCGCTGACGATCCGGTCGTCCGGGAAGAGGATGTAGACCTCGGTGATCTTGGAGCCCTTGTTCTCGATGGCGAGCTCGACGTGCCCGGCGGAGATCTCCTTCTTGGAGGTCTCGCACTTGCTGTCGGTGGCGGTCACGTCGATGACGCGGTCGCCGCCCTTGGCGTCGCTCTTCGCAGTGCAGGCCGTGAGGGCGGTCAAAGCCGCCGTGGCGACGGCGGCGGTGACTGAGAGTCGGGCGGCTCGCATGCAGGCTCCAAGCGGGGACGGTGTGGTGAGGCTGGCCTAACTTACATGAGGCTTACCTCACTAATACCCACCAGGTCCGCGATTCAGCTCCCACGGAAAGATCACAGACACGGCTTGATGTCGACGGCTCAAAACGGACCCCAAGGGATGGTAAAGGGAGGGTCAAGTGGGTATGCCTTAATCCGCTGCCGGACACCGCGTTCCTTGCCCCAGACTGGCCCGCATGGACAGGTCGCACAGGGAACTGCTGGGGCTGGGCGGCCTGGTGCTGGACGTACGGGGCCGGCCCGGCCCGCCGGCGTTGCGCTTCGAGTGCGCGCCCGGCGGCCGGGTGCTGCTGCGGCAGGGGGAGCGGCCGCTGCTCCTGGGCCGCGAGGAACGGGGCGGCTGTTCGCGGGAGGGGCTCTTCGTGCACCGGTCGGCGGGCTACCGCTCACCGCTGCCGCCGCCCCGCTCGACGCGGCAGCGCCGGCCGGGCAACTGGGTTCACCAGTACGCGCGTTGGCTGGAGGAGGCACCGCAGGACGGGCCGCTGCACGACGGACGCTGGCTCCTCGGGGAGCGCCACCGGTTTCCGTCGTACGTCTGGTGGGGCGACTTCCTGCGGGACTGGCCCGGCGGCTACCTGGACTGGTGCGGGGGCGGCTGGGAGGGCGTCGTACCGCTGCGCCCGCTGTCGCCGGAGGACGCCCCGCGGGTGAAGGCGTACCGGAAGCACGTCCGCGAGGGCACGCTCGCGCCGGTTCTCCTGTGGTGGGTCACGCTCCTCGACGGCTGGGTGATCCTCGACGGCCACGACCGGGCCGTGGCGTCGCTCGCGGAGGGCCGGACCCCGCCCTGCGTGGTGCTGACCAGGGTGCCGGACGAGGAGGACTGGAGGCGGACGGCGGACAAGGTGACCAGGGGACACCGAGGGAGGCTGGAGCGGCTGACCGCCCGCCCCGCCGACCCCGGCACCGAACGGCAGCGGAACACGCTGCTGCGGGCGTACGGAGACGTCATGTCCGCACTGCCGTACGAGACGGCCCCCACCCGCTCCTGGCCGCTCCCCGGCGCCGCCCCCACCTGGGACGACCTGGCCGCCGCCGCAATGTTTCAATGCCCCGGTGACTGACTACGACGTGCTGCGTGTCTTCTGCGCGGCGAACGGCGGATACGGCAACGAGCTCGGCGTCGTCCGCGACGGTTCACGCATGCCCGGCCGGGAGGACCGGCAGGCGTTCGCGGCGAAGCTCGGCTTCAGTGAGACCGTGTTCGTGGACGACCCCGAGCGCGGGATCATCGACATCTACACCCCCACCCTGCGCCTGCCCTTCGCCGGTCACCCCTGCGTCGGCGCGGCCTGGCTGCTCGACGTACCCGAACTGGTGCCGCCCGCGGGTGTTGTCGGCGCCCGCCTGGACGGCGAGTTCAGCTGGATCGAGGCGCTGCCGGAGTGGGCCCCGCCGCGCACACTCCGCCGGTACGCCAACGCCGCCGAGGTCGACGCCCTGCCCGTCCCGCCGCCCGGCGAGTGGATCTACGCCTGGGCCTGGGAGGACGAGTCCGCCGGACGGGTCCGTGCCCGCGCCTTCCCCGGCCGTGACGACGGCATCGAGGAGGACGAGGCCACCGGGGCGGCGGCGTTGCTGCTCACCGCACAGCTGGGTCGCGCCCTCAACATCACACAGGGCGCGGGCTCCCAGATCCTCACGGCACCGCAGCCGGGAGGATGGGTCGAGGTGGGCGGCCGGGTGTTCCTGGAGCGCCAGCCCGAGCGCTAGCGGTGTGACGACAGGACCTGGGCGCCCAGCGGGAACTCCTCGCCCAGCTCCCGGAAGACCGCCGTGTTCAGCGCGAACGCCCGCTTGCACTCGGCGATGATCCGCTGCTTCTCCAGGTCGTCGGCGTCGAGCGCGTCCAGCAGCTCCCGGTAACCCCGCTTGAACGCGGCGGGGTTGGGGATCCCCTCGAACACGTAGAACCGGACCCCGTCACCCTTTCTGGTGAAGCCCCACGTCCGCTCGGCCTTGTCCCGGATGATCTGGCCGCCGGAGAGGTCGCCCAGACAGCGGGTGTAGTGGTGGGCGATGTACCCCGCGGGCCACCGCTCGGCGCACTCCCGCACCCGGTCCGCGTACGCCCGTGTGGCCGGCAGCGCGGTCAGTCCCGCGCGCCACTCGGGTCCCCGCAGGTATGCGAGGTCGCGCTCCAGCGCGGGCAGCCGGTACAGCTCGGGCCGGACGAACGGCCCGGCCACCCGGTCCGACGCCAGCCGCTCGGCCCCGGCCTCCAGTGCCTCGTACACGAACCACAGCTGCTCGGTGTACCGCGCGTACGCGTCCACGCCGAGCCTGCCGCCGAGCAGGTCGCTCATGAACGTCGAGGTCTCGGCCTCCATGTGCTGCTCGTGGGACGCCGTGCGGATGAGTGTCGAGAAGGAGTCCATGGGGTGCGTTCTCCAAGCGGGGCTTACCTAAGTCTTCGGGTTTACCGACACCCTGTCGGTAAAAGTCTACAAGAGGAAGCCCGCCCTCCACATGTCTGTGGAAAGCGGGCTCGGGGGTCGGGGCAGGGTCGGTCAGGGCAGGGTCAGGATCTCCGCCCCCGTGTCCGTCACCACCAGCGTGTGCTCGAACTGAGCCGTCCGCTTCCGGTCCTTGGTCACGACGGTCCACCCGTCGTCCCACATGTCGTACTCGTGCGTGCCCAGGGTCAGCATCGGCTCGATCGTGAAGGTCATCCCCGGCTGCATGACCGTCGTGGCGTGCGGGCTGTCGTAGTGCGGGATGATCAGCCCGGAGTGGAACGACGAGTTGATGCCGTGGCCGGTGAAGTCCCGCACCACGCCGTAACCGAACCGCTTGGCGTACGACTCGATGACCCGGCCGATGATGTTGATCTGCCGGCCCGGCTTGACCGCCTTGATCGCCCGGTCGAGTGACTCCCGGGTCCGCTCCACCAGCAGCCGCGACTCCTCGTCGACATCACCGACGAGATACGTCGCGTTGTTGTCGCCGTGCACCCCGCCGATGTACGCGGTCACGTCCAGGTTGACGATGTCGCCGTCCCGCAGCACCGTCGTGTCCGGGATGCCGTGGCAGATGACCTCGTTGACACTGGTGCACAGCGACTTGGGGAACCCGCGGTAGCCGAGCGTGGACGGGTAGGCGCCGTGGTCGCACATGTAGTCGTGGGCGACCTTGTCCAGCTGGTCCGTGGTCACACCCGGGGCGATGATCTTCGCCGCCTCGGCCATAGCCTGCGCGGCGATGCGCCCGGCGATCCGCATCGTCTCGATGGTCTCCGGGGTCTGCACCTCCGGACCGGTGTACGGCGTCGGCGCGGGCTTTCCGACGTACTCGGGGCGGCGGATGTTTCCGGGTACCGAACGGGTGGGAGAAAGCTCCCCTGGTACGAGCAGCGACTGGCCAGACATGCCAGCGAGTCTAACCAGCGGGCATGGGGGAACATGTCGATGGCGAGAGGAGCTGGTCATGGCCCTGTTCAAGAAGCGCACCGTCGGCAAGCCGGGCGAGTGGTACTACTGCCTGGAGCACAAGAAGGTCGAGGAAGGGCCCGAGTGCCCGGCCAAGGACCGCTTCGGTCCCTACGCCACCCGGGCGGAGGCCGAGCATGCGATGGAGTCCGCCCGCGAGCGCAATCTCCAGTGGGAGAACGACCCGCGCTGGCACGACGTCCCGGCGGGCGGTGACACGGACGAGGACTGATCACGCGTGTGACGAGGACTGATCACGCCTGTGCGGGCGCGGCGGCCGTACGCCGTTCGCGCAGCCGTACCGCGTGCTCGTTCGTCCGCGCGTCGTACGTCATCAGCCGGGGCAGGCACAGCGCCAGGAGCCCCACCGCGCCCGCGCACGCCAGCCCGCCGGACCAGACGGAGGCGCGCACGCCCAGCCACGCCGCGAAGCCGCCCGCCCGGACCTGACCGAGCTGCGGCCCCACCGAGTACGACAGCAGTTCGATCCCGGCGAGCCGGCCGCGCAGCTCGTCCGGGATCGTCTGGTTCCACATGGCGGTCCGGAAGATCCCGCTCACCATGTCGAATCCACCGCCGACGGTGAGGAACAGCAGGACGAGCCATACGTTGCCGCAGACACCGGCGGCGGCGACGGCCAGCCCCCATCCCGCGGCCGAGACCACCACCATCAGCCCGTGCCGGTGGACCCGCGAGGTCCAGCCGCTGGTCACGCTCACCAGCAGCGCCCCGGCCGGCACCGTGGCGTACATCAGGCCCAGTGACCACTCGGCGTGCAGCTCGTCGGCGAGGAAGGGCAGTACCGCGAGCGGCATCGCGAGGAGCATCGCCGCGATGTCGACGACGTACGTGCCGAGGAGCTCCTTGCGGCTCCAGGCGTACCGGGCGCCCTCGACGATCGCGCCCAGCGACGGCTTCGCGGCCTCGTGGGCGGCGGGGGAGGGGGCGATGCGGACGACGAAGGCGACCGAGACGACGAAGGTCAGCAGGTCCGCCGCATAGGCCCAGCCGAGCCCGGCGTAGGCCACGACCACGCCCGCGACCGCCGGGCCCGCCACCCCGCCGACCGTCCAGCGCAGGGAGTTGAGCGCCGCCGCCGCGGGCTGCTGCTCATGGGCCACGATCCGCGGCCACAGCGAGTCCAGGGCGGGCCGCTGAAGGGAGCCGACGGCCGAGGCGAGGGCGGCCAGGACGTACAGCGGCCAGACGGCGGGGTGCGGCAGGAGCGCGTTGAGCAGCAGCAGCGCGCTCAGCAGGCCCTGCCCGGCCTCCGTCCACACGATCAGCTTCCGCTTGTCCAGCGCGTCCGCGAGTGCGCCGCCGTACAGCCCGAACACGATCAGCGGCACCAGCTCCACGGCCCCGATCGCGCCGACCGCCGCCGCGGACCCGGTGAGCTCCTTCATCTGCACCGGCACCGCGACGAAGGTGAGAAAGCTGCCGAAGTTGCTGATGAGCCCCGACATCCAGAGCTTGCGGAAGTCGGCGGAGGCCCGCCAGGGGGCGAGATCGGGGAGGAGGGCACGCAGCCCGGTGGGGGATGTGTCGGCGTCGTCGGTCACGAGGGGTCATGGTCGACCGGGGCGCAAGGGCACAGCAAGCGCTTTTCGACGGTCCCGGAAGCCTCGTCGGGTTTCTCGGGGAGGCCCCGTCACCAGGGGGCGGCCGGTGGTGCCGTCAGGGTCTCCGCCAGCCTCGACAGACGGTCCCGGAAACCTCGTCGGACCCTCGGAGAGGCCCCGTTCTCCCCGGCCGCCGCGCTCACCAGGTGCTGCACGGTGTCCAGGTCCAGCGCCGCCCCCTCCGGCACGGCCAGTGACTCGTGCGCCATCGCCTCCAGTTCGCCCCCGCCGGACCCCACGGCCAGCACCGTCACCCCGGAGCGCCGGGCGTCGTGCACCCGCTCCAGCAGCGGCGCGGGCTCCTCGGGAGCCACGACCAGCAGCGTCTCGCCCCGCCGCGCCGCCCCGATCCGCCCCGGTCCCACGGCCAGGTGCGCGGGGTCCGAGGGGCGCGCGTCATGCCGTACGAGTGTCGGGGCCAGCTCCGGCGTCCCCGACCACGCGGCCTCGTCCACCAGGTGCGCCGCCAGATGCCACGGCTCGTACTCCGGCGTGCCCACGAGCAGCAGCCCGCCCCCGTGCGCCACCACGGAGCCGCGCAGCACCCCGGCGAACCGCCGCGTGGCATCCAACCACTCCGTCCCGGCAAGCACTTCGCGCAGCAGCGCGACCCGTACGGCGTCCATACGACCGCATCCTGCCGCAATCGGTCACTCGTGACGCGGAGTTCACCACGAATTCGCCCAACCCGGGGAAAGTGCCCAGTCACTGGAGACCCACGTCTGCTCTGGGAGCCGCCTGATGACACTGGTCACCGTTCCCTTCCGCGCGGGTGAGGAGGGCTACGCCAGCTACCGGATCCCGGCGGTCGTCGCCACCGCCTCGGGCACCCTGCTCGCCTTCTGCGAGGGCCGGGTCGGCTCCGCCAAGGACCACGGCGAGATCGACATCGTGCTGAAGCGCTCCACGGACGGCGGCCACACCTGGGGCCCGCTCCAGGTCGCCGCCGACAACGGCGCGAACCTCGCCGGCAACCCGGCCCCCGTGGTCCTCGACACCGGCCGCATCCTGCTCGTGCACGTCCGTGCCGCCGCCACCGCGAGCGAGGACTCCATCCTGCGCGGCAAGGTGAAGAACGCCGACGGCCGCCGCGTGTGGGTGCAGCACAGCGACGACGACGGCGTGCGCTGGTCCAGCCCGAAGGAGATCACCAGGTCGGTGAAGAAGGCGGGCTGGCGCTGGTACGCCACCGGCCCCGGCCACGCGATCCAGCTGAGCACGGGCCGGGTCCTCGTCCCCGGCAACCACACCGTGCCGCCCACCGGCACCGACCTCGGCAACGAGCCCAAGTACAACAGCGGCCACTGCCTGCTCAGCGACGACCGCGGCGCGACCTGGTTCCTCGGCTACACCGACGAGAACACCGACGGCTACGTCAACGTCAACGAGACCACCGCCGCCGAACTCCCCGACGGCCGCGTCTACTTCAACGCCCGCAACGACTCCCCGTCCCCCGGCAACCGCGCCGACGCCCACTCGGCGGACGGCGGGAAGACCCTCGTCAAACCGTTCCGCCCGCAGGCCGGGCTCACCGCCCCCGTCTGCGAGGCGAGCGTCCTCCAGCTCCGCGACCCCGACCTGCTCCTCCATTCCGGCCCCGCCGACCCCGCCGCCCGCGCCCTGATGACCGTCCGCTCCTCCACCGACGGCGGCACCACCTGGCGCCCGGTCCACACCGTCGACGGACTGCCCGCCGCCTACTCCGACCTGGTCCGCGTCGACAAGGACACCGTGGGTCTCCTCTACGAGACGGGCGACTTCGGCCCCTACGAGACGATCACCTTCCGGCGGGTGCCCGTGACGGACCTCACCTGAACCGCTGGGCAGGTGACGGCGGACGTAGAGTCGCGGCATGACCTCTACCGACAGCGCACAGCAGCCCGCGAAGGCCCCCGCCAAGGACCCCTGGGACCTGCCCGACGTCTCCGGGCTCGTCGTCGGCGTGCTCGGCGGGACCGGGCCGCAGGGCAAGGGCCTCGCCTACCGGCTCGCCAGGGCCGGCCAGAAGGTGATCATCGGCTCCCGGGCCACCGAGCGCGCCCAGGCCACCGCCGACGAACTCGGCCACGGCATCGAGGGCTTCGACAACGCCGAGACCGCGCGGCGCAGCGACATCGTGATCGTCGCGGTGCCCTGGGAGGGCCACGGCAAGACCCTGGAGTCCCTGCGCGAGGAACTGGCCGGCAAGCTCGTCGTGGACTGCGTCAACCCGCTCGGCTTCGACAAGAAGGGCGCCTACGCGCTGAAGCCGGAGGAGGGCAGCGCGGCCGAGCAGGCCGCGGCCCTGCTCCCGGACTCCCGGGTGACCGCCGCCTTCCACCACCTCTCGGCGGTGCTGCTGGAGGACCCGGAGACCGAGGAGATCGACACCGACGTCATGGTCCTCGGCGAGGATCGGGCCGACGTGGAGATCGTCCAGGCGCTGGCCGGGCGTATCCCCGGCATGCGCGGCATCTTCGCGGGGCGGCTGCGCAACGCGCACCAGGTGGAGGCCCTGGTCGCGAACCTGATCTCCGTCAACCGCCGGTACAAGGCGCACGCGGGACTCCGTGTCACGGACGTGTGAGTTCACGCCCACCGGCGTGTGAGACGTGAGGGCGCATGGGGGACACTGGACGCCATCAGCAGTGTCCCCCGACAGGAGCCGACCGACATGCCCCGCATCGCCCTCTACACCCTCGTCGTATGCCTGCTGGCCGTCGCCGCCGCGGTCGTCTCCTTCGTCCAGGGCAGCTGGCTGGGGATCGTCTGGGTGCTGCTCGCGGGTCTGTCGTCCAACATGACCTGGTACTACTTCAAGCGCGGCCGGGGCGCCGGGGGCACGTCCGTCACGGGCTGACCGAGCAGAACTCGTTACTGCCCAGCCAGAAACGGTAGAGCTCCTGGCCGCAGTAGCGGTCGTCGCCGTTGATCCCCAGGTGGTTCAGGATCGCGTCGATCACGTCGAAGAACGCGCTGTTGACGGACGGCACCCACAGCAGCGCGAACACGAACATCAGGCCGAAGGGCGCGAACGGCTCCACCTGGCGCTTCACGTCGTACGACAGCCAGGGCTCGATCACGCCGTATCCGTCCAGGCCCGGCACCGGCAGGAAGTTCAGGATCGCGGCCGTGACCTGGAGCAGCGCGAGGAAGGCCAGCGCGTACCGGAAGTCGCTGGGCACCCCGTCGAGGGCGTCCAGCCAGAACGGGGCCGTGCACACCACCGCGAACAGCACGTTGGTCAGCGGACCGGCCGCCGAGATCAGGCTGTGCCGCCAGCGCCCCCGGATCCGGCCGCGCTCGATGAACACCGCGCCGCCCGGCAGACCGATCCCGCCCATGATCACGAACACCACCGGGAGCACGATGCTCAGCAGCGCGTGCGTGTACTTCAGCGGGTTCAGCGTGAGGTAGCCCTTGGCCCCGACCGAGATGTCCCCGCTGTGCAGCGCGGTGCGCGCGTGCGCGTACTCGTGCAGACACAGGGAGACGATCCAGGCCGCCGTCACGAACAGGAAGACGGCGAGGCCGGGCTGCGCGGCGAACCCGGTCCAGGTGGCCCATCCCGTGACCGCGGTGACGGCCAGGATCCCGAGGAACACGGGACTGATCCGCCGGTCGCTGTGGCTGCGGGTGGTTGCGGAGGTCATCGGCGGGGCTCCCTGGGGGACTGGTGTGGTCGGCGAGCCCGACCGTACCGGGCACGAGGGGAAAACGTCTCGCGGTGCGCGGTCGGTTCCTGAAGGGTGGGGCCATGGCACTGATGAGGGTGTTCTACGAGGACTGGCAGATGGAGTGCTGCGGCACTCCGTTCACCGTGGGGGACGAGGTCGGCTGGCGGCTGGTGACCATGGACCGGGACCACGTCAGGGAAGGGGGCTGGGAGGAGGAGCGGCAGAAGTACGGCGGAGTGTCGTGGGTGGAGAACCACGGCGGCCCGCCGCACGAGACCACCGGCCTGGTCCGCTCAATCGACCTGGTGCACCAGGAGTACGCGGAGCCCAGCCCGGGAGCGCTCACTTTCGAACCGGTGGCCGGCACGAGGTCGCTCACACCCGTCGACAGCTGCCCGAAGTGGTTCGAGCAGGAGGAAACCCGTACGGAGTCGGGGTTGCGCCGCGCCCGCCGCACGGCCGGCGTCCTCGTCACCCTCGACGTCCCGGGCGCCCCGCCGCCGGAACCCCGTGACCGGCCCTGACACCACCGGAGACAATGGACCCCGTGCGCTACCGCATCCTCGGCACCACCCAGGCGCTCCGCCCCGACGGCACGGCCGTTCCCGTGGGCGGGGCGCGGCTGCGTGCCCTGCTGACCGTACTGGCCCTGCGCCCCGGCCGTACGGTGCCGGTGGGCCTGCTGGTCGACGAGGTGTGGCACGGTGACCCGCCCGCCGACGCGACCGGCGCGCTGCAGGCGCTGGTGGGACGGCTGCGGCGGGCACTCGGCGCGGACGCGGTCGCCTCGGCGGAGGGCGGCTACCGGCTCGCCGCCGCGCCCGACGACATCGACCTGCACCGCTTCGAGCGGCTCACCGGCGACGGCCTGCGCGCCCTGGCCGACGGCGACCCCGCGAAGGCGGCCGTCACCCTCGACGAAGCCCTCGCCCTGTGGCACGACCCCGCCCTCGCCGACCTGCCCGACCGCACCGCGGAGGCGGCCCGCTCGGAGACCCGCCGCCTCGACGCCCTCCGCGCCCGGCACACCGCCGCGCTCGCCCTCGGCGACGCCGACCACTTCCTGCCCGAGCTCACCGCTCTGTGCGACACCCACCCCCTCGACGAATCCCTCCAGGCCCTGCGCCTGCGCGCCCTGCGCGACGCGGGCCGCACGGCGGAGGCACTGGCCGCGTACGAGGACGTACGGCAACTGCTCGCGGACCGGCTCGGCTCCGACCCCGGCCAGGAACTGCGCTCTCTGCACGCGGAGTTGCTGAGCCCCGGGGACCCAGAGGGGCGGAACGGGCATACGGCGGATCCGCCCGGCCCGGGGCTCCCCGGCGCGGAGACAGCAGACCTCTCCGCCGTCCGCCCTGCCGCGGACGCCCCCGCCGAAGTCCGCCCGCCCGGCAACCTCCCCGCCCGTCTCACCTCCTTCGTCGGCCGGGAAGGCGACATCGAGGCCATCCGGGGCGACCTCGCGGCCGCCCGGCTCGTCACGCTGCTCGGGCCCGGCGGGGCCGGGAAGACGCGGCTGTCGCAGGAGGCCGCCGAGACCGTGCGGTACGCGGCGCGGGACGGCGTGTGGCTGGCCGAGCTGGCACCCGTCGACGACCCGGCCGCCGTACCGGAGGCCGTCCTCACCGCGATCGGCGCCCGCGAGACCGTGCTGCACGGCGCCGGTGCCGAGAGCATGCGGGCCGCCGTCGCCGACCGGCACGACGACCCCGTGGAGCGGCTGGTCGAGCACTGCGGCCGACGCCGCATGCTGATCGTCCTCGACAACTGCGAGCACGTCGTCGACGCGGCGGCCCGGCTGGTCGAGCGGCTGCTGGAGCGCTGCCCCGGACTGACGGTCCTGGCCACCAGCCGCGAACCCCTCGGCGTACCGGGCGAGTTGCTGCGCCCCGTCGAACCGCTGCCCGAGCCGTTCGCGCTGCGCCTGTTCGCCGACCGCGGCACGTCGGCGCGCCCCGGCTTCCGTACCGACGACGACCCCGAGGCCTGCGCGGAGATCTGCCGCCGCCTCGACGGACTCCCCCTCGCCATCGAGCTGGCGGCCGCCCGGCTGCGCATGCTCACCCCACGCCAGATCGCCGACCGGCTCGACGACCGCTTCCGGCTCCTCACCTCCGGAAGCCGCACCCTGCTGCCCCGCCAGCAGACCCTGCGCGCCGTCGTCGACTGGTCCTGGGACCTGCTCGACGAGGACGAACGGGACGTCCTGCGCAGCCTGTCGGTCTTCGCCGGCGGCTGCGACCTCGCCGCCGCCGAGGCGGTGTGCGGACCGGTCGCGCTGGAGGCGCTCGGTTCGCTGGTCGACAAGTCCCTCGTCGTGGCGGCCCCTTCGCCCGACGGAGGGATGCGCTACCGGCTCCTGGAGACCGTCGCCGAGTACGCGGGCGAGCGGCTCGACGAGGCCGGGCAGCGCAAGGCCACCGAGCGCGCGCACCTGACGTACTACCGCGAACTCGCCCGCACCACCGACCCGTTGCTGCGCGGCCCCGGCCAGCGTGCCGCCATCCGGCGGCTCCAGGCGGAGTACGAGAACCTGCGCACCGCCCTGCGTCACGCCGTCGCCGAGCGCGACGAGCAGGAGGCGCTCTGCCTGGTCCTGTCCCTGGTCTGGTACTGGCAGATGCGCGACCTGCGCATCGAGGCCCGCAACTGGTGCAGCGAGGTCATGGTCCTCGGACCCGACCCCTTCGCCGAGCCGCTGCGCCGCGCCGAACCCGTCTGGGAGCGCTGCACCGACACCCCGCCCCCGCTCACCGGAGAACTCCTCGCCGAGGCCCGGCGCGGTGTCCATCTGGCCCATCTCGCCTGCATGGACACCGAGTTGGATGCCTGGCAGACCCCCTCGGCGCAGGCGAAGCTGCGCAACATCACCGAGGTGTACGAGCCCGGCCTGCCGCAGACCTGCCGTGCCCCGGGCCTGCTCTGGTTCTTCGCCGTGATACTGACCGGCGGCGCGGACCGGGTGCGCGAGATCGCCGACGCCTGTGTGCGCACCTGCCGGGACACCCCCGGATTCGAGTGGGAACTGGCCGGCGCCCTGCAACTGCGCGCCAACCTGCTGGCCAACCGCACGGCCTGGGCGGGCAGCGCGACCGAGGACGCCGACGAGGCGCTGGAGATCTTCCGGCGACTCGGGGACGACTGGGGCACCGCGGAGGCGTTCTCCGCGCGCGGCGAGTCCCGCGAGCGCCAGGGCGAGTACCGGCTGGCCGCCGCCGACTACGAGACCGCCATCGAGCACGCCGAACTCCTCGGCGCCCGCGCCCAGGTGGCGGTGCTCGGCGCCCGCCTCGGCAGTGTGCTGATCGAGGCGGGCGAGCCGCAACGCGGGGAGCGACTGCTGCGCGAGGTGATCGCCGGCAAGGACGGCTCGCACAACGAGGCGATGCCCGCCGCCCGGCTCTTCCTGGCGGGACGGTACGCGACGACCGGCCGGATCGCGGAGGCGCGCGAGCAGGTGCGGCTGCTGCGCCGGGACTTCAAGATCGCCCACTTCATCGTCTTCGACGGGTTCATCCTCAGCCAGGAGGCCTGGCTGGACACCCTCGAAGGCCGTCACGAGGACGCCCTGGACAGGATCCGGCAGGCGCTGCGCCACGCCGCCGACCCGCTCTCCTCGACGATCGCCCCGCACATGCACTCCGTGCACCTGACCGTCGGGGCGATGGCCCTCAGCGGTCTGGACGGGCGGGCCCACGACGCCGCCCGGTGCCTCGGCGCCGCCGACGGCCTGCTGCCGGCGGGCCACTTCGCGTCCGGCACGGAGCGCGAGGTGCGCGACCGGGCGATGGCCGGGATCCGGGCGGTGCTCGACGACGAGGCGTACGAGGCCGCGTACGCCGAGGGCGGTGGCCTCTCCCTCGCGGAGGCCACCGCCCTGGTCTGACGCGCAGCGGCGGTCCGGCCGCCGGGGTGTCAGCTCTTGGTGCGGAACTTGTGGATCGCGACCGGTGCCATCACCGCGGTGAGCCCCGCCGACCAGGCCAGGGTCACCCACAGACCGTGCGCGACCGGTCCGCCCACCATCAGACCGCGCGCGGCGTCCGCCAGCGCGGACAGCGGGTTGTAGTCGGTGAAGTTCTGCAGCCAGCCCGGCATCGAGCGGGTCGGCGCGAAGATCGACGAGCCGAACTGCAGCGGCATCAGCACCAGGAAACCCATGGCCTGCACGGACTGCGCGCTCTTCATCACCACGCCGAGGGTGAGGAACACCCACATCAGGGCCGAGCCGAACAGGGCGGACAGGCCCACCGAGGCGAGCAGCCCCGGCCAGTGGGTGATGTCGAAGCCCACGAGCACGCCGACGATCATGAGCACCACGGTCGCGATGAGCATCCGCATCAACTCGACCGCGATCTTGGCGAACAGCACGGAGCCGCGACCGATCGGCAGGGACCGGAAACGGTCCATGACACCGGAGTTGAAGTCCGTGTTGAAGCCGGTGCCCACACCCTGGGCCATGTTCATGCCCATCATGGCCATGAGGCCGGGCACGACGTACTGCACGTACCGGTCCTGGCCGCCGCCCAGGGACTGGCCGATGGAGCCGCCGAAGACGTACACGAACAGCAGGGTGAAGATCACCGGGAACAGGATGGCGTCGAACATCGACTCCGGGTCCTGCCGGATCCACAGCAGGTTGCGGCGTATGAGCGCGCCGGTGTGGCGAAGGTGGGCACGGAGCGGGATGGGCGCGTCGGCCTTCGAAGCGGCCGCTGCGGCCGGGGTGATGGTGGTGGCGCTCATACGGCGACCTCCTCGCGGGTCTCGGCGGGCGTGGCGTCCTGCGGGGTACTGGCGCGGTGGCCGGTGAGGGACAGGAACACCTCGTCCAGGCTGGGCAGTTCGGTGGTGATCGAGGAGATGGTGATGCCGCGCGCGGTGACCGCGCCGACCACGGCGGTCAGCTGCTCGTCGCTGAGGATCGGCACCAGCAGGGTGCCGCCCTCGGTGTCCACGGTCGTGGCCGCGAGGCCGGTGATGCCCAGTTCGTCGAGCATCCCGGCGAGCGGGCGCAGCTCCAGCGGGTCCGCGGGCCGGACGCGCAGCGTGCGTCCGCCGACCTTGGCCTTGAGCTCCTCGATGCCGCCGTTCGCGATGACCTTCCCGCGGTCGACGACGGTCAGCTCGGAGGCGAGCTGCTCGGCCTCCTCCATGTACTGGGTGGTCAGCAGGACGGTGACGCCCTCCCCGACCATGGCCTTGACCTCGTCCCACACCTCGTTGCGGGTACGGGGGTCGAGTCCCGTCGTCGGCTCGTCGAGGTAGAGCACCTCCGGGCGTCCGATCATCGACGCGGCCAGGTCGAGCCGCCGCCGCATACCGCCGGAGTACGTTCCCGCGGGCCGCCGCGCGGCCTCCGTCAGCGAGAACCGCTCCAGCAGTTCGTCGGCGCGGGCACGGGCCTCCTTGCGCGGCAGGTCCAGCAGCCGCCCGATCATGTACAGGTTCTCCCAGCCCGGGATCTTCTCGTCCACCGAGGCGTACTGCCCGGTGAGACCGATCACCCGGCGCAGCTGCCGGGGCTGCCGTACGACGTCGTACCCGGCCACGGTGGCGTGCCCGGCGTCGGGGGCCAGCAGGGTGGAAAGGATGCGCACGAGGGTGGTCTTGCCGGCCCCGTTCGGTCCGAGCACACCCATCACGGTGCCCTCGCGCACATCCAGGTCGACACCGTCCAGTGCCCTGGTCTCGCCGTAGTGCTTGACCAGCCCCCGCACGGTCACGGCGCTGTTCGCGCCACTGGAGTTGTCGTCTTTTCGCGTCATGCCCCAGACGTTGTCAGCCCCGACCGACAAACCACCTACAGACCGCCGACAGCACAGGACGGGGCCACCGACGCCACCGACAAATTCCCGACGAGCACCGCAACCATCAATTGAGGAACCACGACGGCGAGCAACCACCTCCGCGAAAGCGGCGCCGGTTCAGGCGCAAAAAGGCGACAGCCCCGCCGACGGGGGATGATCGGCGGGGCTGTCGGTGGTGCGGCGGTGGCTCAGTGGACGGAGTGCTCCTCCAACGGGAACGTCCCGCCGACGACGTCCTCGGCGAACTCCTTCACCGCGTCGCCCATGACCTCACGCAGGTTGGCGTACTTCTTCACGAACTTCGGCATGCGCCCGCCCGTCAGACCGAGCATGTCGGTCCACACCAGCACCTGCGCGTCCGTCTCAGGTCCTGCGCCGATGCCGACGGTCGGGATGTGCAGCACCCGCGTCACCTCGGCCGCGAGCTCGGCCGGGACCAGTTCGAGGACCACCGCGAACGCGCCCGCGTCCTGCACGGCCTTCGCGTCGCGCAGCAGCTGCTGGGCCGCCTCCTCGCCGCGCCCCTGGACGCGGTAGCCCATGGCGTTCACGGACTGGGGGGTCAGGCCGATGTGGGCCATGACCGGGATGCCGGACTCCACCAGCAGTCGGATCTGTTCGTACGAGCGCTCCCCGCCCTCCAGCTTCACCGCGCCGACGCCGGCCTCCTTCACCAGCCGGGTCGCCGAGCGCAGCGCCTGCACCGGGCCCTCCTGGTAGGAGCCGAAGGGCAGGTCGCCGACGATCAGGGCGCGCTGGGTGCCGCGCACGACCGCGGCCGACAGCATGGTCATCTCGTCGAGGGTGACGGGTACGGTCGTCTCGTACCCGAGGTGGCAGTTGCCCGCCGAGTCGCCGACCAGGAGCACCGGAATGCCGGCCTCGTCGAAGACGGACGCGGTCATCGCGTCGTAGGCGGTGAGCATGGGCCACTTCTCGCCGCGTTCCTTGGCGAGGGCGATGTCGCGAACAGTGATACGGCGAGTGCCCTTGCCCCCGTACAGCGCCTTGCTGCCGTCGGAGGGCTTCGTCTGGGCAGCCGAAAGCTGCGTCATTGCAACGGCTCCTTCAGTCATCTCGAGGCGCCCTTACGGCGTCCCCGGATCCCCTCCATGGTGGCACCTCGTGCCAGGGAGGGCCAGGGGACGCCCGTGTGATCCCTTACGTCATCCCTCAGGCCATTCCGTGCGTCATCCCATACGTCATCCCATCGCACGCCGCTCGCACCCCGCCCGCGTTCCGCTCGGTCCCGGGTGGGCTGTGGCCGCGCTGCGTAACGGCTCGGCAAAGGTATTAAGATACGAGACGGTGCCGTATTGGAATGGCCTTAGGGTCGTTCATATGACAACTCCTGCCGACCGTGCCTCCAACGGTCCCCGGATACCGGAAGCGGTGCACCGGCGCCGCTGGGCGATCCTCGGCGTCCTGATGTTGAGCCTGCTGATCGTGGTGCTCGACAACTCGATCCTGAACGTCGCCATCAAGACGATCTCCACCCCGGCCCCGACCGGACTGGGCGCCACCCAGAGCGAGATCGAGTGGGCCATCAACGCCTACACCCTCGTCTTCGCCGGCCTGCTGTTCACCGCGGGCCTCATCGGCGACCGGCTGGGCCGCAAGAAGGTCCTGCTCGGCGGCCTCGTCGTGTTCGGCATCGGCTCCGCCCTCGCCGCGGAGTCCGGTTCCCCGGGCGAACTCATCACCTACCGCGCGCTGATGGCCCTCGGTGCCGCCTTCGTCATGCCCGCCACCCTCGCCGTCCTGATGAACGTCTTCGAGCGCGAGGAGCAGCCCAAGGCCATCGGCATCTGGGCCGGCGGCGTCGGACTCGCCATCGCCATCGGGCCGATCACCGGCGGCGCGCTCCTCGACCACTTCTGGTGGGGCTCGGTCTTCCTCATCAACGTCCCCATCGTGCTCCTCGCGCTCGCGCTGATGGTGTGGCTGGTGCCCGACTCGCGCGACCCGAACCCGGGCCGCCTCGACCCCGTCGGTGTCGTGCTCTCGGTGGTCGGCCTGGTCCTGTTGGTCTACGGCATCATCAAGGGCGGCGAGCTCGCCGACTTCACGGACGCCAAGGTCCTGGCGACCATCGCGGCCGGACTCGCGGTCCTCGCCGGCTTCGTCGTCTTCGAGAAGCGCAGCGACCACCCGTCCCTGGACGTCACCTACTTCAAGAACAAGGTCTTCTCGGCCGCCATGAGCGCCATCGCGCTGGTGTTCTTCGCGCTGATGGGCGTGACGTTCTTCGGTGTCTTCTACACCCAGAGCGTGCGCGGCTACTCGCCGCTGGAGTCCGGTGTGCTGATGCTGCCGCTGGCCGCCGCGCAGATGATCTTCGCGCCGCGGGCCCGGCTGCTCGTCGACCGGTTCGGCAACAAGGCCACCACCACGGCCGGTCTGCTCCTCATCGCCGTGACGCTGGCCATCTTCGCCACCTTCGAGGCGGACACGCCGATCTGGCTCCTGGAGGTCGACTTCTTCCTCATGGGCACCGGCATGGCGCACATCATGACGCCGACCTCCGTCGTCATCATGCAGGCCCTGCCGCGCGAGAAGGCCGGCTCCGCCTCCGCGCTCAGCAACACCTTCCGGCAGGTCGGCGGCGCCCTCGGCATCGCCGTGCTCGGCTCGGTCCTGTCCACGGCGTACCGCACCGGCATCGAGGACAAGCTGGGCCTGCTGCCGGCCGGTCTCAGGGACACGGCGGGCGAGTCCATCGAGGCCACCCTGGGCGTCGCCGAGAAGCTCGGCCCGCGGGGCCAGGCCCTGGTCGAACCCGCCCACGACGCGTTCCTGCACGCCATGCACATCACCGCGTTGTGCGGCACGGGCGTCGCGATCCTCGGCGCGGTGGTCACGGCCCTCTTCCTGCCGGGCAGGCCGCCGGCATCTCAGGAGGGCAAGCCGGAACAGGAGTTGGTCGTCGCCGCGGACTAGTCCGCGCACCGGCGTCCGGAGAGGCAGCACGGGGGAAGGAGGCGGCTGCGGGACAATTCCCGCAGCCAGTGAAAGGACGAAGTGACGTGAGCCTTGCCGACAGCCGACCGCGGCCGGACGCTCCCGCTCGGGGCCGCCCGCGCAGCGAGGCCGTGGAACGCGCCATCCTGGAGGGCGTGATGAAGCTCCTGGAGGAGGGCGTTCCCCTCGCCGAGCTCTCCATCGAGCGTGTCGCCCGCACCGCCGGCGTCGGCAAGGCCACCATCTACCGCCGCTGGAGCGGCAAGGAGGAGCTCTTCGTCGACGTCATGCGCGCCGCCGAGCCCCCCGACCCCGAGCTCCCCGGCACCTCGATGCGCGACGACCTGGTCGTCCTGCTCGAATCGCTGCGCCGGCGCGGCCTGGTCAGCCGCTCGTCGGCGATCCTGCACAACGCCCACGCCCAGATGAAGAGCAGCCCCAAGATCTGGGCCGCGTACCACACCTGCGTGATAACCCCCCGGCGCAACCAGGGCCTCGAGGTGCTGCGCCGCGGACAGCTGAACGGCGAGCTCCGCGAGGACGTCGACCTCGAACTGGCCAACGACATGATCGTCGGCCCCATGCTCGTCCGCTCCGTCCTGCGCCCGGACGCGGACCTCCCGGAGGGCCTGTCGGAGGAGATCGTCGACACGGTGCTCGCAGGCCTACGGCCCGTCAGCTCACCTGGCACTTAGCCCGAATGTGCGCGTTTCGTCACAGTCCAGGCGCTTGTCGCCGCAACCGGAACCCCTCGCGTCGACTTGTTCGTCATCGTCTTCCGTACGGCCGCCACGCGGCGGCAGGAGCGGGGCCGATCATCCCCTAGGGTCGTAACCCGGGGGGAAGACGGTGCGCACGGCAGGTTGTGAGGCAGACGGTATGGCGCAGCAGGCATACATGACGGAGACGGACAATGGCGGCTCGGGGCCCGAGCACCAGCGATCCCGGCTTCGGCGCCTGTTGAGCCGCCTGCGCGGCGGTCTGTTCGACGGCTGGCGCGGCGATCCGCGCGTGTGGCGCCGCGGCATCGTCACGGCCGTGATCGCGCTGCTGCTGGCCCTGGTGATGCTGGTGCACTCACGCATCCCGAACCGGGTGGGCAACCTCGGCAGCCTCACGGAGACGTTCCTGCCCTGGCTGGGCCTGCTGATCCCGGTGCTGCTGGTCCTCGGTGTCGTACGGAAGTCGGCGACCGCGCTGATCGCGGTGGTGCTTCCGGCCATTGTGTGGCTGAACCTCTTCGGCGGGCTGCTCACCGACAGGACGGGCTCCGGCGGGGACCTCATGGTCGCCACGCACAACGTCAACGCCGACAACCCGGACCCCGCCGACACGGCCCGGGACGTGGCCGCGTCCGGCGCGGACGTGCTGGCGCTGGAGGAACTGAAGGCGTCGGCCGTGCCGGTGTACGAGAAGGCGCTGGCGTCGACGTACAAGTACCACTCGGTGCAGGGCACCGTGGGGCTGTGGAGCAAGTACCCGCTGACCGGGGTCAGGGCCGTGGACATCAAACTGGGCTGGACGCGCGCGATGCGGGCCACCGTGACCGCCCCCTCCGGCCAGGTCGCGGTGTACGTCGCCCACCTCCCCTCGGTGCGGGTGAAGCTGAAGGCCGGGTTCACCGCCCGGCAGCGCGACAAGAGCGCCGACGCGCTGGGCGAGGCCATCGCCGACGAGACGCTGCGGCGGGTCGTTCTGCTCGGCGACCTGAACGGCACCATGAACGACCGCTCCCTCAACGCCGTCACCTCACAGCTGCGCTCCACGCAGGGCGCGGCGGGCAGCGGCTTCGGGTTCAGCTGGCCGGCGTCCTTCCCGATGGCACGGATCGACCAGATCATGGTGAAGGGGGTCGAACCGGAGAGCTCCTGGACCCTCCCGGAGACGGGGAGCGACCACCTTCCGGTGGCCGCGCGTGTGAAGGTCGACACGTCCTCGTAACCCGCTGGAATACCGGGCCGGGGAGAGTTTGTTCCGCAGCTGAACATACTGAACGTATGCTGTACGGAACTCCGCTCTCCCTGAAAGGCACAGGCCCGTCATGCCCCTGGCCCTGCTCGCCCTCGCCGTAGGCGCCTTCGGTATCGGTACGACCGAGTTCGTGATGATGGGCCTGCTGCCCGACGTCGCGGACGACCTGCACATCTCGATCCCCACCGCCGGGCACCTGGTCTCGGCGTACGCGCTGGGCGTCGTCATCGGCGCCCCGCTGCTGGCCGCGGCGACCGCGCGGATGCCCCGCCGCAAGGTCCTGATGGCCCTGATGGCCCTGTTCGTGGCGGGCAACGCGCTGTCGGCCCTCGCCCCCGGCTACGACTCCCTCCTGGCCGCCCGCTTCCTGAGCGGTCTGCCGCACGGCGCCTTCTTCGGCGTGGGCGCGGTCGTCGCGACGACAATGGTGCCGCCGGAGCGCAAGGCCCGCTCCGTCTCCCTGATGTTCCTCGGCCTGACCGTCGCCAACGTCGCGGGCGTGCCGGTCGCCACGCTGATGGGCCAGCACCTGGGCTGGCGGGCGACCTTCCTCGGCGTCAGCGCGATCGGCGTGGCGGCGATCGCCTCCCTCGCGCTGCTGATCCCGCACGACAGCTCGCACGCCCCCGCGACGGGCCTGCGCGGCGAGCTGGCCGCCCTGCGCTCGCTGCCGGTCTGGCTGGCACTCGGTACGACCGTGGCGGGCTTCGGCGCGCTCTTCGCGGCCTACAGCTACGTCACCCCGATGCTCACGGACTCCGCCGGCTTCGCCGAGGCGGGCGTCACGCCGCTGCTCGCCCTGTTCGGCTTCGGCGCGACGGCGGGCAACCTGCTGGGCGGACGGCTGGCGGACCACTCGCTGCGCGGCACCCTCTTCGGCGGCCTGGCCTCGCTGGTGACCGTACTGCTGCTCTTCCCGGTGTTGATGCGCGCCGAGTGGAGCGCGGCCCTCGCGGTGGCCCTGCTCGGCATGGCGGCGTTCGTCACCGGCTCCCCGCTCCAGCTGATGGTCATGGAGAAGGCCGCCGCGGCCCCCTCCCTGGCCTCCTCGGCCAACCAGGCCGCCTTCAACCTGGCGAACGCCGGCGGCGCCTGGATCGGCGGCCTGGCCCTGGCGGCGGGCTTCGGGGTCACGTCCCCCGCGGTGGCGGGGGCGGGGCTGGCGGTGCTGGGCCTCGGGGTGGCGTCGGTGGCGTACGCGGTGGACCGGCGCCGGGAGGCTGTGCACGTCGGCCGGGTGATCGCCGCGCATGTACCTGACGTACTCGATGTGGCCGGGGTACCCGATGTGTCCGATGCACCCGAACAGTCAGGCGCGCTGCACCACTGAGGGCGGGGTGGCTGCTGGCGGAGCTGACAAGTTGCCGTCGGGGCTGCCCGCTTGGGGGCGGGGTGGCCGTTGGCGGAGCTGACAAGTTGCTGTTGGGGCCGCTCGCTCGCTTCTCAACCGTGCTGGAGCGAGCCGAGTCAAGGGTGGCCCGTAGGGCCATCGCCGAAGGCGACGCGGAACGCAGTGGAGCGCCCTTTACTCGGGTCGTGGAAGCACGACACTGACAAGAAGCGGGCGGCCCCAACGGCAACCTCATCAGCATCCGCTCACACGAACGCCCTCCTCCCCAGCTCGCACCAGACCGTCTTGCGATCCGGTTCCTGGACCACGCCCCACCCATCAGCAAGCGCGTCCAGGAGAGCCAGTCCCCGGCCCGACTCCTCCGATTCCGTGGCGGACAGCAGGACGGGCAACGTTCGCGGGTCGGGATCGGTCACCTCGATGCGGGTACGGCCACGCCCCGGCGTACCGATGACTCGGATGGTCACGGGCGTGCCCTCGCCCACGTCGTCGATGACGTTCGCAAGTAACTCCGTCGCGCACAGCCGGACGTCGAAGTCGTGGTCGCGGAGCTGGTAGCGCAGCTTCGGTGCGGCCTTGGGCGTGGCGAGCAGACGGAATTCCAGCGGCGTCAGCACTCGGCCGCCGGCTTCCTGAGCGCGGCGGCGAGGGCGCGTGCCGTAGCCGTATTGCAGTTCCCGAGCGTGACGAGTCCGGCGGGCGGCGCGTACGTACCCGCGAAGCCCGGCAGGTCCACGCGGAGCGAGGGCAGCGTGATGCCGTGCAGGGCGAGGGCGGAGCGGAGGTCCTCTACGCAGAGGGTGACGTCGTAGGCGGTGGGGGACGGGTGGTCGGGCATGAGGGAGGGCAGCCTTCTGTGCGGTCTGTGACGAACTCCTCACAGACTGTCGCCCGGCTCGCTACCGTAAAAGGCGATTCGCGTCCGCGACGCGAACGGCGGAGATGGCACGGTGAGTTACGGCGGTGAGCGCGTGGTCAGGCGTAAGGACATCGACGGCTCGATGAGCGTCCCCACCTTCTACGGCAAGGAGTTGCGGTGGAAGCGGGAGGCGGCGGGGATGTCGTTGGAAGCGTTCCTCGAAGGCAGCTTCTACGGCAAGACCTACCTCAGCGACATCGAGCACGGGGAACGGAGGATGCCGGTCGATCTGGCCCGGCATGCGGATCGGGTACTGAAGACCGACGGGTTCTTCGAGCGGCACTGTGAGGATGTGCGGAAGGCGCGGAGGGGGGCTCACGCCGAGTACTTTGCCGACGTCCTGGAGATGGAGAAGCGTGCGCAGGAGATCGAGGAGTGGGATCCGTCCCTGATTCCCGGACCACTCCAACTGGAGCCATACATCAGGGCGGTTGTCCTGGCCTCACATCCAACGTACTCCGAGGAGGAGGTGGCGGCGAAGGTCGCCGCTCGAAGGGAGCGTGCATGGCTCTTCGAGGACCAACGGGCGCCGGAGACTTGGCTCGTGCTGCACGAGTCGCTTCTGCGGAACCCGATCATTGCGCCCGACGCTATGGCCGACCAGCTTGCCCACATCGCGGAGGTCGCGCGCAGGCGCCGGTCATTTCCGCAGATCCTTCCGCGGAACTCGGGTGCGCACCCCTTCATGATGGGCACGGCAAGGTTCATGACCTTTGCCGATGCTCCGCCGGTTATGTACACCGAGGGAATGTACAGCGGTCAACTGATCGATGACCCCGGTCTCGTGAGGCAGTATGCGAAGGCGTACGGACGGCTCAGGGCTGCTGCGCTGCCGCCGGCGGCGTCCCTGAAGCTGATCGAGCAAGCGGCAGAGGACTATCGAAATGGCAAGCATCCCACGTGACATGAGCGCTGCGACGTGGCGTAAGAGCAGCTACAGCAACGGCGACGGCGGGCACTGTCTCGAAGTTGCCGAGGGCTTTCCCGGCGCCGCTCTCTGGCGCAAGTCGAGCTACAGCAACGAAGACGGCGGCAACTGCGTCGAGGTAGCCCCCAACATCCCCGGCCTAGTCCCCGTACGCGACTCAAAGGTCCCCAGTGGCCCCGTTCTCGTCCTCACCTCCACCGCCTGGACCCCTTTCATCGCCTCACTCAAGACCCACTGACGCAAAAGGGGGCGTGAGGTGCCAGGCACCCCACGCCCCCTCAGCCGATCCGCAGGATCAGTGCCGACGGTACGACTCGACGTACCCGCCCGCAGGCGTGCCCACGCCGGTCACGTCGTCGTAGCCCTTCACCGCGGACAGCGAGCTGTCCTTGCCGAGGCTGCGGACCGAGGTCGCGAGGCCTCCGCTGGCGTCGGTGCCGTTGACGAAGTCGATACGCGCCACGGCGAGGTCGGAGCCCGTCGGGTTGTCCGTGACGTCGTGGTACGCCTTCGTGCCGTACTTGGCGTAGATCGCCGGGTTGGCGAAGCCGATCGCCTTGCCGCCGCGCGCCTCCTGGGCCAGGGCCTGGACGGCCGCGATCACCGGCGCGGCCAGCGAGGTGCCGCCGATGCGGTACTCGCTGTACTGCTCCGTACCGTCCGGGAAGGTCTGCGTCTGGCCGACCTTGAAACCGGTGTTCGGGTCGGCGATCGCCGCGATGTCCGGGACGACGCGGTTACCGGCCGCGTTGTTGGCCGTGGCCAGCGCCTTCGGGACGACGTTCTTCTGGTAGTACGGCTGCGGCACGGTCTTGCTGGTGCCACCGCCCGCGCCCGAGGTGAAGGCGCCGGGGAAGTTGGTCCAGCTCTTGCCGTCGGCCGACAGGGTCGCCTTCTCGGTGCCCCAGCCGGTCTCCCACAGATACTTGTCGCCCTTGCCGACGGCCAGAGAAGTGCCGCCGACCGCGGTCACCCACGCCGAGTTGGCCGGGGTGTCGACCTGCTTCGTCTTCGTGTTGGCGACCTCGTCGCCGTTGTCGCCGGAGGAGAAGTAGAAGCCGATGCCCTGGACCGCGCCGAACTGGAAGACCTGGTCGTAGGCGGCCGCGAGATCCGGCGTCTGGTTGGCCTCGATGTCGCCCCAGGAGTTGGAGACGATGTCGGCCAGGTGGTTGTCGACGACCTTGCTGAGCGAGTCGAGCAGGTCGTCGTCCATGCAGGAAGCGGCGCCCACATAGGTGACGTTGGCGTCC
This sequence comes from Streptomyces sp. NPDC086549, assembly GCF_044746205.1. Taxonomy (NCBI): domain Bacteria; kingdom Bacillati; phylum Actinomycetota; class Actinomycetes; order Kitasatosporales; family Streptomycetaceae; genus Streptomyces; species Streptomyces sp. NPDC086549. The sequence goes on along the minus strand of NZ_JBIVBS010000001.1, from coordinate 480,818 downwards.
GGCGCGACCGCGTGCACGGCCTCGACGTCGAGGGTCTCCTCGCCGTACCAGCCGGCCGCGCCGCACTCCTTGGTCGCCGTGTAGTTCTTCGGCAGCGACTGGCGCAGCTGACCGGTCTTCCACGCCGTGTCACCGTGCTTGTTCGCGTAGGTGGCGGCGTCGAAGGCGATGGTCGGGGAGGCGTACGCGTCCGTGATGGCGACGCGGACGCCCTTGCCCGTGTACGAGCCGGCGCCGTAGGCGGCACGCAGCTGCTTGCCGGTGTAGCCCTGGATCGCGTACGGGATCTTCGTGCCGTACGCGTCCGGCAGGGTGGTCGCGATGTTCGAGCCGTAGTACGAGGAGAACGGCCCGGAGTTCTTGAACACCGCGTCCGGCGGGGGCAGCTGGTCGGCGTGGGTCGCCTTGTGCGGCGCGTTGTCCAGGCCGGTGACGGTCAGGACGGCGCCCTTCAGGCCCTCCGGCGCGGAGGCCGCCTTCGACGGCGCGCGGTAGGTCTTCGAGCCCTTGGCGTAGTTGTGCAGCTGGGTGCCGAACGCCTGCTCGGCGGCGGACACGTCACCGGTGACGGCGATGTAGTGCTGCGTGACCTTCGTGACCGTGAGCCCGGACGACCTCAGCCACGACTTGACCGCGGCCACCTGGGCCTTGGTCGCCCCGAAGTGGGCCTGCGTCTGCTTGGCGCTCAGGTACTTGCCGTACGACGGCGAGCTCGGGTCGGACACCGCCTTGGCGTAGGCGGCGAGACCGGCCGCGTTCCGGCCGGCGAGGTACACCCGGGCGTTGACCTGGGCGTTGTTCGAGGTGGCACCCTTGTCCGCCTTGGCCGTGGCCCAGGCGGGCTTGGTGCCCGCCAGGGCGTCCCGGCCCGGGTTGTCCGCGGCGTGCGCCGCGGGTATGCCGAGGGCCAGCGCACCAGCGATCATCGGCAGTGTCGCTGCCATGCTCACACCGGCGCGCACCTTGGCACGGTTGGATCTCATAGAACCCCCTGCGATGCGGTTCGCATGCATGTAGTGGTCGGTACGTCGTGGATCCGGGGCGCCGGCCCGCGGCGGTTAGGCCCGCGAATGGATCACACGATGAGGGCCACTCTTTCGATGAACCGTTCATGCCAGGGGAACGCAAAAGTCAAGAGAAGCTCAAGGAATGGTCATCCAGGGTGAATTGCGGCTTTCGTCCGTACGGCGTCGTTATGAACGCGGCTTGGCGCCACGCTCCTTGAGCATGTCGGCCATCAGCTGGATCTCGGACTGCTGCGCGTCGACCATGCCCTGCGCGAGCTTCTTCTCCACGTCGACGGTGCACTTGGTGACGCACCCCTCGGCCATGTGGATGCCGCCCTTGTGATGGTCCGTCATCAGCTGGAGATAGAAGATCTCGGCCTGCTTGCCGCTGAGTGTGCCCAGCTTCTTCAGGTCGGCGTTGGTCGCCATGCCCGGCATCAGCGCGCCGTCCTTGCCCGACGCCATGTCGCCCATGCCCATCCAGGTCATCGGCGGATCCGCCGACACCTTCGGCAGATCCCACAGGTCCAGCCAGCCCAGCAGCATGCCGCGCTGGTTGGCCTGCGTCTGCGCGATGTCGTAGGCGAGCCGGCGTACTTCCACGTTCGTCGTGCGGTCGCGCACGATGTACGACATCTCGACGGCCTGCTGGTGATGGACCGCCATGTCCCGCGCGAACCCGGCGTCCGCCGAGCCGGCGGAGGGCGTGCTCGTGCCGGAGGAGCCGTCCTCGGCGACCGCGTACGTGATCGCGCCGGCCGCGACGAGCGCCGCCGCCGCGGCCCCCGCGATCCATCCGATGCGCCGGCTCACTTCATCATCCCGCCGGTGCACGAGGCACCCGGCTCGGGCGTCTGCTTGCCCTGCACGTAGGTCGAGAAGAACTTGTCGACGCCCGGGTCGTCGGCGCTCTTCACGGTCAGCTGGTGACCCCACGCCGAGAGCATGATCGTGCCCGTCTGGTTCTCGTACGGGCTCATCAGCGTGTACGGCGTCTTCTTCACCTTCGCCGCGAGCGCGTCGACGTCGGCCTTCTTGGCCTTGCTGGTGTACGTCACCCAGACCGCGCCGTGCTCCAGCGCGTGCACGGCGTTCTCGTCCTTCACGGCCGAGGTGTAGACGTCGCCGTTGCAGTTGAGCCAGACCGGGTTGTGGTTGCCGCCGACCGGCGGGTGCATCGGGTACTTCACGCTCGTGGTGACGTGGGTCCGCGACAGCTTGCCGGACCAGGTCTGCACGCCGTCCTTGCCCGTGGTGAAGTGGCCCGAGTCGCCGGAGGAGGAGCCCTTGCCGTCGCTCGCCGTGGTGTCCTTGTCCTTCTGCGAGTTCACGAGCACCACGCCGCCGACGACGAGACCGGCGACCACCACCACGCTCGCGGCGATGGTGAGCAGCCGGTTACGGCGCTCGCGGGTCTGCTCGGCGCGCCTCATCTCCTCGATGCGCGCCTTGCGAGCGGCGCTGTTGCTGTTCTTCGCGGAACCCATGGCTGTTGTCCTTCTGGGGGAAAGGGCCGGGACGGACGGGACTGTAGGGCTCACTGATCGTAGTGTGGGCGGGGTGCCCTTCCGCAGGGAGGGCACGGGAAAGTTAATTTGAACACCGAATGCGCATTATTTACCCTGCAGGGTATGCGGCTGTTGCGCTCCACCGACCTGGCCCTGAGGGTCCTCATGAGGCTCGCCGTCGCCGGCGGGTCCACTCCCACGACCCGTCAGGTCGCGGAGGACATGGACGTGCCGTACACGCACGCCGCGAAGGTCGTGGCAGAACTCCAGCACCTCGGTCTCGTCGACGCCCGGCGCGGCCGGGGCGGCGGGCTCGCGCTCAACGAGAAGGGGCGTACGGCGTCGGTGGGCGCCGTGGTGCGTACCTTCGAGGGCGACGGCGACGTGGTCGAGTGCGAGGGTGCCACGCCCTGCCCCCTGGTGCCCGCCTGCCGGCTGCGCGGCGCCCTGCGCCGGGCCCAGGAGGCGTTCTACGCGACGCTGGACCCGGTCACGGTGGCGGACATGGTCGCGGACCCGACCGGCCCGCTGTTGCTGAGCATCTCCAGCGGTCCTGAGGTCTGAGCCCGTGGCCCCCGGTCCTCAGGTCTGAGCCCGCGACCCCCGACCTCCGACCTCCGGCCCCCGGCCCCCGACCTCCGCCCCCGGCCCTCAGGAGGCCTGCGCGAGCCAGAGGTCCGGGCCGAACACCTCGTAGTGGATGTCGGCCGGTGCCACACCCTTGGCGATCAGCTGGGTCCGCACCGCGCGCATGAAGGGCAGCGGACCGCACAGGTACGCGCGCGTGCCCGCCGGGACGTCGACGCCGTCGAGGTCCACCAGGCCCGTGCGGGTGCCCGGCTCGGCGTCCTCCTCGTAGAAGAAGTGCGCGGCGGAGTCCGTCAGCTTGGCGGCGTACGCCTCGTGGTCGGTGCGCAGGGCGTGGTCGGCGGGGGAGCGGTCGCCGTGCACGACGGCGACCGGGGCGCGGTGACCGGTCTCCGCCAGCTCGGCCAGCATCGAGACCATCGGGGTCACGCCGATGCCGGCGGAGGCGAGCAACAGGGGCGTGTCGGTGACGTCCCCCAGGACGAGGTCGCCGTACGGGGCGGACAGCTCCAGCACGCTGCCCTCGCGCACGTGCGAGTGGAGGTGGTTCGAGACCTCGCCCTCCGGCGTCGTACCGCCGTGCACCCGCTTCACGCTGATCTGCCGCACGTCCGAGCCGGGCGCCCCGGAGAGGCTGTACTGCCGTATCTGGCGAGCACCGTCGGGGAGGGTGACGCGGACGGAGACGTACTGGCCCGCGCGGAAGCCCGGCACCGGTCCGCCGTCGACGGGGCGCAGCCGGAAGGTGGCGACGTCGGGGGTCTCCGTGATCCGCTCGACGACTTCCCACTCCCGCGGGCCCGAGTCGTCCGCGCTCTCCTCGTACAGCCGCTTCTCGATGGCGATCAGGGCGTTCGCCATCAGCCAGTAGACCTCGTCCCAGGCGGCCGCGACCTCCGGCGTGACGGCCTCGCCGAGCACGTCGACGATGGCGGCGAAGAGGTGCTCGTGGACGATCGCGTACTGCTCGGGCTCGACATCGAGCGAGGCGTGCTTGTGGGCGATGCGGCTCAGCATCGCGTCGGGCCGCTGGTCCGGGTGGTCCACGAGGTGCGTGGCGAAGGCGGCGATGGATCCCGCCAGGGCCTGGCGCTGGGTGCCGGCGGCCTGGTTGCCGCGGTTGAACAGGTTGCGCAGCAGGTCGGGGTGGGCGGCGAACATCCCGGCGTAGAAGCGCTCGGTGATCTCGCCGATGGCGGCGCCGACGGCGGGGAGGGTGGCGCGGACGGTGGCTGCGGACGACTCGGACAGCATCGGGGAACTCCTTGTGGCTTGCCGGATCCCGCGATGGACCGGCACTGCGTGCCACGCTATTTAAACTTGCATTTGAGATGCAAATTAAACGGGCGTGGTGTCGCTCACGGACGAAGCGGATCGGCCATACGAAGCGGATCGGCCATTACGGATGTCGGCCCGAACAGGCAAGATGGGCGACAGAGCAGTACACCTGCCGTACGCGAGGCGTTCAGGCTCGGGACGGCCGGGCGATCAAGGTCCGCAACGCGCACGAAATGCTGTTGTGGTGGGATGCTCAGGTGCCCGACCGCCTCCAGAGGTATCCGGAATCAGGCGGCCTGACCAGCAAGGATGGGGAAGCGGAAGATGGACAAGCAGCAGGAGTTCGTGCTCCGGACGTTGGAGGAGCGCGACATCCGGTTCGTACGCCTGTGGTTCACGGACGTCCTGGGTTTCCTCAAGTCCGTGGCCGTGGCACCTGCCGAGCTTGAGCAGGCCTTCGACGAGGGCATCGGCTTCGACGGCTCCGCCATCGAGGGCTTCGCCCGGGTCTACGAGTCCGACATGATCGCCAAGCCGGACCCGTCCACCTTCCAGATCCTGCCGTGGCGCGCCGAGGCCCCCGGCACCGCCCGCATGTTCTGCGACATCCTGATGCCGGACGGTTCGCCGTCCTTCGCGGACCCGCGCTACGTCCTCAAGCGCGCCCTCGCCCGCACCTCCGACCTGGGCTTCACCTTCTACACGCACCCGGAGATCGAGTTCTTCCTGCTGAAGGACCGCCCGCTGGACGGCACGCGCCCGACGCCCGCCGACAACTCCGGCTATTTCGACCACACCCCGCAGAACATCGGCATGGACTTCCGCCGCCAGGCGATCACGATGCTGGAGTCGATGGGCATCTCGGTCGAGTTCTCCCACCACGAGGGCGCTCCGGGCCAGCAGGAGATCGACCTGCGCTACGCCGACGCCTTGTCCACGGCGGACAACATCATGACGTTCCGCCTGGTCATGAAGCAGGTGGCGCTGGAGCAGGGCGTGCAGGCCACGTTCATGCCGAAGCCGTTCTCCGAGCACCCCGGCAGCGGCATGCACACGCACCTCTCCCTCTTCGAGGGTGACCGGAACGCGTTCTACGAGTCCGGCGCGGAGTACCAGCTCTCCAAGGTCGGCCGCTCCTTCATCGCGGGCCTGCTGAAGCACGCCGCGGAGATCTCGGCCGTCACCAACCAGTGGGTCAACTCCTACAAGCGCATCTGGGGCGGCTCCGAGCGCACCGCCGGCGCCGGCGGCGAGGCCCCCTCGTACATCTGCTGGGGCCACAACAACCGCTCGGCCCTGGTCCGCGTACCCATGTACAAGCCGGGCAAGACCGGCTCCGCGCGCGTGGAGGTCCGCTCGCTCGACTCGGGCGCGAACCCGTACCTGGCCTACGCCCTCCTCCTGGCGTCCGGCCTCAAGGGCATCGAGGAGGGCTACGAGCTCCCGCCCGGCGCCGAGGACGACGTCTGGGCCCTGTCCAACGCCGAGCGCCGCGCGATGGGCATCGAGCCCCTCCCGCAGAACCTCGGCGAGGCCCTGTCGCTCATGGAGAACAGCGACCTGGTCGCCGAGACCCTCGGTGAGCACGTCTTCGACTTCTTCCTGCGCAACAAGAAGTCGGAGTGGGAGGAGTACCGCTCCGAGGTCACCGCGTTCGAGCTGCGGAAGAACCTGCCGGTGCTGTAAGCGCAGGTCGGAGCGGTTTTGCTGCTGATTCGACGCTTGGGGCCGACGGTCGTGGACCGTCGGCCCTTCGGCGTCGGCGTCGGCGTCGGCGTACGGCACCGGCGTACGGCGCCGTACGCCGACGAGACGATCGATCGTCGTTCGTGTGTGGCCGCCCTCAGGCCCACAACATCATGGGGCGAGCTGCGACTCTCCGCTCGTATCGTGAAGAGAGACGCATCTGCTGTGGCGAGGCAGGAAAGTCATGAAGGTACCGGCGGTCGACTACGAGGCGGTGTTCCAGGCCCTTCCCGGGGCGGTGGCGCTGGTTACCCCACAGCTGATCTTCGCGGACGCCAACACGGAGTTCTTGCGCCTCCGGGGCCTCCCCCGGGATCAAGTCGTCGGTCACTTCATGCCCGACGACAGGCCCAAGAACGACCCCGGCGAGCCTCACCTGCTCAGAATCCTGGCGTCACTGCGCCGGGCCGCGGAAACCGGTGAGCGCAGCATCGTGGCGCTCCAGGGCTACGACATGGAGGACCCCGAGCAGCCCGGGGTATGGCGCCAGCGGTATTTCAACCTGACCAACGTTCCCGTACTCGGACCTGATGGGCGGGTGACGCTGCTGCTGCACCGGGTGGAGGACGTCACCGAACTCATCCGCGCCCGTGAAGTCGCGCTGACCCTGCAAGAAGCCATGCTGCCCGCTCCCCGCCCGGTCGGCCGGCATCCGACGGCCGTACGCTACCCCCCGCCGCCGAGGCGCTGAATGTGGCCGGCGACTGGTACGACCTGGTCGACCTGCCCGGCGATCGCATCGCCGTCGCCGTCGGCGACGTCGTCGGCCACGGCCTGTTCGCCGCCAGCGTCATGGGACAACTGCGCAGCGCCCTCACCGCCGCTTCCCTCGTCGCCGAAGGCCCCGCCCGCGCCCTGGAAGTCCTCGGGCTGTACGCCCGCACCGTCGACGGCGCCGAGAACACAACCGTGGCCACGGCATTCATCGACTGGGAGACCCGCACCATCACCTACAGCAGCGCCGGCCACCCCCCACCGGGGCTCCTGCACAGAGACGGGACCGTCGAGTTCCTGGACCGGGCCACCGACCCGCCACTGGCCGCCCGCCCTCAACACGCTCCCCGGATCCAGGCTGTCGCGGCCTTCCGTGAGGGCGCCGTTCTCGTGCTCTACACCGACGGCCTGATCGAACGCCGCCGCGAGGACATCGACACCGGCCTCGCCCGCCTCGCCGACTCCCTGGCCCGCCACCGAGCGGACGACCCCGAAACCCTCGCCGACGCCGTGCTCGCCGACCTCCTCCCGCCCGGTGACGCCACCGACGACACCGCCCTGGTCATCGTGCGCCTGTGAACCGGCGGCCGACCACGGCCGCTCGCCCATCGACCAGCCCTGCATCAACGCCCGTCGGATAAAGTCGCCCTGATTCGGCATCACTTGCTGCGCAACAATGCGCACCAAGAAGTCGGAGTGGGAGGAGTACCGCTCCGCGGTCGGCCTGACGGGAGGCCCCGGTGAGCGGCTCGGTCACCTCGCTCCTGATCGCCCTGCTCGGCATCCTCGGCACACTGGCCTCGGGGCTGCTCGCACAGCGGTCGGCCGAGCGTGCCAAGGCGAAGGAGCTCGTCCAGGCCGAACGGCAGCGGATCGACGACCGGGAGTACCAGGCGGGCCTGGCCGCCCTGGAGACCCTGCGGGCGTGCTGCGTGGGCCTCAACACCGCGGCCCTCGACTACCACTCCGAGCTGAACCGCTTCCGCTACGCGCTGCAGGCGGACGCGGTCACGGACGAGATGCGCACGCGGCTGGACGAGGCCCGGCGCGAGCACCGGGCCCACTACTCCCAGGCGCAGATGGCCGTCCCCGACGCGGTCCTGGCGGCGGCGACCGCGGTCAACATCCGGCTGAACCGGCTGTACGGCGTCCTCAAGCGCCTGGACGGAGGACTGCCACCCGCCCGCCCCGAGGAGTCGGTCGACGAGGCCCGCGCCCACATCATCGCGATGTGGGACCACCTGGAACACCTGCAGAGCGTCATGCGGGAGAGCGTGGGCGTCCCAGGTAGGCGGGGGACACCGCCTCCGAGCTGATGCGCCGGGCCCGCCCCGTCCCGTCCGCCGGGACCTGGTACAGGTCCGCCCCGTAGTCGCCCGGCAGCGCGTACACGATCGTGTGCGCGTCCCGCCACACCGCCTGGTCGTCCACGCTCCTCGGCTCCGCCAGCGGTGTCTCGCGCATGGTGCGCAGGTCGAGGACGTACAGGTGCCAGGGGGCGTCCTTCGGGAGGCCCGGCACCCGCTTCTTGTAGGCGATACGTGTGCCGTCGGGGGAGAGGGACGGGCATTCGAGGTTCGTGTGGACGGTGGTGACGGTTCGGGCACGCAGGTCGCCCCGCACCAGGTAGGTGTGGCCCTTCGTCGCCAGTGTCGCGTAGAACGTGCGGTCGTCCGCCGCGAACGTCACGCCCCAGAAGTTCACGTCCGCCGCCCGGTAGGTGTGGCCGTCCTTGATGATCCGGAAGGCTTCGAGGGACGGGATCAGCTTCCCCGTGCGGGTGTCGGCGATCGCCGCGCGGGTCGAGAAGTTCGTGCCCGCGTACGAGTCACCGCCGACGAACGCCGTCCAGGCGGCGAAGTGACCGGTCGGGGAGACGCGGGCGCGGGACGGGATGCCGGGGACGTCGTAGTGGGCGGTCGTCCGCAGGCGCGCGTCCAGGATCAGCGCACGGTACGTGTCCGAGACCGGGCCGTGCACCGCCTGGAGGCACACGCCCGTGCCCGAGGCGGCGTAGAAGCGCAGGCACTTGACGCCCGAGGCGGTGCGCGGCCCCGACGGGTCCGACGCCGGGACCGTGGTCAGTTCGTCGCGGTGCGGGCCCCACGCCATGTTGCGGAACACCATGCGGCCGGGCGCCGTCAGGGTCACCTCGCCCGACGTGACCTTCGGGCCGCCGGCCTGGGTGTGGTCGCGGCGGTCCGCCCGTGCCGACGCGTGCAGGACGGAGGCCAGCGCCACCCCCGCCAGGACGACGACGGCCGACAGCAGGACCAGGATGCGGGACCGGACGGTCATGAGGCGTACTCCCGGGTCGGGCGGAGCGAGGTCGGGCGCAGCGTGCAGGAGAACGCCGCGCACGCGGCCAGGGCCACCGTCGCGACCGCCAGGGCCGTACGGTCGCCCCACAGCGTCCACGCCGCGCCGAAAAGCAGTGAGCAGACGAAACGGGCCAGCGCCTGCCCGGTCTGCACGACGGCCAGACCGGACGAGCGCAGCTCCTCGGGCACGCCGTCGGAGGCCGTCGCCATCAGCACGCCGTCGGTGGCCGCGTAGAAGCCGCCGTGCAGAGCAAGCACCGCATAGGGCAGGGCGGTGCCGTGCCAGGACGTGAGCAGGAGGACGTACGCCAGGAGGAGGGAGCCGTGGCCCGCCAGGAAGACCCGCCAGCGGCCCACCCGGTCCGCCAGCCGGCCCAGCGGCACCGCGAGGAGGAGGAACGCGGCCGCCGTGCCCAGCGGCAGCAGGGCGAACCAGCCGTCGGGGACCCCCAGGCGGCGCTGCAGCAGGAGGTAGACGAAGGAGTCGCTCACCGTGGCGAGGCCCAGCAGCAGGGCGCAGACCGTGATGCGGCGCAGGTCACGGCGGCGGAGCAGGGCCAGGGCGGCGCGTACGGTGGGGCGCGCGGTGGGAGGTGCGGTGGGGGACGCTGTGGGAGGTGCGGTGTCCGTGGGCGGCTTACGGTCCCGGCCGCCCGGCACGAACAGCACCAGCACCAGCACCCCGAGCACGGCCACGCAGAAGCTCACCGTGAACACCGCGTCGTAGCCGTCCACCGCCGCCCGCAGGATCAGGAAGGCGGCGAGCGGGCCGAGCAGCGCGCCCGCCGTGTCCATCGCCCGGTGCACCCCGAAGGCGCGGCCACGGGTCTCCGGCGTGCTGGACAGGGAGATCAGCGCGTCGCGCGGGGCCGTGCGCAGGCCCTTGCCGGTGCGGTCGGCCGCCAGGATCAGGCCGATCGGTGTGAGGGAGTGCGCCATGAGCAGCAGCGGCTTGCAGAGCGCGGAGATGCCGTACCCGACCCCCGCCACCCACTTGTGCCGGCCCCCGCCCCGGTCGGCGAGGTGGCCCCCGGCCAGCCGGACCAGCGCCGAGAAGCCGTTGTAGATGCCGTCGAGCAGGCCGAAGCCCAGCGGTGACAGGCCCAGCCCCGCGACCAGGTACAGCGGCAGCACCGCCGTGACCATCTCCGACGAGACGTCGGTGACCAGACTGACCGTGCCCAGCGCGAGCACCGTGGGCGCGACCGCGGCGCGGCGCCGCCCGGCTATGGGCCGGACGGCGCCGTCCGCGGACGCCGGCGCACTTGCGCGGCTGTCCGCTACGTACACGTCAGGACGCCCAGATCCCGCTGATGTCCTGGGCGGAGGCCGCGTTGCCCGCGTGCGTGGTCAGGCCCTGGGTGTCCTCCAGGGTGCGGAGGAGGTCGTAGTGGTTGTACGTCGTGGAGGACGACGAGCCCGGCGTCACCGGCTGGCCGTAAAGGACCGTCGGGATGCGGTTGCCGCTGAGCCGGTTGTCCTCGTCGAAGGTGACGACCAGGAGGCTGTTGTGGGTCTTGGCCCAGGTCGCGTAGGCGCCCAGGTTGTTCTGCAGCCAGGTGTCGCCGGTCGACACCGAGCAGTCGTGCATGTCGCTGCACAGGTTGGGGACCACGAAGGACATCTGGGGGAGCGTCGAGTAGTCCGTCGGGAACTGGGCGAACGTCTTCGCGGTCGAGGTCGGCACATTGCTGAATCCGAACCACGGGTTGTGCTTGCGGGCGTAATTGCCGCTGCTGCACGTGGTCGAGCCCTGGCTGGGCAGCGTCTCGTTGTAGCTGGCCCAGCTGCGGCCCGCCGCGATCTGCTCGGAGGCCAGGTTGGCGGCCGAGGAGAAGCCGGGGGTGTAGCAGCTGTCGTCGGTGATGCCCTGGGTGGAGCCGGAGAAGAGGGCGAAGTAGTTGGGCTGGCTCGGGTGGGTCTCGGCGTAGGACTGGCTGAGGTTGGCGCCGCCGGTCTTGAGCGAGTTGATGTACGGGGCGCTGGAGGAGCCGATGACCTGGCTGTAGGCGTGGTTCTCGAAGACCACGACGACCACGTGGTCCGGGGTCGGTACGGCGCCCGCGGCGTGCGCGGCCCCGCTTCCGAGCCCTGTCCACAGCCCGATCGCGGCCGCGGTGAAGGCCGTTGCGGATGCCACTACGGTGCGGGCACGGCGGAACGCCGAACTGGCAGTACTGCTGCCGGACACATCAACCTCCGGTGGGGGAAGGACGGGCTGGCGGTGCGGACTGAGCATGCACACGCCGACATTCCCCCGCCTCACGGCATCCAACCCGGAGGATGAAGACCGCGTGAACTACTGCTTCCGGTACGCCGGTTCGGCCGGCACCCGGTGCGGCGGCCCGTGGCGGCCGACCTCGTCCCGGTGGAACTCCTTGGCCCGTTCCACGCCGGACACCGGCACGAGGATCACTTCGAGGGTCATGACCATGGAACGACGCCCCCGGCGGCCGCGCAACTCACCCGAATCGCCACCGCGTCCGAGCGCCCTGTCCGCCCGCCCGCCCCCCGTCCGGCCGTACGGGCGAGATGTCCCGCATGATTCCTCCCTGCCGTTCCATGGTCCCTTCCCAGTACGGACCGGGTGCGCTCGCCGAACTCATCGCGGTCCGCCCCGGGGCCTCCTTGCGGCTCTCCGGTTAGGCTCTGGCCAGGACGACCTTGATCCGAGGGGAGGCCGCGGATGATGACGCCGGGGCGCAGGAGCAGTACCTTCACGCGACTGCTGCGGCACGGTTTCACCGACCCGACGGCAGCCGAGCGGCTCCTGGACAGCGCCGGACTCGACCTCGTCCGCAACGACCCGGTGCTCCTGGAGGCACTGGGTGCCACCGCCGACCCGGACCTCGCCCTGCACGGCCTCGTACGGCTCCTGGAGGCCCAGCCGGGACCCACGGCTCACCGCGAACTCGTCGACACGCTGATAGCCGCCAAACCCCTGCGCGACCGCCTGCTGGGCGTCCTGGGCGCCTCCGCCGCCCTCGCCGACCATCTCGCCCGGCATCCGCGCGACTGGGAGGCGCTCGTCACCTATGAGCCGCGGGACCTGCACCCCGGGGTGGAGGAGTTCGAACGGGGCCTCGCCGAGGCGACCGACCCGGTCTCCCTCCGCGTCGCCTACCGCCGCTGCCTGCTGTCCATCGCCGCCCGTGACGTGTGCGGCACCACCGACGTCGCCCAGACCGCCGCCGAGCTAGCCGACCTGGCCACCGCCACCCTGCGCGCCGCCCTCGCCATCGCCAGGGCCGCCGCGCCCGACGACGCCGCGCTGTGCCGGCTCGCGGTGATCGCGATGGGCAAGTGCGGCGGCCACGAGCTGAACTACGTCTCCGACGTCGACGTGATCTTCGTCGGGGAGGCCGTGGACGGCGCCGACGAGGGCAAGGCGCTCCGGTCCGCCACCAAGCTGGCCTCGCACATGATGCGGATCTGCTCGGAGACCACCGTCGAGGGCTCCATCTGGCCCGTGGACGCCAATCTGCGCCCCGAGGGCCGCAACGGCCCCCTCGTCCGCACCCTCAGCAGCCATCTCGCCTACTACCAGCGCTGGGCCAAGACCTGGGAGTTCCAGGCGCTGCTCAAGGCCCGCCCGGTGGCCGGGGACATCACGCTGGGGGAGGAGTACGTCGCCGCCGTCGAACCCCTCGTCTGGAAGGCCGCCGAGCGCGAGAACTTCGTTCCCGACGTGCAGCGGATGCGCCGCCGGGTCATCGAGAACATCCCCGTCGCCGAGGTCGACCGCCAGCTGAAGCTGGGCCCCGGCGGCCTCAGGGACGTCGAGTTCGCCGTCCAGCTGCTCCAGTTGGTGCACGGCCGCACCGACCCCTCCCTGCGCAGCGGCACCACCCTGGACGCCCTGCAGGCGCTGGCCCGCGGCGGCTACGTCGGCCGCGACGACGCCGCCGGGCTCGACGACGCCTACCGCTTCCTGCGCTCCATGGAGCACCGCATCCAGCTCTATCGGCTGCGCCGCACCCACCTCGTCCCCGAGGAGGAGGCCGACCTGCGCCGCCTGGGCCGCTCGCTGGGCCTGCGCGCCGACCCGGTGGCCGAGCTGACCCGCGAGTGGAAGCGGCACGCCGGCGTCGTACGGCGCCTGCACGAGAAGCTCTTCTACCGCCCGCTGCTCGCCGCCGTCGCGCAACTCGCCCCCGGCGAGGCCCGGCTCAGCCTGGAGGCGGCCCGCGAACGCCTGGTCGCCCTCGGCTACGCCGACCCTGCCGCGGCGCTGCGCCACCTGGAGGCGCTGGCGTCCGGGGTCACCCGCAAGGCCGCCATCCAGCGCACCCTGCTGCCGGTCCTGCTCGGCTGGTTCGCGGACTCCGCCGACCCCGACGCGGGCCTGCTGAACTTCCGCAAGGTGTCCGACGCGCTCGGCAAGACCCCCTGGTACCTGCGGCTGCTGCGGGACGAGGGCGCCGCGGCCGAGAACCTCGCCCGCGTCCTGTCGGCGGGCCGCCTCGCCCCCGACCTCCTCATGCGCGCCCCCGAGGCGGTGGCCCTGCTCGGCGACGGCGGCAGCGGGCTTGAACCGCGCGGACGCGCCCACCTGGAACAGGAGATCCTGGCCGCGGTCGGCCGCGCCGAGAACGCCGAACAGGCCGTCGCGGCCGCCCGTGGCGTCCGCCGCCGCGAACTGTTCCGTACGGCCGCCGCGGACATCGTCGACTCCTACGGCACCGAGACGAACCCCGCCGAGCCCGACCAGGGCGCGCTGGTCGACCGCGTCGGCACCGCGGTCTCCGACCTCACGGCGGCGACCCTCGCGGGCACGCTGCGGGCCGTGGTCCGCGACGGCTGGGGCGACACGCTGCCCACCCGTTTCGCGGTCATCGGCATGGGCCGGTTCGGCGGCAACGAACTGGGCTACGGCTCCGACGCCGACGTCCTCTTCGTGCACGAGCCGTGGGAGGGCGTCGAGGAGCGGGAGGCCTCGGAGGCGGCCAACAAGGTGGTCGCCGAGATGCGCCGCCTGCTCCAGATCCCCAGCGCCGACCCGCCCCTGCTCATCGACGCGGACCTGCGTCCCGAGGGCAAGTCCGGCCCGCTCGTGCGGACCCTGAAGTCGTACGAGGCCTACTACCGCCGCTGGTCCCTGGTCTGGGAGTCGCAGGCACTGCTGCGGGCCGAACCCGTCGCCGGGGACGAGGACCTGGCCGGCCGCTTCATCGAGCTGATCGACCCCCTGCGCTACCCGGCGGAGGGTCTCGGCGACGAAGCGGTGCGCGAGATCCGGCGCCTGAAGGCCCGCATGGAGTCCGAACGCCTCCCGCGCGGCGCCGACCCCAAGCTCCACACCAAGCTCGGCCCCGGCGGCCTGTCCGACGTCGAGTGGACCGTCCAGCTGCTCCAGCTCCAGCACGGCTGGGCGGAGCCCGGCCTGCGCATCACCCGCACCCGGGAGGCCCTGGCCGCCGCCCGCGCGGCCGGTCTGATCTCCACCGAGGACGCCGCGACCCTGGACGAGGCCTGGGTCCTCGCCACCCGCGTCCGCAACGCGGTGATGCTGGTCCGCGGCCGGGCCGGCGACACGTTCCCCTCGGAAGCCCGGGAACTGGCCGCGGTGGGCCGCTACCTCGGCTACGGCCCCGGCCACGCCGGCGACATGCTCGACGCCTACCGCCGCACGACCCGCAGGGCACGGGCGGTCGTGGAGGAACTCTTCTACGGAGCGTGAGCCTCCGGCGGTTCGGCGGGGTTACGGGGCCGGCGCGCCCCGGGCCGCGGCGGTGCGGGCGCGTTGTGCAACCGCCGACCACCGCCGTCGCGCCCGGCCGCCGTCGCGGCGGACGGTGTGACCGGCCTTGCCGTCGCCCACCGGCAGTGCCGAACCGGTGACCCTCCGGCGGAGCCGCGCAGCGGTCACGCCTCGTCGGGCAGTAACGTGCCCCCCGTCCCCCTCGCCACCACGCGCGGCAGCGCGTACGGCAGGGTGCCGTACCACAGCCCGGCCACCGTGAAGCCGAAGGTGAGGCACAGGACGCCGCCGACCGCGTCGAGCCAGAAGTGGTTGGCGGTGGCGACGATGACCAGCAGCGTCGTCGCCGGGTAGAGGAGGCCCAGCACACGGACCCACGGCATCTTGGCCAGCGCGAAGACCGTCAGGCCGCACCACAGCGACCAGCCGATGTGCATCGACGGCATCGCCGCGTACTGGTTCGACATGTGCTTCAGGTCGCCCGAGGCCATCGAACCCCAGGTGTGGTGGACCATCACGGTGTCGACGAAGCGGCCGCCGTTCATCAACCGGGGCGGGGCGAGTGGATACAGGTAGTAACCGACCAGGGCCACGCCCGTCGTCGCGAACAGCACCAGACGCGTCGCCGCGTAACGCCCGGGGTGGCTGCGGTAGAGCCACATCAGCACACCCAGCGTCACCACGAAGTGCAGCGTCGCGTAGTAGTAGTTCATGCCCACGATCAGCCAAGACACCGAGTTCACGGTGTGGTTGACCGATTCCTCGACGGCGATGTCCAGCCGGTGCTCGGTCCGCCAGATCCAGTCGGCGTTGCGCAGTGCCGCGCCCCGCTGCTCCGGAACCGCGTTGCGGATGAGCGAGTACGTCCAGTAACACACCGCGATCAGCAGGACCTCGAACCAGATACGAGGCCGCCGCGGAGTGCGCAACCGACGGAGGAAACCCTGCTCGCCCTCGCCCGTGACGGCCCGCCGAACGGCCACCTGCTCGCGACCTTCCGGATCTGTCACGGTCGAGTCACTCATAGCCACAGAGTCTGCCAGAAAAGGTGCGTCCGACCGATCATCCCAAGGTCGGGTTCCTGCCGCACGTCCTACGGCGAGACGACGCCCAGGCCTCCTACCAGCGCACTGTGCGGAACGGGGGATTTCTCCCCCTCAAGGACGACTCCAGGGCATTTCAGGAATCAGGCGGGGATCCGGCCGGAATCAGGGACGAGTCCGCTCCCCGGGAGCCGACGCGGTCGAACCGCGCACCACCAGCTCCGGCATGAAGACGAACTCGCTGTGCGGAGCGGGCGTCCCCCCGATCTCCTCCAGCAGCGTGCGCACCGCGGCCTGCCCCATCGCCGGCACCGGCTTGCGGACCGTCGTGAGCGGCGGGTCGGTGAAGGCGATCAGCGGGGAGTCGTCGAAGCCCACCACCGAGATGTCCCGGGGGACTTCCAGACCGAGCTGCCGGGCCGCCCGTATCGCGCCCAGGGCCATCATGTCGCTGGCGCAGACCACCGCCGTGCAGCCCCGCTCGATGAGCGCCGTGGCGGCCGCCTGACCGCCCTCCAGGGTGTACAGCGAGTGCTGGACGAGCTCCCCCTCGACCACCTCCGCGCTCAGGCCCAGCTGGTCCTGCATCGCGCGCACGAAGCCCTCGATCTTGCGCTGCACCGGGACGAACCGCTTCGGGCCCAGGGCGAGACCGATGCGGGTGTGGCCCAGGGAGACCAGGTGCGTCACGGCCAGTGTCATCGCCGCCCGGTCGTCCGGGGAGATGAACGGCGCCTGCACCTTCGGCGAGAAGCCGTCGACCAGCACGTACGGCACGCCCTGCGCCCGCAGCCGCTCATAGCGCTGCATGTCGGCGGTGGTGTCCGCGTGCAGTCCGGAGACGTAGATGATCCCGGCGACCCCGCGGTCGACGAGCATCTCGGTCAGCTCGTCCTCCGTCGACCCGCCCGGGGTCTGCGTGGCGAGCACCGGGGTGTAGCCCTGCCGGGTCAGCGCCTGGCCGATGACCTGCGCCAGGGCCGGGAATATCGGGTTCTCCAGCTCCGGGGTGATCAGGCCCACCAGGCCCTCGCTGCGTTGCCGCAGCCGTACCGGACGCTCGTAGCCGAGCACGTCCAGCGCGGCGAGCACGGACTGGCGGGTGGTGGCGGCGACGCCCGGCTTCCCATTGAGAACGCGGCTTACGGTCGCTTCGCTCACCCCCGCCTGCGCTGCGATGTCGGCAAGCCGTGTGGTCACGCCACCGGACTGTACCGGCCGTACCTCGCCTTGCACACCGATCGGACGCCGTGCGCGAGCGGCCCGACGGCCCACTGCGGGTTGCTGCGTCATCGCGCTCCCTCGTCCTTCTGGCTTCTGGCCGACTTGTGGTCGGCCGGTCGGTGCCCGGTCCGCAAGGGGATGATCCCCGCGTCCGGAGTGCATGGCAAGAGCTTGCAGAGTCTTGCACAAGTGTCCCCCAGCGCGCTGATCGGCCGGGGATCAGGGTCGCGGTCGGATCGCACGCAGGTCACGGCGGGGTAACCGCCGTGTTCTCTTGCACTTTTTTTCTGCAAGGTCTTTCGCAACGCTTACATCGCTGTTACGTTCTCGACGCCCGGCGGCCGCAAAGGCGCAGTCGGCAAGTCGGCAGGGCGGCGGACGGGCCGCCCTCCACCACTCGGGCTTTAACCCTCAAGGAGAACTCATGCGGCGTGGCATAGCGGCCTCCGCGCTGGTGGCGTCCCTCGCCCTCACGGCGACGGCGTGCGGCGGGAGCGACAGCGGCAGCGACAAGTCGTCGGACGGCCCGGTGACCATCACCTGGTGGGACACCTCCAACGCCACGAATGAGGCACCGACGTACCAGGCCTTGGTCAAGGAATTCGAGGCCGCCAACAAGAACATCAAGGTCAAGTACGTCAACGTCCCCTTCGACCAGGCGCAGAACAAGTTCGACACCGCCGCCGGCTCCAAGGGCGCCCCGGACGTGCTGCGCTCCGAGGTGGGCTGGACCCCGGCCTTCGCCAAGAAGAGCTACCTCCTGCCGCTGGACGGCACCGCGGCCCTCGCGGACAAGGACAAGTTCAAGTCCAACCTGATCACCCAGGCCCAGTACGAGGGCAAGACGTACGGCGTGCCGTTCGTCACGGACACCCTCGCGCTCGTCTACAACAAGGCCCTCTTCAAGAAGGCCGGCATCACCGAGGCCCCCAAGACCTGGGACGAGCTGAAGTCCGACGCCGCGAAGGTCAAGGCCAAGGCCGGCGTCGACGGCTACTGGGGCTCCACCTCGGCCTACTACGCGCAGTCCTTCCTCTACGGCGAGGGCACCGACACCGTCGACGCCTCCGCCAAGAAGATCACGGTGAACTCCGACGCCGCCAAGAAGGCGTACGGCACCTGGCTGGGCCTGTTCTCCGGCAAGGGCCTGCACAAGGCCGACACCACCGCCGACGCCTACGCCCACATCCAGGACGCGTTCGTCAACGGCAAGGTCGCCGCGATCGTCCAGGGCCCCTGGGAGATCACGAACTTCTACAAGGGCACGGCCTTCAAGGACAAGTCCAACCTGGGCATCGCCACCGTCCCGGCCGGCTCCTCCGGCAAGGCGGGCGCCCCGACCGGCGGCCACAACCTCTCGGTCTACGCCGGCTCGGACAAGGCCCACCAGGACGCCGCGCTGAAGTTCGTCAACTTCATGACCTCGGCGAAGTCCCAGTCGGCCATCGCCCTGAAGAACTCCACGCTGCCCACCCGTGACGACGCCTACACCGCCGAGGTCAAGTCCAACCCGGGCATCGCCGGCTACCAGGGCGTGCTCTCCGCTGCCCAGCCGCGTCCCGCGCTGCCCGAGTACAGCTCCCTGTGGGGCCCGCTGGACACCGAGCTGCCCAAGATCGCCGGCGGCAAGGAGTCCCTGGACAAGGGTCTGAGCAACGTTGAGCTCGCGATCCAGAAGCTGGTTCCGGACTTCAGCAAGTAAGCACCGCGTGGCCGCCGGGTCTCCCTGAAAGATAAAAGGGGGGAGAGATCCGGCGGCCACCGGCCGTGCCCAGCCCGTCCCCCTTGATCCTCCAGAAGGTGTCGAACCATGACAGTCGCCATCGACCGCGCGACCGGCAAGCGCCGCGGTGACCGCGCGCCTCGGCCCGGGCTGGGCCAGCGCCTCAAGAACGGCTTCCAGAAGTACTGGTACGCCTACGCGATGATCGCCCCGGTGGTCATCGTGCTCGGTGTCCTGGTGGGCTACCCCCTGGCGCGGGGCCTCTACCTCACCCTCACCGACGCCAACAGCCTCAACTCGGCGCGCACGATCGGCGTCAACCACATCGCCGCCACCTACAAGTTCATCGGGTTCGACAACTACAAGGACATCCTGTTCGGCCCGCTGGCTTACGACCGGTTCTGGTCGCACTTCCTGTGGACCGTCTTCTGGACGGCCGCCTGCGTCTTCCTGCACTACACCATCGGCCTCGGCCTCGCCCTCATACTCAACCAGAAGCTGCGCGGCCGCACGTTCTACCGGCTGCTGCTGGTCCTGCCCTGGGCCGTGCCGACCTTCGTCACCGTCTTCTCCTGGCGGATCATGCTCTCCGACTCCGGTGTGCTCAACCAGGTCCTCGGCGCGCTCCACCTGCCCCAGCCGCAGTGGCTGGAGGACACCTTCTGGCAGCGGTTCGCCGCGATCATGGTCAACACCTGGTGCGGTGTCCCGTTCATGATGCTCTCGCTCCTCGGCGGCCTGCAGTCCATCGACTCCTCCCTCTACGAGGCCGCCGAGATGGACGGCGCCAGCGCCTGGCAGCGCTTCCGGTACGTCACCCTGCCCGGCCTGCGCTCGGTCAGCTCCACCGTGGTGCTGCTCGGCGTCATCTGGACCTTCAACCAGTTCGCCATCATCTTCCTGCTGTTCGGTCCGACCGGCGCGCCCGACGCCCAGATCCTCGTCACCTGGGCCTACTTCGTGGGCTTCGGACAGCAGCCGCGCGACTTCGCCCAGTCCGCCGCGTACGGCGTGCTGCTGCTGTCGTTCCTGACCGTCTTCACCTCCTTCTACTTCCGCTGGCTGAAGCGCAATGACCAGCTCGCCGTCTGACGCCGCAGGAGCCGCCGCCATGAGCACCCAGACCCTCGAAAAGACCCAGGCCGGGCCGGCCCCCGCAGCGCAGCCCCCGCGCCGGACCCGCCGCCGCGGCGAGCGCGGCCCGCTGGGCGCCGCCCTGCTCCACGGCAGCCTCGTCGTGGCGAGCCTCATCGCGCTGGCCCCGGTGGCCTGGCTGTTCTTCCTGTCCCTCGGCCCGGACAAGGACTCCTACCTGCACCCCGGCAAGATCCTGGGCAAGATCGGCTTTTCCAACTACAGCTTCGTGCTGGAGCACACCGCCTTCTTCGACTGGTTCAAGTCGACGATGATCGTGGCCCTCGGGACCACCCTGATCGGTGTCTTCGTCGCCGCGACCACCGGCTACGCCGTCTCGCGCATGCGCTTCCCCGGCTACAAGTCGCTGATGTGGGTGCTGCTGCTCACCCAGGCCTTCCCGATCGCCATCCTGATCGTGCCGATGTACGAGATCTTCAGCGAGCTCGGTCTCATCGACACCTACTGGTCGCTGATCGTCATCAACTGCACCACGGCCGTGCCGTACAGCGCCTGGCTGCTCAAGGGGTACTTCGACACCATCCCCTTCGAGATCGACGAGGCCGGACGCGTGGACGGGCTCAGCCCCTTCGGCACCTTCTTCCGGCTGATCCTGCCGCTGGCCCGCCCCGGGCTGGCCGTCGCCGGCTTCTACAACTTCATCACCGCCGTCGGCGAGGTCGCCTTCGCGACCACGTTCATGCTCGACGACTCGAAGTACACCTTCGCCGTCGGTCTGCAGACCTTCGTCAGCGAGCACGACGCGCAATGGAACTACATGGCCGCCACCGCGGTGTTGATCGCGATACCCGTGTCCGTGTTCTTCTACCTTGTCCAGAAGAACCTGGTGACCGGCCTCACCGCCGGCGGCACGAAGGGCTGACCCCCCTCAAGGAAAAGGCTCCCGCGCGCCTGACCGCGCGGGTGGCGGCCGCGGTGCCCATCCGACCCCGCCGGCACCGCGGCCGCCCAGCTGATCCGCAGCCGTACACCCGCAGCCGTACACCCGCCGTCGTACACCTGCCCCATGACCCGAACTTCGTTACACATCAAGGACGCCATGAGCCAGCACTCCACCGCCGACCCGGCCCCGACCGCCGCCGTCGCCACCGTCGCCAAGCGCCGCGACTGGTGGCGGGACGCGGTGATCTACCAGGTCTATCCGCGCAGTTTCGCCGACAGCAACGGTGACGGCATGGGCGACCTGGAGGGCGTACGTTCCAGACTCCCGTACCTGCGCGATCTCGGCGTGGACGCCGTGTGGCTCAGCCCCTTCTACGCCTCGCCGCAGGCCGACGCCGGCTACGACGTCGCCGACTACCGCGCCGTGGACCCCATGTTCGGCAACCTGCTCGACGCCGACGCGCTGATCCGTGACGCCCACGGGCTGGGCCTGCGCATCATCGTCGACCTGGTTCCCAACCACTCCTCCGACCAGTACGAGTGGTTCAAGCGGGCGCTCGCCGAGGGCCCCGGCTCCCCGCTGCGGGACCGCTACCACTTCCGCCCCGGCAAGGGCGAGAACGGCGAACTCCCGCCGAACGACTGGGAGTCCATCTTCGGCGGACCCGCGTGGACGCGCGTGACGGAGCCGGACGGCACCCCCGGCGAGTGGTACCTCCACCTCTTCGCCCCCGAGCAGCCCGACTTCAATTGGGAGCACCCGGCGGTCGGTGACGAGTTCCGCTCGATCCTCCGCTTCTGGCTGGACATGGGCGTCGACGGCTTCCGTATCGACGTCGCCCATGGGCTGGTGAAGGCGGCGGGCCTCCCGGACCTCGGCTCCCACGACCAGCTGAAACTGCTGGGCAACGATGTCATGCCGTTCTTCGACCAGGACGGCGTGCACGCCATCTACCGCCAGTGGCGCACGATCCTCGACGAGTACGCGGGCGAGCGCATCTTCGTCGCGGAGGCCTGGACCCCGACCGTCGAGCGCACCGCGAACTACGTCCGCCCCGACGAGCTGCACCAGGCCTTCAACTTCCAGTACCTCGGCACGGAGTGGGACGCCAAGGAGCTGCGCACGGTCATCGACCGCACCCTGGAGGCCATGCGCCCGGTGGGCGCCCCCGCCACCTGGGTCCTGTCCAACCACGACGTCACCCGCCACGCCACCCGTTTCGCCAACCCGCCCGGCCTCGGCACCCAGATCCGCACCGCGGGCGACCGTGAACTGGGCCTGCGCAGGGCCCGTGCCGCCACCCTCCTCATGCTGGCGCTGCCCGGCTCGGCCTACGTCTACCAGGGCGAGGAGCTCGGCCTGCCCGACGTCGTCGACCTGCCCGACGAGGTGCGCCAGGACCCGGCGTTCTTCCGGGGCGCCGGTCAGGACGGCTTCCGCGACGGCTGCCGTGTCCCGATCCCGTGGACCCGTACGGGCTCCTCGTACGGCTTCGGCAGCGGCGGCAGCTGGCTTCCGCAGCCCGCGGCCTGGGCCGAGCTGAGCGTCGAGGCGCAGTCGGGCGTGCCGGGTTCGACGCTGGAGCTGTACCGCTCCGCGCTGAGCGCCCGCCGGTCGCAGCCCGACCTGGGTGCGGGCGACGCGGTGGAGTGGCTGCGCGCCCCCGAAGGCGTCCTCGCCTTCCGGCGCGGGGAGTTCGTGTGCGTCGCGAACACGTCGGGGGAGTCGGTGACGACTCCGGCGTACGGACGTGTGCTGCTCACCAGCGGTGAGGTGACGGAAGCGGACGGCGAGGCGAAGGTGCCCGCGGACACCACGGTGTGGTGGACGACGGTCTGAGGGACCGTCACCAGGTAACTTCTTGCATCAACTTTCAACGGCCCGCTGCCCTTTTGGGTGGCGGGCCTTTAACATCTCGCCAACCGAAAGGTTTCAGCAAGGTTTCAGCAAGAGCCTTCAACGACGAAGGAACCCCCACATGGCACGCAGAACATTCTCCGGGGCGCTCGCCCTCACGGCCGCCGCCCTTGTCATGACCCCGTCGGCCGCACATGCCTCCCCACCCGGCACCAAGGACGTCACCGCGGTCCTCTTCGAGTGGAAGTACGCCTCGGTCTCCCGCGAGTGCACCAACACCCTCGGCCCCGCCGGCTACGGCTACGTGCAGGTCTCCCCGCCCGCCGAGCACATACAGGGCTCGCAGTGGTGGACCTCGTACCAGCCGGTGAGCTACAAGATCGCGGGCCGCCTGGGCGACCGCACGGCGTTCCAGAACATGGTGAACACGTGCCACGCGGCAGGCGTCAAGGTCGTCGTCGACACGGTCGTCAACCACATGGCGGCGGGATCGGGCACCGGCACCGGCGGCTCGTCGTACACGAAGTACGACTACCCCGGCCTGTACTCCTCCTACGACTTCGACGACTGCACCTCCCAGGTCACCAACTACGCCGACCGCTGGAACGTCCAGCACTGCGAACTGGTCGGCCTCGCCGACCTGGACACCGGTGAGGAGTACGTCCGCAAGACCATCGCCGGCTACATGAACGACCTTCTCACCCTCGGCGTGGACGGCTTCCGCATCGACGCGGCAAAACACATCCCGGCGGACGACCTGGCCAACATCAAGACCCGCCTGACGAACCCCTCCGTCTACTGGAAGCAGGAGGTCATCTACGGCGCGAACGAGGCGGTCCAGCCCACGGAGTACACGGGCAACGGCGACGTCCAGGAGTTCCGCTACGCCTACGACCTCAAGCGCGTCTTCAACAGCGAGCGCCTCGCCTACCTGAAGAACTACGGCGAGGGCTGGGGCTACATGAGCAGTTCGGTGGCGGGTGTCTTCGTGGACAACCACGACACGGAGCGAAACGGCTCGACCCTGAACTACAAGGACGGCGCGAACTACACGCTGGCCAACGTGTTCATGCTGGCGTACCCCTACGGCGCCCCGGACATCAATTCCGGCTACGAGTGGTCCGACGTGGACGCCGGCCCGCCGAACGGCGGTACGGTCAACGCCTGCTGGCAGGACGGCTGGAAGTGCCAGCACGCCTGGCCGGAGATCAAGTCGATGGTCGCCTTCCGCAACGCGACGCGCGGCGAGTCGGTGACGAACTGGTGGGACAACGGCTACCAGGCCATCGCCTTCGGCCGGGGCGGCAAGGGCTATGTGGCGATCAACCACGAGTCCTCGTCCCTGACCCGGACGTACCAGACGTCGCTGGCGGCGGGCACGTACTGCAACGTGCAGAACAACACGACGGTGACGGTGAACTCCAGTGGGCAGTTCACCGCCACCTTGGGCAGCAATACGGCGCTCGCGATCTACACGGGCAGGTCGAGCTGCTGAGCCCCGCCCGCTACTTCCAGGTGTCGCTCGTCGTGTAGCCGGACGAACTGCCCGTCGTGTACGAGCGGTTCGTACCGGACTCCCAGGTCACGTTCCCGGAGCCGTCCTTCTTCACGTACTTGTACTCGAAGGCCGTGCTCCTGGGGACGATGACCAGCCTGCTCCAGGTCGGGTAGGACGCCGAGGACAGTGGAATGGCGTCGCCCGTGTTCCAGGAGCCGAGGGAGGGGAGGGAGCCGACGACGTAGACGTTGGTGCCCCAGCTGGTCGTCGCGTACTCGTTGAAGGTGACGTCGGTGGCGTTGGCGGTGGCCACGTTCCAGGAGCTGTTGACGGTGATGGCCGTACTGGCCGCGGAGGCCGTTCGGTTGGCGTTGGACTCCCAGGTGACGTTGCCCGAGCTGTCCTTCTTGATGAACTTGAACTCGAACGACGTGTTGATCGGCACGCTCACCTCCCCCGACCAGACCGGGTAGCCGCTCGACGACAGCTGGATCGCCTTCGACGTGTCCCAGCCGCCCAGTGCCGGGATCGAGCCGACGACGTACACGTTCGTGCCGGAGGTCGTCGACGCGTAATCGTTGAACGTCGCGCTCACCGTCGACGTCGAACCGCCGCCTCCCGGGTCGCCGCAGCCCACCGTGCAGGTGTAGGAGGAGTCGAAGAAGGCGACCGCGCTCTTGGCGGGGACGGTGATCGACGTGTTGCCGCCGGCGACGGTCACCTTCGTGGCGCCGCCGTCGATCACGTTGCTGTACGTGCCGTCGGCCATGCCGGTGGTGAAGGTGTACGTGACGGACGACGAGCCGTTGTTCAGGGCGAAGAAGCCCGCGCCGCTGCGGCCGAAGCCGATCACGCTGGACGACTTGGTCTGCCAGTTGGAGACGGCGGCCGTGTCGACCGCGTTGTGCCAGGCCACCATGCCGACGACCCCGGTGTCGCGGTCGAGGCAGTACCAGGAGCCACTGGAGCAGTCCGTGCTGGTCACGAAGCCCGAGGAGTTCGGTGGCGCCTGGTCGCTCTGGGTCCACTCCCAGCTGGCGTACACCGTCGGGGTCGCCCACTTGTAGGCGAGCTGGAAGAGGTTGGCGAGCTTGTAGGTGTCGCCGTCCTTGTAGCTCATGTGCAGGCCGTTGCGTTCGGTGTCGTGGTTGGTCACGAAGGACACCGAGTTGGCGGCGGGCAGGATCCCGGAGGAGGACAGCGACTCCAGGTCGCTCACGTTGCCCTGGAACGCCGACTTCAGCTTGCTCGCGTAGGTGAAGTCCAGGACGTCACCGGTGGCGTAGTAGTCCGCGGGCTGGGGCGTCGAGCCCGGGTAGATCTCCTGGAAGACGTACGGGGCCGAGCCGGACGTGGTGTTCGTCAGCTTGGACTCGATCGCCGCCAGGTCGGCCTCGGGGATGTGCTTGGCCGCGTCCACGCGGAAGCCGTCGACGCCGAGGGCCAGCTGGGAGTTCAGGAAGTTCGCGATGCCGGTGCGGACGGTGTCCGAGCCGGTCTTGAGGTCGGGCAGGCCCAGGAGTTCGCAGTTCTGGACCTGGGTGAGGTTCGAGTAGTCCTGGATGGTCAGGTCGGAGGTGGGGCAGGACGACGCGTCGTGGTAGTCGGTGCGGTCCCACTCCGGGGTGTCGTACTTGTTGGTGATCGTCGTGCCGTTGTAGCCGGTGCCGGTCTGTGCGGCGGTGTGGTTGACGACCGCGTCCGTGTAGACCTTCACGCCCGCCGCGTGACAGGTGCTGACCATCGACGCGAACTTCGCCGCCGTACCGAAGCGGCTGTTCAGGTTGTACGAGTACGGCTGGTAGACGTCCCACCAGTAGTAGCTGGACTGCTTGAGCGACTCGGCCGGCGGGGCCACCTGTACCGCGCCGTAGCCCGCGGGGCCCAGCACGTTGGTGCACTCCGAGGCGATCGAGTCCCAGTTCCACTCCCACAGGTTGGCGATCACATCGCCCTTGGCTGTCGTGTCGGCCTGCGCGGGAGTCGGCGGCAGGGCGAGCACGCCCGCGAGTGCCAGCGCGCCGGCGGCCACGGCTCCGGCTGTCCGACGGAAGGCACCCGGGGGTCGGTGTCCGGTCATGTGCGGCTCCGAGTTGAGAGGGTGAGGCTTCAACTGCCGGTGAGCGTGCGGCAGTTGAGGAGGGCACGTCAAGGTTGACGCTGAAACTTCTTGCTATGAATTTCAAGGGTCTTGCTGTAAACCTTTCGGCAGCGGTACGGTCGCGCGGGGTCGGACCCAACAGAGCCGTAATCGCAAGGAGTTCCCGCCTGTGATACCGAGATGGCCGGCGCCCTCGACGCGCCGTACCGCCCATGCCGGACGGGTCGCGGCCGTCGCCGTCGCCGCGCTCGCCGCAGCCCTCGTGCAGCCCCTGGCCGCACACGCCGCGGCCCCGCCCGCGCCCCCCTCGGACGCGAAGCTCGCCGCCGAGACCGCCCGGCACGACGACACCCGCGAGCAGTTCTACTTCGTCATGCCGGACCGTTTCGCCAACGGCGACAGGTCCGACGACAAGGGCGGGCTGACCGGGTCGCGCCTCAGCACCGGGTACGACCCCACCGACAAGGGCTTCTACCAGGGCGGCGACCTCAAGGGCCTGACCAAGCGGCTCGACTACATCAAGGGGCTCGGCACCACCGCCATCTGGATGGCGCCGATCTTCAAGAACCGGCCGGTGCAGGGGACGGGCGCCAATGCCTCCGCCGGGTACCACGGCTACTGGATCACCGACTTCACCCAGGTCGACCCGCACTTCGGCACCAACAAGGACCTCGAAGCCCTCATCTCCAAGGCGCACGCCAAGGGCATGAAGGTCTTCTTCGACGTCATCACCAACCACACCGCCGACGTCGTCGACTATGAGGAGAAGTCCTACGACTATCTGTCCAAGGGCGCCTTCCCGTATCTGACCAAGGACGGGCGGCCCTTCGACGACTCCGACTACGCCGACGGCCGCAGGAAGTTCCCGGCCGTGGACGCCGACTCCTTCCCGCGCACCCCGAAGGTCGCGAGCGACAGCAAGGTCCCGGCCTGGCTGAACGACCCGACGATGTACCACAACCGGGGTGACTCGACCTATGCCGGCGAGTCCACCACCTACGGCGACTTCTCCGGCCTCGACGACCTGTGGACCGAGCGTCCCGAGGTCGTCAGCGGCATGGAGAAGATCTACGAGCGCTGGGTCAGGGACTTCGGTGTCGACGGCTTCCGGATCGACACCGTGAAGCACGTGAACATGGAGTTCTGGACGCAGTGGGCGACCGCGCTCGACAAGTACGCCGCCGCGCACGGCCGCAAGAACTTCTTCATGTTCGGTGAGGTCTACTCCGCCGACGCCTCCATCACGTCCCCGTACGTCACCCAGGGCCGCCTCGACGCCACCCTCGACTTCCCCTTCCAGGAGGCTGCCCGCCAGTACGCCTCCCAGGGCGGCAGCGCGCAGAAGCTGGCCGGTGTCTTCGGCGACGACTACAAGTACACGACCGACAAGGCCAACGCCTATGAGCAGGTCACCTTCCTCGGCAACCACGACATGGGCCGCATCGGGTACTTCCTGAACCAGGACAACCCAAAGGCCACGGACGCCGAGCTGCTCAAGAAGGACCGGCTCGCCAACGAGCTGATGTTCCTCAGCCGCGGTAACCCCGTCGTCTACTACGGCGACGAGCAGGGCTTCACCGGCTCCGGCGGCGACAAGGACGCCCGCCAGACGATGTTCGCCTCCAAGGTCGCCGACTACCTCGACGACGACGAGATCGGCACCGCCCGCACCCACGCGAGCGACTCCTACGACAAGAGCGCACCGCTCTACAAGGAGATCGCCGCTCTCTCGAAGCTCCGGAAGAACAACCCGGCGCTCACCGACGGAGTCCAGACGCAGCGGTACGCGGCCGACGGCTCAGGCGTCTACGCCTTCACCCGCACGGACGCCAAGGCCGGTGCCGAGTACGTCGTCGCCCTCAACAACGCCGACGAGGCGAAGACCGCCACCTTCGAGACCGGCTCCGCGGGCATGACGTACCGCGGGATCTACGGCACGGACGCCACCGCGAAGACCGACGCCGACAAGAAGATCACCGTCACCGTCCCGGCCGGCTCCGCCGTCGTCCTCAAGGCGGCCGGCGCTCTCGCCAAGCCCGCCACCAAGCCGACCCTCACCCTCAAGGCCCCGGACACCGGCGCCACCGGCACCGTCGAGCTCTCCGCCGACGTCGCCGGCGGTCAGCTCGACCGGGTCGTCTTCGCTGCCCAGGTCGGCAACGGCAAGTGGCGCACCCTCGGCTCCGCCGACCACGCCCCGTACAAGGTCACCCAGACCATCGGCAAGGACGTGCCGGCCGGCACCGCCCTGCGCTACAAGGCCGTCGTGATCGACTCGGCGGGCCGCACCGCGAGCGCCACTGCGTCCAGCACCACCGGCACCCCGCCCGCCCCGGAGGTCCCCACCGCCTCCTCCCGCGACTATGCGATCGTCCACTACAAGCGCACCGACGGCGACTACGCCGACTGGGGCCTGTACGCCTGGGGCGACATCGCCGACGGCGAGGCCACGAACTGGCCCGCCAGCCACCCCTTCACCGGCCGCGACGCCTACGGCGCCTTCGCCTACGTCAAGCTGAAGTCCGGCGCCTCGAACGTCGGCTTCCTGGTCATCGACAAGGACGGCAACAAGGACGTCTCCGCCGACCGCACGATCGACGTCACCAAGACGGGCGAGGTCTGGGTCGAGCAGGGCAAGACGGACGTACTGACGCAGAAGCCCGACTATCCCGCGCAGGACAAGACCAAGGCGGTCATCCACTACCACCGCGCCGACGGGAACTACGACGGCTGGGGCCTGCACGACTGGACGGGCGCCGCGAACCCCACCGACTGGTCGAACCCCCTGAAGCCGGTGAAGACTGATGCCTATGGCGCGGTCTTCGAGGTACCGCTCAGCGACGGTGCCACCAGCCTCAGCTACATCATCCACAAGGGCGACGACAAGGATCTCCCCGCCGACCAGTCCCTGGACCTCAAGACCAACGGCTACGAGGTGTGGCTGTTGAACGGCCAGGAGAAGTACCTGCTCCCGCAGCCCGCGGGCAGCGCGGCCGCCCTCGACCTGACCACCTCCAAGGCGGTCTGGATCGACCGGAACACGGTCGCCTGGAACGGCGCCGACGGAGCCGTCTCCACTCAGCTGCTCTACTCCCACGACGGCTCGATCGCCGTCAAGGACGGGGCGCTGACCAGCGACGACGAGCGCTGGCTGCGGCTGTCCAAGACGACTCTCACCGATGCCCAGAAGGCGAAGTTCCCGCACCTCAAGGACTACACCGCCTGGTCCGTCGACCCGCGTGACCGGGACCGGGTCCGTCAGGCGCTGAGCGGCCAGATCGTGGCCTCGCAGCGCGCGGTGAACGGCGCGGTGCTGGCCGCGACCGGTGTGCAGATCGCGGGTGTGCTCGACGACGTGTACCCCGCGGCCAAGGCGAAGCTGGGCCCGGTCTTCCACGACGGGAAGCCGACCCTCTCCGTCTGGGCGCCGACGGCACAGAGCGTCTCCCTGGAGCTGGCCGGCTCCAAGGTGGCCATGCACCGCAGTGCCACCACCGGCGTCTGGTCCGTCACGGGTCCGGCGTCCTGGAAGAACAAGCCCTACCGGTACGTCGTGAAGGTCTGGGCCCCGAGTGTCCGCAAGGTCGTGACGAACAAGGTCACCGACCCCTACTCGGTCGCCCTCACCGCGAACTCCGGGCGCAGCCTGGTCGTCGACCTCGACGACAAGGCCCTCGCCCCGGGCGGCTGGTCGACCCTGCGCAAGCCCAAGGCCGTGCCGCTGAAGGACGCCCAGATCCAGGAGCTGCACATCCGGGACTTCTCCGTCGCCGACAAGACGGTCCCGGCGAAGGACCAGGGCACCTACCTGGCCTTCACCGACAAGGGCAGCGACGGTTCGAAGCACCTGCGTGAGCTCGCGAAGTCGGGCACGTCGTACGTGCACCTGCTGCCCGCCTTCGACATCGCCGGCATCCCCGAGAAGAAGGCCGACCAGGCGACCCCCGACTGCGACCTGGCCTCCTTCGCGGCCGACTCCGACAAGCAGCAGGAGTGTGTCGCGAAGAGCGCCGCGAAGGACGCCTACAACTGGGGCTACGACCCGTACCACTACACGGTCCCCGAGGGCTCGTACGCAACCGACCCGGACGGCACCGCGCGTACCGTCCAGTTCCGCAAGATGGTCAAGGGGCTCAACGACGACGGCCTCCGGGTCGTCATGGACGTCGTCTACAACCACACGGCGGCCAGCGGCCAGGCGGACACCAGCGTGCTCGACAGGATCGTGCCGGGCTACTACCAGCGGCTGCTCGCCGACGGAAGCGTGGCCAACAGCACCTGCTGCGCCAACACCGCGCCCGAGAACGCCATGATGGGCAAGCTGGTGGTCGACTCGATCGTCACCTGGGCCAAGGAGTACAAGGTCGACGGCTTCCGCTTCGACCTCATGGGCCACCACCCGAAGGCCAACATCCTGGCCGTCCGCAAGGCTCTCGACGCGTTGACCCTCGACAAGGACGGCGTCGACGGCAAGAAGATCATCCTGTACGGCGAGGGCTGGAACTTCGGCGAGGTCGCGAACGACGCCCGGTTCGTGCAGGCCACGCAGCAGAACATGGCCGGCACCGGTATCGCCACCTTCTCCGACCGGGCCCGTGACGCGGTGCGCGGCGGTGGCCCCTTCGACTCGGACCCCGGAGTCCAGGGCTTCGCGTCCGGGCTGTACACGGACCCCAACTCGTCCACGGCCAACGGCACGAAGGAGGAGCAGAAGGCCCGCCTGCTGCACTACCAGGACCTGATCAAGGTGGGTCTGTCCGGCAACCTGAAGTCCTTCACCTTCACCGACACCGCCGGCAAGGACGTCAAGGGCTCCGAGGTCGACTACAACGGCTCTCCCGCGGGCTACGCGGACGCGCCCGGCGACGCGCTCGCCTATGTCGACGCGCACGACAACGAGTCCCTGTTCGACGCCCTGGCCTACAAGCTGCCCAAGGACACCTCCGCGTCCGACCGGGCCCGCATGCAGGTCCTGGCCATGGCCACGGCCTCCCTCTCGCAGGGTCCGTCCCTGTCCCAGGCGGGCAGCGACCTGCTGCGCTCCAAGTCGCTGGACCGCAACTCCTTCGACAGCGGCGACTGGTTCAACGCCATCCACTGGAACTGCGCGGACGGCAACGGCTTCGGCCGCGGGCTGCCCATGGCCGCCGACAACGAGTCCAAGTGGTCGTACGCCAAGCCCCTGCTGAGCTCGGTGAGCGTCGGCTGCCCGCAGATCACCGGTAGCGCGGCCGCGTACCAGGACCTGCTCAGGATCCGTACGACGGAGAAGGCGTTCTCCCTCGGTACGGCCGCACAGGTGCAGTCGCGGCTCTCCTTCCCGCTGTCGGGGACGGACGAGACGCCGGGTGTGATCACCATGGAGCTGGGTGACCTGGTCGTGGTGTTCAATGCCACGCCGGAGAAGCAGGAGCAGCGGATCGCCGCGCTCGCCGGGGCGGGCTACCGGTTGCACCCGGCGCAGGCGTCGGGCACGGACCCGGTGGTGAAGGCCTCCGGCTACGCGGCCGACTCGGGCACCTTCACGGTTCCGGCCCGGACGGTGGCGGTGTTCACCCGGGCGGCGAAGTAGGGTCGGGGCGTCGCCGTAGAACAGGAGTGCCCATGCCGCAGATCACCGTCGACTACACCGCCGTGCTGGAGGACTCGGACGCCTTCGACATGGACGGCTTCGCGCGGGCCCTGCACGAAGCTGTCGTCGAGATCGCGGCGGCCAAGCCGGAGGCGTGCAAGACGCTGTTCCGGGACGCGCTCTCCGCGTACGCCTACGAGCCCATGGATCGGCAGCCCGCCATCGTGCATGTGACCATCGGGCTCCTCGCCGGGCGCAGTGAAGAGACGAAGGCGAGGCTGACGGAGACCGTGCTGGAACTCCTCCGCAGGCATGTCACGCCGGAGGACGGAGTCACCCTGCGCGCTTCCGCCGAGGTGCGCGACCTGGATCCGTCCTACCGGAAGTTCGAAGGGTAGGACGGGGCTAGGACGCCAGGGACATCAGCCGGCCGACCAGGTCCGTGAACGGGCCGTCGGCCGGCTCGTCCTTGAGCATGTCGCCCAGGAGGGCCGCCATCTCGTCGTCGTTGGCGGCGCTCACCGCGGCCAGCGCGGCGAAGTCGTGCACGAGCTGGACCTCCAGCTCGGCGCGCGGGATGCGCCGACCGTCCAGCCAGATCAGGGCCGTCGACTCGGTGAGCGAGATCCAGGACCGTATGACCAGTTCCAGTCGCGCGGGCGGATCGGTGACGCGCAGATGCGAAAGGATCTGTTCGTACGCGGCCTGCCGTACGGAGTCGATGAGCGCGTTCGTCGCCGAGGAGCCAACCGCCGGGCCGCCGCGCATCAGGGCCGAGAAGCCGGGCCCGTGCTCGTCCACGAAGTCGAAGAAGCGGCGCATCACGCGCAGCAGCCGACGGCCCAGCGGGCCCTCGTGCGGTTCGACGAACCGGCCTGCCAGGTCCTCCGCGGCACGCTTCAACGCGGCTTCGTACAGGCTGAGTTTGCCGGGAAAGTAGTGGTAGACCAGCGGGCGCGAGATGCCCGCGGCCGACGCTATCTCGTCGATCGAGACCTCGTCGGGCGAGCGGCGGCTGAACAGTTCGAGGGCGACGCCGATCAACTGCTGCCGCCGTTCTTCCACAGCCATTCTGCGGCGAACCCCGGTAGTCATGCGCACACCTTACCGATCGGACCTGGCCCCGAACGGGCTGGACCGGTCGTGGAGACCACATGAAACCGTCACATGTCCAGCACCAGACGGTCACTTCGTGCTCGCGAGACACAGATCAGCATCGAGTCGGTCCGCTCCGCGTCCGTGAGCAGCTCGTCCCGGTGGTCCACCTCGCCCTCCAGCACCGGCTGTTGGCAGGTCCCGCAGAAACCCTGCTCGCAGGAGTACGCCGTGTCCGGCAGCTCGGCCCTCACCGCGGCCAGCACGGTGGAGTCGGACGGGACCGTCAACGTCCTTCCGGAGCGGTGGAGTTCGACCTCGAACTCGCGGTCGCCGTAGGACGACGTGCGTGGCGCGAACCGCTCCAGGTGCAGCGTGGCACCTTCGGGAAGCCGCTCCTCGACCGCCGCCGTCAGCCCCTCGGGCCCGCAGCAGTACACGGCGGTGCTCTCGGCCGCGTCCGCGAACAGCCCGTGCAGGTCCGGGCGGCCGTCCTCGTCCTCCGCGGCCACGGTGAGCCGGTCTCCCGCGAGCTTCTCGACCTCTTCCAGAAACGGCATCGAGGCCCGTGTCCGCCCGCCGTACAGCAGCCGCCACTCCGCGCCCTCCGGCAGCGCCCGCAGCATCGGCAGAATCGGGGTGATCCCGATGCCCCCGGCGACGAAGACGTACGAGGGCGCCTCGACGAGCGGGAAGCGGTTGCGCGGCCCGCGCACCTCCAGCTCCATGCCCTCGGTCACCTGCTCGTGTACCTCGCGCGAGCCGCCCCGGCCGTCCGGGACCAGCCGCGTGGCGACGGTGTACGACGAGGTGTCCTCCGGGTCACCGCACAGCGAGTACTGCCGTACCAGCCCCGACGGCAGCACCAGGTCGAGATGCGCGCCCGGCTCCCAGCGCGGCAGCTCCCGGCCCTCCAGGCGCAGTCGTACGACCCCGTCGGCCACCGTATCGTGCGCGGTGAGCAGCAGCCGCAGCGCCCGTGAGCGCGGCCGGCCGGAGGTCGGGGGGTCCAGGGCGGGCATCGGCCACAGCGGCGAGGCCTGGATGCGGCGGCGCAGGGCCCGTCTGGCCAGCAGCGCGGCGCCCGCGAGGGCCACGACGGTCCGGAGCCCCGGCATCAGGACGCCCTCTTCTCGGCGGCCAGCGCAGCGGGGGAGGAGGCCAGATAGGCGACGGCCTGGGCGGTGGAGCCCTCCTGCGAGGGGTGGTAGGCCCGGCCGAGGTAGCGGGGGATCGACCTCAGCATGTCGCCGGTCGCGGGCAGGGTGCCGCGCCGGCCGCACACGTAGAACTCCTTGAAGGAGGCCCTGCCGTCGGTCAGCGTGGGGTCGTTCTCCATGAAGAAGCGGGCCCCGCGCTGCCACAGGAAGACCAGCGTGGTGAAGGCCGTCGCCCAGGTGCGCACCCGGCGCCGGTAGCTTCCGTCGACGTGCATGAACAGGTCGAAGGCGACGGACCGGTGCTCGACCTCCTCGGCGCCGTGCCAGCGCATCAGGTCCAGCATGGTCGGGTCGGCCCGGCGCCGGTCGAGCTCCTCGGCGTTCAGGATCCAGTCGCCGAGGAAGGCCGTGTAGTGCTCGATGGCCGCGATGAGCGCCACGCGCTCCATCAGCCACCACCTGCGGGCCCGGCCCGGCGGCAGGGTCCGGTCGCCGAGCAGCTTCTCGAAGAACCAGTCGACCTGCGCGGTGTAGGGCGTCGGGTCGAGCCCGAGTTCCTTCAGATGCGGCAGCACCTCGTCGTGGGCCTGGGAGTGCACGGCCTCCTGGCCGATGAACCCGATGACGTCCTCGCGGAGCCGGTCGTCCCGGATGAGCGGCAGCACCTGCTTGTACACCTGCACGAACCACCGCTCACCGGCCGGCAGCAGAAGGTGCAGCACATTCATGGTGTGCGTGGCGAACGGGTCCCCGGGCACCCAGTGCAGCGGTGTGCCCTCCCAGGAGAAGGACACTTTGCGGGCCTTGAGCGGTATCCGCTCCGACTCCACCGGCCGGGCCTGCTTGTTAGACATGGCGTCAATGTACTGGTGGGTAAGTCCCGGGGAAACCCTTGTACGCGTACTTGTTGACGCCGGCGTCAGCCAGGCCCTGCCGTCGGACTAGCGAAGGCCGCGCAGCGAGGACCCGTCGTCCAGGGTGCCCGACAGCCGTGCCTGCGCACCCTGCTCGGTCCGTGCGGTCAGCATGTTGCCCTGGGCGCTCGCCGTGACCCCGCCGGCCGTGCGGATCGACGCGGTGTCGCGGCCGCCCGCGGCCAACAGGTACCAGGTCCCCGCGCCGGACTTCCACAACACCCCGGCCAGCACGTGCGGATCACGTGGACCGCACGCCCGTACGTCCGTGCCCTTGGCCGCGACCGCGCCGTACTGCCCGTGCGGGGTGTGGAACTGGGCCAGCACCGCCGTCCCGTCGCCCCGCCAGGTCTCGGCGCGGGTGCACACCCACGCGGCCGTCCCGCCGGCGTCGGGCAGCGGCTGGTCCGCGTAGGCCCACGCGTTGACGCTCCTGATCCCGGCGGAGCGTTCCGCGGCCAGCGAGCAGGCGAACGGCGCCCAGGTGTGCCGCGCCGACGCCCCCGACACCTCCCGACTGGATCCCGGCCGGCCCGCGGTGAGGTGCGCGGGGATCAGCTCACCCAGGTCGGTGACGAGCTTCGGGCCGGAGTCGTCGGTCAGCTGCAGCACGTTCCACGAGGTGCACGTGCCGGGCCGCATGGCCGGGCTGGCCAGCGGGCCGGTGACACCGTCGGTCAGGTCGAGGTCCATCGCTCCCGCCTCGGGCTTCATCAGGTCGCGTTCGGCGGCCTTCGTCACCCAGGGAGCGGTCAGATAACGGACGTTGCCGTCGGAGCGGCCCAGTACGAGCGCGCTCGCCGCGGCGCCGGTCGCGCCGTCGGCGCGGGCGAAGTCGAGGGCCGCCCCCTGCGTGCCGTCCCTCGGCTCGGCGTAGCGGGCGATGCGCAGGCCGTCGTACAGGATCACCACGCGGGCGTTGTCGACCTCGCCCGCGTAGAGCAGCTGGGGCGGTCCGGCCGGGCCGCCGGTCTGGGTGCCGGGGGTGGCCGAGACGCGGACCGTCTCTCCCGGGCGGGCCCACACGGCGAGGGCACGGCGGAGCAGGGCGGTGTCGCCGGTGAGGGGGCCGCGCGCGGGCCAGACGGAGAAGTCGGCGCGTGCCGAGGTCTCCCATGCGGTGGCGGCGATCCGCGTCAACTTGCCCGGGTCCAGGGCGGCTTCGGCCGCCGGGTTCTGGGCGTACGCGGGAGCGGCGGCACCGTCGGGGCCCCAGCCGCCGCCCGGCAGGGCGACCAGGGCGCCGCACACCGCGAGCGCGGCCGCGGCGGCGAGCGCGGCCCTCGTGTGCTGTCTGCGCCGCATCAGGTCGGTGGGCCGGGCCTGCAGCGAGCAGGGGTCGAACTCGGGGGAGCCGAGCAGCGCGTACTGCGCGGGGACGTCGTCGGCCTCCAGCAGCGCCGCGTCCGGGTCCTCGATCCCGGCGGCCGCCAGCACGTGGCGTACGTCGCCGTCGGCGAGCTTCTCCAGGCCGCGCAGCACGTACGCGGCACGGGCCGGGCCGGACAGGGCCGCCAGTCGCTGGTCCAGCGCGAGTTCGTCGGCGCCGCCCGAGCGCGGGAACAGACGCAGGCCCCAGACCTGGGGGAGCAGCGGCGGCAGCTGCGAGCGCCTGGGCCACATCCCGCGCCTGAGGGGCGGGGCCGCCTCCAGGGTCGTACGCACCACCTGGAGGCGGACGAAGGCGTAGCCGGGGTCCGTGTCCCGGCCCGTCGACTGCGCCGGGATCGCGGAGGCCGACTTCCGGCCTCGGGGCAGCGCGCGCTGGGTGAGGGCGTGCGCGGTCAGGACGCGGCGGTTGCGGCCGAGGCCCGGCGGCAGCACCAGGTAGGCGAGCCGCACCAGGCGCGGATAGTGCTCGACGAGCGCGGCCTCGGCCTGCTCGACGTCGACGACCGGGCCGGGAGCTCCGGGGGAGGCGGGTGCGTGACGCTGGGCTACATCCTGTGACTGCACGTCCTGGGAAACGAGCGAACCAGTGGTTGGTCACCTGCCGCCCGGGCGGCTCAGTCCTCCGGCTCGACGAGTGCCCGCGCGTAGTTGGCCATCGACCGCTGGTAGCGGGGCAGATGGGGGGCCAGGGCGCCGAGGACGAGGGAGAGCCCCTCGCGGTCGCGGCCGAGGCTGGACAGGCACAGGGCGAGGCAGGCACGCACCGCATCGTCCAACTCGTCGGACAGGGCGTCCAGTTCGGGGGTGAGCAGCTTGACGCCCTCCTCCGCCTGCCCGATGTTCCGGAGCGAGCTGGACAGCTGGATCTTCGTCCGGCGCCCCTTGTAGCCGGTCAGCCCGCGCGCCAGCGCCTCGCGGTACAGCGGTGCCGCCTTGTCCGAGTGGCCGGTCGAGTCCCAGGCGCAGGCCTGCTCGAACGGGCCCAGGGGACTGCCCTCGGGCAGCTCGGCGACGAGCGCGTCGATCACGGCCCGGAAGTCGCCCGCGTCGGCCTCCGCGTAGTCGTCGAAGGAGGCCCAGGCGGCGGTCACGCGATCTTCCCATTCTTGGTTCACCGGCACACTCTCGCACAGGCGTGCCCCCTGTGGCGCCGGATTTGAGCGCATCGCCCGCGGCGTCCGTATCGGAGGGCGGGGCTCCTGACGGGGCTCTCTGCGGCATGCTTACGCCCATCAGGACCGGAGGAACAGATGAGGTTGACCCGACCGATGCTCGCCGTGACGGGCGCCGCGGCCGCGCTGCTGCTGGCGGGGTGCGGTTCCGGCGGTGGCAAGAGTGCTGCGGACGCCGTGCCGACGACGGCCACCGGCAGCCTGGAGAGCCTGGCCGCCGAGGTGAAGTGCAAGCCGAACATGCAGACGGACGCCGACGAGATCCGCCAGGCCATCTGCAAGAACACCGACGGCAAGTTCATCCTGGCCACCTTCGCCACCGACCGCGGCCAGCGCGAGTGGATCAACGACGCCAAGGACTACGGCGGTTACTACCTCGTGGGCCGCAAGTGGGTGGCGGTCGGGGACGACGGGGTGGTCAAGGCCCTGCGCGGCACGCTCGGCGGCGAGGTGGAGATCGGGACCGACCACAGCGCCCACAGCGGCTGACGGCCCGCGCGCCGGGCGCGCACACGGCGAAGGCCGGTGACGGGAGGGACCCGCCACCGGCCTTCTTCGGTGGGCCACCGAGGCGGCCCACCCAGTGGATCATGCGCAGCGCTGACCGCTGTTGATGCAGTTGGCGATCTTGGCCGCCAGGTTGTTCTTCGTGACGCTGATGAAGTCGTCGTGGTCGGTGGCCGGCTTGTGGAGCTGCTCCGGGAAGCCGTCGACCGCGTACGCGTTCTTCACCACACCGTTCTGCACGGTGGGCGCCGTGATGTTGTACACCAGGCGCATCGTCAGCTGCGGGATGGCCTTGAAGCCGTTGCCGCAGACACCGCTCGCCGGGTCGGCGAAGGCCACGTGCGTGCGGTGGTTGGCGCTGTCGATGTTCGTGCCGTCCCAGCAGCTCTGGAAGGCGAACGTGCGGACCACCTTGCTGCCCTGCGGGCAGATCGGGTACTGCGTGGTCAGCTGGACCTTGTTCTCGAAGCCGGTGCAGCTCCAGTGCGCGTTGGCGTTCGCCAGACCGTTGGTGGTGGTCTTGGCGTCACCGGTGATGATGCGCAGGAACTGCGGCATCGCGACGACCTTGCTGGCCGGGCTGCCGACGTACTTGATCTGCGCCTGGACCGGCGTCAGGATCTTGCCGACGTTGCCTTCCTTGCCACCGCCGTCCGCGTTCTGGTCGAAGTCCTGCGTGCCGTTCTGGACACGGACCACGGGCCAGTAGTACGACGACAGGTCGCTCTGGTTCTGGCAGCTGGTGGGCGCCTGCAGGAACGTGTTGTTGCTGGAGAACGCGTTGACCTTCTGGTTGCCGACGTAGTCGTGCAGGTGGTGCGCGCCGTTGGCCACGCCGGGCGCCACGATCACGTTGTCGGTGTTGTGGTTCTTGTTCGCGTTCACACCGCAGCGCGTCGTGAAGGTACCCGTCGAGGCGTTGCCGGTCTTCTGCGGCTTGGCCAGGACGTTCGGCGCGACCTTCGTGATGTCCACGAAGTCGGCCGCGGCAGGGCCGTTGCCGGCCTGGCCGTTGGCGCCCTGCTGCTGACCGGCGTTGCCCTGCTGCTGGCCGCCGTTGTTCTGGCCAGTGCTGGGGCTGGCGGTTGCCGTGTTGCCGCCGTTGTTCTGCTGCTGGCCACCGTTCTGCTGCTGGCCACCGTTGTTCTGGGTGCCACCGGCGGTGGTCTGGTTGGCGGTCTGCGTCGTGCAGGCGGCGAGCTGGGACAGCGCGCTGTTGAAGGTGCCGCCGACCCGCTGGATGTCGATCCTGATCCGGTCGATCGTCGCCGACCGCTTCTCCTTCAGGGGGCCGACGATCGCGTTCTGCACGAAGCTCGCGTCGTTCGTCTGCGCCTGACGCGTGGAGGCGAGCCGGGCGTAGGCCTCGGTGATCTGCTTGTCGAGGTTCGCCAGCTCCGCGGCCACTCCGTTGCGGGCGGCGTTCGGCACGTTCGTCAGCTTCTGGCCGACGTCCGGGCAGGAGATCGTCGCCGCCTGCGCGGTGGCTGCCTTCGTCTGGTTCTGCGCCGAATTGTTCGACTCATGAGCCGAAGCGTAGAAGTTTGCCCAGATGAGCCCGCCCCCGCCGAGCGCTAGGGCCGCCGATGCGGCTATGGCCTTGTTGGCCAGCGGCGTACGGCGTTTGCGTGTGTTGCGTCCCATGGAACTCCTCTGACTTCCTTAACGGGGCAGCATCGAGGCGCCCGACAGGAGTGAAGCTGCTCCCATCCATACGCACGGGGTCCCAGGCGTGTTCAGCCGCCTCACAAATTAATCAGAGGTTTGGTGGCCGATCGGGTTTCAACAGGCCCTTGAGCAGCACGAGTTGCGGGAAAGTAGTGAAGAAATCGCGGAAAGTCAGCGGTCCCGGTCCAGATGGGCGAGCACCGCGAGGACGCGTCGATTGTCGTCGTCCGACACCTCAAGTCCCAGTTTGGCGAAGATGTTGGAGGTGTGTTTCGCGATCGCCCGTTCCGTCACGACGAGTTGCGCGGCGATCGCCGCGTTCGACCGGCCCAGCGCCATCAGCTCCAGGACCTCCCGCTCCCTGGGGGTGAGACGGCCGATCGGCTGGTCCGCGGCGGCCTGCCGGGACAGCAGCTGCTGGATCACCTGCGGATCCATCGCCGTACCGCCCGCCGCCACCCGTCGTACGGCGTCCACGAACTGCTCCGCGTCGAACACCCGGTCCTTCAGCAGATATCCCACTCCGCCGGTGCCGTCGGCCAGCAGCTCGCGCGCGTACAGCTGCTCCACGTGCTGCGACAGGACCAGCACCGGCATGCCGGGCCGGTCCTGCCGGGCCTTGAGGGCGCACTGCAGGCCCTCGTCGGTGTGGGTGGGCGGCAGGCGTACGTCGACCACGGCGACGTCCGGGTCCAGCTCGGCCAGCGCCCGGGCGAGCTCGGGGCCGGACTCCACAGCCGCCGCGATCTCGAAGTCATGGGCCTCCAGCAGCCGGACCAGTCCGTCCCGGAGCAGGAAGAGGTCTTCGGCTAGGACAACGCGCACGGAATCTCCATCGTCACCAAGGTGGGACCGCCCGCGGGGCTGCTGACGGCCAGGACGCCGTCGAATGTACCCAGTCGCCGTTCGACTCCGGAGAGTCCCGAACCGGCTCCGACCTCGGCGCCGCCCTTGCCGTTGTCGGTGACCGTGATCCGCAGCATGCCCTCACCGTGGTGCACGTCGGCCCAGATCCGGTCGGCGCCGGAGTGCTTGACCGCGTTGGTGAGCACCTCGCTGACCGCGAAGTACGCGGCCGACTCGACCGGCGCGTCCGCCCGGCCGGCCAGCTCCACGGTCACCTCGGTGGGGAGCGGCAGCCGGAGCGCCAACGCCCTTACCGCGTCGCCGAGTCCGCGTTCGGCCAGGACCGGGGGATGGATGCCGCGGACCAGGTCGCGCAGCTCGGCCAGGGCGTCGACGGAGTTGCGGCGGGTCTGGGCCAGGAGCTCCTTCGCTTTCGCCGGGTCCTTGTCCAGCAGCGCCTCGATCGTGCCGAGGTCCATGCCCATCGCGACCAGCCGGGCCTGCGCCCCGTCGTGCAGGTCCCGCTCGATGCGGCGCAGCTCGGCGGCGGAGGTGTCGACGGCGTCCCGCCGGGTCTCGGTCAGCACCCTGACGCGCTCCGCGAGTTCGCTCTCGCCGGCACCGAGGACGGCCCGGGTGATCCGGAAGTGCGCGACGAGCAGCTGCGGGGTGAGCCGGTAGGCGGCGACCAGCATGACGGCGGCGGTGGCGGCCGCGCCGAGCGCGGACAACTGCCCGTTCACCGGCACGAAGCCGTACCAGTACGTCTCCCCGCGTGCGAGCACCCGCCACAGCCCGGCCGCCACCGCGAATCCCTCGAAGGGGTAGAAGAGCAGGACGGCCGGGAACAGCGCGGTGACACTGCCCGCTGTGCAGTCCACCAGCAGCCACAGCACGTCCCGCTGGACCTGCCGGTCGCGCAGCAGCGCGACGGTGCGCGTCCAGGCGTGCGCGTCGGGGGGCGTCGGCAGATAGGCGGACGGGATCCGCACCCCGCACCACTCGCACGCGAGCCGCCGCCGTACGTCCGCGAACTCCCTCACGGCGCCCAGGATCCGGGGGGTGGTGACGATGCCGACGCCGAGCGGTATCGACGCCACGGAGAGGAGGACCAGGCAGAGCAGGGCCGCGGATATGGGCCACATCACCACGGCCAGCACGAGCCCCCGTACGGCGGCCAGCACGACTTCCCGGGCGCGCGTGCCGAAGCCGCCGTTGTTCGTGTCGGTGTTCATGACGTCAGTCTCGCCGACCCCCCGGCGCGGGTCACTGGCCCCGGAACCCCGTCAGGGGGTGGTGTCAGATACACCCCGGGCGGCCGCGAGCACCTTCGCCTCCAGCTCCGGATCCAGCCCCACCGGCGGGCGGTCCGGGCGGTGCGGTGCGGTGCCGCCGATGGATTGCAGCCAGCTCCAGGTGTCGGCCACGGTTTCCGTCACGGGCCGGCAGCGCAGGCCCGCCCCGACGGCCCGGGAGACGTCCGCGCTGTGCAGGGCGTCGTGACCGTCGGTCCCCGGAGGCGTCCACACGGGCAGCTGGGTCCACGGCTGGATGCCCGCGTCGAGCACGACGTCCGGATCGGTCCAGTGCAGCTCGGCGTCCGAGCCGGTCGCGGTCACGCACGCGTCGAGCAGCTCGCCCATCGTGGCGTGCCCCTGCGGGCTCATCAGGTTGTACGGTCCGCTCTGCCCCGCACCGGCCGCGTCGAGGATCCACTCGGCGAGGTCACGGACGTCGACGTACTGCAGGGGCAGGTTCCGCGGGCCGGGTGCCAGCACGGGACCGCCCCGCGCGATCCGCGACAGCCACCAGGGCAGACGGCCGATGTTCTCGTACGGCCCGAGGATCAGCCCCGCCCGCACGAGCAGCGAGCGGTCCGCGCCGAAGGCGTCCAGCGCGGCCAGCTCGCCGCCCAGCTTGTCCTGCGGGTACTCGGTCTGCTCCGCGTCGGCCGCGGCGCCCTCGACCAGGGTCGCGTCCTCGGTGTACCCGGCGGGCGGGGCCCACGCGTACACCGAGCAGCTCGACACGTACACATACCGTCCGGCGCGGCCCCGCAGCAGCCGCGCCGCGTCCCGCACCGGGCGCGGCCCCCGCGACCAGGTGTCCACGACGACGTCCCACTCGCCCTCGGCCAGCGCGGCGAGCCCGTCGGGCGCCGTGCGGTCGCCGCGCAACACCGTGGTCCCCGGCAGCGGCTCCTGCCGGCCCCGGTTGAGGACGGTGACGTCCCAGCCCCGCCCGAGCGCCGCCTCGACGACGGCCCGTCCCGCGAACTCCGTACCGCCCAGCATCAGAATTCTCATGCCGGTGACTCTGCCCGCCGGGGCCGTGGAACGGAACGGCGCTCTGCTGTCAGCAGATGGTCAGCGACCGGCCGGCGGCGTGTACTTGTAGCCGACGCGCCGGACCGTCTGGATCGCCTTGCGGTGCTCGGCGCCGAGCTTGCGGCGCAGCCTGGCGATGTGCACGTCGACGGTGCGGCCGTCGCCCACGTGGCCGTAGCCCCACACGGTGGTGACCAGCTGGTCCCGGGTGTGCACCCGGCCCGGGTGCGCCACCAGGTGCGCGAGCAGCTCGAACTCCAGGTAGGTGAGGTCGAGTTCGCGTCCGTCCACCTGGGCGGTGCGCCGCACGGTGTCGATGCGGACGAGCGGGTCGCCGCCGTCGGACACCGTGCCGGGCCGGTCCGGCACCGCGGCCGGCGGGAGCGGCGGCTGCTGGTCCGCCGGGACCAGCACCAGGTAACCGACCATCGCCGGCCGGCCGGGAAGGGCGGGCAGGGTGTGCTGCGGCGCGGGCAGCCAGGTGGCGCCCGGCGGCAGGAAGTCCGCGACGTCCTTCCCCAAGCTCTCGACTTCGTTCGAGCCGGGGAGACCCCAATCCTCGTCCCGGTCCACGGCGCGCAGCCGGTGACGGGCGGGGGAGGCCAGGGTGGAGGCGGAGGACAGAGAACGAGTGGTCGCCATGAGAGGTCAGCTCTTTTCGCGCGAGGAGTTCGTCGAGGGGACGTACGTCGATTCGCGCCGGCTGAAGGCCGGGGTGACGGCGTTAGAGGGCCGGCGCGTTCATCGCGTGGCAACACACCCGGTCGAAGTCGTGGTGCTGACGGGAAGGCCAGAAGGGCTCGAGGTCATGGCGACCCGTCGCGGTGCACTTCTGGTTGCTGGCCATACGCCCATTGAAGCAGACACCGGACCGCGACAGGAGTCTCCTCTCACTGCTCGGACGTTTCCCCGGTGCGAAGTTGACGTTGCGTACGTCACCCCACCAGCCGTTTGTGCCAGGTCGGGGAAGTGAGCTCGATTGCTTTGTCCGGATTGCCGTCCCATACCCCGGACAGTCCGGCGGCGGTGAGCGCGGTGACGACCTCGTGTCCGACGGCCGTCGTGGTCTCGGCCGAGTCGCCGAACCCGCCGTAGTACAGGCTCAGTCCGTGTCCGTCGGCGGCGTGCTCCGTGACCTGCCGGTGGAAGAAGACGAAGCCCCGGGCGCCCTCGCGCTCCGCGCCGATCTCCGTCGTTCCGCAGCCCCGGCAGCAGCCGAAGTCCTCGCGGGCCGTGATGCCGGTCTCCTCCAGCGCCCCGAAGGCGAGCGCGAGCCTCCCCCAAGCTCTCGGCTTCGCTCGAGCAGGGGGGACCCCCATCGGGTCGGTGACCCCCTCCCAGGCCTCCTGCTCGGCCAGCCGCTCCAGCCACAGCCGGTCCACCAGCTGCCGGGCCTGCGCTCCCGACACCGGCCGCTCGTCCCCCTCGACCAGGTAGTGCTCGGCTGTCTCGGCCAGCACCTTGCGGGAGTCGTAACCGCAGCGCAGCGACAGCCGCACGCGCTCCTCGACCTTCTCGCGCACCTCGTCCGGCAGTTCCGGCACCTCCTCGCGCGGCCCGAGGTCCACCGGTTCCCAGTCCACGCCCGCGTCCCAGCCGTCGAGCTGCCGCGCCCAGCCGGTCAGGAGGTCCGCCACCCGGCTGCGGTCCGTGAGGTTCGTGCCGAAGAACTCGTCCTCGCCGCGGCGGTGTTCCAGCCGGTAGTCCCCGCCCCTCTCGTGCCAGACCTGCACCAAGACATCCGGGATGTCCGGTATCTGCTGGATGACGAGGAACCGGTCCCCGGTGCCCCCGATCCGCTCCACCAGCTCCCGCA
The DNA here is from genome assembly GCF_044746205.1 of Streptomyces sp. NPDC086549. Classification (NCBI taxonomy): domain Bacteria; kingdom Bacillati; phylum Actinomycetota; class Actinomycetes; order Kitasatosporales; family Streptomycetaceae; genus Streptomyces; species Streptomyces sp. NPDC086549. The sequence goes on along the minus strand of NZ_JBIVBS010000001.1, from coordinate 436,002 downwards.
GACCGGGCACCGAAATCCGCGTGTGGGTCTGCCAGTTCTCCGTCTCGGCCTTGACGGCCAGGACCTCGTCGATCGCCATGCGCCCACCATGGCACGCCCCACTGGCAACGCGAGGGGGCGCCCACCGCGACGGTGGGCGCCCCCTCGGAGCGGCTGGGCCGGATCAGACCTGGCCGGCCTTCTCCAGCGCGGAGCAGCAGGTGTCGACGATCAGACGCGTCACCACGTACGGGTCGACGTTGGCGTTCGGACGGCGGTCCTCGATGTAGCCCTTGCCGTCCTTCTCGACCTGCCACGGGATGCGGACCGAGGCACCGCGGTTGGAGACGCCGTAGGAGTACTCGTTCCACGGGGCGGTCTCGTGCAGACCCGTCAGGCGGTCGTCGATGCCGGCGCCGTAGTTCTTGACGTGGTCGAGCGGCTTGGAGCCCTCACCGAGCGACTCGCACGCGGTGATGATCGCGTCGTAGCCCTCGCGCATCGCCTTGGTGGAGAAGTTGGTGTGCGCGCCGGCGCCGTTCCAGTCGCCCTTGACCGGCTTGGGGTCGAGGGTGGCGGAGATGCCGAAGTCCTCGGCGGTGCGGTAGAGCAGCCAGCGGGCCACCCACAGGTGGTCGGAGACCTCCAGCGGGGAGACCGGGCCGACCTGGAACTCCCACTGGCCGGGCATGACCTCGGCGTTGATGCCGGAGATCGCCAGACCCGCCTTCAGGCAGTTGTCCAGGTGGGCCTCGACGATCTCGCGGCCGAAGATCTCGTCGGCGCCGACACCGCAGTAGTAGCCGCCCTGGGGGGCCGGGAAGCCGCCCTCGGGGAAGCCCAGCGGGCGGGCGCCGTCGAAGAAGGTGTACTCCTGCTCGATGCCGAAGATCGACTCCTGCGCGGCGAACCGCTCCGCGACCTCGGCCAGCGCGGCACGCGTGTTGGAGGAGTGCGGGGTGAAGTCGATGTCCAGGACCTCGCACAGGACGAGGATGTCGTCGCCGCCGCGGATCGGGTCCGGGCAGGTGAAGACCGGCTTCAGTACGCGGTCCGAGGAGTGGCCCTCGGCCTGGTTGGTGGAGGACCCGTCGAAGCCCCAGATCGGCAGCGCGTCGAGACCGGCGGGGGCGCCCGCGATGATCTTCGTCTTGGATCGCAGCTTGGCCGTCGGCTCGGTGCCGTCGATCCAGATGTACTCAGCCTTGAAGGTCACGGGGCCACATCCTTCGGGGGTGGGTCAGGCGCACTTGCGGGTGCTGCGGCGCTGCGGCACTGGGGCGCCGCGGTTGTTGCCCGGCAGCCTGTCAACAGGCCATTTCCCGATCATTGCTCGAATGTGAACCCCGTGTTACCTGGTGGTTCTGTGCTGCGTCTCACGTTGTGAGGGTGAAGCGGCCGGATTGTGAGACCCGCACGGTCCCGCCCGGGTGCGCCGCCTGTTCCTCCTGTACCCGGTCCGGTCCTTCGCCGGGTACAAGGCGGCGTACCCGCTCGGTGCCCCTGCCGAGGCGGGGCCTGCCGCGGGGCCGGACGTGCCGGTCCTGCTGCTCCCGGCCGGAACAGCAGGACCTGTGACACGTACGAGGTGGCGGACCGGGCCGCCGCCTCACCGGTTTGCCGGACGCCTGGGCGTCAGCCCACCTTCTCGATCACCGCACGACGGATGAGGAACTTGCCGGGCTCACGGACCTGTTCGAAGGCCGCGTTGTTCAGCAGGACACAGCTGCCGGAGACAGAGGTGACCTTCACCGTCGTGGACTTGTTGTTGTCCAGGTTGGTGACCTTCAGCGTGGTCCCCGCCGGGAACTGGTTGCTGGAGGCCGCCGGGGCCCCGGCCTCGCCGGACAGGGTGACGGTGGAGCCCTTGCAGACCTGCTGGCCGGAACCCGCGGCAGCGCCGCCGGCGTTGTTGCCCGCGTTCCCGGCGGCGGCCGTCTGCGAAGGCTGCGCGGTCTGCTGGTTGTTGCCCTGCTGGCCCGTCTGCTGACCGCCCGCCGCCTGGGAGCCCTGAGCCGACTCCCCAACGGTGCATCCGGCAGCCTTCTGCTGGACCTTGATCTGTGCGATGACCGCCTCGCGGTTGGCGATCCGGGCCGCCGACTGCGCGTCCGGCTTCGCCTTCTGGTCGGCGATGAACTTCTGGTTGTTGCCGAGGGCGGTGGCCAGCCCCTGGCACGCGGTCGAGTTCGCTGCGGCCAGGGGCCGGGCGTTCTGCGGAGTCTGTGCCGCGTTCGACGTGGACGCCAGGGCGAAGGCCCCGCCGCCTGCCACCGCCGCGGCGCTGACCAGCAGCGCGACCTTCTTCTGCGTGCTGAGAGTTCTCCTGCGCGACATCCGCGCCTCCTGAAGCGGTAGGGAGCGTACGTCGCTATGTACGGGATGCCGAACAGGGTTACTCAACGGTCACGGGATTTCTCCGAAGTAACCTGAGTCACACCGGAGTTGAGGCGTGTTCAGCTTCCGCCGCGGGAGAGGGCGTCCTGCACGGCCTCGTCCGTGCGCGCGACGACCGCCGTGCCGTCGTCCGCCGTGATGATCGGCCGCTGGATGAGTTTCGGGTGCTCGGCGAGCGCCTTGATCCACCGGTCGCGCGAGGCCTCGTCCCGGGGCCACTCCTTGAGCGCCAACTCCTTGGCGGCCGCCTCCTGGGTGCGGGTGATGTCCCACGGTTCGAGCCCGAGGCGGTCGAGCACGTCCCTGATCTCGTCCTCGCTCGGCACGTCCTCCAGATAGCGGCGGACGGTGTACTCGGCCCCCTCGGCGTCGAGCAGGCCGATCGCGCTGCGGCACTTGGAGCAGGCCGGATTGATCCAGATTTCCATGCGGCCCACGGTACGCGCACCCGCGGGACGGTCAAGCCGCTGTTCGATTTTCTCGTGCCTCTCATACGCCCCGTCCGCATGCTGCGCCGCAGCCGAAATAGCGTTCTCCACCAGGGAGTTTGGGTGATGTGCGGACTCCCCGATTGTCAGTGGCGGCCGTTAGACTGGAAGCAGTGTTCGAGGATGTCGCCGGGATTTCCGGACGGCGCCCTGACCGCGACAGGAGGATGCCCGTGCCCGCTGCCGCACTGAAGCCGAAGCCGCTGCCCACCCAGTCCACCGCGAAGCGTTCCGTCCGGCTCGACTCGCCCTACGCACCGCTGGAGAAGAGCCCGCTGCCGGCCGGCCGCCCGCGCGAGTGGTACGTCACGCACAACCGCCGCCTCAAGGCCATGCGCCTCGCCATAGCCCTGCTCGACTCGGGCGTCCACATCCCCGACCAGGCCCGCAACGAGACGATCCGCAGCACGGCGGAACTGATCGGCGTGCATCCGCCGTCGGACACGACCTGCCACATGGTGCGGGCGTTCATGCGGTACTCGCGGTGAGCACGGCGCCGGGTGCCCTGTGTTTCCGGGGCACCCGGCGCCGGTGCGGCCGGTACGGCCCGCGTCACCCGTTTCGCCGTACCGGACGTGCGGGCACCCCCGCATCCGGCCTTCACTTCGATCAGAACAGGAGGTGCCGGGACCTGAGGGAGGCGTGTCGCATGACCACCCCCGCCGACCGTGCCCAGCGCGGCAAGGCCGTTCGCAAACGCGTCCCGCGCTCCTCGCACGCCCTCTGGATCCCGCCGGTCGACCGGCCCGACCCCGTCGCCGTACTGCAGCGGCAGGGGCGGGACCGGCTGCCGGAACTGCTGCCGGTCCGGTACGGGCGGATGGCGGTCTCGCCGTTCGCCTTCCTGCGCGGCGCGGCCGCCGTCATGGCCGCCGACCTCGCCGCGCAGCCGAACACCGGCCTCACCGTGCAGCTGTGCGGCGACGCCCACCTGCTCAACTTCGGTGTGTACGCCTCCCCGGAGCGGGCGCTGCTCTTCGACCTCAACGACTTCGACGAGACCTTCCCCGGGCCCTTCGAGTGGGACATCAAACGGCTCGCGGCCAGTGTGGCGGTGGCCGGCCGGGAGAGCGGGTTCGCCGACGCGAAAGTCCGCGGGGCCGTCCTGGCCGCCGTCGCCGCCTATCGGACGACCATGCTGCGGCTGGCCGGGCTCGGTGAGCTCGCCGTCTGGTACGAGCGCATCGAGGCCGAGAGCCTGCTGTCCCTCGTCCGGACCGCCCGGCGCCGCGGCCGCGTCGAGTCCTCACTCACCCGCGCCCGCCGCCGCACGAGCCTGCAGGCGCTCGGCAAGCTGACGGAGACCGTCGAGGGGCAGCCGCGCATCATCCAGGACCCGCCGCTCCTCGAACCCGCCGGCGCCCCCGACATGGCCTCCCTGCGCAAGATCTTCAGCGACTACCGCTCCACGCTCACCGAGGACCGCCGAGCCCTCCTGGACCGCTACCGCTTCGTCGACGCCGCCCGCAAAGTCGTGGGCGTCGGCAGCGTCGGCACCCGCTGCTTCATCGTGCTCCTCGTGGGGCGGGACAGCACGGACCCCCTGTTCCTGCAGATCAAGGAGGCCACGAGGTCCGTACTGGAGGAGCACCTGCCCAGCGGGCCGTTCGTCCATCCCGGACACCGCGTGGTGGCGGGGCAGCGGCTGCTCCAGGCCGCCAGCGACATCTTCCTCGGCTGGATGACCGGACCGCAGGGCCGCGCCTACTACTGGCGCCAGCTGCGTGACATGAAGGGCTCCGCCGACATCGCCGGGATGACGGCGGCCGGCCTTTTCGAGTACGCGGCGATGTGCGGCGCCACCCTGGCCCGCGCCCACGCCCGCTCCGGCGACCGCATCGCCATCTGCGCCTACCTGGGCACCACCGACACCTTCGACCGGGCCATCGCCGACTTCGCGGTGAGCTACGCCGACCAGTCCGTCGCCGACCACGCGGTCCTCGGCGCCGCCATCGCCGCGGGCGTGGTGCAGGCGGCGCCGGGGGTCTGAGCCGGGGGCGGGTCAGGCGTGGCGCGCCGGCAGACCGGCCACATACGCCTCCACCCGTCCGCCCGGTACCTCCGGGTGTCAGGTCGGTCCGGCCCAGCTGGCGCCAGGGCCCGGCGAGCTTCGCCGCGTCGGGGACCGCGTGGCCGGCCGCCCCCGCCGAGGCCCGCGAGCAGCGTGTCCGCGAACTCCCGGCAGTCGTCGGGGTGATTCCGGAACCACAGGCCCAACCGGTGTGTGGCCTCGAGGAGTTCCAGGCGGGTGTACGGGGTGCACGCGGCCGGCGACTCCCGCACCGCCTCCGTCAACGGCGGCGGGATCCGTCGCCGTCTGCCCGCTCATGCTGAACCCGACCAGGACCAGCGGCTCGCCCGCGGGCGCCCGTGCGTCGATCACCGACACGGCCTGCTCGAACCGCCGCCGCAGGCCCAACTCCCGCAGCGCGACGGTGCTTTCGCCGTGCCCGGAGAAGTCGAAGGCCAGCCCCCGGCAGTCGCTCCCCGCTGCCCTCGCCCGCGCCGTGCAGCAGCACGACCATTCACTCACGGAAAACGGGATGCACCCAGAGTGACCGCTTCCCTACGCTGGAATCACGCCGATCACACATCCACACGTACGGAGGACCGTCATGGGCACCATCGTCCTGTCCGGGACCGCCGTCCTGGTGATCCTGGGATTCGGAAACCACACCTGGTGGCTCGCCGCCGTCGCCGTGCTCTTCCTGTACGTGCGGTACGGGCGGGGCGAAACCCCGCCCGCCGGGGGAGGACAGCCGGGCGCGCCCACCACCTACCAGGCCTATCGCGAGCGCCGTGACCGTCAGGCCAAGTGGGAGCGCCGCTACCGTCGCGAGCGCCCCTTCGAGGCCCGCCGTCAGGAGCGCGAGAAGAGCGGGTGAGTCACACGGGAGCCTCCGGTCACAGACCAGGGGCTCCCCACACCGGGAACCAGCGGCTCAGGTCCTGCTCGATCCGCAGGTCGTTCACGAGGAGCGCCTTCATCTGGAGCTCCAGCGCGTTGTCGCGCCGCTGCGCACCGCCGGGCAGCGGCGCGAAGGGATAGAACGAGCCTCGTTTGTAGAGGTACACCAGGGCCAGGGAGCGGCCGGAGTCGTCCCGGAAACCCACGAGCGAGCAGAGCAGCTGCGGGCCGAAGCCGTTGACCTCCATCGAACTGTTCACCGCGTGCAGGTCGTTGACCAGCTGCGGGAGCTGGTCGGGGGTGCGCTGGGAGACCAGCCAGGAGTAGCCGTAGTCGTCCTGCCGCAGTTCCACCGGGGGGCCGCTGCGGTCGGAGTCCGCGTCGAGGAGTGCCTGGACCTCCCGGTGCGTCTGCTCGAAGGCCGCGCCCTCGACCGTGGCGAAGCACACCGCGCCGCCGCCGGTCGGCGTGAACCCGGCCGCGGCCTCCAGCGTCACGGCCGCCGAGGGCAGCGCGAACAGCTGGTCCAGGTCGGGCGCGACGGGCTTCGTACGGCCCAGGAGGATGTCCAGCAGCCCCATGCTCAGCCCGCCTTTCCGGGAGCCGCCGCCTCGCCCAGCTCCGCGGAGATCCGGCCCAGCTGGTCGAGCCGCTGCTGCAGGGTCGGGTGGGTGGAGAAGAAGCGCTCGACGCCGGGCTCCTTGCCGGTCGCCGGGGTGAAGTAGAAGGCGTTGAAGGCCTGGGCCGTGCGCAGGTCCTTGGTCGGGATCCGGGCGATGTCCCCGGTGACCTTGGTCAGCGCGGAGGCCAGCGCCGAGGGCCGTCCGGTCAGCTGTGCGGCCGCGCGGTCGGCGGCCAGCTCCCGGTACCGGGACAGTGCCCGGATCAGCAGGAAGCTGATCGCGTACACGGCCGCCGAGACCGCCATCACGATGGCGAACACGGCCGCGGTGTTCTGGTCCCTGCGGCCCCCGCCGAAGAGCTGCGAGTAGAAGGCGAACCGCACGATCAGTCCGGCGATCACCCCGAGGAAGGACGCGATCGTGATCACGGCGACGTCCTTGTGCGCCACGTGCGACAGCTCGTGCGCGAGCACGCCCTCCAACTCGCCGGGCTCCAGCCGCCGCAGCAGCCCCGTGGTCACGCAGACCACGGCGTGGTCGGGATTCCGGCCGGTCGCGAACGCGTTCGGCATGTCCATCTCGGACACGGCGACCAGCGGCTTCGGCATGTCCGCGATCGCGCACAGCCGGTCCATCACCGCGTGCAGCTCGGGATACTCCTCCCGCTCCACGACCCGACCGTGCATGGCGAACATCGCGATCCGGTCGGAGAACCAGAACTGGGCCACGAACATCGCCCCGACCAGGACGACGACCAGCAGCCAGGACTTCAACAACACGATCAACGCGGCGACGAACGCCACGTACAACAACCCGAGCAGGAACAGCGTGACCCCCATGCGCGCGGTCAACCGCCGATCGCTCCGGAAGCGGCTCTGCATCTTGCATCACCCCGCAGTCAGGCACCCGCCCCGCTGTCCAGTGTGCACCTGGCCACTGCCATGAACAGGTCCCGATCGGCCCTGGGCCCGGCAAAGATTCCCGGTCGGAGCGGGGACGTCCGGGGCGGCCGGGGCAATCGCTCGGATGCGCCGAGAAGTGCCGGCGGATACCGGCCGTGGGGAGCGTGGCCGTTCAAGAAGCGAGCGTGCCCTCGACCGGCTCGGACCAGCTCAGATCAGCTCAGATCGGCTCAGCTCAGATCGTCCGGCCGGCCGGGCAGAGGGGCAGAGCCTTCGAGCAGCCGTCGGCCCTGCGCGAGCAGTTCCGTGACCTCCGCGTCGGTACGGGTGGCACAGGCCGACCGGTGCCACTGCCGCACGGTCAGCTCGGCCCGCCCCCGCAGCCGCTCGTCCGGGTCGTCCAGCGTGCGTACGGCGGCACGCAGCCGTACGATCCCACCTCGCGCGTCCAGCAGCCGGTACGCCGACACCCGCACCCACCGGGGCCGTTCCGCCCCGAGCCGCTCCGTCAGCCGGTCCTCCGGCAGCAGCGCGGCCGAGGGGAGCAGGGCGAAGGTCGCCTCGCGCACGACCCCGGGCGCGGGATCGTCGAGCAGCGCCCTCATCCTCGGCAGGTCCGTCACGTCCAGGGTGCGCAGCCCGGCCACCGCCCGCGCCCGCACCCCCGGTGCCGGGTGGGCCACCAGCGGCCACAGCAGGGCGGCGTCCGCGCGCCCCCCGCACTCCGCGAGCCCGATGACGGCGCCGGGCGGCAGCGCCGGGTCGCCGGGATCGGCGCACCGGTCCCGGTACCAGGGCAGCGGATCGGTTCCGTGCTGCCGTACGACATACCGCGCGCAGGCCCGCACCAGCCCCGCCGGGTCGGCCAGGAAGTCCATCGCCCGTCCAGGGCGCCCGAGCCGCCGCAGCGCGGTCACCCCGGCCGACCGGGGGCGCGGGCTGCGGGCGGCGAGGAGAGGTTCGAGCACGTCGTCCGGGGCATCCGCCTCAGCCAGGGCGGCCAGGGCGGCCTCCGCGCACAGGCTCTGCACGACCGCGTCGTCGTCCCGGGCCGCCGTGCGGGCGAGCTCGGCGGGGGAGAGGCGCCCGTCCTCGATGGCGAGACGGTGGGCGAAGCGGCGTACGGCGCGGTCGGGGTGGGTCAGCAGGGTCGCGAACCGTTCCGCGGACGCCCGGGACAGCAGGCCGCTCACCAGGCCGAAGGCGAAGTCGCCGCGGCTCCGGGCGCCGATGCGCAGCGTCAGCGGGGCGAGCCGGACGGCGGACTCCGTGTCCAGCGCCTCGGCCAGCCGCTTCCGCGCCCTCTCCCGCACCGGCGGTGCCCAGTCCGCGCACCGCAGCAGCACCAGCGGCAGCAGCTCCGGACGCCCGGCGACCAGGCCCAGTGCCCGGTGCCGGATCCGGCCGTCCCGGTGGCACAGGGCGAGGGCGAGCTGTGACTCGGTGAGCGCGCCCCCGCCCTCCGCCGTCTCCCAGGCCGGGACGACGTACGGCCGGTGGTAGTAGTACCAGTCGTCCGCCCTCACGCCCTCGTCCAGCTCCAGCCAGGCGGCCATATCGCCCTCGTCGACCACGTCCCGCAGGGCCGCGCCCTCCCGGAGCCGCCGTGCCGCCGCCATCCCGTCCCGGACGTCCTGTTCCACTTCCGTCACCCTCAGTAAGGAGCCCGCATCTGGGCATACCCGAGCAGGACTATCACCGCGGCGACACAGCCGAGGACTATGACCGTCGAGACCCACGACGACCGGCGGGGCCCCACCGGCTCCGGGTCCGCGCGGAACGGCGCCGGGTCCGGCGGGTTCTCCTTCCAGCGGGCGGCGAGCATCCGGGCCCGGGCGGAGGGCTCCTTGTGCTCGGCGGAGTTCGCCCATCTGTGATCGAACTCCCGCTCCCAGTCGTCCTGTTCAGTCATCCCCGTTCAACCTCTTCTCGTCGGACAGAACAAAGCATGATGATCCCCCGACTGTAGGAAGCATGTGAAGCGCCGAAGGTTGCAGGGGCCGCGGTGCCCCTGTGCCTGATCCGTTCCAAGATGCTGGGTGGTCGATCGGCATCTACGATCTACAGGTGAGAGCCGCGGTGCGGGGTACGCCCTACGCCGGCGTAATCCCTGCTCACGGCCCCCTGCCATCGCGCCGGACTTTTCACTCTGAGGTCGCGGCCATCCGATTCGTGCAGTCGAGAACCGCACGAGGGGTGGAAGGAAGGTACGTCCATGAATGCACAGCGTGCTAAGCGTCTAGCGGCAGCGTCCGTCGCCAGTGTTCTGCTGGCCGGCGGCGCCACGATCGCCACGGCCGGTACGGCCTCGGCAGCCGCTCCGACCCAGGTCACTGCCAACCGAGGCGGCTGCTTCAACGGCGGCTTCTGGGGCAACTGTGGCGGCTTCAACCGTTTCGGCGGCTTCGGCGGCTTCGGCGGTTTCGGCGGCTTCGGCGGCTTCAACAACGGGTTCGGGAGCGGGGTCGTGGTGATCGTGGTCTGAGACGGTGTGACACAGCACTGAGACCGAGCACGGCCGAGGGCCGCCACCTGCGGCGTTCGCAGGTGGCGGCCCTCACCGCTGCGTCCGGCGTCGTGACCGCCGGACGGTCTTCTCAGACGTCGAAGTAGAGCTCGAACTCGTGCGGGTGCGGACGCAGCTGCAGCGGGGCGATCTCGTTCGCACGCTTGTAGTCGACCCACGTCTCGATCAGGTCGGACGTGAAGACGTCACCGGCGAGCAGGAACTCGTGGTCGCGCTCCAGCGAGTCGAGGACGGCCGGGAGCGAGGTCGGCACCTGCGGGACGCCCGCGTGCTCCTCGGGGGCCAGCTCGTACAGGTCCTTGTCGATCGGCTCGGCCGGCTCGATCTTGTTCTTGATGCCGTCCAGGCCCGCGAGGAGGAGAGCCGAGAAGGCGAGGTACGGGTTGCCGGAGGAGTCCGGGGCACGGAACTCGACGCGCTTGGCCTTCGGGTTCGAGCCGGTGATCGGGATGCGCATGGCCGCGGAGCGGTTGCGCTGCGAGTACACCAGGTTGACCGGGGCCTCGAAGCCGGGCACCAGGCGGTGGTACGAGTTCACCGTCGGGTTGGTGAAGGCCAGCAGCGACGGGGCGTGCCTGAGGATGCCGCCGATGTAGTAGCGAGCGGTGTCCGACAGGCCCGCGTAACCGGCCTCGTCGTAGAACAGCGGGTCGCCGTTGCTCCACAGCGACTGGTGGACGTGCATGCCCGAGCCGTTGTCACCGAAGATCGGCTTCGGCATGAACGTCGCCGTCTTGCCGTTGCGCCAGGCGACGTTCTTCACGATGTACTTGAAGAGCTGGAGGTCGTCGGCGGCCGCGAGCAGCGTGTTGAACTTGTAGTTGATCTCGGCCTGGCCCGCGGTGCCCACCTCGTGGTGCTGGCGCTCGACCTGGAGACCGGCCTTGTTCAGCTCGAGGGAGATCTCGGCGCGCAGGTCGGCGAAGTGGTCGACCGGCGGGACCGGGAAGTAGCCGCCCTTGTAGCGGACCTTGTAACCGCGGTTGTCCTCCAGCGCGCCCGTGTTCCAGGCGCCCGCCTCGGAGTCGATGTGGTAGAACGACTCGTTCTCGGACGTCTTGAAGCGCACGCTGTCGAAGACGTAGAACTCGGCCTCGGGACCAAAGTACGCGGTGTCCGCGATACCGGTGGACGCGAGGTAGGCCTCGGCCTTCTTCGCCACGTTGCGCGGGTCACGGGAGTACTGCTCGCCCGTGATCGGGTCGTGGATGAAGAAGTTGATGTTGACGGTCTTGTCGCGGCGGAACGGGTCGACCCGGGCGGTGGACAGGTCCGCGCGCAGCGCCATGTCGGACTCGTGAATGGCCTGGAAGCCGCGGATCGAGGATCCGTCGAAGGCGAGCTCCTCGTCCGGGTCGAACGCCTCGGCGGGCACCGTGAAGTGCTGCATGACGCCCGGCAGGTCGCAGAAGCGGACGTCGATGAACTTGACGTCCTCGTCCGCGATGAACTTCTTGGCCTCGTCGGCGTTCTGGAACATCCAGCTCCTCCTACTCCCGACCGTCCACGCCGGGGTGGTAGTTCGTTCGTGCGGCCAGTGCGGTGGCACACGCTGTTCCCGACCCTAGGGACGGGTGATTTCTCGGGCGTGACCCATTTGTTTCGCAGAAGTTAACCGGCTCTGGTTCCACGGTAGCCCCGACACACCCCGCCGTGTCCCGGGCATTTACGGTCGCAGTACCGTGGACGGGTGGACAATAGGCAAGCAATGGGATCGTGGCTTTCCGGGCCGCGCGCGGCCATGGAAGACGCCGGTGCCGACTTCGGATACCGGGGCGAGCAGCTCGGTCTGCCGGAGGAGGGGCCGGGCTCGATCGCCCGCCCGGGACGGCGGCTGGGGGCGCTGGCCGTGGACTGGGGGCTGTGCGTCTTGATCGCATACGGCCTGCTCACTCACGGCTACAGCCCCGCCACCAGCAACTGGGCGCTGCTCGTCTTCTTCGTGCTGAGTGTCCTGACGGTCGGAACGGTCGGCTTCACGCCCGGCAAGCGGCTCTTCGGCCTGCGGGTGGTCGGCGTCGACACCGGCCGCGTGCAGCCGCTGCGCTCCCTCGTGCGCACGGTCCTGCTCTGTCTCGCCCTCCCGGCCCTCATCTGGGACCGCGACGGACGCGGACTCCACGACCGGCTCGCACGCACCGTGGAAGTGCGGCTCTGACTCTTCCGCGACGACCCTGCTTCGACGAGGCGACCCTGCTACGACGAAGGGGGCGCCCGGAGAGATCCGGGCGCCCCCTTCGTCGTAGCAGCGGGGTCAGCGGGCCTTGCCGCCGCCCTTCGGCATCCGCATCCCCTTGGGCATCGGACCCTTCGGCAGCGGCATGTTGCTCATCAGGTCGCCCATGGCGCGCAGCCGGTCGTTGGTGGTGGTGACCTGCGGGCCGGTCAGCACGCGCGGGAACTTCAGCATGGTCGTGCGCAGCTTCTTCAGCTCGACCTGGCCCTCGCCCGTGCCGACGATCACATCGTGCACCGGCACGTCCGCGACGATGCGGTTCATCTTCTTCTTCTCGGCGGCGAGCAGGCTCTTCACCCGGTTCGGGTTGCCCTCGGCCACAAGGACGATGCCGGCCTTGCCGACGGCCCGGTGCACCACGTCCTGGCTGCGGTTCATCGCCACCGCGGGGGTCGTCGTCCAGCCTCGGCCGATGTTGTCGAGCACGGCCGCGGCGGCGCCCGGCTGGCCCTCCATCTGCCCGAAAGCGGCCCGCTCGGCCCGGCGCCCGAACACGATCGCCGCCGCGAGGAACGCGAGCAGCAGACCCAGGATGCCCAGGTAGATGGGGTGGCCGATCAAGAAGCCGATCGCGAGGAAAACACCGAAGGTGCCGATGCCGACAGCCGCGAGTACAAGACCGATCATTTTGTCGGCCTTGCGGGTCATCTTGTATGTGAGAGCGATCTGCTTCAGTCGCCCCGGGTTCGCAGCATCCGCTGCGGTTTCCTTCCTCGCCATGCCACGAAGTCTACGTGGCCCCAAGAGTGCCCACGACGGCAGTGCCCGGAGGCGAGGTGTCACGAGCGGGTGGCGGCCTGCTCCAGGACACGCTGTGCCTCGACCCGGTCCTTGGCGCGACGGCGGTCCTCGAGGACGGAGGTCCAGGCGTTGCGGCGGGCGGTGCGCTGGCCGCCGCTCATGAGCAGGGACTCGACGGCGCGGAGCGCGTCGGTGAAGGACGGGATGGCGGTGGCGCGAACGGGCGCGGCCTGCATGGTGGAGGTCCCCCTCAGCGGCTTCGGGTACGGGTGTACGTGGCGTGATACCAGGGTCACTGTTCGGTGTTACCAGGGTGTGACCGACCGGTCAAACGCCAATGAAGCCTTGATGGGGTGGGGATGGAACTTGACGCGACCCTGACGAGGTCCCTCATCTGCGAGGACGGTCAGGGCCGCGTCTTCCCGGTCATTACTGGCCGGTAATAACTCGTGCGCGAATTCACACGCTTGTCCCGCGCCCGTATGGCGCAAGGGTGGTGACGATGTGTCAGACGGCCTGGCCGGCGATGAGGGCGCCGTCCTGCTGCGGAGCGGCTGATCCGCGCTGTTCCACTGCCATCTGGTAGAGCCGCCCGGCGCGGTAGGAGGACCGGACCAGCGGGCCGGACATCACGCCGGAGAAGCCGATCTGCTCGGCCTCCTCCTTCAGCTCCACGAACTCGTGCGGCTTGACCCAGCGCTCCACGGGGTGGTGACGCACGGAGGGGCGCAGGTACTGGGTGATCGTGATGAGCTCACAGCCCGCGTCGTGCAGCTGACCGAGCGCCTCGCTGACCTCCTCGCGGGTCTCGCCCATGCCGAGGATCAGGTTCGACTTGGTGACCAGGCCGTAGTCGCGCGCGGCGGTGATGACCTGCAGCGAGCGCTCGTAGCGGAAGCCGGGGCGGATCCGCTTGAAGATCCGGGGCACCGTCTCGACGTTGTGCGCGAAGACCTCGGGACGGGAGGCGAAGACCTCCTCCAGCAGTTCGGGGACCGCGTTGAAGTCGGGGGCCAGGAGCTCGACCTTGGTACGGCCGGCCGCACGCTCCGCCGTCTGCTGGTGGATCTGGCGCACGGTCTCGGCGTACAGCCAGGCGCCGCCGTCCTCCAGGTCGTCGCGGGCGACGCCGGTGATGGTGGCGTAGTTGAGGTCCATGGTGACCACGGACTCGCCGACGCGGCGGGGCTCGTCGCGGTCGAGGGCCTCGGGCTTGCCGGTGTCGATCTGGCAGAAGTCACAGCGCCGGGTGCACTGGTCGCCGCCGATGAGGAAGGTCGCCTCGCGGTCCTCCCAGCACTCGTAGATGTTCGGGCAGCCGGCTTCCTGGCAGACCGTGTGCAGACCCTCGCTCTTGACGAGCTTCTGCATCTCCGTGTACTCGGGGCCCATTTTCGCCCGGGTCTTGATCCACTCGGGCTTGCGCTCGATGGGGGTCTGGCTGTTGCGGACCTCCAGGCGCAGCATCTTGCGTCCGTCGGGGGTGACTGCGGACACGACCGGCTCCCTGTAGCTTCGATTCTTCGGCGTACACCAGGGTACGCCCGTGCTTGTTGGGGCTTTCCCGCGAGGCCAACCTCACCTCGGCGGGGTCCATTCCCGAGGTCAGGCAGTCGCCTTCTCGATCACCCGCGGCTTGAGCTCGGCATTCTCGAGGATGTCCTTCAGGTGTCGTTCGGCCGTCGGCAGGACCTCCTCGACCGTGATGTCCCGGCCCAGCTCGTTGGCGAGGGAGGTGACACCCGCGTCCCGGATGCCGCACGGGATGATCCGGTCGAACCAGGCGTTGTCCGGGTTCACGTTGAAGGAGAAGCCGTGCATCGTGACGCCCTTGGCGACGCGGATGCCGATCTGCGCGATCTTCCGGTCCTCGCGCCGCTGTCCGGCGTTGGAGGGCGCGTACTCCGGCCCGTTCAGCCGGGGGTCGAACTGGTCGTCGGTCAGCCGCGGGTCGAAGTCCAGGGAGAGCCCGCCGAGCGTCGGCCGCTGCTCGACCGGGTCTCCGAGGATCCACACGCCGCTGCGGCCTTCGACCCGAGTGGTCTCCAGGCCGAACTCCGCGCACGTGCGGATCAGCGCCTCCTCCAGGCGCCGTACGTGCGCGACCACGTCCACCGGGCGCGGGAGCTTCTGGATGGGGTAGCCGACGAGCTGTCCGGGGCCGTGCCAGGTGATCTTGCCGCCGCGGTCCACGTCGACGACCGGTGTGCCGTCGAGCGGGCGCTCGCTGTCCTCGGTGCGGCGGCCCGCCGTGTAGACCGGCGGGTGTTCGAGCAGCAGCACGGTGTCGGGAACCTCGTCGGCGAACCGCGCCGCGTGCACCCGGCGCTGCTCGTCCCACGCCTCCTGGTACTCGACGGCCTGTGCGCCGAACCCCATGCGGACGAACCGCAACTCACTCACGGCAAGCGCCTCCCTCGGCGATGGGTGTGTCAGGCATGTAATGCGCCCGAGCCACTGTACGTCCGGCCGGATCGCGTCAGCCTCGGGGGCAATCCTCACACGATCGGATGAATGAACTTCGAAGTGTGCGATCGACTGCTCACTCTCCGCTACATTCGCGCCGTTCACGAGGCCATAAGGGCTGCTCACAGGCAATCCGGGCACCACGCGGTCTCGCGTGAAGGCCCGAAGGCAGGAGACCGCACCGCAGATGACGGAACGACCCGCGCAGCGCACGCCCAACCGACAGCTCGCCGCGCTCATCGCAGAAGCGGGATTCTCCAACGCAGGTCTGGCCCGACGCGTCGATCAGCTCGGCCTCGAACACGGGCTGGATCTCAGATACGACAAGACATCCGTGACCCGGTGGCTGCGCGGGCAGCAGCCCCGGGGCACCACGCCCGCGCTCATCGCCGAGGTCTTCACGCGCCGGCTCGGGCGCCGGCTCACGGCGCAGGACCTCGGCCTGGACGCCTGTGCGCCGGTGTACGCCGGGCTGGAGTTCGCGGCCACCCCCGAGGAGGCCATCGACATTGTCAGCGGGCTGTGGCGCAAGGACTCCGGCAGCCACGCCGAGCTGCGCAAGATCGCGTTCACCCCGGCGGGCCTGGTCGTGCCCAGCCGGGACTGGCTGATCGGCCGGGCCGACGACAGGGTGGCCCGCGGCGAGCCGATGCCCAAGCTGCCCGCCCAGGGGCGGCCCGTCGTCCCCCGCCCGCGCGGCCCCGAGCGCGGCCCCGGCCAGAAGGTCACCGGCGGCGACATCGCCGCGCTGCGCTCGGTCGGAGAGCTCTTCCGCACCCTCGACGACGCCTACGGCGGCGGTCACGCCCGCCAGGCACTCGTGCGCTACCTGGAGCACGAGTGCGAGCCGATGCTGCGCGGCACCTACGGCGAGCAGACCGGCCGCCGCCTGTTCGCGGCGGCCGCCGACCTGACCCGGCTCGCCGGCTGGACCTCGTACGACATCGCCGCGCACGGACTGGCCCAGCGCTACTTCGTCCAGGCGCTGCGCCTCGCCCAGGCGGCGGGGGACCGGACGTACGGTTCCTACGTGCTGGTCACCATGAGCCGGCAGGCGGTCTACCTCGGACACGGCCGCGAGGCCGTCCAGCTGGCACGCGTGGCACAGCAGGGAGTCGGGACCACCGCCCCGCCGGTCGTGCAGGCGCTGCTGCACTCCGCGGAAGCCCGCGCGCACGGCGTACTCGGCGAGGTGCGGGCCTGCACGGCCGCGCTGGTTCGCGCGGAGCGCTCCCTGGAGGCGGCCCGGCCCGGGGACGAGGTGCCGTACTGGGCGCGCTTCTTCGACGAGGCGCAGCTCGCCGACGAGTTCGGGCACTGCCACCGGGATCTGCAGCAGTTCCGCGCCTCCGCGCAGCACGCGGAACGCTCTCTGCAACTGCGCGCCCCCACGTTCGCCCGCAGCCGCCTCTTCTGCCGTGTCGTCCTCGCCACCGCCCGCCTCGGCCTCGGCGAACTCGACCAGGCCTGCGCGCTGGGCGCGGAGGCCGCCGGGCAGGCGGTGGAGATGCGCTCCGTACGGGCGCTCGAATACGTCAAGGACTTCGAGCGCCGTCTGGAGCCCTACAAGGACGCGGCGCCGGTGCGGGGCTACCGGGACAGGGTGGCGGCTCTCGGGTGAATGTCGGCCGAGCGGCGCTTCCCGTGTCGGCCGGGCGGCACTCACCCGTCTTGGCTCAGCGGGTCCGGCGAAGTCCCGTGCGGTTCGGCAGCGCCCTGAAGGGGCGCGGGGTGCTGTCGACATGCGGCTCCGCCGCGATGGGGGTCCCCCTGTTCGAGCGAAGCCGAGAACTTGGGGGAGCGACCAGCCACGACGGAGCCGCGGACGACACACCGGACTTGCAGCGGAGCGTTCAGGCTGCCCGTTTCCGTTCAGGCGGCCCGTTTCATCGTCGGCAGCGGGTCCGCCCGGTGCATCGAGCCCGCCGCGCCCAGGTCCGCCAGGATCGCCGCCGCGGCCCGGTGGGCCGAGTGCAGGGCGCCCTGGACGGTGCTGGTGTCGCGGTGGTCGCCGCACACGTACAGGCCCGCCAGGAGCCGTACCGGGCGGCGCAGGTCGTGCGGCGGGCGCATTGCGGGAACGGCCTCGGCGGTGTGGTGCACGGCGAGGGTCTCCCAACGGCGGGTCGAGGTGCCGTACAGCCGTGACAGGTGCATGCGTACGGCCGTGTCGACGCCCTCGGGGGGAGTGCCCAGGACGGTCGACGAGACGAGCGCCCGGCCCGCGGGCGCGCGGCTCGGGTCGACGGCGCTGACCACCGCGCTGTGTGCGACCGGGCCGCCGCGGTCGGCGTCGAGCAGCAGCGAGGCGCCGGTGACCGGGGGCTCGTCGGTCGTGTGGTGCACCACCGTCACCGGGTGGAAGTCCGGCACCCGCAGACCGGGCAGCAGCTCGGCCGCGGCCCGCGCGTCGGTGGCCAGCAGCACGGCACGGCAGCGGATCTCGCCGTGGTCGGCGGTTGTCACCGAGGTCGTCGAGACGGAGGTGACCCGGACCCCGGTGTGCACGGTGCCGGGCGGCAGTGCGCGGGCGAGCAGCTCCGGCAGCGCCTCGGCGCCGCCCTCGGGCACACAGAGCCGTCCGCTCGCGAAGGCGCGCAGCGCGAGGTCGGCGCACCGGCTGGACGTCCGCAGCTCCGGGTCGCACAGCAGGGCGGCGAGCAGCGGGCGCAGGAAACCGCCGATGGTGCGGGCGGGCACCCCACGGACCGCGAGCGCCTGCGCGGCGGGCAGTTCGGGGCGGGCCAGGATGCGCTCGACGGGCGTACCGGCGATCCGGGCGAGCGCCACGCCGAGCCGGGCCTGGTCGACGGCACCGCCCATCGGCGCGCCCGCGCGCACGGGCGACGCGGCCGAACTCCTGGGAGCGCTCGCCAGGGCGCGCACCGCGTGGAGTGCGCCCCTTGCGCTCCCTCCGCCCGCCGGGGCGCCCACGCGGTGCCGGCGTCCGTCGTGGTGCAGCAGGACGCCTGGGGCGAAGGGGCGCAGGACGAGGGCGTCGAGCCCTGGTGTCAGGCGTAGCTCGGGATAGGAGGTGGACAGGAGCTGTCCGATCCGGTCGAGCCGGAAGCCGTCGACCTTCTCCGTCGACATGCGGCCGCCCACGTAAGGGGCGGCCTCTAGGACTGCGGTCGTTACGCCGACGCTGGTCAGCCGATGAGCCGCCGACAGTCCGGCGATTCCTGCTCCCACGATGACGACGTCCGCCTGGTACACGGGCTCAAGCACGAGGCCCCTCCTCGATTTTGCGCGGCCGGTGGAGACGTCATGCCCCCAACTGGCTCCAGGGATACCCGAGTTCGGGTCGAGGTTAGGGCCGCGAATTGTCAAGGACAGTCGCGCACCGACAGAGCACGGTCGCACGACGGTCGCATGCGGTCATCTCCGTGCTATCCCAGGGCCGCCCGGATCGCATCCTCGATGCCGGGGAAAGCGAACTCGAAGCCCGACTCCAACAGCCGCTTCGGCAGCACCCGCTGGCTGCCGAGCACCTCCGAGGCCATCTCGCCCAGCACGGTGCGCAGCACCGGTGCCGGGACCGGGAAGACGGCCGGCCGGTGCAGCACCCGCCCCATCGCCGCCGTGATCTCACGGTTCGTCAGGGGGTGCGGGGCGGTCAGGTTGAACGGGCCGGACAGGCCGTCGCTGTCGATGAGATGGCGGATCGCGGCCACCTCGTCGTGCAGCGCGATGAACGACCAGTACTGCCGCCCGTCTCCCATCCGGCCGCCCAGCCCGGCCCTGAACAGCGGGAACAGCCGCCCCCAGGCACCGCCCTCACGGGCCACCACCAGCCCGGTGCGGGCGAACACGGTCCGTACGCCCGCCTCCTGCGCGGGCGCCGTCGCCTCCTCCCACTCCACGCACAGCGAGGGCAGGAAACCGTCCCCGGGCGGCGTCCGCTCGTCGACGGCACGGTCCCCGGTGTCGCCGTAGACCCCGATCGCGCTGCCGCTGACGAAGACGCGCGGCGGTTCGTCCAGCGACGCGACGGCCTCCGCCAGCGCCGCCGTGCCCAGCACCCGGCTGTCCCTGATCTTCCGCTTGTACGCGTCCGTCCAGCGCTGGTCGCCGATCCCGGCGCCCGCGAGATTGACCACGGCGTCACAGCCGACGAGCCCCGCCGCGTCCACGTACTGCCCCTCCGGGTCCCAGCAGACCTCGCCGGCGCCCCGGGACGCACGACGGACCAGACGCACCACCTCGTGTCCGTCCGCGGCCAGGGACCGCACCAGAGCGCTGCCGATGAGACCGGATGCGCCGGTCACCGCGATTCGCGATCGTTCCATGAACTCATCCTGCACCGTCGCCTCTAAGGTGGCCGTCATGCCGGATCCCTACATACGCTTCGCCCTGCCCGACGACGACGAGGAGTTGACCATCCTCGACAAGACCACCTGGTCGCCCGTGCACGAGGTGATGCCCCAGCCGCAGCCGCCGTACGGCCCCTTCTTCAGCGAGCGCCACACCCCCGAGGACACGCTGGTCGCCGAACTCGACCGCCGCATCGTCGGCTACGTCAAAATCGGCTTCCCGACCCCGCTCGCCTCGAACGCCCACGTACGGCAGATCCAGGGGCTGGCCGTCCACGAGGACGCCCGCGGCAGGGGCGTGGGCCGCGCGCTGGTCCGCGCCGCCGTCGAGGAGGCCCGGCGCCGCGGCGCCCGCCGCATCACGCTGCGCGTCCTGGGCCACAACGCCCCCGCGCGGGCGCTCTACGAGTCGGTGGGGTTCGTGGTCGAAGGGGTGCTGCCGGAGGAGTTCCTGGTGGCCGGGGAGTATGTGGACGACGTGTTCATGGGGCGCCCGCTCTGACGAGCCCTGCTCCGCCCTACTCAGTGATCAGGTCCCCGGTGTCCACCGGCGTGGTCGCCGTCGCCCCGCGCGCCGCGTCGGCGGCCACCTCGTCCACTGTCAGGACGTAGCCCGTCTCATTGTCGGAGGTGGAGCGGGCGAAGACCATGCCGTACACCCGGCCGTCGGTGGTCAGCAGCGGGCCGCCGGAGTTGCCGGGGCGGACCGTCGAGCGGATCGAGTAGATCTCGCGGGTGACCATGCTGTCGTTGTAGATGTTCTGGCCCGTCGCCCGCACCCGGTTCGCCACCGTGGCCGCCTGCAGATTCAGGTCGCCGTCCTGCGGATAGCCCGCGACCACCGCCGAGTCCCCGCGCGACGCGTCGTCGTCGAACCGCAGCACCGGGGCGGTCAGGCCGGGCACGTACAGCACGGCCACGTCCCGCTTCGGGTCGAAGAGCACCACCTGGGCCTCGTACGACCGGCCGACACCGCCGATGCGCACGCTCGGGCTGTCGATTCCGGCCACCACATGGGCGTTGGTCAGCACGTGCTCCGACGCGTACACGAAGCCGCTGCCCTCGCGGCCCTGGTCGCCGGAGGAGCCCTCGATCTTCACCGTGCTCCTCGTGGCGGCGTTCGTCGCGCTGGCCGTGACACTGTCGCCGGAGGGCGCGGCGACCTCCGCGGTCGACTCGTTCTCGAACGGGTTGAAGACCTGCGGGAAGCCCGCCTCCGTGAGGGCGGACGTGGCACGCGAGAACCACGAGGGCGTGGTGTCCGGCATCGCGTCCTGCACCGCGCCCAGCAGCGTCGAGTCCCGGATCGCCGTCGTCACCATCGGGGACGAGGAGGCGCCGAGGACGCTCGCGGCCACCCATGCCACGATCAGCACGGCGAGCGAGTTGGCCGCCGCCCCGCCTATCCCGTCCGCCACCCGCAGACCGTCCCGGCCGCTACGGTCCAGCTCGCGCCGCAGCCGCAGCGCCAGCCGCCCCGCGAGCTCGTGCCCCACCACCCCCGGGACCAGCACCGTCAGTACCGCGGTCACCGTGGCCGCCGTCGTACCCCGCGTGACCAGATCCATCACCCACGGCAGGACCCACACCCCGATCACCGCGCCGCCGACGAACCCGGCCAGCGACACACAGCCGGCCACCAGCCCACGCCGGTAACCGGACGCCGCATAGACGAGGATCATCAGCACAATCAGCAGGTCGAGCAGGTCCACGGAGCCGCCTTTCTCTCGGACCCCTTATTACGAGCGGGACGGGCCCAGTGATCAGTCACGCGCACGTGACACCCGGAAACCGGCCACGCGCACGTGTACCTCCGAAAACGTCTCGGACCATGACGATGGTTCCACCAGGTGGCACACCACACGTCGCGGGCGAAGCGGATCACCACCACAGTGGGACCCATGCGTTTTCTGCGAAGAGCGCGGGGCCCGTGGAGGCGGTACGCCGTGCGCGCCGTGCGCCTGCCCGGCCCGGCCCTCGTGGCGCTCGGCTGCCTGCCCGGCCTCGCCGCCGTCCTCGCGCTGGTGCTGTGCGCAAGCGGCGTCGACCGCCCGGTCGCCCTGGCCCGGCCCGCACAGCCCGCGGCGGCCAGCCCGGCGGCGGCGCCGCACCGCGCGGCCAAGCCCCGCATCGTGCCGCGGACGGCCTGGCTGGACGACACCACGTCCCACACCCAGCCGCCTCCGCGCTACGACGACAGGGTCGTCGCCGTCTTCGTCCACCACACCGACTCGCCCAACGGCTATGCCTGCTCCGACGCGCCCCGCATCATCCGCCATCTGTACGCGGGCCAGACCGGCGGCCGCAGCTGGGACGACATCGGCTACAACTTCCTCGTCGACCGCTGCGGCACGATCTACGAGGGCCGTGCGGGCGGTGTGGACCGCGCCGTCACCGGCGCCCACGCCCAGGGCTTCAACCACCGCACCTCGGGCATCGCCGCCATCGGCACCTTCACCGCCGGAGTGCCCGTGCCGCGCGCGATGACCGACGCGATCGCCGCCCTCGCCGCATGGAAGCTCGGCTCCGCCGGCGTCGACCCGCGCTCCTACGTCCAGCTGGTCTCCAGCAACAGCCTCAGCCGCTACGCGGTCGGCACCACCGCCACCCTGCCCGCCCTCTCGGGTCACCAGGACGGATACATGACCAACTGTCCGGGAGCGGCCCTGACCGCCAAGCTTCCGGAGCTGAGGGAGGCGGCGGCACGCCTGCAGGGCAGGACACCTGCCGGAACACTCGCCGAAAAGCCCGCGGGAAAGGCCGCGGGAAAGCCCGCGGGAAAGGCCGAGGGAAAGCCCCCCGGGACAGCCACCGCGACGCCCACAGGAACGCCATAGGCTGCACGCAGGTCCCTCAGATCCCCGCGTTCTACGGTCAAGGCAACACAAGCCGACTGGAGGTGGGGATCATGAACAGCAGTCGTCCGGAAACCACGGAGAACACCGGCTGGGCCAAGGCCGTGAGCAGCCCCTGGGCCGTCGTCTGCGCCGTCGCCACGGTGATCCTCGGACCGGCCGCGGTCACCGCGTCCGCGCTCGACCAGGCCAACAAGGCGCCCCTCCACCACGCGGTGCGGGCCGAGCAGACGCAGGTGTACATCCCCGCGGACACCGGCCGCCGGCGCACGGCGGCCTGACACTCACCCGCGCAGGACGCTCACTCCCTGAACCGGTCCCACAGTCTGGGGTACCGCTCCGCGAGCGCCCCCTCGTTCTCGAAGTCGACGGGCGCGCCCTCCGGTTCCGAGGGCGCGGGCGCGATGCCCAGGTCCGGGGCGACCGTCCCGGTGAGCTGCTCGTACGCCTCGTCCGCGGCGTAGCCCAGCTCCTCGCCGTCGCCGTCGATCTCCTCGTCGAACTCGTCCAGGAGTTCGGCCAGCGCGTCCGGGTCGTGCACGGCGCCCTCGAAGACGTCGCGGCCCTGCCCGATCAGCCAGCACCGGAAGAAGTCGAAGGCGTCGTCGCTCGCTCCGTCGAGCAGCACCCAGGCGGCGCCCCACAGTTCCCAGCGGTACGCCCGGTTGTAGCGGGACTCGAAGTGACGGGCGAAGTCCAGGACCGACTCCGGGTCCAGCTGGAGCAGCCGCTCCACGAGCAGGTCGGCCTGCTCCTCCGGGTCGCCCTCGGCGGCCTCGCGGGCGGCGTCCACCAGGTCCCAGAACTCCGACTCTTCCATCACGGGTCAAGCATCGGGCCTGGGCGGGTGGGGCGCACGTGGAGTGTGGCGGATTGTTATCGGCGGTAGAGCTCCGCCAGTCGCGCCGCGTCCCGGGCGAGTTGCTCCCGCAGGCTCTCCGGCGCCAGCACCTCGGCCTCCGGCCCGAGCGCCGTGAGCTGGGTGTGCGCGACCTCCTCGGACTCCACCGGAAGCGTCGCGGTCACCCACCCGTCGCCGTCCGCCTCGCCCGCGGTCTCCAGCGCCTCACGCGCGGAGACGGGATCGACGGCGTACGCCAGCCTCCGCGCGCCCTCCGGGGACAGCCGTACTACGACCTCGTCCCGCAGGATCGACCGCGCGAACGTTTCTGCCTGCGCGGCCCAGAAGCCGGGCAGGTCGAACTCCTCGTCACGGACGAAGCGGGTGTCGTGGGCGGTGACGGCGGTGATCCGGTCGATGCGATAGGTCCGGAAGCCACCGGTGACGCCCGCGCCGCGGCCCCGGACACCGCTCGCGCCGCCCGCGTCGGCGAGGCCGCCCGCGCCGCTCATGCCGCCGGCGCCGTCCGCCTCCCGTGTGCCGGTCGTACTGTCCGTGTCGCCCTGGCCGGTCAGGCCGCCCGCGCCGTCCGCGTCGCCCGGACGCCCCGCGCCGCGCAGGCCGTGCACGTCAGTCGCGTCGCTCGCCCTGTGTGTGCCGGTCGCGTTGTTCGCGCCGTCCGGCGCCAGGACCCGTGCGCACAGGTACCAGACGCCCGCCTTCAGTACGAGTCCGTACGGTTCGAGGGTCCGCTCCACCTCGGCCTGCCCGCGCCGGTAGCGGGCCGTGACACCGCGGTCGTCCCACACCGCCTCGGCGATCGCGGGCAGCAGCGCGGGCGTCTCCGGCTCCCGGAACCAGGCGGGCGCGTCCAGATGGAACCGCTGCGCCGCCGTGCGGGACGCGTCGCTCAAGGAAGGCAGGAGGGCCGCCGACACCTTCAGCCGGGCCGCGGAGGCGGCGTCCTCCAGCCCCATCTCCCGCAGTGCTTCCGGCACTCCGCTCAGGAACAGGGCTTCCGCCTCGCTCCGGGCGAGCCCCGTCAGCCGGGTCCGGTACCCGCCGATCAGCCGGTACCCGCCGGCCCGCCCCCGGTCCGCGTACACCGGCACCCCCGCCTCCGACAGCGCCTGCGCGTCCCGCGTCACCGTCCGCTCCGACACCTCCAGCTCCCGCGCCAGCTCGGCGGCGGTCATCGAGGGCCGGGACTGAAGGAGGAGCACCATCTTGATCAGCCGGGCAGCGCGCATACGGCCATGATGCCGGGCCCCACCGACAGCGAAGGGGTACGGCAGTCGCCGCACCCCTTCACCGAACCGGACGAAGAACCCAGCCCTTACAGGCCGTACTTCTCCCGCGCTTCCTTCACCGCGGTCGCCCTGACCTCGCCCCGCTTCGCCAGCTGGGCCAGGGCCGCAACGACGATCGACTGGGCGTCGACGCCGAAGTGGCGGCGGGCGGCGTCACGGGTGTCCGACAGGCCGAAGCCGTCGGCGCCCAGCGAGGACCAGTCCTGCTCGACCCACTGCGCGATCTGGTCCGGAACCTGGCGCATGTAGTCGGACACCGCGAGGACCGGGCCCTCGGCGCCCTGCAGCGCCTGCCGGACGAACGGCACCCGCTCCTCGCCGCGCAGGAGGGCGGCGTCCGCCTCCAGCGCGTCGCGGCGCAGCTCGGTCCAGGACGTCGCGGACCACACGTCGGCCGCGACACCCCACTCCTCGGCGAGGAGCTTCTGCGCCTCCAGGGCCCAGTGGATCGCCGTGCCGGAGCCCAGCAGCTGGATGCGGGGGGCGTTGGCGACCGGGGCGAGGCCCGCCGACTCCGCCGTGTTGAAGCGGTACAGACCCTTGAGGACGCCCTCGTCGATGCCGAGGCCGGACGGCTTCGCGGGCTGCGGCAGCGGCTCGTTGTAGACCGTCAGGTAGTAGAAGACGTTCTGGTCCTCGCCCGGGGCCGCCTCGCCGTACATGCGGCGCAGACCGTCCTTCACGATGACCGCGATCTCGTACGCGAACGCAGGGTCGTAGGTGAGGGCCGCGGGGTTCGTCGCCGCGATCACCGGCGAGTGGCCGTCCGCGTGCTGCAGGCCCTCGCCCGTCAGCGTCGTACGGCCCGCCGTCGCGCCGACGAGGAAGCCGCGGCCGAGCTGGTCGCCGAGCTGCCACATCTGGTCGGCCGTGCGCTGCCAGCCGAACATCGAGTAGAAGATGTAGAAGGGGATCATCGCCTCGCCGTGCGTCGCGTACGCGGTCGACGCGGCGATGAAGTCGGCCATCGAACCGGCCTCGGTGATCCCCTCGTTGAGGATCTGGCCGTTCTTGGCCTCCTTGTAGTACATCAGCTGGTCGCGGTCGACCGGCTCGTACGTCTGGCCCTTGGGGGAGTAGATCCCGAGGGACGGGAACAGCGACTCCATGCCGAAGGTGCGCGCCTCGTCCGGGACGATCGGCACCCAGCGCCTGCCGGTCTCCTTGTCGCGCACCAGGTCCTTGACCAGGCGGACGAAGGCCATGGTGGTGGCCACGTTCTGGGAGCCGGAGCCCTTGTCGAAGGAGGCGAACGCCTTCTCGGCCGGGGCCGGCAGCGGGGCGAGCGGGTGGACCCGGCGGGCCGGGGCCAGGCCGCCGAGGGCCGCGCGGCGCTCCTGGAGGTAGCGGACCTCGGGAGCGTCGGCGCCCGGGTGGCCGTAGGGGACCACGCCGTCGGCGAACGCGGCGTCGGAGATCGGCAGCTCCAGCAGGTCGCGCATCGTCTTGAACTCGTCCACCGTCAGCTTCTTCATCTGGTGGTTGGCGTTCTTCGACGCGAAGCCCTCACCGAGGGTGTGACCCTTGACCGTCTGGGCCAGGATCACGGTCGGCGCGCCCTTGTGCTCGACGGCGGCCTTGTACGCGGCGTACACCTTGCGGGCCTCGTGACCACCGCGGGAGAGGTGGAAGCACTCCAGGATCTTGTCGTCGCTCAGCAGCTTCGCCATCTCGGCGAGCGCCGGGTCGGCGCCGAAGAAGTCCTGGCGGATGTAGGCGGCGTCGCGGGTCTGGTACGTCTGCACCTGGGCGTCCGGCACCTGGCGCAGGCGGCGTACGAGCGCGCCCGTGGTGTCGAGTGCGAACAGCTCGTCCCACGCCGTGCCCCACAGCGTCTTGACGACGTTCCAGCCGGCGCCCCGGAACTGGGCCTCCAGCTCCTGAACGATCTTGAAGTTGGCGCGGACCGGGCCGTCGAGGCGCTGCAGGTTGCAGTTGATGACGAAGGTGAGGTTGTCCAGTTCCTCACGCGCGGCGAGCGCAAGTGCCGCCGTCGACTCGGGCTCGTCCATCTCGCCGTCGCCGAGGAAGGCCCAGACGTGCGAGGACGAGACGTCCTTGATGCCGCGGCCGGTGAGGTAGCGGTTGAAGCGCGCCTGGTAGATGGCGGAGAGCGGGCCGAGGCCCATCGACACCGTCGGGAACTCCCACAGCCAGGGGAGGCGGCGCGGGTGCGGGTACGACGGCAGGCCGTTGCCGCCGGCCTCCTGGCGGAAGTTGTCCAGGTGGGCCTCGGTGAGGCGGCCGTCGAGGAAGGCGCGGGCGTAGATGCCGGGGGAGGCGTGGCCCTGGATGTAGAGCTGGTCGCCCGAGCCGTCGGCCTCCTTGCCCTTGAAGAAGTGGTTGAAGCCGGTCTCGTACAGCCAGGCCGCCGAGGCGAAGGTGGCGATGTGGCCGCCGACGCCGTGCTTGCTGCCCCGGGTCACCATCGCGGCCGCGTTCCAGCGGTTCCACGCGGTGATCTTCCGCTCCATCTCCTCGTCACCGGGCGCGGACGGCTCGGCGGCGGTCGGGATGGTGTTGACGTAGTCGGTCTCAAGGAGTTTCGGCAGCGTGATGCCGCCCGCCTCCGCACGCTCCAGCGTGCGGCGCATCAGGTACGCGGCACGGTGCGGCCCGGCCTCCCTGGCCACGGCGTCCAGTGAGGCCTGCCATTCGGCGGTCTCCTCCGGGTCGCGGTCCGGGAGCTGGTCGAGCTCGCTCGGCTGGATGGCGTAGGGGTCGGTCATGTCGCCGCCTTCCTCAGTCGAAGGGGGTTCCCTCATCGGTAAGGGTTGGGGGGTTGCCCTTGGTCTTTGGCAGGACAGGGCAGACGGACTTCGGTGGAAGTCCGTCGGCGACTGTAACTCCCTGATCGATGATCGATCAAAGGGTTGAGGGCCAAAACTTCTCGATTTCGAGAAAGTCGGCACGGGGTGCCTCCGGTGGTGGCACCGGGTGACGCGATCGGCCGGGGTTTGCGCAGGTGAGGCGGTGTTTTGAGCGGGGGTGCGCTCTGCTGTTCGGGGGCAGGTCACCGGTGAGGGAAGGTCACCGGCGTGCCGGATTCCTCAAGCCCGGGGTGCACAACCGAGTACGTGGGCCTTCACGATGTCGGCGATCCGTGGGTCACGGCGGCGGAACGCCGCCAGCAGCTCCTCGTGCTCCTCCGCGTACGACTGCTGCACCGTGCCCAGCCAGCGGATCGACAGGGCCGTGAAGACCTCGATGCCCAGGCCCTCCCAGGTGTGCAGCAGGACCGAGTTGTCCGCCGCGCGGACCAGCTCACGGTGGAAGCCGACCGTGTGGCGGACCTGGGCCGTGCCGTCGGCCTTGCGGTCGGCCTCGTAGAGGGCCGCCACATGGGGCTCCAGGGCCGAGCAGTCCTCCGCGAGGCGGTCCGCCGCCAGCTCCGCGGCGATCGCCTCCAGGCCGGCCCGCACGGGGTAGCTCTCCTCCAGGTCGGCCGCCGTCAGGTTCCGCACCCGTACGCCCTTGTTCGGCGCCGATTCGATCAGCCGCAGCGACTCCAGCTCGCGCAGCGCCTCCCGCACCGGGGTCTGGCTGACCTCCAGCTCGGTCGCGATCCGGCGCTCCACGATCCGCTCGCCCGGCTTCCAGCGCCCGCTGACGATTCCCTCCACGATGTGCTCGCGGATCTGTTCGCGCAGCGAGTGGACGACGGGCGCGGTCATGAGAGCTCCTTAAGGGCGTTTGACGTTTAGACAATAAGGCCGCAGACCCGTTCGGGAGGGGCGCACGGGGGCGCTTTTCATGCAGGTGAGACGAGGCTTACACGCTCCCAGCAGGATGACTTCTGTCAAGACACGGAACTTCGTGGCCCCGAGATGTGTCGCGTTCGGCAGGGGTGCTCGTGAGGAGGCGCCCCTGGGAACGGCAGGGGGACGGCATGAACATCGGGGGACGGCGAGGACTGGGGCGCTGGACGGCAGCGGCAGCCGTGATCGGCGCGCTCGTCGGCGTGACCGGGTGCCAGCAGATGGACACACCGGCGTCGGGCGAGGGGCGGCCGAGCAGCAGCGGCGAAGAGATCACGGGCATGGCGGGTGCCGCCCGGGGCGGTGGCGGGTCCGGTGCCGCCTGTGTCTTCGTCAAGCCGGACGGGGCCCAGAAGTTCGGTCACGTCGGCTGGGGGTTCCGTATCACCGGTACGAGGAACTGGGAGTACGGCGCGGTCGAGAACCCCACCGGCAAGCTGTACACCCCGCCCGGCGGCGACATCGGCGCCTGGCACGCGCAGGGGTCGTACGCCCGCATGCTCAGCGACATGTCCACCGACGCCCACTACCCCGGCAAGTCCACCCACCCGTACAGCCGTTACCGCTGCACCTCGTCCTCGACGAGCGACGTGCGAGCGGCACGGAAGATGATCCGGGCCGTCGAGGGCCGCGGTTTCCTCGTCGGTGTCGATCCGAAGACCGGGGAGCTCACCTCGCGGGACTGCCTCGACGCCACCTATGACGTCCTGGAGGCGTACCGCACCGAGGACCTGACGCCCGCACCTCGCCTCTACATCCCCAATGTGTGGGTGGAGACGCTGGTGACCTGGTCCGACGCGAAGCTGACGCCGAGGTGAGAAACGACGGTGCCCCGCCCGGAGAGACTCCGGGCGGGGCACCGTACGGCACTGACAGGCTTACAGCCCGAGCTCGACCTCGAACTCGCCCGCCTCCAGGATCCCCTTGACCGCCGTCAGGTAACGGGCCGCGTCGGCGCCGTCCACCAGACGGTGGTCGTAGGAGAGGGTCAGGTAGGTCATGTCGCGGACGCCGATGACCGTGCCCTCCTCGGTCTCGATGACCGCCGGACGCTTGACCGTGGCACCGATACCGAGGATCGCGACCTGGCCCGGCGGCACGATGATCGTGTCGAAGAGCGCACCGCGCGAACCGGTGTTGGAGATGGTGAAGGTCGCGCCGGACAGCTCGTCGGGCGTGATCTTGTTGGCGCGGACCTTGCCCGCGAGCTCCGCCGTGGCCTTGGCGATGCCGGCGATGTTGAGGTCGCCCGCGTGCTTGATGACCGGGGTCATCAGGCCCTTCTCGGAGTCCACTGCGATCCCGATGCTCTCGGAGTCGAAGTAGGTGATCGTGCCCTCGGCCTCGTTGATCTTGGCGTTGATGACCGGGTGGGCCTTCAGCGCCTGGGCCGCCGCCTTCACGAAGAACGGCATCGGGGAGAGCTTGACGCCCTCGCGCGCGGCGAACGAGTCCTTGGCCTGGGCGCGCAGGCGCATCAGGCGCGTGACGTCGACCTCGACGACCGACGACAGCTGGGCCTGCTCGTGCAGCGCCTTGACCATGTTGTCGCCGATGACCTTGCGGATGCGGGGCATCTTGACGGTCTGGCCGCGGAGGGGGGAGACCTCCAGCGTCGGCGCCTTCTTGGCGGTCGGGGCGGCGGCAGCGGCCGGAGCCGGAGCGGCAGCGGCGGCGGCCTTCGCGGCCTCGGCGGCGGCGATGACGTCCTGCTTGCGGATGCGACCGCCGACGCCGGTGCCCTTGACGGAGCCCAGGTCGACGCCGTTCTCGGCGGCGAGCTTGCGCACCAGCGGGGTCACGTACGCGCCCTCGTCCGTGGGCTGCGCGGCGGGTGCCGGAGCGGCCGGGGCGACCGGGGCCGGAGCGACCGGGGCGGGCGCCGGGGCGGCGGCGACCGGAGCCGGGGCGACCGGGGCCGGAGCGACCGGCGCGGGAGCCGGAGCGGCGGGCGCCGGGGCCGGGGCGGCCGGAGCCACGGGGGCGGCCGGAGCGGGAGCGGGGGCAGCGGCGGCGGGCGCCGGAGCCGGAGCGGCGGGGGCCGGGGCAGCGGCCGGAGCCGCACCCGGGGCGCCGATGACGGCCAGCTTGGCGCCGACCTCGGCGGTCTCGTCCTCGCCGACCACGATCTCCAGCAGCACGCCGGAGACGGGCGCCGGGATCTCGGTGTCGACCTTGTCGGTGGAGACCTCGAGCAGCGGCTCGTCGGCCTCGACGGTCTCGCCGACCGACTTCAGCCAGCGGGTGACCGTGCCCTCGGTGACGGACTCACCGAGAGCCGGGAGGACCACGTCCGTGCCCGTGGCGCCACCGGCCGGAGCGGCAACGGGGGCGGCCGGGGCCGGGGCGGCGGGGGCCTCGGCGACGGGTGCGGGGGCCGGGGCCGGAGCCTCGGCGGCTGCCGGGGCCGGGGCGGCGACGGGCGCGCCCGTGCCGTCGTCGATGATGGCCAGCTCGGCGCCGACCTCGACCGTCTCGTCCTCGGCGACCTTGATGGAGGCCAGGATGCCTGCGGCGGGGGAGGGGATCTCGGTGTCGACCTTGTCGGTGGAGACCTCGAGCAGCGGCTCGTCGGCCTCGACGCGCTCGCCCTCGGCCTTCAGCCAGCGGGTGACAGTGCCCTCGGTGACGCTCTCGCCGAGCGCCGGAAGGGTTACGGAAACCGCCATGGTTTCGGTTGCTCCTTAACGGAAGTGCGGAAGTCTGTGTCGTCGCGTTCGTCGACCGAGGGTCAGTCGTGCGAGTGGAGCGGCTTGCCGGCCAGGGCCAGGTGGGCCTCGCCGAGCGCCTCGTTCTGCGTCGGGTGGGCGTGGATGAGCTGGGCGACCTCGGCCGGCAGCGCCTCCCAGTTGTAGATCAGCTGGGCCTCGCCGACCTGCTCGCCCATGCGGTCTCCGACCATGTGGACGCCGACCACGGCACCGTCCTTCACCTGGACGAGCTTGATCTCGCCCGAGGTGTTGAGGATCTTGCTCTTGCCGTTGCCCGCCAGGTTGTACTTCAGAGCGACGACCTTGTCCGCGCCGTAGATCTCCTTGGCCTTGGCCTCGGTGATACCGACGGAGGCGACCTCCGGGTGGCAGTACGTCACCCGCGGGACACCGTCGTAGTCGATCGGGACGGTCTTCAGACCGGCCAGACGCTCCGCCACCAGGATGCCCTCGGCGAAGCCGACGTGCGCGAGCTGGAGCGTCGGGACCAGGTCACCGACGGCGGAGATGGTCGGGACGTTCGTCCGCATGTACTCGTCGACGAGGACGTAACCGCGGTCCATCGCGACGCCCTGCTCCTCGTAGCCCAGGCCCTGGGAGACCGGGCCGCGGCCGACGGCGACGAGGAGGATCTCGGCCTCGAACTCCTTGCCGTCGGCGAGGGTGACCTTGACACCGTCCTGGGTGTACTCCGCCTTCGAGAAGAAGGTGCCCAGGTTGAACTTGATGCCGCGCTTGCGGAAGGCGCGCTCAAGAAGCTTGGAGGAGTTCTCGTCCTCGACGGGGACGAGGTGCTTCAGGCCCTCGATGACCGTGACGTCCGAGCCGAAGGACTTCCACGCCGAGGCGAACTCGACGCCGATGACACCGCCGCCCAGGATGATCGCGGACTTCGGCACCCGGTCCAGGACCAGGGCGTGGTCGGAGGAGATGATGCGGTCGCCGTCGATCACCAGACCCGGCAGCGACTTCGGCACGGAGCCGGTCGCGAGGAGGACGTGGCGGCCCTGGATGCGCTGGCCGTTGACGTCGACGGAGGTCGGGGAGGACAGGCGGCCCTCACCCTCGATGTAGGTCACCTTGCGGGAGGCGATCAGGCCCTGCAGTCCCTTGTACAGGCCGGCGATGACGCCGTCCTTGTACTTGTGGACGGCCGGGACGTCGATGCCCTCGAAGGTGGCCTTGACGCCGAACTGCTCGCTCTCGCGGGCCTGGTCGGCGATCTCGCCCGCGTGCAGCAGGGCCTTGGTGGGGATGCAACCCCGGTGCAGGCAGGTACCGCCGACCTTGTCCTTCTCGATCAGGGCGACGTCGAGGCCCAGCTGGGCGCCGCGCAGGGCCGCGGCGTAACCACCGCTACCACCGCCGAGGATCACTAGGTCGAAAACGGTGCTGGCGTCGTTCGCCACGTCACGTCCTCCATGCATGTGCGCCACGCCGGTCTCCAGTGACCGGTCGGCGGCTGGTGTCCGGCCGCTCTTTCTCGGCCCTGTGATGGGGGCCCTGTCCTGCCGTGCCCCATCTTCGCACTTGTCGGCGGCGGAAGAGACGCCGGGCGGCGCTCTGCGACGTCTGATCCATCACGTCTCGAGGCGGCGGCTAGGACGAACCTGCGGATTTCGTCGAGGGCGAACCCCGGCCGCACAACGAGCGGGGGCCCGGAGGCTCTGCCTCCGGGCCCCCGCTCCGGTGCCGTCAGTCCAGGTCGCCGTCAGTCCAGGTCGCCGTCGGCGCCCAGCTCGGCCAGCCGGACCAGCGTGCGCACCGCCGAGCCCGTACCACCCTTCGGGGTGTAGCCGAAGGGGCCCTGCTCGTTGAAGGCGGGGCCGGCGATGTCGAGGTGGGCCCAGGTGATGCCCTCGCCGACGAACTCGCGCAGGAAGAGGCCGGCCACCAGACCGCCGCCCATCCGCTCGCCCATGTTGGCGATGTCGGCGGTGGGGGACTCCATGCCCTTGCGCAGGTGCTCGGGCAGCGGCATCGGCCACGAGGGCTCGCCGACCTGTTCGGCGGTCTCGTGCACCGTCGTGCGGAACGCGTCGTCGTTGGCCATGACGCCCATGGTCCGGTTGCCGAGCGCCAGCACCATCGCGCCGGTCAGCGTCGCCACGTCCACGATCGCGTCCGGCTTCTCCGCGGAGGCCGCCCACAGCGCGTCGGCGAGGACCAGGCGGCCCTCGGCGTCCGTGTTGAGCACCTCGACGGTCTTGCCGCTGTACATGCGCAGCACGTCACCCGGGCGCACGGCGGTGCCCGACGGCATGTTCTCGGCCAGCGCCAGCCAGCCGGTGACGTTGACCTCCAGGCCCAGGCGCGCGGCCGCGACGACGGCGGCGAACACGGCGGCCGCGCCGCTCATGTCGCACTTCATCGTCTCGTTGTGACCGGCCGGCTTGAGGGAGATGCCGCCCGAGTCGTAGGTGATGCCCTTGCCGACGAAGGCCAGGTGCTTCTTCGCCTTCGAGTTCGTGTACGACAGCTTCACCAGGCGCGGGGCGGCCGCCGAGCCGCCGCCGACGCCCAGGATGCCGCCGTAGCCGCCCTTGGCCAGGGCCTTCTCGTCGAGCACCTGCACCTTGATGCCGTGCTCCTTGCCCGCGGCCTGCGCGATCGCGGCGAAGGCGGCCGGAGTGAGGTCGTTCGGCGGAGTGTTGATCAGGTCCCGGGCGCGGTTGAGCTCCTCGGAGACCGCGGAGGCGCGGGCGAGGGCCGCCTTGTGCGCCGCGTCGCGGGGCTTGCCGCCGAGCAGGGAGGCCTCGGCGAGCGGCGCCCTGCCGTTCTTCGCCTTCGGGTCCTTCCCGTTCTCCTTGTACGCGTCGAAGGAGTAGGCGCCCAGCAGCACACCCTCACCGATCGCGGCGACGGCGTCGGCGTCGGCGACGGGCAGGGCGAAGGCGGCCTTCTTGGTCCCGGCGAGCGCGCGGGCGGCGACACCGGCGGCCCGGCGCAGCGCCTCGGCGTCGTAGGACGCGTCCTTCTCGGGCTCCGCGCCCAGGCCCACTGCGACCACGAGCGGCGCCTTGAAGCCGGCCGGGGAGGGCAGTTTCGTCAGCTCGCCCTCGGCACCGGAGGCGCCGAGGGTCTCCAGGACGTCGGCGAGCCGGCCGTCGTACGCCTTGTCCACGGCCTCGGCGCCCGGCGCGACGACCAGGTCACCCGACCTGGATGCGGTGCCCTTGGCGACACCGATCACGATCGCGTCGGCCCGCAGGCCGGGCGCCGCGGCGGTGCTGAGAGTGAGAGCAGTCACTGTGGTGAAATCTCGCTTCCGATGTGAAGTTGCTGTGGCCGAGCGGGTGGGTCGACCGGGCCCGGGAGCCGACCCCGGGCCGGGGTGCGTCTCAGGCGGGGCCTTCACCCTGTCGGCGAACACCCGGGACGAGCCTACGCGCGTGTGTGCGTTCGCTCATTCCCGCATGCGTCCATCCGTACGTGGTGCCGTGGCCACTTCCCGCCCTCTTCAGGTGACCTTGGGCCACACTGCTGAGGTTGCGGGCGGCGTACACGGCCGTTAACCCCAGTATGACCAGCGCCGACCACCAGGAGCGCGCGGGCTGCACGGCATCTGACGCGGCGCAGGCCCGAGGGCCTGTCCGGCGGATCATGCCGCAGACGCGGGGTCTGGCACGCCCATCTGCGGCGTTGTCGTCGGTTGCCGACTCCCCCACGCTCGGCTGCGCTCGCGCGGGGGGACCCCCATCGCGTCGACGCCCTCCTCCGCCTTGCAGCTGGACGCACCAGACCCCGCTCACCTGGGCTGATGAGGCGCCGTTGCTTTCCTGCGACCTGATCCGCCGGACAGGCCCTAGCGGCCCAGCGACAGGACGACGAGCGCCGTCGTCGCCGCCGTCTCGGCGAGCCCGCCGAACACGTCACCGGTGACCCCGCCGAAGCGGCGTGTGCAGTGGCGGAGCAGGAGTTCGGCCACGACGGCGGCGGCGACGACGGCGAGAGCGGTACGCGCCATGTCGTACGGCCCGAAGAGGGCACCCCCGCCCGCGGCCCCGGCGACGACGGCGAGCGCGACGGTTATTGCGCCGCCGGCCGGCACCACCCCGGCCACCGCCGCCCCCAGCCCCTCCGGCCGGGCGGCCGGCACCCCGGCGCGGGCGGCTAGGGTCAGCGCCAGCCGGGCGGCGGTCGCCGAGACGACGGCGGCCAGCGCGCCCCACGCCCAGGAGCCGCCGTAGGCCTGCGTCAGCGCGGCCACCTGGGCGAGCAGCACGAAGACCAGGGTGAGTACGCCGAACGGCCCGATGTCCGACTGCTTCATGATCCGCAGCGCGTCCTCGGCGGGCTTGCCGCTGCCCAGCCCGTCCGCGGTGTCGGCGAGACCGTCGAGGTGCAGACCACGGGTGAGGGCGGCGGGTACGGCGGCGGTGGCGACGGCGGCGAGGAGGGGGCCGGCGCCGAGGAACAGCAGCAGCCCCCCGAGCGCGGCCGCGCACCCGCCGACCACGAGCCCGGCCAGCGGTGCGCACAGCATCCCGCCGCGCGCGGCCTCCCGGTCCCAGCGGGTGACCCTGACGGGGAGCACGGTGAGGGTGCCGAAGGCGAAGCGCAGGCCGTCCGGCCAGGGGGTCTTGAGCACCGGCGCAGGTTACCCGGCGGCCGGCCGGGGCCGTACGGCCGCCGGAGAGATCAACGGGGATGATCGGGGGATAAGGTGCGCATATGGGGCACTGGTTGTATCGGAACATCGTCGAACCCGGCAAACTCCCGCTGCTCCTGGCCCTCACCGCCTTCGTCCTGACCTTCGTGATCACGCGGGTCATCACCCGGCTGATCCGGGCGGGCAGGGGTCCCTTCGGCAACGTCCAGGCGGGTGGGCTGCACATCCATCACGTCGTGCCCGGCGTCCTCCTCACCGTCGGCGGCGGCTTCGGCTCCGTCGCCAGTGACGGCCGCGGCTTCGGCGCGGTCCTGTCCGCCGTCCTCTTCGGTGCCGGCGCGGGCCTGGTCCTCGACGAGTTCGCGCTGATCCTGCACCTCAATGACGTCTACTGGACCGAGGAGGGCCGCAAGAGCGTCGAGGTCGTCGTCCTCACCGCGGCCCTTGTCGGCCTGTTCCTCGCCGGCTTCGCCCCGTTCGGCGTCAACGACCTCTCCCAGGAGGAGCTCCAGGACCGCGGCACGGTCATCCTGACCATCACCGCCAACTTCGTCTGCTCTCTCGTCGCGCTCGGCAAGGGCAAGGCGCGGACCGCGATCTTCGGCGTGATCGTGCCCCTGGTCGCCCTCGTCGGGGCGATCCGCCTGGCCCGCCCCGGCTCCCTCTGGGCCAGGCGCTTCTACCGCAACCGCCCACGCGCCCGGGCCAGATCCATCCTGCGCTCCTACCGCCACGACCGCCGCTGGGCGGGCCGCAGCCGCGTCCTGCAGGACTGGATCGGCGGCAAACCGAGCCCGGACCCGCCACGCCTTTCCGGCCGTCGGTGAGTGAGCGCGTGCCTCAGGGCCGGATCGGCGTGCGTGCCCGGCGCTGCGGCTGTTGGCCGTGGCGGTGCCGCAGTGCCGCCGCCCCGCACAGCGCCGTCACGCCCGCGATCGCCGCCAAGTGCTCCTTGCCCGCCAGGTTTTCCTTCAGCAGCATCTCGACCACCATCGCCGTGACCACCCCGGCCGCCGTCACATAGGCGCCGTACCGCCAGCCCAGGTACACCGCGAGCCCCACCACGGCCGCCGACGGGCCGGTGTCCACCACCTGGGCGTCCGCCCCGGACAGTCCCATCGGGGCGTGCGGCCCCAGCATGATGCCCACGCGCGCGTACAGGGTTCCGGCGAGCGTGGCGACGTAGGCGATGGTCAGCGTCCGCCACCAGCCGAGGCAGATCTCGGCGATCCCGAACACGAACAGGAGTTGCGCGAGTGCGCCCCACACCGGCAGGTCCAGCGCCGGCACGAAAAGCGAGAGGGGGGTGCGCAGGAGGCCCAGCCACAGCGGGTCCTCGGCGCGTACGGCCCCGATGTTCTGCACGAGCCGGAAGCCCCAGGACTGGTTCTGCACGAACTGCAGTAACGCCGTCAGACCCACCGCCCCGAGCGTCATCGGGATCGCCCGCCAGGGCCGTTTGAGCAGTGGCTCGCGCACGGTGACGTGGAGCAGTCCCCATTCGGCGCGGGCCCAGCGGGCGAGCGTCCTCATCTGTGTGTCTCCAGGTGTTTTCGGTGCAGCCACTTCGGTAGTCCCGGCGCCTCCAGGAACCCCTCCGCGCGCGCCGACGCGAGGCCGATGCGCGGCAGGTCCGCGCTCTTCTCGAAGAGCAGGAACCGCGGCTCCCAGATGGGCCGGTACTTTGCGTTGGCGCGGTACAGCGACTCGATCTGCCACCAGCGCGAGAAGAAGCTGAGCAGCGACCGCCACAGCCTCAGCACCGGCCCGGCGCCGAGGCGTGCGCCGCGTTCGAAGACCGAGCGGAACATGGCGAAGTTCAGCGAGACTTGAGTGATCCTGATCTCCTGGGCCCGGCGCAGCAGCTCGATGACCATGAATTCCATCAGCCCGTTGTCGGAGTCCCGGTCCCGCCGCATGAGGTCGAGCGACAGCCCGTGCGGCCCCCAGGGAACGAACGAGAGCAGGGCCTTCAACTCCCCTTTCCCGTCCGTGCACTCCAGCATCACGCACTGCCCGTCACCCGGGTCCCCGAGCCGCCCGA
The DNA here is from genome assembly GCF_044746205.1 of Streptomyces sp. NPDC086549. Lineage (NCBI taxonomy): Bacteria > Bacillati > Actinomycetota > Actinomycetes > Kitasatosporales > Streptomycetaceae > Streptomyces > Streptomyces sp. NPDC086549. The sequence goes on along the minus strand of NZ_JBIVBS010000001.1, from coordinate 398,291 downwards.
GCGCCATGCTGAAGCCGCGCTCGGTGGCCCCGTCCCGCCAGTCGTCCGCCCGCCTGAGCAGGTACGCCATCCGGTCGTCGGGAATGTCCTCGTGCCGCCGGATGCGCACCTCGTACCCGGCCCGCTTCACCCGGTTGTACGCCTGCCGGACGGTGCGCATCGCCCGTCCCTCCAGCGTGAAGTCGGCCACCTCCACGATCGCCTCGTCGCCGAGCTCCAGGGCGTCGAGACCGTGCCGCGCGTACACGGTCCCGGCCTCCTCGCCCGCCCCCATCACGGCCGGGATCCACCCGTGCTCCCGCGCCTGCGCCAGCCACGGCACGATCGCCCCGGGCCATGCCTCCGGGTCGCCGATCGGATCCCCGGAGGCCAGCGACACCCCGCCCACGACCCGGTACGCCACCGCGGCCTTCCCGGTCGGCGACCACAGCACGCTCTTCTCCCGGCGCAGCGCGAAGTAACCGAGCGAGTCCCGCTCACCGTGCCTCTCGAGCAGCGCCCGCAGCCGCTTCTCGTCGTCCTCGGTGAGCGCGTCGACGGCGCGCCGGGAACGGAAGGCGGCGTAGAGGACGGCGAGGACGAGGACCGTGCTGAGCACGTTGATGACGACGTTGACCCAGTTGGGGGTGGAGATGTCGGGGAAGCGGGACTCGTCCGCGGCGACCGAGATCAGCCGCAGCGTGCCGTAGTGCCAGCGCTCCAGGAACGTCGAACGAGCGGCGTCCGGCGCCTGGTCGGTGACCGTCACCAACAGCGCGGCCAGCAGGGAGGCGAGGAGTCCGCCGCCGACGGCGACGGTGGCGGCGAGCTTGGGGTTGGACCGGTCGCCCTTGGCGTAGAACTCCCGCCGCCCCACCAGCAGCGCGCCGACGAAGGCGGCCGTGAGGACCAGGGAGATCCAGTTCTGCGCGTACTGCCGGATCTCCGGGAACGCCATGGCGAGGGCGAACAGGGCCAGGAACACCCCGCTCAGCACCAGGTTCAGGATCCACGCCGCCCGCTTGCGCCGCCGCATGGTGATGGCCAGGAAGGCGGTGAACACACCCGAGGCGAAGCCGGCCGTCAGCAGGTACGGGGTGAAGAAGTTCTCCTGGTTGTGCCGCCGCACGTCCTGGCCGAGGGAGACCCAGACCGCACTGAGGAAGTTGATGAAGGCGACGGCCCGCAGGTACCAGACGGCGAGAGCGGCGGCCCGCCGGGAGGCCCCGGTGGACCGCCGCTCCCTGTCACCAGGGCATCCCGGGCCGGCTTCCTGTTCCGCGGCAATTCGGGCATCTCCCATAGGGGAGGATCATATGGGCGCGGACGCGGCGAACCGCGTTATGCGGACACGGCGAACCGCGTTGTTCAGGCCGGACCGCTCCCCTCGGAGTCCGCTTCCTTCTCCGCTTCCTTGTCTGCCTCTGCCTCTGCCTCTGCCTCTGCCTCTGCCTCTGCCTCTGCCTCTGCCTCTGCCTCTGCCTCTGCCTCTGCCTTTTCCTCTGTCGCTTCCGTCTCCTTCTCGGGAAGCTCCGCCGCCAGCGCGGCAGCGGCCTGGACCAGCGGCAGCGCGAGCAGCGCCCCGGCGCCCTCGCCGACTGTCATGCCCTGGTCGAGCAGCGGCTCCAGCGCCATCCGGTCCAGCGCCTTCGCCTGGCCCGGCTCCCCGCTGCCGTGCCCGGCCAGCCACCAGTCCGGCGCGCGGAACGCGATCCGCTGCCCGACCAGCGCGCACGCGGCCGCCACGACCCCGTCCAGGATCACCGGCAGCTTCCGCACGGCGGCCTGCAGCAGGAACCCGGTCATCGCGGCGAGGTCGGCCCCGCCCACGGCCGCCAGGAGCTCCAACTGGTCCCCGAGCACCGGCCGGGCCCGGCGCAGCGCGTCCCGCACGGCCGCGCACTTGCGCATCCACGTCAGGTCGTCGATGGCGAGCCCGCCCCGGCCGGTGACCACCGACGCGTCGGTCCCGCACAGCGCCGCGACGAGCACGGCCGCCGCCGTGGTCCCGCCCACGCTCACATCGCCCAGCACCACCAGATCCGTACCGGAGTCGGCCTCCTCGTCGGCCACCGCGACACCCGCCTGGAAGGCCGCCTCCGCCTCCTGAAGGGTCAGCGCGTCCTCGATGTCGATACGACCGCTGCCGCGCCGCACCCGGTGCCGTACGACCTCCGCCGGCAGCGCGTCCGGCTCGCAGTCCAGCGCCATGTCGACGACCCGCACCGGCACCCCGAGCCGCCGCGCGAGCACCGACACCGGGCTGCCGCCCTCCAGCACGGACCGCACCAGCCGCTCCGCGCTGCCCGCGGGCCGTGCGGAGACGCCCCGTTCGGCGATCCCGTGGTCACCGGCGAAGAGAACGACCCGGGGGCGTTCGACCGGCCGTACCGGTACGGCACCCTGTGCGGCCGCCAGCCACTCACCCAGTTCGTCGAGGCGCCCCAGTGACCCCGGCGGTACGACCAGACGTTCCCGGCGCGCCTCGGCGTCACGGCGCACGCCCCCGTCCGGGCGCTCGATCAGATCGGTGAAGTCGTCGAGATTAAGCGAGCTCATTCGCCGAACAGTACCGGCACCGAACGAACGCTTCCGCGTCACATCGCCACCACACCCGTACGGCGTCTTGGCATTCAAGATCGCGATCCCCTACGTTCCATTTTGCCGCGGAATGTCGTATAGGGAGCCGTTCATTCATGCCGCCCTCGCCCCCCACCCCGCAGTCCATCGACGGATTTCACGAGCCCCGCCGCGAGAACTGCCCCTGGTGCGGCTCGAAGCGCCTGCGCACCCGGCTGCGCGCGCCCGACCGCCGCCGGTACCAGCGGGGCACATTCGTGGTCGACGAGTGCCGCGACTGCGCCCACGCCTTCCAGAACCCGCGCCTCACCTCCGAGGGACTCGCCTTCCACCACCGGGACTTCTACGAGGGACACCTGCGGGACTTCGCCGAACGCATCCTCGCCACCCGCCCCGCCCGCCGGCGCCACCGGGCCGCCGCCCGCGCGATGCTCGCGCTGCCCGAACCGGAGAGCTGGCTGGACGTCGGCACGGGCCACGCCCACTTCCCGGAGACGGCGAGGGAACTCTTCGTCTACACGTCCTTCGACGGCCTGGACCCGACCTCCCGCGTCGAGCAGGCCCGCGAGGCCGGCCGCATCGAGGAGGCCCACCGGGGCCAGCTCACCACCCCCGCGATCCTCGCCCGCCTGCGCTCCCGCTACGACGTGGTCAGCATGTTCCACCACCTGGAACACACCCCCGACCCGCGCGCCGAACTCCGCGCCGCCCTCGCCGCGCTCCGCCCCGGCGGCCACCTCCTTGTCGAAGTCCCCGACCCGCACAGCGCGTTCGGCATGCTCCTCGGCAAGTGGTGGCTGCCCTACGGCCAGCCCGGCCACCTCCACCTGATGCCCCTGGACAACCTCCGCACGGAACTGGAGTCCCAGGGCTGCACCATCGTCACGACCGACCGCCGGGCACCCCACATCCCCTACGACCTGTCAGCCGCCCTCTCGCTGGCCCTGGCCCACGTCCTGCCGAAGGCCTGGCTGCCGGCGACCACCCCCCTGGTGACCGCGGCGACAGCCCTGGACCACACCCTGGCCCCCCTGCTCCGCCGGACCCGCTTCTCGAACGCCTACCGCATCATCGCCCGCAAGGGCACCGAGCAGTCGCCCTGGACCGAGCAGTCGCCCTAGGACCTGTCGTCACCCACGCAGCACCACGGCCTGCCCGGCGACCACCAGCAGAACCTGCTCGCACTCGGCCGCGAACGCCGAGTTCAGCCGACCGAGTTCGTCCCGGTAGCGCCGCCCGGACGCCGTGGCCGGCACGATGCCCGACCCGACCTCGTTCGACACGGCGACGACGGTCCGCCGGGTGGCCCGTACCGCCGCCGTCAGCTCCCGCACCCGCTCCCTCAGCGCCCGTTCACCGCCGGCCGCCCACTCCGCGTCGTCCCACGCTCCGACGGAGTCCATCGCATCCGTCAGCCACAGCGACAGACAGTCGATCAGCAGGGGCGGCCCGTCCTCCGCGAGCAGGGGCACCAGGTTGCACGTCTCCGTCGTACGCCACGACCCCGGACGCCGTTCCCGGTGCGCGGCCACCCGCGAAGCCCACTCCGCGTCGCCGCTGCGTGAGCCGCCCGTCGCCACGTACAGCACGTCGGGAAACGTCTCCAGCCGTCGCTCGGCCTCCACCGACTTCCCCGAGCGCGCGCCGCCGAGGACCAGCGTGCGCCGCGGCACGTCGGGCACCTCCTCGTACGCCCCCACCACCAGCGTCGTCCCGTCCGGCACCGCACGCGCCCCCGCGGCGGCCAGCCGCCGGCGCAACTCCGCGCCCGGCGGCACGTCGTGGTCCAGATGCACGGCAACCACGTCGGTCGTCGGCCCGACGGCCCCCACCGCCCGCAGCTTGGCCAGCGCGTCCGGCCGCCCCACGACGTCCGCGAGGACCAGGTTGTACACCTCGCCGGGAGCCGACCCCTCCTCCAGCCCGGCCGGCGCGGCCCCCGGCGGCAGGTACAGCAGCCGCTGCCCGGCGGGCCCGGTCACCGCGTATCCGGTGCCACCCGCGTCCATCGCCAGCGCGCGTACCCGATGACCCGTCAGCAGCGCCAACTCCCGCCCGTCCGGCACCCGCACCGGCTGCGGCAGCCCGGCGGGAACCTCCACCGCCGGCCCGTCGTGCGGATGCGAGAGGAGCGCCTGCCGTACCCCGCCCAGCGAACGCCCGGCCCGCGCCGCCGCGAACGCCGCCCCGGGCATCAGGTCGATCAGCAGGACCCCGTCCACGAGCAGCGCGGTGGCCGCCCGCGCATCCGGCCCGAGCGCGCTCGCGCAGACAGCACAGGGACAGTCGGGGCGGGGGAGTCCCGCGGGGGCACCGGTACCGAGCAAGGTCACTTCCACGTACCAATGTTCCCGTGGCTCTGCTGGTGCCGCGAACCTGTGGCGCCCCTTAGGGGCGCGGGGAACGGCGCGACCAGCCCCCACTCACCCGCAGACAACCACGACCCGGCCTCTCACAGCCAACCCAGCGGAGCGAATAGGCTGCGCAGAGGAGCCGGATCAAGATCCGGCTTCTGGTCTGCACGTGCTGACACCAGGGAGGCGTACATGGCGGCATGGACGTGGCGGTTCGAGAAGGCCGACGGGACGGAGGTCCAGCCCGCGGTGCAGCCCGAGGAGTTCACCACGCAGGGCGATGCCGAGTCCTGGATCGGCGAGTACTGGAAGGGGCTCATGGAGGGCGGCGCGGACCAGGTGCGGCTCTTCGAGGACGCCACGGAGATCTACGGGCCGATGAGCCTGCACGCCGAGGAGTCGTAGGACGGGTGCGGCGGGGCGGCCGTGCCGACGGCCGCCCAGGGTCAGCCCCGCACCCCGCACAGATGCAGCAGCGCCGCGACCCCCCGGTACGGATCGGTCCGCCCGGCCCGCGCCTCGGCGGCCAGCAGCGTGTCCAGGTCCGCCGGGATCTCCGCGCCGTCCGCGGCCGTGTCGGTGAAGACGCGCACCCCGTACCAGGCGTGCAGCGGGGCCCCGATCCCGGCCAGCGTGGCCGTCAGCGACTCCAGCCGGTCGGCCCGCACGTCGAGCCCCAGCCGGTTCCGGTAGGCGGTCGTGTCGAACGCGCCGAGCGCACCCGCCCAGTCACCGTCCAGCCCGGGCCGCATGGCCAGCGCGTCCCCGTTCCGCACCAGCAGCGACAGCAGCCCGCCCGGGGCGAGCATCCGGGCCAGCCCGGCCAGCAGCGGGTCCGGTTCCTCGACGTACATGAGCACCCCGTGGCACAGCACCACGTCGAAGCTGCCCGGCAGGAAGTGCACGCCGGTGTCCTGCCCGTCGCCCTGGACGATCCGCATCCGCTCGCGGATGCCCTCCGGCTGCCGGCACAGGGCCTCCCGCGCGGCCGCGATCATCGTGGCGTCCCGCTCCACGCCGGTCACCTGGTGCCCGGCCCGGGCCAGCCGCAGCGCCTGCGTGCCCTGGCCCATCCCCACGTCGAGCACCCGCAGTCGCTGCCCGACCGGGAACCGCCCGGCTATCTGCTCGTCGAGCTGCCGGGCCACCAGCTCCTGGCGTACGACATCCCGCAGGCCGCCCAGCTTGCTCAGCCAGGCATCGGCCGCGCCCCCGGAGAAAGCCTCTGCGCTCAGGGCCGCTCTCCGCGCTTGACCTGCGGCTTGGGCAGCCGGAGCCGGCGCACTTGCAGGGAGCGCATCAGGGCGTAGGCGACCGCGCCCCGCCTGTTCTGGTCCGGGAAGCGCTCGCCCAGCTGCTTCCGCAGACGGAAGCCCGAGAGGATCGAGTCGAGCACGATCAGCACGATCACGACCAGCCACAGCATCAGCGCGACGTTCTGCAGCGCGGGCACCCGCACCACGCTCAGCACCAGGATGACCACGGCCAGTGGCAGGAAGAACTCCGCCACGTTGATGCGCGAGTCGACCCAGTCGCGGGCGAACTTGCGGACCGGGCCCTTGTCGCGCGCGGGCAGGAACCGCTCGTCGCCGCCGGCCAGCGCCTGGCGCTGCCGCTCCATCTGGACGCGGCGCTCGTCGCGCTGCCGCTTGGCGGCGTCCTTGCGCGTCATCGGCGTGTTGGCGACGCTGCGGCGCTGGGACTGGGCCTCACTGCGCTTGGGCGTGGGCCTGCCCTTGGGGGCCTGCGGGTCACGGGGCTGCTTGGAGTCGGTCACCGCCGCCTTGTCGGCGGGGGCCTTCTCTTCCTTGGCACGGCTACGGAACACAAAACCCAAGGGTACGGGGTGACGGCGCATGGACCCCAGCCAGGCTGGGAACGATCCGGCAACACCGGACGTCTGTAGGGGGACAGAGGGGATGTTGCAGACGGTTCACCCGGCGGTCACCCGGGAGGTGACTTGGGGGGCCACCTACTCCCTACGCCGGAGCGGGACCGTCCGTACTCGTCCTTGGGGAGGAGCGCATCCGCCCCCGAACAGTGCGGTAATGGAGGCAGGGCCCGTACTGTGGGTTCTGTCGCAGGATCTGTGAGCTGGAGTCCGTCAGAAGGGGGCGCGCGAAGCCCATGAGCGGTGTCATGAAGCGTATGGGGATGATCTTCCGCGCGAAGGCGAACAAGGCCCTTGACCGGGCCGAGGACCCGCGCGAGACCCTCGATTACTCGTACCAGAAGCAGCTGGAGCTGCTCCAGAAGGTCCGTCGCGGCGTCGCCGACGTGGCCACCTCGCGCAAGCGGCTGGAACTCCAGCTCAACCAGCTCCAGCAGCAGTCCTCCAAGCTGGAGGACCAGGGCCGCAAGGCGCTCGCGCTGGGCCGTGAGGACCTGGCCCGCGAGGCGTTGTCCCGTCGCGCCGCCCTCCAGCAGCAGGTCACGGACCTGGAGACGCAGCACTCCACGCTCCAGGGCGAGGAGGAGAAGCTCACCCTCGCGGCCCAGCGCCTCCAGGCCAAGGTCGATGCCTTCCGTACGAAGAAGGAGACGATCAAGGCCACCTACACCGCCGCCCAGGCCCAGACCCGCATCGGCGAGGCCTTCTCCGGCATCTCCGAGGAGATGGGCGACGTCGGCCTGGCCATCCAGCGCGCCGAGGACAAGACGCAGCAGCTCCAGGCACGCGCCGGCGCCATCGACGAACTGCTCGCCTCCGGTGCCCTCGACGACCCGACCGGCATGGCCAAGGACGACATCGCGGCCGAGCTGGACCGGCTCTCCGGTGGTACGGATGTAGAGCTGGAACTGCAGCGGATGAAGGCGGAGCTGGCCGGAGGCGCGCCCCAGCAGGCGATCGAGGGCGGCACGGGCCAGTCGCAGTCCCAGCAGCAGCCGCAGGACACCCCGCGCTTCGACAAGCAGTAGCCGACGGCCTGGAGGGCGAGATGGCGGACATGATCGTACGGATCATGGGGGAGGGCCAGGTGAGGCTGGCCGACAGCCACCTCACCGAACTGAACAAGCTGGACGACGAACTCTTGGCCGAGATGGAGAACGGCGACGGCCCCGGCTTCCGCCGTACCCTCCAGTCCCTCCTGACCAAGGTCCGCGACCTGGGCGAGCCCGTGCCCGACGACTCCCTGGACCCCTCCGACCTCATCCTGCCGTCGCCCGACGCGACCCTGGAGGAGGTCAGGGCGCTGCTGAGCGACGACGGCCTGATCCCTGGATGACGGGAACCTCTCGACGAGGCCGTCCGGGCCGGAGAACGGGTCTGGGGGCGGCAGCCCCCAGGAACGTACTGTTCATTCCGTGAGCACTATCGACCGGGCCCGCTGCCGGGCCAGGGCGCACCCCCTCGCGCTCGACGCGGCGATCGCGGCGGGCGTGCTGGTGTGCATGGTCGTCGGGTCCTTCGTGGACCCCCAGGGGGAGGGCGACGTCACCTGGGGCGTCCGCAGCCCGGACCTCCTCAGCCTGCTCCTCATGACGGTCGGCGCCGCCGCGCTCGTCTTCCGCCGCGGCGCGCCCAGGACGGTCCTCGCGATCACCGGCACCGTCTCCCTCGTCGAGTGCGTCACCGGCGACCCCCGGGCCCCGGTCGCGATGGCCGCCGTGGTGGCCCTCTTCACGGTCGCGTCCGCCACCGACCGTCCCACCACCTGGCGGGCCGGCCTGCTCACCATGACCGTGCTGACCGGCGCCGCCATGCTCGCCGGACCCCTCCCGTGGTACGCCCAGGAGAACCTCGCCATCTTCGCCTGGACCGGCATAGGTGCCACCGCGGGCGACGCCGTCCGCAGCCGCCGCGCGGTCGTCCAGGCCATGCGGGAACGGGCCGAGCGCGCGGAGCGCACCCGGGAGGAGGAGGCTCGGCGGCGCGTCGCCGAGGAGCGGCTGCGCATCGCCCGCGACCTGCACGACGTCGTCGCCCACCACATCGCCCTGGTCAACGTCCAGGCCGGAGTCGCCGCCCATGTCATGGACAAGCGGCCCGACCAGGCCAAGGAGGCCCTCGCGCACGTACGCGACGCCAGCCGCTCCGCACTCAACGAGCTCCGCGCCACCGTCGGCCTCCTCCGCCAGTCCGGCGACCCCGAGGCCCCCACCGAACCGGCCTCCGGCCTGAGCCGCCTCGACGAGCTCGCCGGCACCTTCCGCAGCGCCGGACTCCGGGTCGAGGTCGCCCGCGCCGACCAGGGCACCACGCTCCCCGCCGCCGTCGACCTGGCCGCGTACCGGATCATCCAGGAGGCTCTGACCAACGTGCAGAAGCACGCGGGCCCCGACGCCAGGGCCGAGGTCAGCGTCGTACGCGTGGGACCGCACATCGAGGTCACCGTCCTCGACGACGGTTCGGGGGAGGAGACGGCCACCGAGGCCGGCGGCGGCCACGGCCTGCTCGGCATGCGTGAACGCGTCACCGCCCTGCGCGGCACCCTCACCACCGGTCCCCGCTACGGAGGCGGCTTCCGCGTCCATGCGATCCTGCCGGTCAAGACCCGCACCGTCGCCACGGGGGAGCCCGCATGACCATCCGTGTCCTGCTCGCCGACGACCAGGCACTGCTCCGCAGCGCCTTCCGGGTGCTCGTGGACTCCGAGCCGGACATGGAGGTCGTGGGCGAGGCGTCCGACGGGGCGGAGGCGGTGCGGCTGACCGGGGAGCGGCAGCCCGACGTCGTCCTCATGGACATCCGGATGCCGGGCACCGACGGCCTCGCGGCCACCCGTCTGATCAGCGCCGACCCGGCCCTCGCGGACGTCCGTGTGGTGATCCTGACGACCTTCGAGGTCGACGACTACGTGGTGCGGGCGCTGCGGGCCGGTGCCTCCGGCTTCCTCGGCAAGGGGTCCGAGCCCGAGGAGCTCCTCAACGCCATCCGGGTCGCCGCGGGCGGCGAGGCCCTGCTGTCCCCGACGGCCACCAAGGGTCTGATCGCCCGCTTCCTCGCCCAGGGGGACGCGGCGGGCGACGACCGCGACCCCGCCCTCTCCGGGCGGCTGGAGGCGCTCACCGGCCGGGAGCGTGAGGTGCTCGTCCAGGTCGCCGGCGGCCACTCCAACGACGAGATCGCCGAGCGTCTGGAGGTCAGCCCGTTGACGGTGAAGACACATGTCAACCGGGCCATGGCCAAGCTGAGGGCCCGGGACCGGGCGCAGCTCGTGGTGATCGCGTACGAGTCGGGCCTGGTACGTCCTAGGACGGACTGACGCGCCGAGGTGCGGGCTGATCCGCCGAGGTGCGGGCTGACGCGTCGAGGTGTGGGCTGATCCGCCGAGGTGTGGGCTGACCCGCCGAGATATGGCCGAAAGACGAGATACCGCTGAAAGAGCGGTGCCCCTCGGTGTGCGGGGCACCGCTCCGGTGTGTGCGGGGGTGCTTTACGGCAGTGCGAGCATCCGCTCCAGCGCCAGCTTGGCGAACGCCTCGGTCTCCTGGTCGACCTCGATGCGGTTGACCAGGTTGCCCTCGGCCAGGGACTCCAGGGTCCAGACCAGGTGGGGGAGGTCGATGCGGTTCATGGTCGAGCAGAAGCAGACCGTCTTGTCGAGGAAGACGATCTCCTTGCCCTCGGGCGCGAAACGGTTCGCCAGGCGGCGGACCAGGTTCAGCTCCGTGCCGATGGCCCACTTGGAGCCGGCCGGGGCGGCCTCCAGGGTCTTGATGATGTGCTCCGTCGAGCCGACGTGGTCCGCGGCGGCCACGACCTCGTGCGTGCACTCGGGGTGGACCAGGACGTTCACGCCGGGGATCCGGGCGCGCACGTCGTTCACGGAGTCCAGGTTGAAGCGGCCGTGGACCGAGCAGTGCCCGCGCCACAGGATCATCTTGGCCGCGCGCAGCTCGTCCGCGGTCAGCCCGCCGTTCGGCTTGTGCGGGTTGTAGACGACGCAGTCCTGGAGGGACATGCCCATGTCGCGGACGGCGGTGTTGCGGCCCAGGTGCTGGTCGGGGAGGAACAGGACTTTTTCGCCCTGCTCGAAGGCCCACTCCAGGGCACGCTTGGCGTTCGACGACGTACAGATCGTGCCGCCGTGCTTGCCTGTGAACGCCTTGATGTCCGCGGAGGAGTTCATGTACGAGACGGGCACGACCTGCTCGGCTATGCCGGCCTCCGTCAGCACGTCCCAGCACTCCGCCACCTGCTCGGCCGTCGCCATGTCGGCCATGGAGCAGCCGGCCGCGAGGTCGGGCAGGACGACCTTCTGGTCGCCGGACGTCAGGATGTCGGCCGACTCGGCCATGAAGTGGACGCCGCAGAAGACGATGTACTCGGCCTCCGGGCGCGCCGCCGCGTCCCGCGCCAGCTTGAAGGAGTCGCCCGTGACGTCGGCGAACTGGATGACCTCGTCGCGCTGGTAGTGGTGGCCGAGCACGAAGACCTTGTCGCCGAGCTTCTCCTTGGCGGCGCGGGCGCGCTCGACCAGGTCCGGGTCGGACGGCGAGGGGAGGTCACCGGGGCACTCGACGCCGCGCTCGCTCTTCGGGTCGGCTTCGCGGCCGAGGAGCAGCAGGGCGAGGGGAGTCGGCTGTACGTCGAGCTCCTGGGTCTGGGCGGTGGTCACGACACGCACCCTTTCTTCTTTTCGTCGATCTGACGCTATCTATCATAACCGGCTCACGTCAGTTTGACGATGGCCATAGCGTCGATGTGACGTGAATCCCGGTGGGTTCGTGCACGGCTCACTTTTCGCTCAAGGACGCATATGCGAGCATGAAGAGGAACCGAAAACGCAAGTGCTCGGCCCGGAATGAATTCGTGGGCCCGCCGGTTGCACTGTCGGCAAGCAGTCTCCGTACAACCCGGGAGAGATGTAGATGTCCGTATCGGACGAGACCACCACCGTCACCGACGGCATCGTTCTGACCGACGCCGCGGCGTCCAAGGTCAAGGCCCTGCTCGACCAGGAAGGCCGTGACGACCTCGCCCTGCGCGTCGCCGTCCAGCCCGGCGGCTGCTCCGGCCTGCGCTACCAGCTCTTCTTCGACGAGCGTTCCCTCGACGGCGACGTGGAGAAGGACTTCGACGGAGTCAAGGTCGTCACCGACCGCATGAGCGCTCCGTACCTGGGGGGCGCGACCGTCGACTTCGTGGACACGATCGAGAAGCAGGGCTTCACGATCGACAACCCGAACGCGACGGGCTCCTGCGCCTGTGGCGACTCCTTCAGCTGACCCGCACCGCGAACACCGCGAAGGCGGCGGCCCCCTCCGACAGGGCCGCCGCCTTCGCGCGTCCGGGTGGCCGCGACTAGCGCGCCTGCGAGGACGGTGCCGGGAGCCGCGCTCCCGGCTTCACCTTCGGGATCTCCTTGCCGTCGGAGCCGACGACCTTCCGGGTGCCGAGGGGCTTGTCCAGCTGTACGGTCTGCTCGTACTGCTTGGCGATGAGGATGCAGATCTTGTTCGGCCAGGGCTTCTCCGTCACCGTGACCGTCACCTGCTCCGAGCCCTCGTCGGCGGACGCCGTGTAGTCGGCGCACACCCCGCCCGTGAAGCGCACGGTCAGTTCCTTGTCGTCGGCCGTGTAGCCGTCCACCGGGACGTTCTTCGTCTTCGGCGCCGAGGTCGGCTGGTCGCCCGGTGAGGTCGGCTCCGCGGAGGGCGTCGACGACGAGGTCAGGTACTTCGGGTCGACCGCCGGATACGTCACGGTGAAGGTGCCCCTGGCCTGCGAGCCCTGCACCTCGAACAGCCAGGACGGCACCAGTGTCTGCCGTCCCTCGACGGAGTGCGCGGCCAGCCCGAACACCGCGTGCTCGACCGTGACCGTGTTCGGCTCCTGCCCCGGCGTCGGCGTCGACGAACCCGGGTCCTGTCCGGCCGTCGGCGTCGACGAACTGCACGGCTGTTCGAGCCGGTTCTTCAGCGGTACGGGACTGGCGCAGCCGCCGATGCCCATGCGGTGGTCGGTCCGCGGTGCCGCGTTCATCAGGTCCAGCGTCTTCTGCGCGCTCAGGACGGGATACGTGTCCCCCTTCACCGGCGCCTTCAGCAGCCCGCTGCCGCCGATCACCTCGCCCTGCTTGCTGACGGTCAGCCCGGTCGTCCAGCCGTACGTGGGCAGGCCGCCGACCACCGGGTCGGCGTTCACCACCCGCTGGGCGCCCATCACCTGGCCGGCGTCGATCTTCGCGTCGTCCTGGCCCAGCGCCTTCAGGATCGGTGCCGCCGCCTTCTCCGCGGCCGCCACGCTCACCGGGTCGCCGGCCGGGGCGCCGGGGTCGTGGGTGCAGACGGTGATCTTCTTGCAGTTGTCCGTGCCGGGTGCGTACCGGCTGAAGCTCCAGGAACCCGGCGCCTCCTTGTTGACCTGGAGGACCGGCCCCGAGCCGTCCTTCCCCGAGCCGACCCGCCAGGTCTGCCCCTCGGCCACCGGAGTCCCCTCGACCCCGAACGCCTCGGCCAGCCGGGCCACCTCGTCCTTGGTGACCTCGCCCGTCGGCCGGTACACCGCCGCCGAGCCGGGCCCGTCGGGCAGTGTGCCGTTCGCCTGGTAGGTCACGCCGTACGGGTTGGGCTCACCGGGCGCGATGCCCTCCGTGCCGCCCGAGGAGGCGGTGTAACCGTCGAGGGCGAGCGGCGGGGGAGTGTTCCCGCCACCGGACGCCGACGACCCCGTACCCGCCGAGCCGCCGCCGGCGGTGGTGGCCAGATATGCCCCACCGCCCCCGATCAGCAGCACGGCGGCCGCGACGGAGGCGACGAGCGCCGGGGAACGTCGCCGCGAGGCGTGCTCGTCGTCGTCCCCGGCGACTCGACCGATCTCCGGAACCGGTCCATGGCCGGCGTCCGGCACCGGGCCGGCACCCTCCAGTACGTGGACGTCCGCCTCCGCCCCCGCCGCTCCGCGCCCGGCCTCGGCGACGTCGCCGCTACGCGCCTCGGCCTCGGCGGCCGGCGTGACGGCGTTGCCGTCCGCACCCCGGCGCCCGGCCGCCGCCTCAGCGGCTTCGCCACCGGGTGCGTCGGCATGGGCCTCAGCAGGGTGCGGGGCACCCTCGGGGACCTGGGCCCCGGTCTCCTGGTCGGTGGTCTCGCCGCCCGGCGACGCGGTTTCGGTCTTCGGTTCGGTGGCCTGGTCGTCCGGTGTCTCGGTGTCGTCCTCCGCCGCGGGGCGGGCGCCCTCCGGGACCTGGGCCCCGGTCCCCTGGTCGGTGGTCTCGCCGCCCGGCGTCGTGGTCTCGGTCTTCGGCTCGGTGGGCTGGTCGTCGGGTGTCCCGGTGTCGGCCTCCGCAGCGGGGCGGGCGCCCTCCGGGGCTCGGGACCCGGTCTCCGCCCTGGGCGTCTCGTCGCCCGGCGGCCCCTGGCCGGCCTTCGGCTCAGGGGTTGCGCCGCCCGACGCTTCCGGCTCCGGTTCGGCGGCCTCGCCGCCCGGGGTCTCAAGGGCGACGTCCGGCTTCCGGTCCGTCTCCGAGTCGCCCGCGGGGGTTCCGACGCCGGGCTCGGTGTGCCGCGGCCTGACGGAGGCCTCCGCGTCGTCGTTGTCGGGTCGCTCGGTGTTCACCGCATCGCTCCTTGCTGGGTCGTATCCCGCATCCCCTGCACGGGGGACGGCGATGGGACGCAGCGGGGGAGCGCGCGGTTCCCTGACAGGCGCCGGGGCGGATCAGGGGGCGTACTTCACTCAGTCGCCGTAGTCCGACATGGCATCCAGCAGCCGGGCGGACCTGGCCGGGACGGTCACGCCGTGGATGAGTGACGGAGACACCGGACGGGCATCGACGTGCTCGGGAATTGCCCAGTGGGCTGCCATCCGCGCACAGTCCCCGCGCAGCGACGCCAGGTCGCCCTCGAGGTCGGCCGGAGAGGGGGCATGGACCTTCAGGTTCGTCATGGCGGAACCGTAAGCACGTAGAGCCGCGCGAAGAAAGATCTACTATCGGGTAGTTTTGCCAACTTCAGAGCCCCGCCCGAACCCGGTAGCGTGAACTGTCAATCCGCCTCCCTCCAGGAGAGTCCCCGCCGTGCGCATCGCAGTCACCGGCTCCATCGCCACCGACCACCTCATGACCTTCCCCGGCCGTTTCGCCGACCAGTTCGTCGCGGACCAGCTGCACACGGTCTCGCTCTCCTTCCTGGTCGACAACCTGGACGTACGCCGGGGCGGCGTCGCTGCGAACATCGCCTTCGGCATGGGTCAGCTCGGCTCGAAGCCGATACTGGTCGGCGCCGCGGGCTTCGACTTCGACGAGTACCGCGCCTGGCTCGACCGGCACGGCGTCGACACCGACTCGGTCCGCATCTCCGAGACCCTGCACACCGCCCGCTTCGTGTGCACCACCGACGCCGACCACAACCAGATCGGCTCCTTCTACACGGGCGCGATGAGCGAGGCCCGCCTCATCGAGCTGAAGACCGTCGCGGACCGTGTCGGCGGCCTCGACCTGGTCCTGATCGGCGCCGACGACCCGGAGGCGATGCTCCGCCACACCGAGGAGTGCCGCTCCCGCTCCATCCCGTTCGCCGCCGACTTCTCCCAGCAGATCGCCCGCATGGACGGCGAGGAGATCCGGATACTGCTGGACGGGGCGACGTACCTCTTCTCCAACGAGTACGAGAAGGGCCTCATCGAGTCCAAGACCGGCTGGACCGACGAGGAGATCCTGGCCAAGGTCGGGTACCGCGTCACCACCCTCGGCTCGCGCGGCGTCCGGATCGAGCGGGTGGGTGAGGACCCGGTCGAGGTCGGCTGCCCGGAGGAGGAGCGCAAGGCCGACCCCACCGGCGTCGGCGACGCCTTCCGCGCCGGCTTCCTCTCCGGCCTGGCCTGGGGTGTCTCCCTGGAGCGCGCCGCCCAGGTCGGCTGCATGCTCGCCACCCTCGTCATCGAGACGGTCGGCACCCAGGAGTACCAGCTGCGCCGCGTCCACTTCATGGACCGCTTCACCAAGGCGTACGGCCACGACGCCGCCGCCGAGGTCCGGGCGCACCTCGCCTGATCAGGACACCCGGCGGACCACGTACGCCGACCCGTGGTCCGCCGGTTCCTCACCGACGTACTCCTGCCCCCGCATCTCGCACCACGCGGGAATGTCCAGCCGGGCGGCCTCGTCGTCCGAGAGGACCCGCACCGTGCCGCCCACCGGCACGTCCCCGATGACCTTGGCCAGCTCGATCACCGGGATCGGGCACCGCTTGCCGAGCGCGTCCACCACCAGCTCCTCGGCCCGCACCACGGTCGCCGGAGCCGGTGCCCCGAGCTTCTCCCGCACCCCGGCCACCGCCCCCGGAAGCACCGTCAGGAACCGCTCGACGTCCTCCTCCGCCGTCCCCGGCGGCAGCGACACCCGCACGTTCCCCTCGGTCAGCACCCCCATCGCCTTCAGCACATGGCTCGGCGTCAGCGTGCTGCTCGTGCAGGACGATCCGGACGAGACGGAGAAGCCCTCCCGGTCCAGCTCGTGGAGCAGAGCCTCTCCGTCGACATAGAGACAGGAGAAGGTGACGACCCCTGGCACCCGGCGGTCCGGATCGCCGACCACCTCCACGTCCGGCACCAACTCCGGTACCCGCGCCCGGATCCGCTCCGTCAGCTCCCGCAGCCGTACCGCCTCCCGGGCCGCCTCCGCGCGCACCGCCCGCAGCGAGGCCGCCGCGGCCACGATGGCCGGAAGGTTCTCGAACCCGGCCGCCCGCCCCGACTCCCGCTCGTCCACGGCCCCTTGGGGCGCGAACCGGACACCTTTGCGGACCACGAGCAGCCCGACCCCGGACGGCCCGCCCCATTTGTGGGCACTCGCCGCCAGCAGCGACCAGTCGCCCTCGACCCGCCCCCAGCCGAGCGACTGGGCCGCGTCCACCAGCAGCGGCACCCCGGCCGCCCGGCACACCTCGGCCACCGCCGCCACCGGCTGCTCGGTCCCCACCTCGTGGTTGGCCGACTGCAGACAGGCCAGCGCGGTGTCCGGGCGCAGCGCCTTCGCGTACGACTCGACGCTCACCGCGCCCGTACGCAGCACCGGCACCCGGGTCACCGTCCCGCCGTCCGCCTCGAACACCTCCGCCGAATGGAGTACCGAGGAGTGTTCGACCGCTGACACGATCAGGTGACGTCCGGTCCGCCGACGACCCGCCAACGCGCCCGCGACACCGCTGTGCACGGCACGGGTGCCCGATGAGGTGAACACCAGCTCGTCGGCCCGACACCCCACAACCTCGGCAGCCGCCTCCCGCGCGGCATCCAGCAGGATCCGCGCCTTCCGCCCTTCCCGGTACAGGCGAGAGGGATCGGCCCACCCCTCGTCGAGCGAGGCCAACAGCGCCTGACGGGCAACAGGATGAAGAGGAGCGGCGGAGGCGGCATCGAAGTAGGACATACGGCAACGTTAAAGCGTCCGGCAAGTCACGAAGGGGCGCGGGACTGTGCCGATATGCGGCTCCGCCGCGGGGCGCGACCAGCCACGACGATCCGGCACTCGCCAAACCACCCGAACCCCCGAGCAACTAGGCGCTTTCGGGTGACCCGTAGCGCGTATGCCACCCTCCCCGCGAACCCCCGGAGGGCGTCGGCTAGGGTTTGGTCCGCATAAACATCAAACCCCTGCCCGACGCAGGACGGCGACCGACCAGCGAGAAGGCCGCAGCCAACCGCGCGGGCGAGACTCTCGGGAAGGCGCTACGTGAGTCCCAACGGCTCCGACCGCTCGCCGCGGCGCCCGATGCGGCGGAAGCTGCTGCAGGCAATGACCGCGGGCCTGGTCCTGGCGACCGCTACCGGTTGCACATACAAGGACTTCCCCCGCCTTGGTATGCCCACCCCGGTCACGGAAGAGGCTCCGCGGATCCTCTCCCTCTGGCAGGGCTCCTGGGCTGCCGCGCTCGCCGTGGGCGTGCTGGTGTGGGGCCTGATCCTGTGGAGCGCCCTGTTCCACCGGCGCAGCCGCACCAAGGTCGAGGTACCTCCGCAGACCCGGTACAACATGCCGATCGAGGCGCTGTACACGGTGGTCCCGATCATCATCATCTCGGTCCTGTTCTACTTCACGGCCCGGGACGAGACGAAGCTCCTGGACCTCTCCAAGAAGCCCGACGTCACGGTCAACGTGGTCGGCTTCCAGTGGAGCTGGGGCTTCAACTACATCGAGGACGTCCCCGGTTCCACCGGCAACGCCAAGACCTCTCCGGAACTGCTTGCCATTCCGGACCGGTTCAAGAAGGACTTCCCGGCGAACGCCGGCGGTGTCTACGACGTCGGTACGCCGGGCACGAAGAACCAGCAGACCGGCAACCCCGGCCCGACCCTCTGGCTCCCTGAGGGCAAGACGGTCCGCTTCGTCCTCACCTCGCGTGACGTCATCCACTCCTTCTGGGTGGTGCCGTTCCTGATGAAGCAGGACGTCATCCCGGGCCACACCAACGCCTTCCAGGTGGTCCCCAACCATGAGGGCACTTTCCTGGGCAAGTGCGCCGAGCTCTGCGGCGTCGACCACTCCCGGATGCTGTTCAACGTGAAGGTCGTCTCCCCCGAGCGCTACGAGCAGCACCTCAAGGACCTCGCCAAGAAGGGGCAGACCGGTTACATTCCCGCCGGCATCGCGCAGACGCCGCACGAGAAGAACCGGGAGACGAACAACCTGTGAGCATCCTCAACGAACCCCAGGGTGCCGCGGCAGCTGAGGACTCTTACGAGAACGAGCTGCCGGTCAGGCGCAAGCAGCCCGGCAACGTCGTGGTGAAGTGGCTGACGACCACCGACCACAAGACGATCGGAACGCTGTACCTCGTCACGTCGTTCGCGTTCTTCCTGATCGGCGGCGTGATGGCACTGCTCATGCGTGCCGAGCTGGCCCGTCCGGGCCTGCAGATCATGTCGAACGAGCAGTTCAACCAGGCGTTCACGATGCACGGCACGATCATGCTGCTGATGTTCGCGACGCCGCTGTTCGCCGGTTTCACGAACTGGATCATGCCGCTCCAGATCGGCGCCCCGGACGTCGCCTTCCCGCGGCTGAACATGTTCGCCTACTGGCTCTACCTGTTCGGCTCGACGATCGCCGTCGGCGGCTTCCTCACCCCGGACGGCGCGGCCGACTTCGGCTGGTTCGCCTACTCCCCGCTGTCGGACGCGGTCCGCTCGCCGGGCATCGGCGCCGACATGTGGATCATGGGTCTGGCCTTCTCCGGCTTCGGCACCATCCTCGGCGCGGTCAACTTCATCACCACGATCATCTGCATGCGTGCCCCGGGCATGACCATGTTCCGCATGCCGATCTTCGTGTGGAACGTGCTGCTGACCGCCGTCCTGGTCCTGCTCGCCTTCCCGGTCCTCGCGGCCGCGCTGTTCGC
The DNA here is from genome assembly GCF_044746205.1 of Streptomyces sp. NPDC086549. Classification (NCBI taxonomy): domain Bacteria; kingdom Bacillati; phylum Actinomycetota; class Actinomycetes; order Kitasatosporales; family Streptomycetaceae; genus Streptomyces; species Streptomyces sp. NPDC086549. Next base: position 379,092 of record NZ_JBIVBS010000001.1, on the reverse strand, counting down.
CCTGGAGGCGGACCGCAAGTTCGGCGCACACGTCTTCGACGCCGCCAACGGCGGAGCACTACTGTGGCAACACCTCTTCTGGTTCTTCGGCCATCCAGAGGTGTACATCATCGCCCTGCCGTTCTTCGGCATCATCTCCGAGGTCATCCCGGTCTTCTCCCGCAAGCCGATGTTCGGCTACATGGGTCTGATCGCCGCGACCATCTCGATCGCCGGCCTGTCCGTGACCGTGTGGGCGCACCACATGTACGTCACCGGCGGTGTGCTGCTGCCGTTCTTCTCCTTCATGACCTTCCTGATCGCGGTCCCGACCGGTGTGAAGTTCTTCAACTGGATCGGCACCATGTGGAAGGGCTCGCTGTCCTTCGAGACCCCGATGCTCTGGGCCGTCGGCTTCCTGATCACCTTCACGTTCGGTGGTCTGACCGGTGTCATCCTGGCGTCGCCGCCGATGGACTTCCACGTCTCCGACTCGTACTTCGTGGTGGCGCACTTCCACTACGTGGTCTTCGGTACGGTCGTCTTCGCGATGTTCTCCGGCTTCCACTTCTGGTGGCCGAAGATGACGGGCAAGATGCTCGACGAGCGCCTCGGCAAGATCACCTTCTGGACGCTGTTCGTCGGCTTCCACGGCACCTTCCTGGTGCAGCACTGGCTGGGTGTCGAGGGCATGCCGCGTCGTTACGCGGACTACCTCGCGGCCGACGGTTTCACCGCGCTGAACACGGTCTCGACGATCAGCTCGTTCCTGCTCGGCCTGTCGATCCTGCCGTTCCTCTACAACGTGTGGAAGACGGCCAAGTACGGCAAGAAGGTCGAGGTCGACGACCCGTGGGGCTACGGCCGTTCGCTGGAGTGGGCGACGTCCTGCCCGCCGCCGCGCCACAACTTCCTCACCCTGCCGCGGATCCGCAGTGAATCCCCGGCGTTCGACCTGCACCACCCGGAGATCGCCGCCATGGAGCAGCTGGAGTTCGCCGGTCACGGCAGCAGCGCCATCGCGGGCAACAAGGAGGCCGGCAAGTGAAGATCCAGGGCCGGATGTTCATGTGGCTGAGCGTCTTCCTCCTCGTCATTGCGATCGTCTATGGCGTGTGGTCGAAGGAGCCGGCCGGTACCACGGCGCTCTTCCTGGCCTTCGGCCTGAGCATCATGGTCGGCTTCTACCTGGGCTTCACCGCCCGGCGGGTCGACGCGGGTGCCCAGGACAACAAGGAGGCCGACGTCGCGGACGACGCGGGCGAGCTGGGCTTCTTCAGCCCGCACAGCTGGCAGCCGCTCGCCCTCGGCTTCGGTGGCGCGCTGGCCTTCCTCGGTGTCGCGGTCGGCTGGTGGCTGCTGTACTTCGGCGTACCGTTCATCATGATCGGCCTGTTCGGCTGGGTCTTCGAGTACTACCACGGTGAGAACCGCACCCAGTAGCACGGCGCCGAGCGCTCAGGGAGCCCGGACCTCGTCACGAGGTCCGGGCTCCTTGTCTTTGGGCGCCACGACCGCGCCACGACCGCGCCACGACCGCGCCACGGGCCGTTCCCCCGTCCGCCTCACCCACCGCGCCGCGGCCGACAACTCTTCTTAGCGTGAGTTCATGAGAACCTCATCGCGCACCCGCACCGTCGTCGTCGGCTGCACGCTGCTGGTGACCGCCGTCGGCGCCACCGCGTGCGGTTCGCACGGCAATCCCCTGGCGGCGACGCCGTACGACGCGACGGACCAGCTCTCCTTCAACACCCCCGCCGGCGCAGGGAAGAAGGCCGACCCGGACAAGCCTCTGGAGGTCACGGCCGAGGGCGACGAGCGCATCACGGACGTCACGGCCACGGATGCGACGGGGCGCTATGTGGTGGGCGAACTCGCCGCCGACGGCAGCCGGTGGCACAGCACCTCACCGCTCGCCGCCGACTCCCGCTACACGGTGCGGGTCAGCACCGAGGACGAGGACGGGGCACCCGGTCGCAAGGTCCTCACCTTCGACACCACCAAGCCCACCGGCAAGAAGACCCTGGACGTCACCTTCGGGCCCAAGGCGGGCGAATACGGCGTCGGTCAGCCCATCACCGCCGACCTCAACCAGCCCGTCAAGGACAAGGCCCAGCGCGCCGTCGTCGAACGCGCCCTCAGGGTGGACTCCACGCCCGCCGTGGACGGCACCTGGTACTGGGTGAGCGACAAGCAACTCCACTTCCGTCCCAAGGACTACTGGCCCATCCACGCCACCGTCCAGGTGCACAGCAACCTGGAGGGCATCAGGGTCGGCGACCGGCTGTGGGGCGGGAAGGCCAAGCCGCTGACGATCACCACGGGTGACCAGCTCCTCGCGGTCACGGACGCCTCGGCGCACTCCATGACGGTCTACAAGAACGGCAAGGTGATCAACACGATCCCGGTCACCACCGGAAAGCCGGGCTTCGAGACCCGCAACGGCGTCAAGGTCGTGCTGGAGAAGCAGTACTTCGTACGCATGAAGGGCACCACCGTCGGCATCGCCGAGGGCACCTCGGACTCCTACGACCTGCCGGTCTACTACGCGACCCGGGTCACCTGGTCCGGCGAGTACGTCCACGCCGCCCCCTGGTCCGTCGGCTCCCAGGGCTACGAGAACGTCAGCCACGGCTGCACCGGCATGAACGACAGCAACGCCCAGTGGTTCTTCAACACGGTCCGCCCCGGCGACCTGGTCAAGGTCGTCAACTCCAACGGGCACGAGATGGAGCCGTTCGGCAACGGCTTCGGCGACTGGAACGTCGACTGGGCGAAGTGGCGCACCGGCAGCGCCCTGACGAACGGCAGGCAGGACGGCCCGAAGCCGGAGGACGCGGACCGGCTCCGGCCGACGGCGGTATGACTCACCCGGGGTGCGGGCCGTGCCTCCTCCGCACCCCGGCCTCCTAGGCGCTCTGCAGCCTCTTCTGCCGCAGCAGGGACGCCAGCGCCGCCGCGAACTCCACGGGCTCCACAGGCAGCGTCACAGCGGCGTCCGCACGGCTCCACGTGGCCAGCCACGCGTCCTGGGGCCGCCCGATCAGCAGGAGCACCGGCGGGCAGTTGAACACCTCGTCCTTGATCTGACGGCACAGGCCCATGCCGCCCATCGGCACGGCCTCGCCGTCCAGCACGCAGACGTCGATGCCGCCCTTGTCCAGCTCGCTGACGACAGCGGCGGGCGTGGCGCACTCCACGAACTCGACCAGGGGGACGTCGGGAGCCGGCCGGCGTCCCGTGGCGAGCCGGACCTGCTCGCGGGTGTTGGAGTCGTCGCTGTAGACCAGCACCGTGGCGGTCGGCTGCATTGTTCCTCCGAGACGTCAGCGTCGTACGGACAGGACCGATGCCGCGGATGCTACCCCTTCCGACACCCTGTCAACACTGGCTCGGACACGACTTCGAAGAAGGATCCGATGGGCCATCCGGGCAGTACACACGGTACGGACACTCCGAACGGCACCCCCCGGAGTGAGGGCGGGATAAGCGACCGACATAATGTCGGTCGTGGCGACAGCAACGACAGTAGAAACCGGGCACGCGCACCCGTCGGTCAACCGGCCGAACCTCACCAGCGTCGGAACCATCATCTGGCTGAGTTCCGAGCTGATGTTCTTCGCGGCCCTCTTCGCGATGTACTTCACCCTGCGATCGGTGACAGGGCCGGATCACTGGAAGCAGATGGCCGACCATCTCAACTTCCCGTTCTCGGCGACGAACACCACGATCCTGGTGCTCTCCTCCTTCACCTGCCAGATGGGCGTCTTCGCCGCCGAACGCGGCGACGTGAAGAAGCTCCGGGCCTGGTTCATCGTCACCTTCATCATGGGTGCGATCTTCATCGGCGGTCAGATCTACGAGTACACGAGCCTGGTCAAGGAGGACGGCCTCTCGCTCTCCTCCGACCCGTACGGCTCGGTGTTCTACCTGACCACCGGCTTCCATGGCATGCATGTGACGGGCGGCCTCATCGCCTTCCTGTTCGTCCTCGGCCGCACCTACGCGGCGAAGAGGTTCACCCACGAGCAGGCGACCGCGGCCATCGTCGTGTCCTACTACTGGCACTTCGTCGATGTCGTCTGGATCGGCCTCTTCGCCACGATCTACATGATCAAGTAGCCGGGCCCGATCCCACGTGCGTTCCCGTGACGCACATCCAAGAAGCATCGACGCAGAAGATCCTGACACCGGGGTAATCCGTGAAAAAGCTCTCCGCACGACGACGCCATCCGCTGGCGGCGGTCGTCGTCCTACTCCTCGCGCTGGCGGCCACTGGGGGGCTGTACGCCGTGTTCGCGCCCGCGAGCAAGGCGCAGGCCGATGAAACCGCCCAGTCCCTGACCATCGAGGAGGGCAAGAAGCTCTACTCGGTCGGCTGCGCCAGCTGCCACGGCACCGGTGGCCAGGGCTCCTCCGACGGGCCGAGCCTGGTGGGCGTCGGCGCCGCCGCCGTCGACTTCCAGGTCGGCACCGGCCGTATGCCTGCCGCCACCTCCCAGGGCGCCCAGGTCCCGCGCAAGAAGCCCATCTACACGCAGGCCCAGATCGACCAGCTCGCGGCGTTCGTCGCCTCGCTGGGCGCCGGCCCGCAGGTGCCGACGAGTGAGCAGTACAGCCCCGACGGCGCGGACATCGCCAAGGGCGGCGAACTGTTCCGCACCAACTGCGCGCAGTGCCACAACTTCACCGGCAAGGGCGGTGCGCTGACCGATGGCAAGTACGCGCCGTCCCTTGAGGGCGTCGCCCCGAAGCACATCTACGAGGCCATGCTCACCGGCCCGCAGAACATGCCGTCCTTCCCCGACACGACCCTGTCGGAGAAGAACAAGAAGGACGTCATCGCGTACCTGAACTCGGTCAACAGCGAAAAGACGGAGAACCCGGGCGGTCTCGAGCTGGGCGGCCTCGGGCCGGTCACCGAGGGCCTGTTCGCGTGGATCTTCGGGCTCGGCGCACTGATCGCGGTCGCCGTCTGGGTCGCCGCTCGGACCGCAAAGGCCAAGAAGTCATGAGTAGCCAAGACATTCCAGAAGAGAACCTGCCCGCTGAGCAGGAGACCGCGCACGGCGCGGTGAGCGTCGCGGACGAGAAGAACCCGTTCTCGGACCCCGGCCTGCCGCCCCACGAGCACCGGATCCAGGACATCGACGAGCGGGCCGCCAAGCGGTCCGAGCGCGTCGTCGCCCTGCTGTTCACGGTCTCGATGCTGGCCACCGTCGCCTTCATCGCCTCGTACGTGGCGATCCCGCACGACAAGTCGATCTTCGTCTTCCCGATCGGCCACCTCAGCGCGCTGAACTTCGCGCTGGGCCTGACCCTCGGTACGGCGCTGTTCTGCATCGGCGCGGGCGCGGTCCACTGGGCCCGCACCCTGATGTCCGACGTGGAGGTCGCCGCCGAGCGTCACCCGATCGAGGCGTCCCCCGAGCTCCGCGCGCAGGTCCACGCGGACTTCAGGCAGGGCGCCAAGGAGTCGGCGATCGGCCGTCGCAAGCTGATTCGCAACACGATGTTCGGCGCGCTCACCCTGGTGCCGCTGTCCGGCGTCATGCTGCTGCGCGACCTCGGCCCGCTGCCCCACAGCTCGCTGCGCCACACGCTGTGGGCCAAGGGCAAGCTGCTCGTCAACATGAACACCAACGAGCCGCTGCGTCCCGAGGACGTCGCCGTCGGCTCGCTCACCTTCGCCAAGCCCGAGGGCCTGGAGGAGACCGACGAGGAGTTCCAGACCGAGATCGCCAAGGCGGCCCTGATGATCGTCCGGCTGCAGCCGGACAACATCAAGGACAAGCGCGAGCTCCAGTGGTCGCACGAGGGCATCGTGGCGTACTCGAAGATCTGCACCCACGTCGGTTGCCCGATCTCGTTGTACGAGCAGCAGACGCACCACGTGCTGTGCCCCTGCCACCAGTCCACCTTCGACCTCTCCGACGGTGCCCGAGTGATCTTCGGTCCCGCCGGTCACGCCCTGCCGCAGCTCCGCATCGGCGTGAACGACGAGGGCTACCTCGAGGCGCTCGGCGACTTCGAAGAGCCCGTCGGTCCTGCATTCTGGGAGCGCGGATGAGCACTGCGACGAACGAAGAGTCCCGCTCGCGCGGGAAGGCACCGGCCGGCGAGCGCGTCGCCGACTGGGCCGACGGCCGACTCGGGATCTACTCCCTGGCCAAGTCCAACATGCGCAAGATCTTCCCCGACCACTGGTCGTTCATGTTGGGCGAAGTGTGCATGTACAGCTTCATCATCATCATCCTCACGGGTGTGTACCTGACGCTGTTCTTCCACCCGTCGATGAACGAGGTGGAGTACCACGGCAGCTACGTCCCGCTGCAGGGCCAGCTGATGTCCGAGGCGTTCAGCTCGACCCTGCACATCTCCTTCGACGTGCGCGGTGGTCTGCTCATCCGGCAGATCCACCACTGGGCCGCGCTGATCTTCCTCGCCGGCATGTTCGTGCACATGATGCGCGTGTTCTTCACCGGCGCGTTCCGCAAGCCGCGTGAGATCAACTGGCTGTTCGGCTTCCTGCTGTTCGTCCTGGGCATGTTCACCGGCTTCACCGGTTACTCGCTCCCGGACGACCTGCTCTCCGGCACCGGTGTCCGCTTCATGGAGGGCGCGGTCCTGTCCGTGCCGATCGTCGGCACGTACCTGTCGTTCTTCCTCTTCGGCGGTCAGTTCCCCGGCCACGACTTCGTCGCCCGGTTCTACTCGATCCACATCCTGCTGCTACCGGGCATCATGCTCGGCCTGATGGTGGGCCACCTGATCCTGGTCTTCTACCACAAGCACACGCAGTTCGCGGGACCCGGAAAGTCCGAGAAGAACGTCGTCGGCATGCCGCTGCTGCCGGTCTACATGGCCAAGGCCGGAGGCTTCTTCTTCCTGGTCTTCGGTGTGATCGCGGTGATCTCCGCGGTCGCGCAGATCAACCCGATCTGGGCCATGGGCCCCTACCGTCCGGACCAGGTGTCCACCGGCGCCCAGCCCGACTGGTACATGGGCTTCTCCGAGGGCCTGATCCGCTTCATGCCGGGCTGGGAGATCAACTTCTGGGGTCACACGCTCGTCCTGGGCGTGTTCATCCCGCTGATGATCTTCCCGCTGGTCCTGGCGGCGATCGCGGTGTACCCGTTCATCGAGTCCTGGGTCACCGGCGACAAGCGCGAGCACCACATCCTGGACCGCCCGCGCAACGCCCCGACGCGCACCGGCCTCGGTGTCGCCTGGATGACGGTGTACCTGATCCTGCTGGTCGGCGGTGGCAACGACCTGTGGGCCACGCACTTCAACCTGTCGATCAACGCGGTCACCTGGTTCGTCCGGATCTTCGTCTTCGTCGGACCGGTCCTCGCGTTCCTCCTCACCAAGCGGATCTGCCTCGGCCTGCAGCGCCGCGACCGGGACAAGGTGCTGCACGGTCGCGAGACCGGCATCATCAAGCGCCTGCCGCACGGTGAGTTCATCGAGGTCCACGAGCCGCTCAGCCAGGAGCAGCTGCACACCCTCACGGCGCACGAGCAGTACAAGCCGGCCGAGATCGGCCCGCTGGTCGACGAGAACGGTGTCGAGCGCAAGGTGCCGGGCACGCAGAAGCTGCGCGCCAAGCTCAGCGACTCGCTCTACGGCGAGGACAACCAGATCCCGAAGCCGACTGTCGAGGAGTACAAGGAGATCACGAGCGGCCACGGCCACCACTGATCGCTGCGCACGCCACGCCACGGCAGGGGCCCCGTCCGGTGTTCGGACGGGGCCCTTCGCCGTGCCCGGCGGCTGGATAGGGTGGAGCTCGTCGAGATCGGCGTCCCGGAATCCGGGACCTCACCCAGGAGCGGCTTATGAGCGCTGTGACCCCCGCTGGAGGCGACACCGCGGCGGGCCGTTCCTGGCCCGAGGTACTGAACGCCCTGCTGGACGGTCGTGACCAGAGCGCCGACGCGACGGCCTGGGCGATGGACCGGATCATGCGGGGCGAGGCGACCGACGCGCAGATCGCCGGTTTCGTGGTGGCACTGCGGGCCAAGGGCGAGACGGTCGAGGAGATCACCGGAGTCGTCCGGGCGATGTACGAGCACGCCAACACGATCGAGGTGTCGGGCCGCACGGTCGACATCGTCGGCACGGGCGGCGACGGCGCGAAGACGGTGAACATCTCCACGATGTCGGCGCTCGTGGTGGCCGGCACGGGAGCGAAGGTCGTCAAGCACGGCAACCGGGCGGCCTCGTCCGCGTCGGGCTCCTCGGACGTCCTGGAGAAGCTGGGCGTCAACCTCGACCTCACGCCCCGGCGGGTGGCCGAGGTCGCGGAGGAGGCGGGCATCACCTTCTGCTTCGCGGTGAAGTTCCACCCGGCACTGCGCCATGTCGCCGCCGCCCGCGGCCAGTTGGGCATCCGGACGGTCTTCAACGCCCTCGGCCCGCTGACCAACCCGGCGAAGGTCAAGTCCCAGGCGGTGGGCGTCGCCGACCCGCGCATGGCGCCGATGATCGCCGGCGTGCTCGCCGACCGGGGCAACTCCTCCCTGGTCTTCCGCGGCGACGACGGCCTCGACGAGCTGACCACGACGTCCACCTCCCACGTCTGGGTCGTCCGGGACGGCAAGGTCACCGAGGAGAGCTTCGACCCGCGGGACGTCGGGATCGAACTGGTGCCGGTCGAGGCGCTGCGGGGCGGGGACCCGTCGTACAACGCGGCGGTGGCACTGCGGCTCCTCGACGGCGAGACGGGCCCCGTGCGGGACGCGGTGCTCCTGAACTCGGCGGCGGCCCTCGTGGCCCTCGACCCGGGCCCCGGGACGCTGGCCGAGCAGCTCCGGGCCGGCATGGACAAGGCCGCGGAGTCCATCGACTCCGGCGCGGCCAAGCGGGTGCTGGAGCGCTGGGTGGCGGCCAGCAACGCGTAACGGAACCCGAGCAGCGGTCCCGCGATCCGGACACGGGTTGCGGGACCGCGATCACTTCACGTACGTTCCTTTTCAGGTCATGAGTGACAGTCATGAGGCCCCGGCCGACTGTCCGGCAACCCTCCGTCCGTGGCGGGGTGCCCCGGGTGAGGACCAGGCCGTGGGCAGCAAGGTCCACGGCAAGCGCGGACCCCTCGCACACCAGGGGTCCTGGTCGTCGAGGGAGCCTTCTGTGAGCAAGCGAATGCGATAGGGCGTAGAGCCCCGCCTCCGCGTACCCCTTTTCTCGTCCCCGCGCTTGAGCCGTGCGCGCTCGATGCCCGAGCCGTGCGCGCTCGCGTGGTGGTTCCGCCTTGCCTCTCACGGGAGTTCGCCATGTCTGTCTCCACCGCTGCCGCCGTCCGGACCATTTGTGCCCCGCTGCCCGTTCTGGGTCATGACGTCACCGTCCCGCTCGTCACGGGCGGCGAAGTCGCCTACGCCGCCCTCGACTACGCGGCCAGCGCGCCCGCACTCCAGCGGGTCTGGGACGACGTGGCCGCGTACGCCCCCTACTACGGCAGCGTCCACCGCGGTGCCGGCTACCTCTCCCAGCTCTCCACCGACCTCTTCGAGAACGCCCGGAAGACGGTCGCCGAGTTCCTCGACTGCCGCACGGCCGATCAGGTGATCTTCACCCGGTCCACCACCGACTCGCTGAACCTGCTCGCCGCCGCGCTCCCCGCCGACTGCCAGGTCTTCGTCTTCGAGACCGAGCACCACGCCTCCCTGCTGCCCTGGAAGGACGCCCGGGTCAGCTACCTCGACGCCCCGCGCAGCCCGCGGGAGGCCGTCGAGACCCTGGAGCGGGCCCTCGCCGACCGAGACCCTCACGGCCCGGCCCTCGTCTGCGTCACCGGCGCTTCGAACGTCACCGGCGAGCTGTGGCCCGTACGCGAACTGGCCGCCGCCGCGCATGCGCACGGCGCCCGGATCGTGCTGGACGCCGCCCAGCTGGCCCCGCACCACCCGGTGTCCCTGAAGGACCTCGACGTCGACTGGGTCGCCTTCTCCGGGCACAAGCTGTACGCCCCGTTCGGCTCGGGCGTGCTGGCCGGCCGCGCCGACTGGCTGCGCGCGGCCGAGCCGTACCTCGCGGGCGGCGGCGCCAGCCGCACGGTCACGCGGCGCGAGGACGGGGGAGTGGCCGTGGAGTGGCACGACGGCGCCGCCCGCCACGAGGCCGGCTCCCCGAACGTCATCGGCGCCTACTCCATCGCCTCCGCGTGCAAGGCGCTCACGGAGGCGGGCTTCGAGACCCTGGTCGCCCGCGAGCAGTACCTGATCGACACGGTCCGGGCCGGGCTCGCCGAGGTCCCCGAGGCCAGGGTGCTCTCCCTCTTCGGCGACGACGCCCCGCGCGTCGGCGTGATCTCCTTCGTCGTCGAGGGCTGGAACAGCTCCCACTTCGCGGCCGCCCTGTCCGCCGAGTACGGCATCGGCGTCCGCGACGGCCTGTTCTGCGCCCACCCCCTCGTCCGCACCCTGCTGGGCAGCGACCCGCAGTCCCAGGGCGAGTGCGGTGCCCCGGAGGCCGCGCCCGGCGAGAAGTCCCTCAACGCCGTCCGCGTCAGCTTCGGCGCGGGCACGCCGGACGAGCACGTCGAGCGGTTCGTGAACGCCGTGAAGGAACTGGTCCTGGACGGCGCCAAGTGGCAGTACCGCACCGAGGACGGGCGCTGCGTCCCGGCGGTCTGACCGCCGTACGGCACCGCCCGGTACGGGACAGGGAAGTGTCTACGCGGTGCGTGCGGCGAACGGCTCCACCGCGTGGACGTACAACGTCAGCCTCAGTTGTCCAGCCCGATCGAGAACGCCGCCTCGAGGTCGTGCTGCGAGTACGTGCGGAAGGCCACGTGCGTGTCCGTCGCCTCCACGCCGGCGATCTTGCTGATCCGCCCCGGGATGACGTCCGCCAGATTCTCGTGCTCCCTGACCCTCACCATGGCGATCAGGTCGTACGTACCGGTGACGGAAAAGACCTCGCTCACCGAATCCAGCGAAGCGATCTGCTCCGCGATCTCGGGGATCCGGTCCACGCTGGTCTTGATGAGCACGATCGCGGTGATCACGGCTGGTTCTCTCCCTCGGGGCCCGTCGCTGGGCTCTCACCCTACTCGCGGTCCAGCCGGCCCGGTCGTTCTGCCGGGGGTCCGGAGGCTGTCCCCCGGGAGGACACGGCAGTCGTCCGCCCGAACCGCACCCACGCGAAGAGGAAGCCCAGCGAGAAGCCGACCAGGTGGGCGAGGTAGGCCACCCCCGGCCCCTGGGAGGCGTGGCTCGCCGCCAGCCACTGCAGGGCCGCCCAGAAGGGCAGGACGACCCAGGCGGGGAAGCGCAGGGGGAGGAAGAACAGGAAGGGGAGGAGACTGGTGACACGGGCGTCGGGGAACAGGTACAGAAACGCGCCGAGCACCGCCGAGATCGCGCCGGAGGCGCCGACCAGCGACTGCTGGGACGCGTCGTTGGCGGCGGCGTAGCCGATCAGCGCGAGATAGCCGCAGCCGATGTAGAAGAGGGTGAACTGCACGCGGCCCATCCGCTCCTCGGTCATCGCCCCGAAGACGTAGAGGAAGAGCATGTTGCCGAGCAGATGCACCCAGCTGCCGTGCACGAAGAGGGCGGTGGCGGGGGTGAGGGCCTCTCGCGCCGGGGCGGCGAACAGGTCCGCCGGGACGACACCCCAGTGCCGGAAGTACGCCCGCTGGGCGGCGAGCAGCGCGTCCCCCGAGCCGTACGCCGGATCGAGCCCGGCCGCGGGCCCGAGCAAGAAGATCAGACAGCACAGGGCGATGAGGCCGTACGTCATCGGCGCCGATGTGCCCCGAACCGCTCTGAAGGTCCTGCCGGCCACCGCGCTCCAGTTGCTGATCATGAACACAGAGCATGACGTAACGGGACGCAGTCGCACAGACCGCCTCGCCGCCGTGGACGGACCAGCGGCGAGTACCCGCCAGGCCGTAGGGTTACGACCCACACGCGTCGGGCAGATGGCGCGTCACGGACACTAGAAGGAAGCGAACAGCCACGATGACGGTTCCCCTGCCTACCGCTACGACGCGGTGGCGCTGCACCCTCTGCGGCAACCTCACGCGCTTCGACGTGACGCGTGCGTCGAAGGTCGTCGAGTACGTCCACCTCGACCTGGCCGGTGAGCCGAAGGTGGAGGAGCGCGAGGTCGTCAGTGAGACCATCGAGTCGGTCCGCTGCCGCTGGTGCAACGCGGTGGACCAGGTGGAACTCGTGGACAGGCCGGGCGCCGACTCCTGACAGGAGCGGCCCCGCACAGGTATTGGGGTGTGACGGATGGTGGAGACCGCAGGCGGGGGGCCGGGCGACGGCACCGCCGAGGTGCTTGACCGTCCGCTGCCCGACGGTGTGCGACGGCGTGTCGTACAGATCGTCTCGGACGGTTTCGGCGGGCTGACCGTCGGCGAACTGCCCGCCCAGTTGCGGCAGTACGCCCGGTTCGCCCCGAATCGTCGGGCCAAGTTCGCCGGGAACGCCATGGCGGCGGCCCTGGAGACCGATCCGCTGTTCCGGCAGCGCATCGGGGAGAAGCTGAGAGAGGCTCAGCCGGAACTGGCCGGCGCCCTCGACTCCGGCTCGCCGCCCCCGGCCGCGGATCCGCTCGATGTGGCGGCCGCGGCCTATGTGCTGCGGCCCACGGGCTGGGTGAAGCTGGTCACCGCGGCCGGCGAGGAGGCCCAGCGGGCGGACGCCGAGCGCGCCGACGAGGAGAGCCGGGCCGAGCTGGAGCGGCTGCGCGAGGAGCTCGACCGGGCCCGGGAGCAGACCCGGGGCGAGACCGAGCGGCTGCGCGCCGAGCTGGAGGCGGCGAAGAAGGAGGCGGACTCGCTGCACCGCAAGCTCCGTGCGGCCCAGAGTGACGTCAAGCGCGGCGAGGCGGCCCTGCGCAAGGTGCAGGGCGAGATCGAGGCCGTGCGGGCCGAGGGGCAGGCGCAGGTGTCCGCCGCCGAGAGCGAGACCCGGCGCCTCAAGGCCCGCCTGGGGGAGGCCGAGGCCGCCCTGGAGGCCACCCGCAGGGCGGCTCGGGAGGGGCGCAGCGTCGAGGACATGCGCGTACGGCTGCTGCTCGACACCGTACTGGACGCGGCCCAAGGGCTGCGCCGGGAACTGGCGTTGCCGCCCGTGTCCGTACGCCCGGCCGAGACCGTGGACGCGGTCGAACCGGGACGAATGACCCCGAAGGACATCGCCACCCGTGCGCTGTCCGAAAACGATCCGGCCATCCTCGACCAGCTGCTCGCCCTGCCGCAGGCGCACCTGGTGGTCGACGGCTACAACGTCACCAAGACCGGCTATCCGCAGATGCCGCTGGAGAAGCAGCGTCTGCGGCTGCTCGGTCAGCTCTCGCAGCTCGCCGCGCAGACCGGCGCCGAGGTGACGTGCGTCTTCGACGGCGCCGAACTGGCCGCGCCCGTCCTGCTCGCCCCGCCGCGCGGGGTCCGGGTGCTGTTCTCCAAGCCGGGTGTCACGGCCGACGAGCTCATCCGCCAGCTGGTCCGCGCCGAGCCGCCGGGCCGCCCGGTCATCGTCGCCTCGACCGACCGCGAGGTCGCCGACGGCGTCGCCAAGGCGGGTGCCCGTCCTGTCGCTTCTGCGGTACTCCTCAAGCGACTGTCCTGAAGGTCAATGCGCGGGCGCAATGCCCGAATTGACATGGTTGCTGCGCAACGTTGCGTCAAGCGGGCCTCACTGCATGTGAGTTGTGTGCAAAGAATGCATGTCGTGACGGGATTTTTTGGTGTGAGGATTTGAACTGATCACAGCAAGGTCACTAGGGTCTGGCTTCGAACCTCCACACGGGTGATCACTCAAAAGAAGGAGCCCGTCTCCGTGGCGTCCCACCGTCGACCGAAGCAGCAGAGCCGCACGCGCGTGACCGTGCTGACCACCGCAGCCGCCGCTGCCGTCGTCCTGAGCGCGAACGCCGCCAACGCGGCGCCCAGCGAGAAGCTCAGCAAGAGCGAGGTCAAGGCCAAGGTCGACAAGCTCTACGAGGAAGCGGAGCAGGCCACCGAGAAGTTCAACGGAGCCAAGGAGAAGCAGCAGAAGCTGCAGAAGGAAATCTCCACCATCCAGGACAACGTCGCCCGTGGCCAGGAGGAGCTCAACAAGCTCCGCGACGGCCTGGGGTCGATGGCCAGCGCGCAGTACCGCTCGGGCGGCATAGACCCGTCCGTCCAGCTCTTCCTTTCCTCGAACCCGGACGACTACCTCGACAAGGCGTCCACGCTCGACCAGTTGAGCAGCCAGCAGGTCGAGGGCCTGAAGAAGATCCAGGACAAGCAGCGCGAACTCGCCCAGGAGCGGGCAGAGGCCACCGACAAGCTCAAGGACCTCGCCTCCACCCGCACCGAGCTGGGCAAGAAGAAGCAGGAAGTCCAGGGCAAGCTCGCCGAGGCGCAGAAGCTGCTCAACACCCTGACGGCGAAGGAGAAGGCGGACCTCGCGGCCGAGCAGGCCCGCGCCAACCGCTCCTCCACCGAGCGCGTGGACCTCGGCAACGACTCCTCGGCCAACGGCCGGGCCGCCGCGGCCTTCTCCGCCGCCCAGAGCAAGATAGGCACGCCGTACGTCTACGGCGCCTCCGGCCCGTCCTCCTTCGACTGCTCGGGCCTGACCTCCTGGGCCTACGCCCAGGCCGGTGTCACCATCCCGCGCACCTCCGAGGCCCAGGCGAACTACGGCGCCCACCTCTCCATGAGCCAGCTCCAGGTCGGCGACCTGGTGTTCTTCTACGGCGACCTGCACCACGTCGGCCTCTACGCCGGCAACGGCCAGGTGCTGCACGCCCCGCACACCGGTGCCGTCGTGCGCTACGAGGCGATGAGCGACATGCCGTTCCAGTTCGGCGTCCGCGTCTGACGCTTCGGCTGCCGCCCGAACGGGCGATTCGCGACAACCGAAAACTGACTCCACGACCCGCTGCTGACCTGCGTCGGCGGCGGGTCGTCGCGTTGGTGCGGCCGCAGAGGCCTTTGGACGGTGCGTGTCCGTACGGCTACTGTCTGGCGGGTTTCCGAGCAGTCAGACATCCGCCAGCGGAAGGAGCGCGGCTCAACGTGGGGTCCCATCGCCGCCTTGTACCGTCAGGGTTCGACCGGGGCGCCCTCGCCCTGTGCGTACTGTCCGCCGCTGCCGCCGCCCTCGGCGCCGTACCGGCGGCCGCCGCGCCGCACGACAACACCCGCGCGGAGGTGGACCGCCTCTACCAGGAGGCCGAGAAGGCCACCGAGGCCTTCGACGAGGCCGGCGAACGCGTCGGCGCGCTGCGCAGGCAGGTGAGCCAGGCGCAGGACCACATCGCCCGGCAGCAGGAGCGCATCAACACCATGCGGGAGGCGCTCGGTTCGCTGGCCGGCGCCCAGTACCGCTCCGGCGGCATCGACCCCACCCTGGCCCTGCTGTTCTCCGACGACCCGGCCGACTACCTCGACAAGGCGGCCACGCTCGACCGGATCGGCGCCCACCAGGCCGGACAGCTCAGGGAGCTCCAGACGGCCATACGCGAGCTCGCCCAGGAGCGGGCCGAGACCTCCGGGAAGCTCGCCGAGCTGGAGAAGAACCGCCGGTCCGTCGCCTCGCACAAGCGGTCCGTGGAGAAGAAGCTCGCCAGGGCACGGCAACTGCTCAACTCCCTGCCCGCCGTGGAGCGCGCCGCCTATGAACGTGCTTCGCGCGGCGGCCGCTCCGGCATGCCGGACCTCGCCGGAGCCGTCGCCCCGGACGTCCGCACGGCCGCGGCCCTCGCCGCCGCCCGCTCCGCGCTCGGCCGGCCCTACGTCTGGGGCGCCAACGGCCCCTCCGGCTTCGACTGCTCGGGGCTGATGCAGTGGGCGTACTCGCACGCCGGGATCCAACTGCCCCGCACCTCGCAGGAGCAGCGGTACGCCGGGCGGCAGGTCCCGCTCTCCCAGGCGCGCCCCGGTGACCTGGTCGTCTACCGCTCCGACGCCAGCCATGTGGCGATGTACGTGGGCAATGGCCAGGTGATCCACGCGCCCCACCCCGGTGCGCCGGTGCGCTACGACCCGGTCGGGATGATGCCGGTCTCGTCGGTCACCCGGGTCTGACTTCGCGCGTCGGGCCGTACGATCGGGAAGTGGCTGGTCGCAGGCGGGGGTGGCGCTCGGGAGTGGTGGGACTGTGTCTGCTGCTCGTCCCCTTGTCCGGATCGTCCGGCTGTGGCGGGCCGACCGCGGCCGACTCCGCGAGGACCGAGGTGCAGCACGTGCTCGACCGGCGGGCGGCGGCGCTCCTCGGCCACGACGAGGCGGCGTACGGCGAGACGGGCACACGCACGCCGTACGAGAACCTCCGCACGGTGCCGCTGGCGTCCTGGGCGTACCGGCTGACCGGCCTGCACCGCAGCGGCGCCACCGCCACCGCCGACGCCGAGCTCAGCTATCGCGTCGGCGGCTACGACAAGGCCCCCGTGTCCGCGGACCGCACGCTCACGCTCGGGCTCACGGCCGACGGGCGGTGGTACGTCGCCGCCGACAAGCCCGCCAGGAAGTCGGCCCAGCAGCTGTGGGACCAGGGCGCGGTGACGGTCGTCAAGGGCGGCCACAGCCTGATCCTCGGGGTCGGCCAGCCGGACGGCGCGCTGCGCGCGTACGCGCGGCTCGCCGAGCGCGCGGTGCCGGCCGTGTCCCAGGCGTGGGGCACGCACTGGACGCGGCGGGTCGTCGTGCTCGTACCGCGGTCCCTGCAGGGCATGGCGGGCCTCCTCGGCTCGCCTCCCTCCTCGTACCGCGGGATCGCCGCCGTCACCACGGGCGAGGCGGGAGGCTCCGGCAGGGCGCCCGCGGACCGGGTCGTCGTCAATCCGGAGGCGTACGCCCTTCTGGGCGCCGTCGGCAAGCAGGTCGTGCTCACGCATGAGACGACCCATGTGGCCACCCGCGCGGACACGACCCCGGCCACCCCGCTGTGGCTCTCCGAGGGCTACGCGGACTGGATCGGCTACCTCGGCACGGGCCGGACGCCCGGCGAGGCCGCGCCGGAGCTGGCGCGGGCCGTCCAGGAGGGCCGGGTGCCGGCCGATCTGCCCGCCGACAAGGACTTCGGCTTCGACAGTGACCCGACCCGGCTGGCCCAGGCCTACGAGAGCGGCTGGCTGGCCTGCCGGATGATCGCCGACCGCTGGGGCGAGGTCCGGCTCGGCGAGTTCTACCGGGCCGTCGGAGCGCACGGGAAGCGGGCGGGCGCGGTCGAGGGCGCGCTGCGGAAGGTGCTCGGCACGACGCCGGAGAAGTTCACCGCGCGGTGGCAGGACTACGTGCGGGCTCAGCTCGGCTGAGAGAGCAGGTCGAGGGCCTCGCGGAGCCACTCGCGCTCCGCGCGGCCCG
The DNA here is from genome assembly GCF_044746205.1 of Streptomyces sp. NPDC086549. NCBI lineage: Bacteria > Bacillati > Actinomycetota > Actinomycetes > Kitasatosporales > Streptomycetaceae > Streptomyces > Streptomyces sp. NPDC086549. Next base: position 361,790 of record NZ_JBIVBS010000001.1, on the reverse strand, counting down.
TCGCCCGCGCCACCCGCAGCATGCCCTGCCGGAACAGATCGCCGGCCTCCTCGGCCCGCACGGGCTCGCCGTCCCGGTAGAAGAAGCTCGCCGGGGTCTCCAGGAAGTCCAGACGACGGCGCAGCACGGCGGCCTGCTCGGCCCGGTCCGGCAGATGCCGCAGGAAGGCCAGCAGCGTGTTGAAGCGGACCTGGTCGGTGATGTCCGCCTGCTTGGGGTGCCGCAGCCGCTCACGGAGCTCCTCGCGGCCGGCGTCGGTCAGCGACAGCACCCTGCGCGGGGCGGCGCTCGCGCCCTCCTCCATGCGCTGGTCGAGCTTTCCCGCGGTCACCAGCCGCGTGATCGCCGGGTAGAGGGCGCCGTCGCTGACCGGGCGGACGTGACCGCTCAGCGCCTTGATGCGCTCCTTCAGCTCGTATCCGTGCAGGGGTTCCTCGGCCAGGAAGCCGAGGATCGACAGTTCGAGCACGCGGATCCTCCTTGCGGACGTCGTGCCCTCATGGTACCTCTAGTCGAGCTACCTCGATTAGAGGTACCAGTCTTCGAGGGGGTACCGAACCGTGAACGCCCATCGCAAGCAGCTCATATCGCTCGCCCGCCCCGTGTACTTCTCGCTCCTGGCCTCCGTCGCCTCAGGGATCATCAACACCCTCTGGGTGTCCCGGCTCGGCGGAGCCGCGGTCGCCGCCGTCGCGGTCGCGACCAACACCGAGAACGTGCTGCTCGGCGTCGCCCTGGTCTTCGCCTCCGGTACGACCGTGCTGGTCGCCCACGCCAGAGGGGCCCGGGATCCGGGCGCCGTACGGGCCGCGGTGCGCGGCGGATGGGCGCTGTTCGCGCTCGTCACCCCCGCGGTCGTGGCCGGCGGGCTGCTGCTGCGCGCGCCACTGGCCCGGCTGGTGCTCGGCGGGGACGGCGGTGCCGCGCCCTCCTTGGCGAGCGCCTACTTCGCGCTCTCGATGCCGGGCATGGCGGTCTTCTTCGCCCAGCAGCTCGTCGACGGCATTCTCAAGGGCTCCGGCGACACCCGCACCCCGATGCGGCTCGCCCTGCTGGCCAACGGGCTGATCCTGGTCTGCGACCCGGTCCTCATCCATCTGTACGGCGTCCGGGGCGCCGCCGCCTCGACCGTGCTGTGCCGTTGCGCGGCGTTGGCGGTGGGAGTGCGCGCCCTGCGCCGGAACGCGCTGCTGCGGACCGCGGCGCAGGCCCGCCCCGCCGAGCCGGTGCCCGCGGCCCTGCGCAGGACGCTGGCCACCGGGCTGCCCATGTCCGTCGACTTCACCGTGCGGCAGGGCGGGGCGCTGGTCCTGGTGGCGATCGTGGCGCGGCTCGGGGTGACCGCCGTGGCCGCCTACTCGATCGCGTACAAGGTGATGTACGTCGCCACCATGGCCTTCTACTCCGTGCGCCAGGCCGCCTCGATCCACACCGCGCACACCCGGGGCGCCGGCCAGGACGCGCGGCGGGACATCGGGCGGCAGGCGACGCTCGTCTCCGGGACGCTGGGCCTGACGGCGGCGGTTCTGCTCGCCGTCACCGCCCCCTGGGTGATGTCCGCCTTCGGCGCCGGACCAGCCGTCGCCGGCCAGGGCGTCCTGTTCCTTCGCTGCACAGGCCCCTACCTGCTCCTGATGGCCTGCTTCATCGCCCTCGGCGGAGTCTTCGAGGGGAGCGGCGGAGCACCGGCGCTGCTGCGCGTGACCCTGCTCGGCACGGCCGTCCAGCTGCCCCTCGCGTACGCCCTGTCGGGCCTCGGCCTGCCCGGCATCTGCCTCGCCCTGGCGCTGGCCATGACGATCCAGTGCGGGGTCGCCGCGCTACTGTTCAGCCGGTCGCGACGCCAGCAGGAGACGGGGGTCCCGCTCGTCCGGGCGGCTTGACCGGGCGGGGTGGCGGCACTGGTCCAGGGGCGGGGCCGAGGAATCCGTAGCGCGCCCGTCCCTGAGCCTCCGCCTCGGCCTGCCGGACGACCTCCGCCCGCGAGGAGACCGGGGGCCGGGGCGAGGACTTCGGGGGCGTGTGCGCCGCCCGGGGTCTCCGCCCGGTCCGCCGGCCGGCCCACCGCTCAGGAGGAGACCCGGGTTCCGTTCGAGCGGGTCGTCTGGCTCGGTACCTGTGTGGTGCCGGGCTCGGAGACCGTGCTGTGCCACAGGGTGCGGGCGGCCAGGAGTGTGGCGGTGAGCAGCAGGCCGTTGCGCAGGAGCAGCAGGCTCGTGCCGTACAGGTCGCTGGCCACGACGTGTGCGAAGCCGATCGGGAACTCCAGGACCGTCACGAAGGCCGCCGCCAGGAGCATCAGGGCGGGCAGCCGCATCCGGCTCTCGCGGTGGCACAGGCAGACGGCGGCCAGGCCGATCAGCCAGACCAGGTACTGCGGGCTGATCACCCGGCTGGTCACCGTGAACATCAGCACCGCCGTGAAGGCCGCGTCCGCCGGCGCGGGCGGCGGGAAGCGCCGCGCCGTCAGCCGCCACAGCAGCAGCCAGCCGAAGGCGGCGCCGGTGAGCGCCAGGGCGGCCGTGCTCACCACGCCGACGTACGGGCCGAGGAACTCCACCGAGCCGTAGTTCAGCAGCACCTGGCCCCGCCAGCCGAAGTGCCGCGCCACGTGGAAGACCAGGGCGCCCAGAGACTCCACCTCGGTGCCCCGGCCGCGCTGGGCGGTGAGGAAGGCGAACGCGCCGGGCATGGCCACCGCGAACAGCGCCGCCAGGGCGCCCGCGGTCACCGTCGCCGCGGCCCACGCCCGGCGCCTGGCCGCACCCCACAGCCCCGCGAGCATCAGCACCGGCCACACCTTGACCATCGCCCCGAAGCCCGCCAGTGCGCCCAGCACCCGGGGGTGCCGGGCCCCCGCGAGCAGCCCGGCGACCGCCACCGTCGTCACCATCAGGTCGTAGCGGGCGTACACCGTGGGGCCGAGCAGCGGGACGCCGGCCACCCACACCCAGGCACCGCGCGGCGATGCGCCCGGACGCCGGCCCGCGTACAGCAGCAGGGACAGCACGGCCAGATCGGCGAGGCAGGCCAGGACGAAGAAGGCGGTGGCGTAGCCGAGGAAGGGCAGGGTGGCGGGGGAGAGGATCGCGAGCGCGGCGGCCGGCGGGTACTGCCAGGTCACGTCGTGCAGCGGGAACGTGCCGTGGCGCAGCACGTCGTACCAGCCGTGGTAGATCACGGACACATCGGTCGTGACGTCCGCGCCCGGGAAGACGAACACCCGGAAGACGAAGAGCAGCAGCACCAGCCGGGTGACGCCCCAGGCCCCCAGCGGCCACGCCAGGGACCGTCCCGCGCCCGTCCTGTTCACCTGAGCCCCTCTTCGTCCGCCTGCCCTGCCCTCTTCGGGGACTCATGATCCCCCGGCCGCCTGTGCGGGTGCCATGAAGCACGGCCGGGCGCCCGTGCCCGGTCGTGCGCGGGTTGGGTAGGGTCGGCGGCGATGCACAAGACCCTGATCGTGACCAACGACTTCCCGCCCCGGCCGGGCGGCATCCAGGCGTTCCTGCACAACATGGCGCTGCGCCTGGAACCCGGCCGGCTCGTCGTCTACGCCTCCACCTGGAAGCGGAGCCGGGAGGGCGTCGAGGCCACGGCCGCCTTCGACGCCGACCAGCCCTTCACCGTCGTGCGTGACCGTACGACGATGCTGCTGCCCACACCGGGGGCGACCCGGCAGGCGGCCGGGCTGCTGCGGGAGCACGGGTGCACCTCGGTGTGGTTCGGGGCGGCGGCACCGCTCGGGCTGATGGCCCCGGCGCTGCGCAGGGCGGGCGCCGAGCGGCTGGTCGCCACCACCCACGGGCACGAGGCCGGCTGGGCCCAGCTGCCCGCCGCGCGACAGCTGCTGCGCCGGATCGGCGAGTCCACCGACACGATCACCTACCTCGGCGAGTACACGCGCTCGCGGATCGCCGGCGCGCTGACGCCGGAGGCCGCCGGGCGGATGGCGCAGCTGCCCCCGGGCGTCGACGAGAAGACCTTCCACCCGGAGTCGGGCGGCGACGAGGTGCGGGCGCGGCTCGGCCTGACCGAGCGGCCGGTGGTGGTGTGCGTCTCGCGCCTCGTGCCGCGCAAGGGGCAGGACACACTGATCCTGGCCATGCCGAGGATCCTCGCCAAGGAGCCGGACGCCGTGCTGCTGATCGTCGGCGGCGGGCCGTACGAGAAGGAGCTGCGCAGGCTGGCCCGGGAGACCGGGGTGGCCGACTCGGTGCGCTTCACCGGCGCCGTGCCCTGGTCGGAGCTGCCCGCGCACTACGGCGCCGGGGACGTCTTCGCCATGCCGTGCCGGACCCGGCGGGGCGGGCTCGACGTCGAGGGGCTCGGGATCGTCTATCTGGAGGCCTCGGCCACCGGGCTGCCGGTCGTCGCCGGCGACTCGGGCGGGGCACCCGACGCGGTGCTCGACGGGGAGACCGGCTGGGTGGTGCGGGGCGGCTCACCGCAGGACGCCGCCGACCGGATCGTCACGCTCCTCGGGGACCCCGAACTGCGCCGCCGGATGGGGGAGCGGGGGCGGCAGTGGGTCGAGGAGAAGTGGCGCTGGGACCTGCTCGCCGAGAGGCTCAAGGAGCTCCTGTAAAAGGCTGGTTCAAGGGTCCGGGCCAAACTCTGCCGCGGCTCTAGGCGGAACCGGAAAATCCGCACATGCTGCGCGCATGACAGCAAAACTGATGCAACGTCAGCTGACGAGACGTCAAATCCTGGGCATGATCGCCCTCCAGACCGCCGCCACGGCCGGTCTCACCCGCATCGGTCTCCAGTCCGCCCGGGCCGCCGAACCGGCCGCCGTCGAGAGCGCCCCTGCGATCGTCGTCGGCTCCGGCTACGGCGGTGCCGTGGCCGCCCTCCGCCTCGGCCAGGCCGGCATCCGCACCCTGGTGCTAGAGATGGGCCGGCTCTGGAACACCGCCGGTTCCGACGGCAAGGTCTTCTGCTCCACCAGCGCCCCGGACCAGCGCTCCATGTGGTTCCGGACGCGCACCGAGGCGCCGCTGGCCACCTTCCTGTGGCTGGACCTCGTCAACAAGGACATCAGCGCCTATCCCGGAGTCCTGGACCGGGTGCACTTCGACAACATGTCCGTCTACGTCGGGCGGGGTGTCGGCGGCGGCTCCCTGGTCAACGGCGGGATGGCGGTCACCCCGCTCCAGTCGTACTTCGCCGAGCAGTTCCCGACCGTGGACGCCACGGAGATGTACGGCACGTACTTCCCGCGCGCCCGCTCCATGCTCGGCGTGAACACCGTCGACCCGGCCTGGTTCGAGTCGACCGAGTGGTACAAGTTCGCCCGCACCTCCCGGAAGGCCGCTTCCAACGCGGGCCTGAAGACCACCTTCGTGCCGAACGTCTACGACTTCGGCTACATGCAGCGCGAGGCGGCAGGCACGGCCACCAGGTCGGCCCTCGCGGGTGAGGTCATCTACGGCAACAACTACGGCAAGCGCAGTCTCGACAAGACGTATCTCGCCTCCGCGCTCGGCACCGGCAACGTCACCATCCACACGCTGGAGAAGGTGCGGGCCATCAGCCGGGCGAGCGACGGGACGTACGTCCTGACCGCCGACCGGATCGACAACACAGGCGCGGTCGTCGAGACCAAGCAGTACAGCTGCACGTACCTGTTCCTCGGCGGCGGCAGCCTCGGGACCACCGAACTCCTGGTCCGTGCCCGGGCCACCGGCACCCTGCCGGACCTCGACCCCAGTGTGGGCGCGGGCTGGGGCACCAACGGCAACACCATGCTGGGCCGCGCCAACCACATCTGGGACACGGTCGGCGCCAACCAGGCGACCATGCCCGTCCTCGGCATCGACGACTGGGCCAACACCGACAACCCGGTCTTCGCCGAGATCGCCCCGCTGCCCATGGGCTTCGAGCACTGGATCAGCCTCTATCTGGCGATCACCAAGAACCCGGAGCGGGCGAGCTTCACCTACGACGCCTCCTCCGGATCCGTGAAGCTCGGCTGGACCGCGGCCCAGAGCGCGGTGTCGGTCGCCATGGCCAAGAAGCTGTTCGACCGGATCAACTCGGCCAACGCCACCATCTACCGGTACGACCTGTTCGGTTCGGCCAGCAAGGTCTTCGCCGACGACTTCACGTACCACCCGCTGGGCGGCTGCGTGCTGGGAAGGGCGACCGACGACTACGGCCGGGTGAAGGGCTATTCGAAGCTGTACATCACCGACGGCTCGCTGGTGCCCGGATCGATCGGCGTGAACCCCTTCGTCACCATCACCGCGCTCGCCGAACGCACGATGGCGCGGGTCCTCGCCGAGGACACCGCGCCATGACGTACCGTCAGGGGCCGGACTACTTCTGGTAGATCGCCTCGATCTCGTCCGCGTAGTCCTTCGCCACCACATTGCGCTTGAGCTTCAGGGACGGCGTCAGGTGGCCCGACTCCTCCGAGAACTGGGAGGACAGAATGCGGAACTTCCGCACCGATTCCGCCTTCGACACCGCGGCGTTGCCGTCGTCGACCGCGTCCTGGACCGCAGCGATGAGATCCGGGTCGGCGCGCAGCGACGCCGCGGTGGAACCCGCCGGCTTGCCGTGCTCGGCGGCCCAGCGGCCCAGGAACTCCTCGTCGATGGTGACCAGCGCGCCCACGAACGGCCGCCCGTCGCCCACCACCATGCACTCCGCGACCAGCGCGTGCGCCCGGATGCGGTCCTCGATCACGGCCGGGGCGACGTTCTTGCCGCCCGCGGTGACGATGATCTCCTTCTTGCGGCCGGTGATCCTGAGGTAGCCGTCCTCGTCGAGGGTGCCGATGTCACCGGTGTGGAACCAGCCGTCGGCAAGCGCCTCGGCGGTCGCGGCCTCGTTGTTCCAGTAGCCCTTGAACAGGTGCTCGCCGTGCAGCAGCACCTCGCCGTCGTCGGCGATGCGCACGACCGAGCCGGGCAGCGGCTGGCCGACCGTGCCGATCTTCTGCCGGTCCCAGGGGTTGAACGCGGTCGCCGCACAGGACTCGGTCAGGCCGTAGCCCTCCAGGACCGTGAAGCCGATGCCCCGGAAGAAGTGGCCCAGACGCTCGCCCAGCGGAGCCCCGCCCGAGATGGCGTACTCGCCCCGGCCGCCGAGCACCGCCCGCAGCTTGCTGTAGACGAGCTTGTCGAACACCTTGTGCTTGATCTTCAGACCGACGGACGGGCCCGACGGGGTGTCCAGCGCCTTGCTGTACGCGATCGCCGTGTCCGCCGCCTTGTCGAAGATGGCGCCCTTGCCGTCCGCCTGCGCCTTGGCGCGCGCCGAGTTGTAGACCTTCTCGAAGACGCGCGGGACGCCGAGGATCAGGGTCGGCCGGTACGCGGCCAGCTCGTCGGTGAGGTTCTTGATGTCCGGGACGTTGCCCAGCTTGATCGGCGCCATCATCGGCGCGACCTGGACCAGACGCCCGAAGACGTGCGCGAGCGGCAGGAAGAGCAGGACGGAACACTCGCCGGTGCGGAACAGCGGCCGCAGCCGCTCCACGATGTTCCCGCACTCGGCGAAGAAGCTGCGGTGGGTCAGGACACAGCCCTTGGGCCGGCCAGTGGTGCCGGAGGTGTAGACGATGGTCGCCGGGTCGTCCGCCTTGGCGAGCGAGCTGCGCTCCTCGACGGTCGCGTCCGTGACGTCCTGGCCGAGCCGGCCCAGCTCCTCCACGCCGCCGGCCTCGATCTGCCAGACGTGCTTGAGGGCGGGCAGGTGGTCGCGCACCGAGTCGACGGCGGCCGCGTGGTTGTCGAGCTCGACGATGCACGCGGTGGCCCCGGAGTCGCTCAGGATCCACTGCACCTGCTCCGGCGAGCTGGTCTCGTACACCGGCACGGTGATCGCGCCGGCGCTCCAGATCGCGAAGTCGAGCAGTGTCCACTCGTAGCGGGTACGGGACATCAGGCCGACCCGGTCGCCGGGCTGCACGCCGGAGGCGATGAGTCCCTTGGCGGCGGCGCGCACCTCGGCCAGGAACGTCGTGGCCGTGACGTCCTGCCAGACGCCGCCGACCTTGCGGGCGATGACGGCGACGTCGGGATGCTGCGCGGCGTTTCTGCGGACGATGTCGGTCAGATTGCCGTCCGCAGGGACCTCGTACAAAGCCGGAAGGCTGAACTCGCGCAAGACTGCTGCTCCTCATAGGGCGCCGGCGCCACGACGTTGTGCGATGCGACGGTGCGGTCCAAGGCTCGGGCAGGTACTCCGGTTGTCCACCACGAACCTCGAGGATCAGTGGTTGAAATCCAGAGCACGACTGGACTGCCCGGACGTTACCCGCCGGTATGGCTTCTTCGACAGGGGGTCCCGGCGAGATGTTCGCTGCGTCACACAGGTTGGTGTTTCTTCGCGTACGGTAGTCCACCTCTTTACTGACTGGCCAGTAACCGCAGGTCCGACCGCCACTGTTCACCGACTACTCTCAATCACCATGGCACCCACACCCGTCGGCAACCGAAGCGCGCGCGTCCACGTGGTCAGTGACGTACACGGCAACGCCCGTGACCTGGCCAGGGCCGGTGACGGTGCCGACGCCCTGATCTGTCTGGGTGACCTGGTCCTCTTCCTCGACTACGCCGACCACTCGCGCGGGATCTTCCCCGACCTGTTCGGCGAGGCGAACGCCGACCGCATCGTGGAACTGCGCACCTCCCGCCGCTTCGAGGAGGCGCGGGAGTTCGGGGCCCGGCTGTGGGCCGGCATCGGCGCCGACCGGGCCACGGCGATAGAGAAGGCGGTGCGCAAGCAGTACGCCGAGATGTTCGCCGCGTTCCCGGCGCCGACGTACGCGACGTACGGCAATGTCGACATACCGACCCTGTGGCCGGAGTACGCCGGACCGGGCACCACGGTCCTGGACGGCGAGCGGGTGGAGATCGGGGGGTGGACCTTCGGCTTCGTCGGCGGCGGCCTGCGCACCCCCATGCGGACGCCGTACGAGATCAGCGACGAGGAGTACGCGGCGAAGATCGAGGCGGTCGGCGAGGTCGACGTGCTGTGCACGCACATCCCCCCGGAGGTCCCGGAACTGGTGTACGACACCGTCGCGCGCCGCTTCGAGCGCGGCAGCCGCGCCCTGCTGGACGCGATCCGCCGCACCAGGCCCCGCTACGCCCTCTTCGGGCACGTCCACCAGCCCCTGGTGCCGCGGATGCGGATCGGCGCGACCGAGTGCGTGAACGTGGGGCACTTCGCCGGGACGGGACGGCCCTGGGCGCTCGAATGGTGAACGACCCCGGACGGGGTGAAGGCGGCTGGTCGGGGGCGCGGTAGCCTTCACGCTGCACACACGTGCGCACGCTCGCGCGCGGCGCACCCGACTACCGGCCCGCATCTGGAGGAGCCACGGCGATGGCGGAACACACCAGTTCGAGCATCACGATCGAGGCGGCCCCGGCCGACGTCATGGCGGTGATCGCCGACTTCGCCCGCTACCCGGACTGGACCGGCGAGGTGAAGGAGGCGGAGGTCCTCAAGACCGACGACCGGGGCCGCGCAGAGCAGGTCCGCCTCGTCATGGACGCCGGGGCCATCAAGGACGACCAGACCCTGGGCTACACCTGGACCGGGGAGAACGAGGTCTCCTGGACCCTGGTGAAGTCCCAGATGCTGCGCTCCCTGGACGGCTCCTACCTCCTCAAGCCGGCCGGCGCGGGCGCCACCGAGGTGACGTACCAGCTCACCGTCGACGTCAAGATCCCCATGCTCGGCATGATCAAGCGCAAGGCCGAGAAGGTCATCATCGACCGGGCGCTGGCGGGGCTGAAGAAGCGGGTGGAGTCGGGCGAGAAATAAGGGCGGCGTTCCGCGGCGGCGCGCGGAGGTACCGTTCACCCCCATGCGCACCATCCTGATCACGGGCCCGGGCGGCTCCGGACGCACGACCGTCGCCGCCGCCACCGCCCTGCGCGCCGCACGCGAGGGAAGCGACACCCTCGTGCTGAGCGCGGACCGCACGGACACCCTCGGGGCGGCGCTGGGCGCGGCGACGGGACCGGTCCCGGCGCGGATCGCGCCGAACCTCACCGCCTGGCGCCCCGACGCGGCCGAACGCTTCCGGGACGACCTCACCGCGTTCCAGACCCGCGCCGCGAACGTCCTGGACCTCCTCGGCGCCTCCCGCCTCGACGCCGAGGAAGTCACGCCGCTGCCCGGCGCCGAGGAGCTGTCCTTCCTGCGCGCCCTGCGGGACGCGGCCCTGTCCGAGCGCTACGACCTCCTGGTCGTCGACCTCCCGCCCCTCCCGCAGGCCCTCGCCCTCCTCGCCCTCCCCGAGGAACTGCGCCGGTACCTGCGCAGGCTGCTCCCGCCCGAGCGGCAGGCCGCCCGCGCCCTGCGCCCCGTCCTCGGCCGGCTCGCCGGCGTCCCGATGCCCGCCGACTGGCTGTACGAGACGGCCGCCCGCTGGGATGTCGAACTGGCCGCCGTGGAGGCCGTCGTGGCCGACCGCGCCACGTCCGTACGGCTGGTCGCCGAACCGGGACCGGGCGGCACCGACGCCGTCCGCTCCGCCGCCCTCGGCCTCGCCCTGCGCGGCCTGCGCACCGAGACCCTGGTCGCCAACCGTGTCCTGCCCGAGACCGCGTCAGACAGCTGGCTCGCCGGACTCGCCGCCCAGCAGCGCAAGGCCCTGGCCGACTGGGCGGAGTCGTACGACGTCCACGCGGTCGCCCATCTGGGCCGCGACCCGCACGGCCATGACGACCTCGCCGCGCTCGCCGTGCCCGGAGTCAACCCGACTCCCGCCCCGGTCGAGTGGCCCGTCACCGACCGGATCGCCGCGGACGGCGTGCTCGTCTGGAACATCCCGCTGCCCGGCGCGATACGCGACGAACTCGATCTCGTCCGGCGCGGCGACGAACTCGTGATCACGGCCGGCCGGTTCCGCCGGATCGTCGCGCTCCCGTCCGCCCTGCGCCGCTGTACCGTCGCGGGGGCGGCGCTGCGGGACGACGAGCTCCGCATCCGGTTCGCGCCGGACCCTGACCTGTGGCCGCGCGAGAAGTGATTCCCGCTAGCCCGACGCCGGAGCGGCGGCCGAGTCCGGCCCCGCGGACGGTGAACCCCGTACGCCCATTCGGGTAACGTCGTAGAGACGAACCGTAGTCAGGAGTCCGTCATGAGCGAAGAGCGCCCCACACCTGACGCTTCCGAGAAGGAGGCGGCCGAAGAGGTGCGGGCGACCGACGCCGACGCCTGGTCCACGGCCTGCGCCGAGGACCTGGAGGCCGAGCGGGCCCGCCGCCGAGCCGAGTACGGCCCGCCTCCGGGCTCGGCCGCCGAGGAACTGCGCAAACTCGTCGACGCCGTCGCCGACAAGCTGTCCGGCCTCCAGTCCCCGCTCCTCGGGGCGGTCGCCGGGCCTGCCGCCCAGCAGGTGGTGCGACAGGTGGTCCAGCAGGCCAAGGCCGCCGTCGAGCCCGTCATAGAGCGCAATCCGGATGTCTTCGACCACCTGGCGGCGGCCGGCAACGAACTGCTCGCCGCATACCGCTCCGCCGTCCAGGCGCAGGAGCAGCGCTGGACGTCCCGCACGGCAGACCCGAAGGACCGGGGCGAGGGCTCCGGCCCGGGAGAACGCATCGACTTGGACTGACAGCCTCCGCCGGCAGGGCCTCGGGTACGGTTGGCCGTAGCGGGGCTCGACCGAAACTGAGGGATTCATGGGACTCACCATCGGCGTCGACATCGGCGGCACGAAGATCGCGGCCGGCGTGGTCGATGAGGAAGGCAACATCCTCTCGACGTACAAGGTGCCGACCCCGGGCACGCCCGAGGCGATCGTGGACGCCATCGCCTCCGCCGTGGAGGGCGCGCATGCCGGTCACGACATCGTCGGCGTGGGCATCGGAGCGGCCGGTTACGTGAACCGGCAGCGCTCGACGGTCTACTTCGCCCCCAACATCGACTGGCGCCAGGAGCCGCTGAAGCAGGAGGTCGAGGCCCGCGTGGGCCTCCCGGTCGTTGTCGAGAACGACGCCAACGCGGCCGCGTGGGGCGAGTACAAGTTCGGCGCGGGCAAGGGCCACCGCAACGTCATCTGCATCACGCTCGGCACCGGCCTCGGCGGCGGCATCATCATCGGCAACAAGCTGCGCCGCGGGCACTTCGGCGTGGCCGCCGAGTTCGGGCACATCCGGATGGTCCCGGACGGCCTGCTGTGCGGCTGCGGCTCGCAGGGCTGCTGGGAGCAGTACGCGTCGGGCCGCGCGCTGGTGAGGTACGCCAAGCAGCGCGCCAACGCCACACCCGAGAGCGCCGAGATCCTGCTCGGCCTGGGTGACGGCACCCCCGAGGGCATCGAGGGCAAGCACATCTCCATGGCCGCCCGCCAGGGCGACCCGGTCGCCGTCGACTCCTACCGTGAGCTCGCCCGGTGGGCCGGCGCGGGCCTGGCCGACCTGGCCTCCCTCTTCGACCCCTCCGCGTTCATCGTCGGCGGCGGCCTCTCCGACGAGGGCGAGCTGGTCCTCGACCCGATCCGCAAGTCGTACAAGCGCTGGCTCGTCGGCGGCAACTGGCGTCCGGTCGCCGAGGTGATCGCGGCCCGGCTGGGCAACAAGGCGGGCCTGGTCGGAGCAGCCGACCTGGCCCGGGAGCCCGACCCGATCATGTGACGTTCACTTTTCGAGGTATGGCGACTGTGCCTACCCAGGGGCGCGGGGCTGCATCGATATGCGGCTCCGCCGCGTAGGCGCGACAAGCCACGAACGACCGGCAGTCGCGCATGCACCTCGCGCCCCGAGCTATTCGGCGTACATTGATCCACATGGCGCCGCTCCCCAACTCCCGCACCGAGCCGGACGGTTCGGCCGTCATCCGCGTCCTCGGCTACAACATCCGCTCGATGCGCGACGACACGGACGCGCTGGCCCGCGTGATCACCGCCTGCGCCCCCGACCTGGTCCTCGTCCAGGAAGCCCCCCGTTTCTTCCGCTGGCGCAAGAAGCTGGCGCGGCTCGCGGCCGCGTCCGGGCAGGTGATCCTCACCGGCGGGGCGACGGCCGCGGGACCGGCGATCCTGTGCAGTCTCCGGGCCACCGTCGAGCGAACGGAGGACGTACTCCTCCCGCTCACCCCGGGCCTGCACCGCAGGGGCTTCGCCACCGCCGTCGTACGGTTCGGCGGAGCCCGCCTCGGCGTCCTCAGCTGTCACCTCAGCCTGCAGAAGGACGAGCGCTACGAGCAGGCCGGCATGCTCCTCGACCGATTGGCCGGAATGGGCGTGGAGCACGCCGTCGCCGGCGGAGACCTGAACGAGCGCCCCGACGGCCGTACCTTCCGGCGTCTCACCGAGGGCCTTCAGGACTGCCGGGCCACCGCCCCCTGGGGCGGCGAGTACACCTCCACCCCCGTCCACCCCCATCAGCGCATCGACGCGATCTTCGCCACCAAGGGCATCGAGGTCCTCGGCTGCGGGGTGCCCCTCGGCCACCCCGGCGTGACCGAGGCAGCTTTGAGGGCGGCCACGGATCATCTCCCGGTCCTGGCCGCCCTCAGAATCCCGTCGGCGTAGCGCGCCGCGTCGCTCAGACGACCGCGCCCCGCCCCGGATCGTCGCCCTCGTCGTCGTCCGTCTTCATCCGGGTCACCAGCGTGACGAAGCCGCCGAGGAAACCGCCTATGCCGAGCGTCGTCAGCCACCACGTCATGTCCCAGCCGAGCAGCACGGCCAGCAGGAGCAGGATCGGGCCGCCGACCACACCCAGCCAGGCGAACTTGGCGGTCGTGTCGGCGGTGGGCAGCGGCGGCGGCTCGGGCGGCACGAAGTGGCCCTCGTCGTCCTCGTCGAAGTCGTCCTCGGACGGTTCCGGCGCCGTGTAGTCGCGCGGGCCGACGCTGGGCGCGAAGGACACGGAGCTGCCCAGGGGCTTGGCGGGCGGCTGCTCCTCGGTGCTGTCGTCCTCGTCCGGCCCGGTCTCGGGCAGTGCGAGATCCTCGATCGGCCTGTAAGGCCTGGTGCCCGGCGGGTCCGGCGGCTCGGCGCCGTACCCCGCGACGATCGCCGCCCAGGCAGCCTCCTCGTCGAAGGGCACACCCTTCTCGTCCGGCTCGCGATCCTCGCGGTCGGAGTCGTGCTCAGCCAACTGCGGCCGTCCCTTCCTTGCCGACACTGGGTGCGAGCCGGCCGATGAAGGCGAGGCTCTCCTCGAAGATCCGGTCCGCGTCGTTGTCCAACGTCGCCACGTGGTAACTCTGTTCCAGCACGACCTCCGTTACGTCCAGGGAAGACACCCGGCTCAGCACGCGGGCCGAGTCGGCCGGCGGCACCACGTGGTCCCGCGCGCTGCGAAGGACCAGCAGCGGCTGGGTGACCTGCGGGAGCTCGCCGTCCAGCATGCGGAAGAAGTTCCGCAGGGAGTGCGCCGCGTGCAGTGGCACCTTGTCGTACCCCAGCTCCGCCGCGCCTCCCTTCGCGATGTCGCTGGCGATGCCCTTCGTCGTCCGCACGAGATGCCGGGCCACCGGAAGGGCGTACGCGGCCAGGCCGTGCACCTTGTTCGCCGGGTTGACGACCACGACGCCCTCGACGCCCTCGCCGTGCTTCGCGGCCAGCCGCAGGGCCAGCGCGCCGCCCATCGACAGGCCCGCCACGAACACCCGCGCGCAGCGCTCGCGCAGCACGCGCAGCTCGCGGTCCACCTCCGCGTACCAGTCCTGCCAGCCCGTGAGCTGCATGTCCTCCCAGCGCGTACCGTGGCCGGGCAGCAGCGGCAGCGACACGGTCAGGCCGTGCCGGGCATGATGTTTTGCCCAGGGGCGCAGCGACTGGGGCGAGCCGGTGAAGCCGTGGCAGAGGAGGACACCAACCTCCCCGCCCTCGTGGCGGTACGGCTCGGCTCCGGGGAGAACCGGCACCTTTCAGTCTCCTGTCCATGAGAGAGACGTGAACGACGAGTCCAGATGTCCTTCACCGTACGCGACCGCACTGACACCGACCAGGGCCGTCGGTCTCTTTGACAGCGCTCCGGGTTAAGGTCTGATCGACGGAAACAGGAGGCACTCGGTTGTTGTACGGCACGATGAAGGTCGCCATCGGGGGACCGCTGAAGGTCGCCTTCAGACCCTGGGTGGAAGGCCTGGAGAACATTCCCGCCGAGGGCCCCGCCATCTTGGCGAGCAACCACCTCTCGTTCTCGGACTCGTTCTTCCTGCCGGCGGTCCTCGACCGCAAGGTCACCTTCATCGCCAAGGCGGAGTACTTCACCACGCCCGGCGTGAAGGGGCGGCTGACGGCGGCCTTCTTCAAGGGCGTCGGCCAGCTCCCGGTGGACCGCTCCGGCGCGCGCGGCGCGGGTGAGGCGGCGATCAAGAGCGGCATAGAGGTCCTGGAGCGCGGGGAGCTGTTCGGCATCTACCCGGAGGGCACACGCTCGCCCGACGGCCGCCTCTACCGGGGCAAGCCCGGCGGCCTCGCGCGCGTGGCCCTCGCCACCGGCGCTCCGGTCATCCCGGTCGCGATGATCGACACCGAGAAGATCCAGCCGCCCGGCAAGGTCGTCCCGAAGCTGATGCGGCCCGGGATCCGGATCGGCAAGCCCCTCGACTTCACCCGCTACCAGGGGATGGAGCACGACCGTTTCGTGCTGCGCGCGGTGACCGACGAGGTCATGTACGAGATCATGAAGCTCTCCGGACAGGAGTACGTCGACATCTACGCGACCGCCGCCAAGCGGCAGATCGCGGAGGCGTCGAAGGCCTCGAAGGAAGCCGAGAAGGCGGAGAAGAAGAAGACCGAGTCCTAGACGGGAGCCCCGCACGGGGCAGTCCGGGACCGGGGGGAACGGGGGCGGGGGTCGTGCCGAAGCGCGAGAAGGTCATGAGGATGTCGGTCGAGCTGCCGCTGTGGCGTGCGCTCGCCGGCTACCGCGTCCTGACGATGCTGTACGCGATCGGTCTGTTCGCCTCCGCCTACGGCGAGTACGACCGCCCCGCCGTCGCCATCGCGTACTACGCCGTGCTGTGCGTCTGGACGCTCGCCACGCTGCCCCGGGTGCAGAACGCGGTGGCCTGCACCAAGCGCTTCCTCGCCGTCGATCTCGCGATCGCGCTCACCGGCATCGTCCTCACTCCCTGGGTCGTCACCGCCCACCACATCGACCGCGGCGGCCCCACCCTGCCTTCGATCTGGACGGCCGGCTCGGTCCTCGCCTTCGCCATCAAGGGCGGCTGGCGCTGGGCCGCGTTCGCCTCCACGCCCGTCGCCGTCGCCAACCTGATCGAGCGCGGCCAACCGGCCCGCGACACCGTCCACAACGTGATCCTCGTCTGGGTCGCCTCCATCGCCATCGGGTACGTCGTGGAGGTCGCCCGCGCCTCCGAGCGCACCCTCGCCCGCGCGCTGGAGATCGAGGCCGCGACCCGGGAGCGGGAGCGGCTCGCCCGGGACATCCACGACAGCGTGCTGCAGGTGCTGGCGATGGTGCAGCGGCGCGGCGCGGTCATCGGCGGCGAGGCGGCCGAGCTGGGCCGCATGGCGGGGGAGCAGGAGGTGGCGCTGCGCGCGCTCGTCTCCGGCGGTCTGCTGCCCGTCGCGCGCGTGTCGGAGGACGCGGCCGAGGGGGCGGTCGTACGGACCGTGGAGGAGCCCGACGACATCGACGGTCCCGTCGACCTGCGCACCCTGCTCGTCCTGTACGCCGGTGCCCGGGTCAGCCTCGCCGAGCCCGGTGCCCCCGTGCCGCTGGAGCCCGGCGCCGCCAGGGAGCTGGCCGCCGCCGTCGGCGCCGCCCTGGACAACGTGCGCCGGCACGCGGGCCCGGACGCGCGGGCCTGGATCCTGGTCGAGGACGAGCCGGACGAGGTCGTGGTGAGCGTCCGGGACGACGGACCCGGAATCCCCGAGGGCCGGCTCGCCCAGGCGGAGGGCGAGGGGCGGCTCGGGGTGGCCCTGTCGATCCGGGGGCGGCTGCGTGATCTCGGCGGCAGCGCCGAGCTGATCTCGACGCCGGGGCAGGGCACGGAAGTCGAGCTGAAGGTGCCCAAGGTCCCGAAGGACCCGGACGTCTCCCGGGGGAAGGCGGAGAAGCGATGACACAGCAGCAGGGCCCGATCAAGGTCATGGTGGTCGACGACCACCCCATGTGGCGCGACGCGGTCGCCCGGGATCTGGCCGAGTCCGGCTTCGAGGTGGTCGCCACCGCCGGGGACGGCGAGCAGGCGGTGCGCCGGGCCAGGGCCGCCGCGCCGGACGTCCTCGTGCTGGACCTCAACCTGCCCGCCAAGCCCGGCGTCCAGGTCTGCAAGGAACTGGTCGGCGCCAACCCGGCGCTGCGCGTCCTGGTGCTGTCGGCGAGCGGTGAGCACGCCGACGTGCTGGAGGCCGTGAAGTCGGGCGCGACGGGCTACCTCCTGAAGTCGGCCTCGACCGAGGAACTGCTGGACGCGGTGCGCCGTACGGCCGTGGGCGACCCGGTGTTCACCCCCGGCCTCGCCGGCCTGGTCCTCGGCGAGTACCGCCGGCTGGCGTCCGAACCCGCGCCCGCCCCGGACGCCGACGAGCCGGGGGCGCCCCGGCTGACCGAGCGTGAGACGGAGGTGCTGCGCCTTGTCGCCAAGGGCCTGAGCTACAAGCAGATCGCCGAACGCCTCGTCATCTCCCACCGCACGGTGCAGAACCACGTCCAGAACACGCTCGGCAAGCTCCAGTTGCACAACCGGGTCGAGCTGGTCCGGTACGCCATAGAGCGCGGACTCGACGACGCCTGACCGGACCCACCCGTCAACCAACCGCCCGACAATTCACCGGAATTGCCCTTCCCGCCCATCCCTGTGTGACGGGGATCACCATTAGCGTGACCTGCATCAGGCAACCGCGGCGAAGGGATATTTCCATGCGGGTCGGAGTACTGACCGGAGGCGGCGACTGCCCCGGGCTCAACGCCGTCATCCGGGGCATCGTGCGCAAGGGCGTGCAGGAGTACCACTACGAGTTCGTCGGCTACCGGGACGGCTGGCGCGGACCCCTCGAAGGCGACAGCATCCGCCTCGACATCCCCGCGGTGCGCGGCATCCTGCCCCGCGGCGGCACGATCCTCGGCTCCTCGCGGACCAATCCGCTCAAGCAGGAGGACGGCATCCGCCGGATCAAGGACAACCTCGCCAAGCACGAGATCGAGGCGCTCGTCGCGATCGGCGGCGAGGACACCCTGGGCGTGGCCGCGCGGCTGTCCGACGAGTACGGCGTGCCGTGCGTCGGCGTGCCCAAGACCATCGACAACGACCTCTCCGCCACCGACTACACCTTCGGCTTCGACACCGCCGTCGGCATCGCCACGGAGGCCATCGACCGGCTGCACACCACCGCCGAGTCCCATATGCGGGTCCTCGTCTGCGAGGTGATGGGCCGTCATGCCGGCTGGATCGCCCTCCACTCCGGGCTCGCGGGTGGCGCGAACGTCATCCTCATCCCCGAGCAGCGCTTCGACCTCGACCAGGTGTGTGCCTGGATCACCTCCCGTTTCAAGGCGTCCTACGCCCCGATCGTGGTGATCGCCGAGGGCGCCATGCCGAAGGACGGCGACGTCGTGCTCAAGGACGAGTCGCTGGACTCCTTCGGGCACGTGCGGCTCTCCGGTGTCGGCGAGTGGCTGGCCAAGGAGATCGAGAAGCGCACCGGCAAGGAGGCGCGGACCACCGTCCTCGGTCACATCCAGCGCGGCGGCACCCCGAGCGCCTTCGACCGCTGGCTCGCCACCCGCTTCGGACTGCACGCGATCGACGCGGTCCGCGACGGCGACTTCGGGAAGATGGTCGCCCTGCGCGGCACCGACATCGTCCGCGTCCCGATCTCCGAGGCCACGGCCAAGCTGAAGACGGTCGACCCCAAGCTGTACGAGGAAGTCGGCGTGTTCTTCGGCTGACTCCCGGACGGGGGACGGGCGAACGCCGCCACGGGCTCCGTGGCGGCGTTCTCGTGCGTCGATCCCGCGATCCCGCGTGCGCGGGCTCCGGTCACGGCCGCCGGAGCAGCGGCACCCGCAGGAACTCCGTGACGATCGCCTGACCGTTCAGCGTCAGCACCGACTCCGGGTGGAACTGGACCGAAGCGAAGCCGGGCCCCCGCAAGGCGTGCACCTCCCCGTTCGCGGCGCGGCTCACCTCGACGCCGTGTGCGGCCAGCTCCCGGAAGGCCTCGTCGTCGCAGTGCGCCACGAAGCTGTTGTAGAAGCCGACGGTCTCGGCCCGCCCGAACAGGTCGACGGTCGTCTGCGCCCCCTGGTACGGCACCTCCTTGCGCACGATCCGAAGCCCCAGCTCGGCCGCGATCAGCTCGTGCCCCAGGCAGACGCCGAGGACGCCGTGCCGGTGCCCCCGGAGCACCTCGGCGGTGAGCTCCCGCAGGAAGCGCATCTTCGGGTCGGCGAGGTCCGCGGGGTCACCGGGGCCGGGGCCCAGGACGACCGGGCCCTCGTGGGCGAGTACCGCCTCCCGCAGCCCCGGCTCGTCGTACCGCCGCACGGTCACCTCCAGGCCGGCGGCCCGCAGCACGTGCGCGAGCATCGCCGTGAAGGTGTCCTCCCCGTCGACGACGAGCGCGTGCCCTTCGAGGTCCTGCGACCGCTCCTGCATCCGCAGCCAGAACGGCGCCAGCGAGGCCCGGCGCCCGTCCAGTGCCGCCTGCACCCGGGGGTCGTCGGCCAGCCGGGGGCGCGTGTGCTCCGCCCGCGGCCGGGACGGCCGTACGCCGAGGGCCGCCAGCACACCCGCCGCCTTGGCGTGCGTCTCCGCCACCTCGCCCGCCGGGTCCGACCCCCGCACGAGCGTGGCGCCGACCGGGACGCGCAGCCGCCCGGCCGCGTCGATGTCGGCGGTGCGGATGAGGATGGGGGAGTCGAGGGTCTGGGCGCCGCCGGAGTCCCGCCCGAGCAGCGCCAGCGCACCCGCGTAGTAGCCCCGCCCGACACCGTCCCGCCCGAGGGGCTCGTACCGCTCGATCACCCGGCACGCGTTCTGCACCGGCGACCCGGTGACCGTCGCCGCGAACATCGTCTCCTTCAGCACCTCGCGCACGTCCAGCGAGGACTTCCCGCGCAGCTCGTACTCGGTGTGTGCGAGGTGCGCCATCTCCTTCAGCCGCGGCCCGACGACCACCCCGCCCATGTCGCCGACCGTGCACATCATCTTGAGCTCCTCGTCGACCACCATCGACAGCTCCTCGATCTCCTTCCCGTCGGCCAGGAAGTCCAGCAGGTGCTCGGGCGTCGGGCCCGCGTCCGGGTAGCGGTACGTCCCGCTGATCGGGTTCATGACGACGGTGCCGCCCGACATCCGCACGTGCACCTCCGGGCTGGCCCCGACCAGCGTCCGGTCCCCGGTGTGCACGACGAACGTCCAGTACGCGCCCCGCTCGCCCTCCAGCAGCCGCCGGAACAGCGCGAGGGCGTCCGCGCGGCCGAACCCCGGGATCTCACCCTCGTACGTCCGCCGGACGACGAAGTTCGCTCCCTCGCCCCGCCCGATCTCGTCGCGCAGCACCCGGCCGACGATCTCGCCGTACTCCTCGTCGCCGACGTCGAAGCCCCCGCCCTCGACCCGCACGTCGTGCGCGGGCAGCTGCGCCAGGGCGTCTGTCAGGGACAGGGTGTGCGTCTCCTCGGGGACCAGCACGGCCAGCGGTGTGCCGTCGTCCCGGACGTCGAACCCGCGCTCGCGGATCTGCCGGAACGGGATCAGCGCGAGACCCTCGT
The DNA here is from genome assembly GCF_044746205.1 of Streptomyces sp. NPDC086549. NCBI lineage: Bacteria > Bacillati > Actinomycetota > Actinomycetes > Kitasatosporales > Streptomycetaceae > Streptomyces > Streptomyces sp. NPDC086549. The sequence continues at coordinate 341,109 of NZ_JBIVBS010000001.1, read as the reverse complement.
CGGGGAGATCGGCGAGGCGGTCGTGCACGGAGACCGGGCCGAGGAACACCTCCACCGTGTTCTCGTCGTGGCCGGGAGTGCGGCGGCGCAGCAGGGCGAACGGGCGGTCGTCGTGCAGGAGCCGGTCCAGGTCCATGGTTCCTCTTCCGTCGATCTCGGTGTCGATGTCGGTGAGGAACGGCCCCGGAAACGCCGAAGGCCGCCCCTCGGGCGGCCTTCGCGAAGTCTTGCGTACGCGCAGTCAGTGGGCCGCCGGATGAGCGGTCCACCACCAGTTCTGGGTCGAAAGCGCGAACATGCGGTGCACCCTACCCCATCGCCCGAGCGCCCACAGGTGAGCGCATATCCGTCTCACCTGTCGAGCCGGGAGAAAACGACTCGACACGACCCCGTAATGTTGGGTGCGTGACCGTGAACGCTAAGACCAGCGCAAGCGCTGGCAACACCTGGCGAAACCTGCCCGCGGCGCAGCAGCCTGAGTACCCCGACGCCGAGGCTCTGCGCGCAGTGATCGCGGACCTCGAGTCGTATCCGCCGCTCGTCTTCGCGGGCGAGTGCGACCAGCTGCGCGCCCGGCTGGCGGCCGTCGCCAAGGGAGAGGCGTTCCTCCTCCAGGGCGGCGACTGCGCCGAGGCGTTCGACGCGGTGTCCGCCGACCACATCCGCAACAAGCTCAAGACGCTCCTCCAGATGGGCGCCGTGCTGACGTACGCCGCGTCCGTGCCCGTGGTGAAGGTCGGCCGCATCGCCGGCCAGTACTCCAAGCCGCGCTCCAAGCCGACCGAGACCCGCGACGGCGTGACGCTGCCGACCTACCGCGGCGACTCCGTCAACGGCTTCGACTTCAACGAGGCGGCCCGGATCCCGGACCCCGAGCGGCTGAAGCGGATGTACAACGCGTCCGCCTCGACGCTGAACCTGGTGCGCGCCTTCACCACCGGCGGTTACGCGGACCTGCGCCAGGTGCACGCCTGGAACCAGGACTTCGTGCGGTCGTCCCCGTCCGGCCAGCGCTACGAGCAGCTGGCCCGCGAGATCGACAACGCGCTCAACTTCATGCAGGCCTGCGGGGCGGACCCGGAGGAGTTCAAGACCGTCGAGTTCTACGCCTCCCACGAGGCGCTGCTGCTGGACTACGAGTCCGCCCTGACCAGGGTCGACTCTCGCACCGGCAAGCTGTACGACGTCTCCGGGCACATGGTGTGGATCGGCGAGCGCACCCGCCAGATGGACGGCGCGCACATCGAGTTCGCCTCGAAGATCAGCAACCCGATCGGCATCAAGCTCGGCCCGACCACGACGGCCGAGGAGGCGCTGCGGTACATCGACCGCCTCGACCCCGAGCGCGAGCCGGGACGCCTCACCTTCGTCGTCCGCATGGGCGCCGACAAGATCCGCGACCGGCTCCCCGAGCTGGTCGAGAAGGTCACGGCGTCCGGCACGACGGTGGCCTGGGTGACCGACCCGATGCACGGCAACACCTTCGAGGCGGCCTCCGGTCACAAGACCCGCCGCTTCGACGACGTGCTCGACGAGGTCAAGGGCTTCTTCGAGGTCCACAAGGGCCTGGGCACCCACCCGGGCGGCATCCACGTCGAGCTCACCGGTGACGACGTCACCGAGTGCGTGGGCGGAGGCGACGAGATCTTCGTCGACGACCTGCACCAGCGCTACGAGACGGCCTGCGACCCGCGCCTGAACCGCAGCCAGTCGCTGGACCTGGCGTTCCTCGTCGCCGAGATGTACCGGGACCAGTGACGGGTCTGCCTGCCACGGACAACTGAAATGGGGCGCGGATCACATACGATCCGCGCCCCTTCCCACTTTTGCGGTTCCTGGGGGATGGGTAAGGTTAGGTTTGCCTCACCGATCAAGCGGGACGGCGCCAGATATCGATCCCGTCGGGAGGTGAATCCGCGTGTACGTGTGCAGCTGTTTCGGCGTGACCGAGGCGCAGGTCAAGAAGCACGCGGAGGGCGGGGCGTGCACCCCGCGCCAGATCGCCTCGGCCTGCAAGGCGGGCACCGACTGCGGTTCGTGCGTACGGCGTATTCAGGCGCTCCTCGGCCGTGGCGCGTGCCCCCGCCGTGAGCTGGCCGATCAGGGCAAGCCGGTCCTTTCCGCGGTGTCCGGACCGGACGAGCTGGACGAGTCGGCGGGACTGGACGAGGCCGCCTAGCTCTCGGGCTGCTCGATCAGCTGTGCGAGGTAGAGCGCCTCTCCGAGCTTCTCCAGCAGCTCCAGCTGGGTGTCCAGGTAGTCGATGTGATGCTCCTCGTCGGCGAGGATGTCCTCGAAGATGTTCGCGGACGTGATGTCGCCCTTCTCGCGCATCACCTTGATCCCACGCTTGAGGCGGTCGATCGCCTCCACCTCGATCTGCCGGTCGGCCTCGAACATCTCCTTCACGGTCTGCCCCACCCGCACGTGGAACAGCCGCTGGTAGTTGGGCAGCCCCTCCAGGAACAGGATCCGGTCGGTGAGCACCTCGGCGTGCTTCATCTCGTCGAACGACTCGCGCCGGGTGTACTTCGCGAGCTTGTACCAGCCGAGGTTCTCCTGCATCTTCGCGTGCAGGAAGTACTGGTTGATCGCGGTGAGCTCACCGGTGAGCTGCTCGTTGAGGAATTCGATGACCTCGGGGTCGCCCTGCATCGCAGAGGCTCCTTCCACAGGGGGGAATGGGGAGGTTGCGGCCGCATGATTGCACCGGCGACGAAGATCGTCCAGTAAGTGCGTACTTAGTAGGTAAGTGCATGCTTGGTGCCATTTGTCGGTATTCAGGACCTGGCTGGTCAAGTGCACTGCCCGGGGTCTGTCAGGATGGAGTCATGGGTCATCCGGTGGAGCGCGAATCTGGCGAAGCGGCAGGGTCCGAGCTTCCGCCGGGGCAGCGACTGCAGCGCGGCTGGCCGGTCACGCACTATGGCCCGGTACCCAAGTTCCGGCCCGAGCGCTGGGAGTTCAGGGTCTTCGGCGCCACCGCCGACGGCGAGAAGCACTGCTGGAATCACGAGGAGTTCACGGCCCTGCCGTACACCACGGTCATGGCCGACCTGCACTGCGTGACGAAGTACAGCATGCTCGGCGCGGAATGGGGCGGCATCCCGGCCCGCACGATCCTGGAGACCGCCCCGCCCGCGACCGATGTCACCCATGTGATGGTCTGGGCGGAGTACGGCTTCAGCTCGAACCTGCGCCTGTCGGACTTCGCTTCCGACCGCACGATCTTCGCCACCCACAAGGACGGCGAACTGCTCACCGCCGAGCACGGCTTCCCGGTCCGGCTCGTCGTGCCCCACCTGTACGCCTGGAAGGGGCCCAAGTGGGTCCGCGGCGTGGAGTACATGACCGCCGACCGCCGCGGCTTCTGGGAGGAGCGCGGCTACCACAACATCGGCGACCCCTGGAAGGAACAGCGCTACTCCTACCAGGAGGAGCCCGGGGACGGCCCCGAGCTCTGACAACTCCCGGCGGACCGGCCGGTGCCGGTCAGTGGTGGTACTGGTGCACCACCGCGTGGCCCTTGCCCCGGCCGATCGTCCACTTGTTGACCGGCGTCGTGACCACGAAGGCCACCACGAGCGAGATCAGCAGCGAGCCCCAGAACAGCGCGTCGTCCAGCTGCGCGTCCATCGCGTCCGGCCACAGCACGATCACACCGTTGTCGATCAGCTCCATCACCGCGATGGACAGGGTGTCCGCGGCCAGCGCCACCCGGAAGGCGGTGCGGAGGTCGACGCCGGCCCTCAGCACCCCGCGCAGGGTGAGCGAGTAGCCGAAGAAGAAGGCCAGCACGATCGCCAGGACCGTCGTCGGCAGGTTCCCCCACCCGAACGCCGTGCCCACGACCATGCCGAGCACCTCGCCGATGGCGCAGCCGGTGAGGCAGTGCAGGGTGGCCTGTACGGCCATGGCCCAGGCGCCGGGGGCCGTGCCGGGCCCGTGCGGATGCGCCTCGTGGTGGTGAGTGTGCGCGGCGTGCGCCTCGTGTTCCATGGCTGCCCCCAATGCCGGGTAACGGTTCCTGCCGTCGAGCAGGAACCGTATACCCCCTGGGGGTATTCCTCAACGCATCAGGAATCCCGCAGTTTCTTCAGCCGTTCCACGTCCGCCGCGTGTCCCTCCTTGCCGCCGGGCGTCTCGATGATCAGCGGTACGCCCTCGGTCGCGGGGTGGGTCATCAGGGCCCGGAACGGGTCCTCGCCGATATGGCCGGAGCCGATGTTCTCGTGGCGGTCCTTGTGCGCGCCGGCCACATCCTTGGAGTCGTTGGCGTGGATCAGCTTCAGTCGGCCCTCGCCGACCGTGCCGACCAGCAGGTCCAGCGTCCGGTGCATGCCGTCCGGGCCGGTCAGGTCGTGTCCGGCGGCGAAGATGTGACAGGTGTCCAGGCACACGCCCAGCTTCGGATGCGCGTCCAGCGCCTCGAAGTACGGCCCGAAGTCCCAGGTGCGGGAGCAGAGGGAGGCGCCCTGCCCGGCGGTCGACTCCAGCAGCAGGAACGGGTCGTCGTCGTGGGTGAGCTCGTCCAGCAGCGGCAGCATGTGCTCGCGCACCTGCTTCAGCGCCACGGCCCGCTCCCGGCCCCCGGTCGCGCTTCCCGTGTGCACGACGACACCCAGCGCGCCGATCTCCCGTCCGCGTCGCAGCGAGTGCCGCAGCGACTCCACCGACCTCTCGACGGTCGCCTCGGTGTGCGAGCCGAAGTTGATCAGGTACGGGGCGTGCACATACGCGGGGATCGACTCCTCGGCGCACGCCGCCCGGAACGCCTCGTCCTGCCGTGGGCTGCCGGGCGGGGTCGCCCAGCCGCGCGGGTTGGCGACGAAGACCTGCACGGTCTCGGCCTTGAGGTCGCGGGCGTACGACAGCCCGACGGAGTGCAGACCCCCGGCAACGGGGACATGACCGCCGACGGGGTTGCGGGAGGGGACGGGGACGGAACCGGAATGCTCGCTGCTCACCCGTTCAGGGTGTCATGCTCCCGGACTGGCCCCGTCGGCGCGCTCCCGGCAGCACGTTCCCCGCAGCGCGTTCCCCGCAGCACGTTCCCCGCAGCGCGTTCCCGTCAACGGATGGTGATCGTGATCGTCGATCCCTTGGGAGCCGTCTCGCCGCCCTCGACCGACTGCTTCTTCACCGTGTCCCCGAACAACCCGAGGATCCCGCGGTCCTCGTCGACCTTGAAGCCGGCGCCCTCCAGCGCCTTGTGCGCGTCGTCGACGCTGTCCCCGACCACGTCCGGGACCTCGACCATCTCCGGACCCTTGGAGATCGTCAGGGTCACCGTGTCGCCCTCGGCGGCCTGGCTGTCGCCCGCCGGCGTCTGCCGGGCGACCTGACCCTTGTCGAACTCGGAGTTGACCTCCTGCGAGGAGACCTCCACCTTGAGACCGGCGCCCTCCAGCTCCTGCTTGGCGGCGTCCAGGTCCTCGCCGGTGACGTCCGGGACGTCGACCCGGCTGCCCTTGCTGACGACGAGGGCGATGGCCGCACCCGCGTGCCGCTTCGTACCGGCCCTCGGGTCCGTGCTGATCACAGAGCCCCTGGCGATGCTGTCGCTGAACTCCCGGGTCACCATCCCGGGCTCCAGCCCGTCCGCCTTCAGCCGTGCCCTGGCCTTCGCGAGCGCGGCGCCCTGGACGTCGGGCACGTTCACGGTCTCCGGGCCGTCGGAGATGGTCAGCGTCACCGAGTCGTTGCTGCGGATCCGGGCATTGGCCGCCGGGTCGGTGCTGATCACCGTGCCCCGCTTCACCGTGTCGCTGTAGGCGTGCCTGACCTGCTTGACGTGGAGCCCGTCCGCCTTCAGCCGTGCTCTCGCCTGCTCCTCGGTCTTCGCTATCAGCGGCGGGACCTTCGTGAACTGGCCGGAGTTGATGTACCAGACACCGGCACCGACACCGAGGACCAGCAGCACGGCGGCGACGACCGTGACGAGCAGGCGCCGGTCCGGCCGCCGTCCGGAGGGCACGGGCGGCGCCTCGAGGCGGCTGGTGCGGTTGACCGCCCCGGCCGGGTCGTCGTCCTCGTTGACAGGAAGCAGCCGGGGCACGGTCAGCGAGCGCGGGATCACGCTCGTACGGTCCTCGGCGATGTCGCGTTCGGCGGAGAGCGCCTGCGGCGGCACGGCGTCCAGCTGCTCGTCGCTGAGACCCGCGCGGGCCTCCCGGACCCGGGCCAGCAGTGCCACGGCGTCGTGCGGACGGATGTCGGTGGCGCGCGCGGTGGCCGCGGCCACCAGCTCGTCCAGTTCGTACGGCAGTCCGGGCACGGTGGCCGAGGGTGGCGGCACGTCCTCGTGGAGGTGCTTGTAGAGCACCGCGGCGGGGGAGTCACCGTCGTGCGGCTTCTCGCCGGTCAGCATCTCGTAGAGGACGACACCGCAGGCGTACACGTCGACGCGCGGGTCCGCGGTGCCGTGCTCGATCTGCTCCGGAGCGAGGTAGGAGACGGTGCCCAGCACGGCGCCCGTGGTGCTGGTCACCGTGTCCACGGACCGCACCAGCCCGAAGTCGGCGACCTTGACCCGTCCGTCGTCCCCTATCAACACGTTCTCGGGCTTCATGTCCCGGTGCACGAACCCGGCGCGGTGCGCGCCGCCGAGCGCGGCGAGCACCGGTTCCAGGATGTCCAGCGCGGCACGCGGCTGCAGCGCGCCCCGCTCGCGCAGCACGTCGCGCAGGGTGCATCCGGCGATGTACTCCATGGCGAGGTACACGTACGACCCGTCGGTACCCTGGTCGAAGACCTGCACGACGTTGGGGTGCGCCAGCCGGGCGACGGACTTCGCCTCGCGGATGAACCGCTCCACGAACGACCCGTCGGCCGCCAGCGCCGGATGCATCACCTTGAGCGCGAGCACCCGGTCCAGACGGGTGTCCAGGGCCCGGTAGACCGTGGCCATCCCGCCGGCCGCGATCCGCGCGTCGACGCGATAACGGCCGTCGAGCACCTGCCCGACGAGGGGGTCCTGAAGGGTCGTATCCACGCAGGTGAGTGTACGAGCCGGGACCGACAGGGCCGGAGGTTACGCCGTTCCGGGGACGGAATGCAGCAGAGCTGTGACTGTTGCGCGACTAGAAGGCGGGGCGCTCGGGGTCCAGGTGTGCGCGCCCCTCCGTGGGCGAGGAGGGCTCGGCGAAGTGCCGGGGCGGGATGCGGCCCGCCCGCCGCGCCAGCCGTCCCGCCTCCACCGCGTGCCTCATCGCCTCCGCCATCAGCACCGGTTCCTGGGCCCGCGTCACCGCGGAGGCGAGCATCACACCCGCGCATCCCAGCTCCATCGCCAGCGCCGCGTCCGAGGCGGTGCCGGCCCCCGCGTCCAGGATCACCGGCACGCGCGCGTGCTCGACGATCAGCCGGAAGTTGTGCGGGTTGCGGATGCCGAGCCCGGAGCCGATCGGCGAGCCCAGCGGCATGACCGCCGCACAGCCGACGTCCTCCAGCTTCCGGGCCAGCACCGGGTCGTCGTTGGTGTACGGCAGGACCGTGAAACCGTCGTCCACCAGCGTCTCCGCCGCGTCCAGCAGCTCGATCGGATCCGGCAGCAGCGTCCGCTCGTCGGCGATGACCTCCAGCTTGATCAGATCGGTGCCCAGCGCCTCCCGCGCCAGCCGGGCCGTCAGCACGGCCTCACCCGCGGTGAAACACCCCGCCGTGTTCGGCAGCACCCGGATGCCGAGCCGATCGAGGACCGACAGCACGGAACCGTGCACACCGGGATCGACCCGCCGCATCGCCACCGTCGTCAGCTCCGTGCCGGAGGCGACCAGCGCCCGCTCCAGCACGTCCAGGCTGGGCGCACCGCCCGTACCCATGATCAGCCGGGACGAGAAGGACGTGTTGCCGAGGACAAGGGGATCGTCTGCCATGGGTCAGCCTCCTTGCACTGCGGTGAGGACTTCGACGCGGTCTCCCTCGGAGAGGGCCGTGGCGGACCACTGCGCGCGCGGGACGACGGTTTCGTTGAGCGCGGCGGCCACTCCGCCCGGTGCCGCGGTGAGGGACTTCACGAGGGTGTCGAGAGCCGTGCCGGGCGCGATCTCCCGGCGCTCCCCGTTGACCGAGATGTTCATGCGGGCTGCTCCGAGGGGACGTGGACCGAGGAGGCGGTGAGCGCGGCGCCGAAGCGCTTCGGGGTGAAGGGGCGGGCCTCGTCCGGGAGTTCCCCGGTGGCCAGGACGTGCGCCATGACGTCGCCGGTGACCGGGGTGAGCAGCACGCCGTTGCGGAAGTGCCCGGTGGCCAGCAGCAGCCCGTCGAGGTCGGTCGGGCCGAGCAGCGGCGCGTTGTCGGGGGAGCCGGGGCGCAGTCCGGCCCGGGTCTCCGTCAGCGGCAGTTCGGTGATCCCCGGCACCAGTTCATGGGCGTCCCGCAGCAGTTCGTACACGCCACCCGCGGTCACCGTCGTGTCCCAGCCCAGCTCCTCGCTCGTCGCCCCCACGACCAGCTCGCCGTTCTCCCGGGGCACCAGGTACACGTGCCCGCCGCGCACCACGGCCCGCACGGTACGGCTCAGGAAGGGCGCGTGCCGCTCCGGCACCGTCAGACGCACCACCTGCCCCTTCACCGGCCGCACCGGCGGCAGCACGTCGTCCGGAACGCCCGCGAGCCGCCCGCTCGTGCTCCCGGCCGCGAGCACCACCTGGCCCGCGTCCAGCGCGTCGCCCTCGCGTGTGACGACACCGGCGGCCCGTTCGCGTACGACCGACAGCCGGTCCGCCCATGTGCGGTGGAACACCACTCCCGCGCGCTCGCACGCGGCCACCAGCGCGCCCGCCAGCCGCCGCGGATCGATCTGGTCGTCGCCGTCGACCCGCAGCCCCCCGCGCACACCCGGGGCGAGCATCGGCTCCAGACGCCGGCACTCCCGCCCCGACAGCCACTCGGACTGCAGACCCGACCGCTGCTGCAGGGCGTGCAGTTCACGCAGATGGGCGCGGTCGTCGGCATCCAGCGCGACGGCGAGCGTGCCGCAGCGGCGATAGCCGAGGTCGTGGCCGGTCAGCTCGGTGAGCTCGGCCGCGAAGTCCGGGTAACGGCGGGCGGACGCGAGGTTCAGACCGAGCAGGGTCTCCTCGCCGTAGTGCAGTTCCGTGACCGCGGCCAGCATCCCGGCAGCCACCCACGCGGCTCCGCCGCCCGGTTCCGGGTCCACCACGGCCGTGCTGAAGCCGCGTTGCGCGGCACGCCAGGCCGTGACCAGGCCGATGATTCCGCCCCCGATGACGAGGACGTCTGACGTACGTGACGACATGGGCGTCCAGCCCCTCCCTTCGCCGGCATGACCCGGATCAGGTTCGTACGGTCGGAGGCCGCCAGCCTCCCTCTCAGCCCGGTGCGTCCGGGCTCCCGCGAGTGCTTGTACGTCGGCCACCCTAGCCCGCGGGGCTCCGCCCTGGGAGTGGGGGTCGCGGCGGGGCAGCAGACCGAGTGTTGTCCGGCGCTGTGGAATAGCTCACTCAGCACGCCCCCTGACTGACAGTTTGTCAGTTGTCTATGGTGATCGGGTGAGCGAGCAGACACAGCAACGGGGCACGTCACAAGGGCGGCGCGTGGTCGTCGTCGGCGCGGGGATGGCCGGGGTACAGACCGCGGTCGCCCTGCGGGAGCAGGGCTTCACCGGCACGATCACGCTGATCGGCGCGGAGCCGCACCAGCCGTACGACCGTCCGCCGCTGTCCAAGGCAGTACTGCTCGGCAAGGCCGAGGGTTCCGCCTTCGAGGTCGACTTCGAGTCGCTCGGCATCGAACTCCAGCTGGGCCGCGAGGCGCTGGGCGTGCGCCCCGCCGGCCATGAGCTGGACACCGAGTCGGGGCCCGTACCGTACGACGTCCTGGTCCTCGCGACCGGCGCCGAACCGATCCGGCTGCCCGGCACGGAGGGCGTCCCCGGTGTGCACCTGCTGCGCACCCTGGACGACGCGGAACGGCTGCGGCCGGTGCTCTCCCGGCAGCACGACATCGTGGTCGTCGGTGCGGGCTGGATCGGCGCCGAGTTCGCCACGGCGGCCCGCGAGGCGGGCTGTGCGGTGACGGTCGTCGAGGCCGCCGACCGCCCGCTCGCGGGAGCGCTCCCGGCCGAGGTGGCCGCGCCGATGGCCGCCTGGTACGCGGACAGCGGCGCCACTCTGCGCACCCACGCGCGCGTGGAGCGCGTCGAGCCGGGCGCTGTGGTGCTCGACGACGGCGCACGGCTGGCCGCGGGCGCCGTCGTGGTCGGCATCGGCGCGCGTCCCGCCACCGACTGGCTCGCCGGCTCGGGCATCGAGCTCGGCGCGCACCGCGAGGTCGTGGCCGACGACCACCTTCGCACCTCCGCCCCCGACGTGTACGCGGTCGGTGACTGCGCCTCCTTCCCGTCGGCCCGGTACGGCGAGCGCCTGGTCGTCCACCACTGGGACAACGCGCTCCAGGGCCCGCGCACCGTGGCCGCCAACATCATCGGCGAGGCCCCGGCCGTCTACGACCCGGTCCCGTACTTCTGGTCCGAGCAGTTCGGCCGCTTCGTCCAGTACGTCGGCCACCACGCGTCGGCCGACACGCTGCTGTGGCGCGGCGACCCCCTCGGGCCGGCCTGGACCGTGTGCTGGCTCCGGGAGGGCCGGCTCGTCGCCCTGCTGGCGGTGGGCAGGCCGCGGGACCTGGCGCAGGGGCGGCGGCTGATCGAGGCGGGCACGCCGGTGGACCCGGAGCTCCTGACGGACCCGGCACGGCCCCTGAAGGAGGCGACGGTACGGTAGTGAAAACGCCCAGCTCGGACGGGCCCGACTTCCTACTGTCAGTCAGGGATGGCACGCTGTTTCCGTGACCGAGATTGACGCAAAGACCGATGCTCTCGTTTCCGCCTGGCTCACGCTGCCCGACATCGCCGAACAACTCGACGTCGAGGTGACACGTGTGCGGCAGCTGGTCAAGGAGGGCCAGCTCATCGCCGTACGCCGTGGCGAGAACCGCGCGCTGCACGTCCCCGCCGCCTTCATCGACGGGGACAAGGTCGTCAAGGGCCTGTCCGGGACCCTGACGCTGCTGCGGGACGACGGCTTCACGGACGAAGAGATGCTGGAGTGGCTCTTCACACCCGACCCCAGCCTGCCCGGCACCCCCGCCCAGGCCCTGAGCGAGAACCGTGGCACGGAGGTGAAGCGCCGCGCCCAGGCGCTCGCCGTCTGACCCGAACCGACCGATCCGACGCACCGGTGCCCGCGCCCGGGGCAGGACCACGGGGCCGTGGCCGAGGCCGGCCGCGGCCCCGCGGCGTCTTCCGGGGCGCGGGCCGGAAGACGCCGAGGACGGCGTAAGGTCCGGGGCGCAGGCCCGGGGGCGTGCCGATGGGGCGGCCTCGGGTCCGCGTCGGAGTCCGCCTCGGCAGCCCGCGTGAGTCGCCGCTCCGGAGCCGTGTCGGCCGCGGGCACCGTCATCGCATCGCACCGAACAACGGGGGGACCCTTCCCATGTCCGACACCACCACCGCACGTGCCCTCCTCGCCGACGCCCGTGTCTACCTGTGCACCGACGCCCGCAAGCGCCAGGGCGACCTTGCCGAGTTCCTGGACGCGGTACTGGCCGGCGGGGTCGACATCGTGCAGTTGCGGGACAAGGGCATGGAGGCCGCCGAGGAGCTGGAGCACCTCCAGGTGTTCGCGGAGGCCTGTGCCCGGCACGGCAAGCTGCTCGCGGTCAACGACCGCGCGGACGTCGCCCACGCCGCCCGCTCCGACGTGCTGCACCTGGGCCAGGGCGACCTCCCGGTGCCCGCGGCCCGGGCCGTGCTCGGCGACGACGTGCTGATCGGCCGGTCCACACACGCCGAGAGCGAGGCCGCCGCGGCCGCCGTGCAGGAGGGTGTGGACTACTTCTGCACGGGCCCCTGCTGGCCGACCCCGACGAAGCCCGGCCGCCACGCCCCCGGCCTCGACCTGGTGCGCTCCACCGCCTCCCTCGGCACCGACCGCCCGTGGTTCGCCATTGGCGGCATCGACCTCGGCAACCTCGACCAGGTGCTGGAGGCAGGCGCCCGCCGGGTGGTCGTCGTCCGTGCGATCACGGAGGCGGACGACCCAGGGGCCGCGGCGGCGGAGTTCCGCAAGCGACTGCGGCAGGTCTGACACCCGTCACTGTCCGTGATCCGGCCATGTTCCTGGCGTGTTCCTGCCGTGCTCCTGCCGTATTCCTGTCCAAGGGGTGGACAGGAAGTCGACAATACGGGCAAATGCCCGGCGCCCGGTTGGGCCTCCGGCCGCCCCTGGCTAACCTGCGGGTATGGCCCTCGGAACCGCATCGACCAGGACGGATCGCGCACGTACCGTGCGTGACATCCTCGGTACCGGCAAGACGACGTACTCGTTCGAGTTCTCGGCGCCAAAGACCCCCAAGGGCGAGCGGAACCTGTGGAGCGCGCTGCGCAGGGTCGAGGCGGTCGCACCCGACTTCGTCTCCGTGACGTACGGCGCCGGCGGCTCCACCCGGGCGGGCACGGTCAAGGAGACCCAGCAGATCGTCGTCGACACGACGCTCACCCCGGTCGCCCATCTCACCGCGGTCGACCACTCCGTCGCGGAACTGCGCAACATCATCGGCCAGTACGCGGACGCCGGGATCCGGAACATGCTCGCCGTGCGCGGCGACCCGCCCGGCGACCCGATGGGCGAGTGGGTGCCGCACCCCCGGGGCCTGACCTACGCGGCCGAACTCGTCCGGCTCATCAAGGAGTCGGGCGACTTCTGTGTGGGCGTCGCCGCCTTCCCGGAGATGCACCCGCGCTCCGGCGACTGGGACACGGACGTCGAGCACTTCGTCGACAAGTGCCGTGCGGGCGCCGACTATGCCATCACGCAGATGTTCTTCCAGCCGGAGTCGTACCTGCGCCTGCGCGACCGGGTCGCGGCCGCGGGCTGCGAGACCCCGGTCATCCCCGAGGTCCTGCCGGTCACGAGTGTGAAGATGCTGGAACGGTTGCCCAAACTCAGCAATGCCGTTTTCCCCGCCGCCCTGAAAGAGCGGATCCTCACAGCCAAAGACGATCCGGCGGCGGTACGCTCCATTGGCATCGACTTCGCCACGGAGTTCTGCGCACGGCTGCTGGCCGAGGGAGTGCCCGGACTGCACTTCATCACGCTCAACAACTCCACGGCTACGCTGGAAATCTACGAGAACCTGGGCCTGCACCACCCCCCGCAGGCCTAGACCGGCCGCACCGGTATACGACACACTGCGTAGCGGTCACTGGGAGAGGGGCGTACATGGGCAGGACGGTCCTCTACATCGCGTTCGGCATCGTCGCGCTGTGGTTGCTCGGTGAGGTGCTGCTGCAGTACAAGGCGCGTCTGCGCTGGCGGCTGCTGGCCTTCGCCGGATTCCTCGGCGTCGTGCTGGGTGTCCTGATTCCGTCCGTCGTCGTCATCGGGCTGGGCGCGGCCGCCTTCGCGGTCGGCCAGACCTACGTCACGCTGTCGTTCCGCCAGGGCTTCGCCGCCGGGTGGGCCGTCAAGCGCCCGGACGACGACGCCGACACCGACGGCAGCAGCAAGCGCCGTCGCGGCAAGGCGGACCATCAGGATCCCGTCCTCACGGCCTCCGACCCGGAGGCGGCCGAGGACGACTACGACGGCCAGGGGGACCGGGACGGCGCCTACGGCCGCGACAACGTCCCCGCGTACGGCGACGACGGCTACGACCGCGACGACGTGTTCACGCCCGCCGGCGCCGCCGAGACGGCCGCCGTCTACTCGCCGCAGCCCCTCCCCGACGAGACGGGCACGTACGGCATATACGGCGACCCCGCCTACGCGACCGCCGGCCAGTCCCAGGACCAGAACTACGCGACGGCCGCCCAGGGCACCGACCAGGCCTACGCGTACGACTACTCCGGCTACGGCCAGCAGCAGTACGGCTATGACACCACCGGCCAGCAGCAGTACGCGAACTACTCCGACCCGTACGCCGGCACCCAGACCTACGGCGGCGGCGCCTCGTACGACACCGGCTACGGCGGCCAGCAGTCCTACGGCCAGGACCAGTACGCCACCGGCGGCTACGGCGAGACCCCGGCCGGAGGCGTCTGGGTCCCGCAGCAGCGCACCGACGAGACCTACGGCGGCGAGCTCCCGCAGGAGCAGCAGTACCCGTACCAGGGCAACGGGCAGCAGCAGCCGCAGCAGCCGGGGAACGGCTACGACGAGCAGTACCGTTTCTGACGATCCGACGGACTGACGATCCGGCCGCTACCGGCGGCTCACTGCGAGCCCCGGAACTCCGCCCCTTCCACGATCAGCCCCGCGACCAGCGCGCCCGACATGCCCGCGTGGGGCAGTCCGCCGCCGGGGTGTGACCAGCCGCCCACCCGGTACAGGCCCGGGAGCCGCGTGGTGTTCGCCGGATGCAGGAAACGTCCCCCGCCGGCGGCCAGTGCGGGAGCGGGCACGGCCCCGAACCAGGCGCCCGTCTCCTCCTCGCCGTGGTGGGGCGTGCGGACCTCGCGCCAGAGGATCCGCTCGCGCAGCCCGGGGACCGCGGCCCCGGCGGCCGCCACGACGAGGTCGGCGAGGCGCTCGGCCGTCGCCTCCACCTCCCAGCCGGCCTCCGTCGACACCACGGCGGACACGACCACCGACTCGTGCGCGTCGTCCGGCCGCAGGGCGGGGTCGTCGGGCCGCAACACGGTCACCGTGGGCCGCACCGGCTCCGCGCCCGGCGAGGCCAGGTGGTCCAACTCGGCGTCCCGGTCCGGGGTGTGCACGACCGTGCGGTGCGCGGCACCGGCCTCGCGGGCGCCGGCGAGGGCCAACAGCACGCTGAACCGTCCGGCCCGGGAGGTCACCGTCTCGGCGTGTACGTCACCGTCCCCGTCGAGGAGATGCTCCGTCAGCCCCCGCAGCCGTACCGGATCCACGTCCGCCACCACGTGGTCCGCCTCGGCCGGCTTCCCCCCGGCGAGCTCCAGGCCCGCCGCCCGCCCTTCCTTCTCCAGGATCCCGGTGACCTCCGCACCGAAGACGAACTCGACCTTGCGGGCCAGGCACCGCTCGTACACCGCACGCGCCAACTCCCTCACGCCGCCACGGACATACCAGGTGCCGAAGGCATGCTCCATGTACGGCAGCACGGCCGCGCTCGCCGGAGCGACCCGGGGATCGAGGCCGTACGCGAGCGCGTGGCTCTCCAGGAGCGCCGCGAGACGGGGGTCGCGCAGTTCCCAGGCGCCGACCTCGGCGAGCGTGCCGGCCCGGCGGGTGCGCAGCAGGCGCTTGTGCGGGACGGACGGATAGGGCTCGCGGTCCGCCAGCACGGACCAGTTGGGCCACAGGGGCTCCTCCAGCAGGGGCCGGCGAGTGCGGTCCCAGGCCTCCCGGGCCCGTACGAGGAAGTCGCCCCAGCGCTGCCCCGCGCCCGACCCGAGCGCCTCGTCCAGGGCCGAGACGACACCCGAGCGCGAGGCGTTCGGCAGGGACACCTCCGTGCCGTCCGCGAACACGTGCCGCGACGACGGATCGACCTGCACCAGCTCGACGCAGGCCTCCAGTGGCTCCTTGCCGGTCTTGACGAACAGGTCGCGGTAGACGGCGGGCAGGGGCAGCAGTCCGGGACCGGTGTCGAAGCGGAACCCGTCCCGCTCGAACCGGCGCACCGCTCCGCCGTACGTCTCCGTGCGCTCGTACACCACCACCCGGTGGCCCGCGACGGCCAGCCGGGCGGCAGCCGCCATCGCGCCCATCCCGGCGCCGATCACCGCAATCCGTGCCATGCCTGCGACTTTATCGACCGCCACTGACAGTGCCGCCCGCGGGCGGCACGTCAGGCATCCGGCATCCGGCACCCGTGAGCACGGACACGGACGCGCTCGTGACCAGTCGGCGACGGTGCGTCGTGGGCATGAGCGCGCAGGGCTGAGTATCCGTACCTAGGAAGTGAGATGAGTACGCGCGCGGATGGGGAACGACCCGCGTGGACGAGAAAGTGGAGACACGGAAAGGGGCGCGACCTCCGGCACCGCCGACACGGGGCGGCGGAACGGAACCCGCGCCCTCGACCGCTCCTTCCGCCGATCCGTCGGCGGAAGCGAGACACGGGGGGAGCAAAGGGGCCCGGGGGAAGACCGGAACGGGGGTTTCCGTCGGGGACCGTACGGAAGACCGTGCGGGGGGTACGGGAGGTAACGGGGGAGTACGGAAGGCGCCGGTCCGACGGTGGCCCGCGGAGGACGCGGCCACCCGGGACCGGCGTCTTCGCGTTCAGCCCTTCCCGCTCACCCGCCCCTGGAGCAGCCGCGACAGGGCCGCGTGGACGTCGTCCAGGGACCGCTCCGGCTGGAACGACTGCCAGTCGAGCGCGGCCACCAGCACCATGCCGACCAGCGCGGACGCCGTCAGCTGCACATCGATCTCCGCGCTGAACTCGCCGTTCGCCACACCCTTGCGCAGCACGTCCTCGACGACCGCGACGGCCTCCCGCCGGACCACCATCAGCGTGGACTGCCAGGCCCGGTTGGTGCGCCACAGCTCGGCCACGTACAGCTGGGTGAAGGCCGGATAGCGGTCGATGAAGACGAGCCCGGCGCGGACCATCGCGTCCAGCGCGTCGACCTTGCTGCCGCCCTCGCGCTCGGTCCGCTCGGCCGCCTCCCGCAGGGAGGCGGCGAGAAGTCCCACTCCGTGCCGCAGCAGCTCCTCGAAGAGGACGGACTTGCTCGCGAAGTTGTAGTAGACCGTGCCCTTCGCGACCCCGGCGCGCTCGGCGATCTCGTCCACGGTGGTGGCGGAGAAGCCCTGCTCGGCGATGAGCGTGACGGCCGCCTCGTAGAGCTTCTGCCGGGTGGCCTCGCGGCGCGTGCTGCCGCCCGACGCGGTGCTGCTGCTTTCCATGCGCCCGATTCTCACAGGAACCGGGCCCCGGCGGGCGCGGAGGACGAGGTCAGAGGTGAGATCACAGGCTCAGCTCCGGGTGCAGCCGGTCCAGCGTCCACACCTGGCGGCGGCGGGCCGAGAGCGCGGTGAGCGCGAGGGCGCCCGCCGTGAACGCGATCAGCACGCCGCACGCCTGCCACACCGGGCCGAGGCCGCCTCCCGTGATCAGCCTTCGGAGCGCCGCGACGATGTAGCTCATCGGCAGGAAGGGGTGGATCGCGTTGAAGAAGCCGGGGCTCGTCTGCACCGGGTAGGTGCCGCCGGCCGACGTCAGCTGGAGCATCAGCAGGGCGAGCACGAGAATCCGGCCCGCTGCTCCGAAGCGCGCGTTCAGCCACTGCACGAGCGCCGCGAAGCACGCCGTCACCAGGAACAGGAAGCCCACCGTCCCGGCCGCCCGGGCCATCTGCAGGCCGATCGCCCAGTGCAGTACCGCCATCAGGGCCGTCGTCTGCAGCACGCCGACCGCGACCACCGGCAGCCAGCCCGCCAGCGCGATCCGCCAGGCGGCCGAACCGGCCGCGAGGGCCCGCCGGTTGAGCGGCTGGATCAGCATGTACGCCACCATCGCGCCCACCCACAGGGACAGCGGGATGAAGTACGGGGCGAACCCGGTGCCGTAGTTGGGCGCCTTGTGCAGGTCCTTGGAGGCGAGCTGGACGGGGTCGGCCATCACCCCGGTGCGCCGGTCGCGGTCCTTCTTGTCGTAGTCGGGGATCTGCGCGGCTCCGTCGTGCAGTCCGCCGGCGAGCTTCCCCGAGCCGTCGACGAGCTTGTACATCCCGCCGTTGAGGTCCTCGGCGCCCGTCTCCAGCTTGCCGACGCCCTCGTCCAGGTCGGACGCGCCGGTCCTGGCCGTGCCGAGCCCGGTGTGCAGCTTCTCGGCGCCCGCGGCGACCCGCGCCGCGCCGTCGTTCAGCTTGTTGATCTTCTTGACGGCGTCCTCGACGTCCTCGGAGAGGTGCGGTGCGCGGTCGGCGAGGGCCTGGGCCTGCTTCTGGAGCGTGGTGAGATTGGTGCGCAGCGTCTTCAGGTCGCCGTTCTGGTCGGCGATCAGTGCGTTGAGGTCGTCGGCCACCGTGGCCACGTCGTCGGCGGCCTGCTTCGCCTTCTTCAGGGCGGGGCAGATGTCGTCGGGCAGCGGCGCCGTCGCGCAGCGCGTGCTGTAGAGCTCGTCCAGCGTCTCGGAGGCCGCGTGCGCGGCCTTGGCGGCGCCCGGGGCGGCCTTCACCAGGACGTCGAGGTTGTGGCCGACCGCCGCGGCGGAGTCGGCGACCAGCTGGGCCGTGTCCCCGATTGTCTTCTCGTTGTCCTTCAGGAACGGGCCGGCCTTCTGATAGACCCCGTTGACGTTGTCGGCGAGCGTCTGCGTGCCCTCCGACACCTGCTGCGATCCGTCCTCCAGGTCACCGGCCCCCTTGTCGAGCTTCTTCAGGCCGTGGGCCAGCTTGCCGCTGCCGCTCTTGGCGTCCTTCAGACCGTCCGCGAGGTCCTTGGAGCCCTGCTCCGCCTTTCCGATGCCGCCCTTGAGCCGGTCTGCGCCCTCGGCGGCCTTCACGGTCTGCCCGTGGATGTCGGAGAACGAGATGAAGATCCGGTCGAGGAAGGACCGGGAGGTCTTGGTGGAGGCGGCCGTGCGCACCTGGCTGAAGACCGTCCGGGATATCTGCCCGACGATGTAGTTGTTCGCGTCGTTCGTCCGCACCTGGAGGGCGCCCGTCTCGGGAGAGCCGCCCGAGCTGGAGGCGACGCGCCGGCTGAAGTCGGCCGGCATGGTCAGCGACAGGTAGTACGTGCCGTCCTCGACGCCCTTGCGCGCCTCGGCGGCGCTCACCTCGTGCCACTCGAAGGTCTCGCTGTCGCGCAGCCCCTCGACGATGTCGTCGCCGGCCGTGATCCTCTTGCCGCCCGTGGTCGTCCCCTTGTCGTCGTTCACGAGCGCCACGGGAATGCGGTCCAGGCGGCCGTAGGGGTCCCAGAAGGACCACAGGTACAGCGCGCCGTACAGCAGCGGCAGCACCAGGAGCGCGACCAGGGCGGCGCGCGGCAGCTTCCCCCGGCCGAAGCGCCTCAGCTCAAGCGCGGCCAGTCTCGGCGAGCGCATCGGCCTCGTCCTCCTTCGTCTTGTCGTCGGTGTCGGGCTCGATGTCGGCCTTGGTGGCGGTGGCGGTGGCGGTGCCGGTGGGCGTGGGGCTTTCGGTGCGGGTTCTGGGGCCTGCGCTCGCGGTGGAGACGATGACGGCGCCGTCCGGGGCCTCGCTGCACGCCGCGACGACCGTCGTCCCGGATTCGGCGAGGGACTTCAGGAGGGCCCAGACCTCGGCCCGTTCGGCGTCCGAGAGCTTCAGGTCGACGTCGTCCACACCGAGCAGCCGGGGCCGGCCGATGAGGGCCAGGGCCACGGACAGGCGCAGGGCCTCCAGGCGTTCCAGGTCGCGTACGGCGGTGCGGGAACCCTTGGGCAGGGCCTCCCGGTCGAGTCCGGCCGCGCCCAGCGCCGCGTCGATGCGCAGCTTCGCGTCGAGCGTCCGCTCCCGGTGCGGCCGCATCAGGCCGCGCAGCGAGTCCCCGAACCGCCGCTGCAGCAGGGCCCGTTCACGCAGGTGCTCCCCGACGGTCAGGGCCGGGTCGAGGTCGGTGACCCCGGCGACATTGGCCACCGCGCTGACCCGGCGCACCGCCGAGAGCTGCTTCGGCAGCCGCGCCTCGCCCACGGCCGCCGCCCCCTCGGTGGCCTTCATCCGGCCGGTGAGCGCGAGCAGGAGGCAGGTACGGCCGGAACCGGACGGCCCCTCGACGGCGATCAGCGAACCGGGCTCCGCGTCGACGGAGACCCCCCGGAACGCCCAGCCCCGGGGGCCCTTGAGCCCGAAGCCCCGGGCGTTGACGGCGAGTCCTGACGGACTGCTCACAGCTTCCCCATCCCCTGGGGGCTCGGGGATGTCCCCACATCCCCGAGCGGTTCCCCAATTTGAACTGACTGGTCAGTGCAAAAACTATCCCGAACTCTCGATCGAAGCAAAGGCCCAGGTCAGAACGGATTGTCAGTGGCATACCTCACGATGGGCACATACGGCACCACTGGACAGGTCGTGCCGTTCAGACGACAGGAGGTTCGTCATGGCCAACTCGTCCGCAGCCGCCGCACGCCGGCACAGCGCCACCGGCCCTGCCCCCTCACTGACCGGCCGGGCGAGCGATGTGCACCCCGTGCTCCGCCGGGCCACGGCCCCGCCCGCCGCCCTCGACCTGCTCGCCCAGGCCCGCGCCGGACTCGACGAGGCCACCGTCCTCGAAACGCCGAACGAGCGCTATGCGACGGCCCACCTCGCCGCCTTGCGGACGGCCGCCGCCGTCCTCGCCGCGCGGGGCCGCCCGGAGACCTCGCCCCGGCGCCGCGCACGCATCAGGAGCGCCTGGGAAGTGCTCCCCGAGATCGCGCCCGAGCTCACCGAGTGGAGCGCGCTGTTCGCCTCCGGCGCCCGGCGCCGCGCGCGGGCCGAGGCCGGCATCCAGGGGGCGGCGAGCCAACGGGACGCCGACGACCTGATACGGGACGTGGCCATGTTCGTCCGCCTCGTCGAGCGGATGCTGGTGCTCCAGCCGGTCCTGCCGCAGCCCCGCCAGGACACGGACGAGCCGGACCGCCCGCACCCCCGCGGGGAGCTCCCGGACGCGGGCTGACCACCCGCCGGAGAGCGGGCCGGCGGCACGGCTGTCCGCTGTGCGAGACGCACGCGGCGGTATATCACCGCAATGACCAGGTACGGCACCGGACGCAATAGGGTGGAGAGCGCCTGCAGCCTTCCCTTTCCCCGTGCCCCGGGCCGGGGAGGCACCCCCGTTCGCGCCGCCGGGCAACAGGCGGCGCCGCGCCGAGGAGTCAACTGCCGTGTCGGACCCGATGCGCCCGCCCGTCTCCCACCACCACGCTCAACCGGCGTCGCTGCGCTCCGATCGGCCTCGCGCCTCTCTCCGTACCGCCGTGGTCTGGGAGGTCCTCCAGGACGCCCTCGACCGTCGGATCAAGGCCACGGGCCGGGACTCGCTGGACGTGCTCGACACCGGCGGCGGCAGCGGCAACTTCGCCGTGCCCCTGGCCCGCCTCGGCCACCGTGTCACCGTCGTCGACCCCAGCCCGAACGCGTTGTTCGCGCTGGAGCGCCGGGCCGCCGAGGCCGGGGTCGCGGAGCGGGTCCGGGGCGTGCAGGGCGACGCCCACGGGCTCTTCGACGTGGTCGAGCGCGGCGGCTACGACGTGGTGCTGTGCCACGGCGTACTGGAGTACGTGGACGACCCGGCCGAGGGGATCCGCAACGCGGTGGCCGCCCTGCGCTCCGAGGGCGTCCTCAGCCTGCTCGCGGCCGGCCTCGGCGGCGCCGTGCTCGCACGCGCCCTCGCGGGTCACTTCAAGGAGGCCAAGCAAGCCCTCGAGGACCCGGCCGGCCGCTGGGGTGCCGGCGACCCGATGCCGCGGCGCTTCACCGCCGAGCAGCTCACCGCGCTCGTCGAGGCCGCGGGCCTCCAGGTGGGCGCCGTGCACGGCGTCCGGGTCTTCGCCGACCTGGTGCCCGGCGTCCTGGTGGACACCGAGCCCGGAGCCCTCGACGCCCTGCTGCAGTTGGAGGCCGCAGCGGCCGAGCTGCCGGCGTTCCACTCCGTCGCCACCCAGCTGCACGTCCTCGGCGAGACCCAGGGTGCCACCGAGGTCTGAGCCGCCTCCCGAGTCACACGGCTGATCAGCGCCTCGGCCGCACATGGAGTACGCCACAGGCCCCCCGATCGAGGGGTTTGCGCCGTATGATCGAGGGAGACCGCCCGGCATGACGGGTCGGCCGCCGGGGAATGGAAGCCTCAGCGAGCCGGGCCGGCCATGGCGGGACTCCGGTTGGCCAATTGGCGTAGAGGGGCGGGTTTCACGGGGGCGATTCCCTGCCTATCCTGAAGGGACCCCCCGGGTCGCCCCGGCGACTGCACGATGAGGAGGACTCCGTGCCGCTCTCGGAGCACGAGCAGCGCATGCTCGAGCAGATGGAGCGAGCGCTGTACGCCGAAGATCCCAAGTTCGCGACAGCGCTTGAGGGAAACGGGCTGCGCACGTACACCCGGCGACGGGTCTACACGGCGGCCGTGGGCTTCCTCGTAGGTATCGCGCTCCTCATGGCCGGAATGGTCGCGCAGCAGATTATTTGGGTCAGCGTGGTGGGCTTCCTCGTCATGCTGGGCTGTGCGGTACTCGCCGTAACGGGGTGGCGCAAGGCCCCCAAGCCGGGCGAACAGCCCGCGGGTGCCGCGCACACACGCCGTCAGGGACGGCCGAAGCGCTCCATGATGGACCGCATCGAGCAGCGCTGGCAGCGCCGCCGAGACGAACAGGGCCACTAGTACTTCGCCGGTGATTCCACCGGGACAGGACTGAGGGGTGACCACCCGCCGGGTGGTCACCCCTCAGTCCTGTCCCGGTCCCGCGTCGGGGCGGGGCCTCAGCCCTGCTGGCCCGACGGCTTGCGCAGGGTCGGCCGGGTCGCCTCCGTCCGGGTCCTGAGCGCTGCCCACCAGGCGGACACCGCCCACACCACCCGCACGCTGGACCGCGGAGCGAGCAGCGCGCGCAGCCGGGTACGGCGGCTGACCGTGCTGCTCAGACCGCCGACCACCCGGCGCACGTCTTCCGCGAGGCCCGCCGTCGGGCGCGGCCGGGGTGCGTAGAGGACCTGCTCCACGGCGTCGGCCACCCGGTGCACCGACGCCCCGGCCGCCGGGTCGAGGTGCCCGAGCCGGACGATCCGGGCGGCTGCCTTGCGCGGGGTCTGCGACTCGTCGGGCAGGATGCCGAAGTCCCAAGCGGTGTCGGTCAGTTCCTGCCAGACCGCCAGCGCGTGGGCCGCCGCGCCCTCGTCGGTGCGGGCATGCCCGCCGAGCCGTACGGCACGCAGGCGCATCCGCCACAGCATCGGCGCCAGCGGGATCGCCACGGCGGCCAGCGCGCCGAGGACCCACAGCGTGTACTCCCACCGACTCGGACCATTGTCGTCCTCGTGCAGCGTGGCCGCCGCGGACGGGCTGGAGCACGCGTCCTGCTTCCGCTGCTGGGCCGTGCAGGTCTCGCTCTGCGAGGCCTCCGCCGAGGGTGCCGTGCTCGCCGCGTGGGAGGGGAGCACCTCGTCCGGCAGGGAGGAGCCGGACGACTCGGGCTGGGTGTACGACGGCGCGACGCCCCGGGTCGGGGTCGGCTCGAAGCGGGTCCAGCCCACGCCCTCGAAGTACAGCTCCGGCCAGGCGTGCGCGTCCTTCAGACCGACCGACACCGAGCCGTCCGCCTGCGGGGTACCGGGCGCGAAGCCCACCGCGACCCGGGCCGGGATGCCCAGCGTGCGGGCCATGGCGGCCATGGCGAAGGAGAAGTGGACGCAGAAGCCCTGCTTCTTCTCCAGGAAGTTCGCTATCGCGTTGCGGCCCCTGCCGACCTCCACCTGGGTGTCGTACTGGAAGCCGCCCGTCACGGCGAAGTAGTTCTGGAGCTTGACCGCCTGGCCGTAGTGGCTCGTCGCGCCCGCGGTGACCTCCTTGGCGGTCTTGGCCACGACCGACGGCAGTGAGGACGGGACCTCGGTGTAGTCGCGCTTCAGCGCCGCCGCCGGCTCCGGCGCCGCGGCCAGCTGTCCCGCGGTCGGCTGCACGTGCAGGCTGTTCACCTGGTACGTCGCGCCGCGCGTGTTCTGGCCGTGATCACCCACGAGCGTCATGCCCACGGGTTCGTAGCGCCAGCTGCCGCCGACCCGCACACTGCTGGGCGGGTAGGGCATCGGCAGCCAGTCCTGCGCGTACCAGTTCGCCGCCGAGACGGTGGTCTTGACCGTGGTGCGCTTGATCTGGGGGCCCAGACCGGCCGGCGTCGGGAACTGGTCCGGTACGCCGACGATGTGCCGCTGGGACGGCTTCCAGGTGACGCCGTCGAAGTCGTCCAGGGAGACGATCCGCAGGTAGAGGTCGGAGATGTCGTTGGAACTGGTCTTCACGGACAGGACCTGGCGGTCCTGGTCCACGTTCAGACTGTCGCGCAGCGACACCAGGGGGTTGACCGCGGAGATCGTGCCGCCGTTCCCGTTGCCCGCGCCCACACCGGCCCCGGTGCCGTCCAGGAGGCCGCCCTGCATCGCGGGCAGGGTGAGTGGCACGAACAGGGCGACGCCGAGCGCGACCGCGCCGATCCGCCGCCCGGTCCGGACCGGCGCCACGGCGCTGCCCGGCCGGTCGCCCGGGGCACGCGGCCCGCCGCCGAAGACCCGGCCCCACTGCGAGAGCCGGTCCCGGCTCTCGGCCAGGAGCAGCATCAGATAGCCGGCCGCCGCGACCAGGAACCACAGCCAGTCGGCGCTGCCGTGGGACAGCCCCGCGGCCACCGAGTACAGCGCGAGCAGCGGGAGCCCCGCCGGGGCCGCGCTGCGGAAGGTCACCGCGAGGGTGTCCACGAGCAGCCCGATCACCAGGACGCCGCCGATGAGCATCAGCCGTATGCCGGCGGACAGCGGTGCCGGGATCGCGTACCGGCTGACGTCGTCCGAGCCCTGCTGGAGCAGGTCGGCCAAGTGACGGAAGGCGTCCGGGCCGGGGACCAGCCCGATGACGGCGTACTCCCGGGCGAAGACCAGGGTCAGCAGCATCAGCGTCACGAGCGCCTGCGCCGCCACCGTGAGCGGCCGGGCCAGCGGCACCCGCCGGGTCGCCGCGCCCACTCCCGTCTGCACCGCCACCAGGAAGGTCGCCTGCAACAGCCATGTGGGCTTGTCGACCAGGGGCAGCAGCGCACACGACGCCATCAGCGTTGCCGCGGCCGCACACAACGCAAGCCGAGCCCGCCCGCTCATGACAGTGCCTCCCGGCCCTTGGTCGTGGTGACGCATGCGTATGCCCGCCCCTGCGCGTCCGGTCGCCCGGGAGCGCGCACAGCCGTGGCAGCCCGTCGGGCCCCGCGGCGACGCACCGGAGCGTCGGCCTGCCCGTGACGCCGGTCGTCCTGGTCGTCCGGGGCACCGATGTGCGGCCGCGTCGGCCGGCTCATGACAGTGCCTCCCGGCCGCTCAGTGCCGCGACGCCCGTGCGTTCGCGGTCCGCCTGGCGCCACAGTTCGTCCAGTGAGGCGCCGCGTGGGACGCTCACGGCGGTCCAGCCCGCCTCGCGCAGCATGCGCAGCCGCTCCCCGTGTCTGTTCGTGGGGCCGGGCACATCGGCTGGCTCGCGGATCCACGCCTCGCCGTCCAGGAGGAAGGCGATCGCGCCGCCGCTGCGCTGACGCATCTTGGCGACCACCGCGGCCTGTTCGTCGTCGAGGTCGCCCAGGAAGGCCACCAGCAGTCCCTCGTTGCCGCCGCGCAGCACGTCGTAGGCCCGGGACAGGCCCGTGCCGTCCGAGTGGTCGATCACGGCGAGGGTGTCCATCATCAGCCCGGCCGCGTCCGCGGCCTCCTGGCTGGCCCCCGCGAACCCGTCGCCGCCCTCGCCGGGCACCGTGCTGCCGGTGTCGGTCAACAGGCGTACCGAGAAGCCGCGTTCGAGCATGTGGACCAGGGTCGACGCGGTACCCGAGACCGCCCACTCGAACGCCGAGTCCGGACCCGCCCCCTCGAAGGCGATGCCGCGCGTGTCGAGGAGAACCGTGCAGCGGGAGCGCTGCGGCTGTTCCTCGCGGCGCACCATCAGCTCGCCGTAGCGGGCGGTGGAGCGCCAGTGGACGCGGCGCAGGTCGTCGCCGTACCGGTACTCGCGCGGGATCACGTCGTCCTCGCCCGCCAGGGCCAGCGAGCGCTGCCGCCCGTCGCCGTAGCCCTTCGCCTCACCGCTGAACCGGACCGGCGGCAGCGGCTCCACGCGCGGGATCACGGTCAGCGTGTCGAACGTCGAGAAGGCACGGGTCAGTTCGCACATTCCGAACGGGTCCGTCAGACGCAGTTGGAGCGGGCCCAGCGGGTAGCGTCCGCGCAGGTCCGAGCGGACCCGGTAGGACACCTCGCGGCGGCCGCCCGGCTCCACCCGGTCCAGGACGAAACGAGGCCGCGGGCCGAGTACGTACGGCACCCGGTCCTGGAGCATCAGCAGTCCCGTGGGCAGCCGCGAGACGTTGTCCATCCGCAGATGGACCCGCGCCTCACTGCCGGCCGGCACCCGCGAGGGGGAGAGCCGACGGCTGCCGGCCACCCGGTAACGGGTGCGGTAGAGCACGGTCACGCAGATCAGCGGCAGCGCGGCCAGCAGGAGCCCGACCCGCAGCAGGTCGCTCTGGCCGAGGACGTACGCGCAGATCGCGGCCGCGATCCCGGCCGCCAGGAAGGAACGCCCGCGAGTGGTCAGCCCCGCAAGGGCCGTGCGGACGCCGCTGTGCTCCCCGCGGTCGGCCTCCGCCGGCCCGGCCCCCCCGGCGCTCATCACAGACTCCGCGGGGGCTGCTGGGGATAGGCCGGCACGCCCCGGCCCAGGCCGCCGAAGCCGCTCTGCTGCTGCGACGCCGCGGGTACCGGGGTGCGCTGCAGGATCTCCTGCACGACCTGCTCCGACGTACGCCGGTTGAGCTGGGCCTGGGCCGTGGGCAGCAGGCGGTGCGCCAGGACGGCCACGGCCAGGGCCTGCACATCGTCCGGCAGCGCGTACTCCCGGCCGCTGAGGGCGGCGGACGCCTTCGCCGCACGCAGCAGGTGCAGCGTCGCGCGGGGGGAGGCGCCGAGTCTGAGGTCGGCGTGGGTGCGCGTGGCGGCCACCAGATCCACCGCGTACCGCCGGACCGGCTCGGCGACGTGGACGCCCCGCACCGCCTCGATCAGCTTCACGATGTCGTGCGCGTGCGCCACCGGCTGCAGGTCCTCCAACGGGCTCACCCCGCCGTGGATGTCGAGCATCTGCAACTCGGCCTCCACGCTGGGGTAGCCCACGGAGACACGGGCCATGAAGCGGTCGCGCTGGGCCTCGGGCAGCGGGTACGTGCCCTCCATCTCGACCGGGTTCTGCGTGGCCACCACCATGAAGGGGCTGGGCAGTTCGTAGGTCTGCCCGTCGATGGTGACCTGCCGCTCCTCCATCGACTCCAGCAGCGCGGACTGCGTCTTGGGCGAGGCGCGGTTGATCTCGTCGCCGATCACGATCTGCGCGAAGATGGCGCCCGGCTTGAACTCGAAGTCCCGGCGCTGCTGGTCCCAGATGGACACGCCGGTGATGTCCGACGGCAGCAGGTCGGGCGTGAACTGGATACGCCGCACCGTGCAGTCGATGGACCGCGCCAGCGCCTTGGCCAGCATCGTCTTGCCCACCCCGGGGACATCCTCGATCAGAAGATGCCCCTCGGCGAGCAGCACGGTCAGCGAAAGCCGTACGACCTCGGGCTTGCCCTCGATCACTCCTTCCACCGAACTGCGGACACGCTCCACAGTGGCGGTCAGATCAGTGAGGCTCGCTCGATCGTCATAGGTCGTCACCCGGCCCTCCTCGGCCCGTTATTGCTCGGGCCGTCGCTCTGCGATGCGGACCGGCCCACCCCGAAACACGGACACCACGCGTGGAAAGTTCCGCGTGACGCCACACCCGCATTCTTGCTGCCGTTACCGATTCGTGTCACTCGCCTGTGGACAACTGCCCGCACTATGTCGGTCTTACGGCTTTTTCGACCGGCCTTTCGATGCCGGACTGCGGGATTTTTCGGAGCGGGCGGGCCGTCAGGCCGGGTCGATCTCGCGCAGCAGACCCGTCCTGACGTCGAACACGAAGCCGCGCACGTCGTCGGCGTGCAGCAGGAACGGCGAGGTGCGCACCCGCTGCATGGACTGCCGTACGTCCTGGTCGACGTCCCGGAAGGACTCCACGGCCCATGCCGGACGCTGGCCGACCTCCATCTCCAGCTCGGTGCGGAAGTCCTCGGTGAGGGCCTCCAGGCCGCAGCCGGTGTGGTGGATGAGGACGATGCTGCGTGTCCCCAGCTTGCGCTGGCTGATCGTGAGCGAGCGGATCACGTCGTCGGTCACCACGCCGCCCGCGTTGCGGATGGTGTGGCAGTCGCCGAGTTCCAGGCCGAGCGCGGCGTGCAGGTCGAGCCGCGCGTCCATGCAGGCCACGACGGCGACGTGCAGAACCGGCCGGGCGTCCATACCGGGGTCGGTGAAGGCGGCGGAGTATCGCTGGTTCGCCTCGACCAGGCGATCCGTCACGGTGCCGTCGCTGGTTATGGCGCCTTCGGATCCAGTGGGAACTGCTGCGGAAGTCGTCATACCCACGACGGTACTGGTCACCTCCGGTCCGAGCCTGTTGTGAGAGTGGACAAAGAACGTCATCGTGGCTTGTTGTGAGCTAACCCACACGGAGGGCAAACGCGCGCCGGACGGGTGATTCCCGCCGAATTACGACGCCTCCCGAGGTGCGGTGCGCGACGCGCAGGCCGGTTGATTGACCGCGAGACAGGGTGGACTAAAGTGACGCGAAGCGGGAGGCGAGACTCTCCCCGCTGGACTGAATTCCCCGGAGACCCCGGCACCCGCCCGGACCGTCTCCCCACGTGCGCGGCGCGTACGTACGGCTCGGCCTCCTCCCGCTCCCGGTCGGCTGACGCTTCCGGCGCCGGCAGGCCGCCCCTTCACCGGGGGAGGGCGGGGACCCGGCGTGCGTACGGCCCGCGCCGGACCTGAGAGGCCCCCTTGAGCCAGAGTCGACACGTCCCGGTGATGCTCCAGCGGTGCCTGGACCTGCTGGCGCCCGCCCTGGAGCGCCCGGGAGCGGTGGTCGTCGACTGCACACTCGGCCTGGGCGGCCACAGCGAGGCGCTGCTGACCCGGTTCCCCGAGGCCCGGCTCGTCGCGCTCGACCGGGACAAGGAGGCCCTGCGGCTGTCCGCCGAGCGGCTCGCGCCCTTCGGTGAGCGGGCCACCCTCGTGCACGCCGTGTACGACGAGCTCCCGGACGTACTGGAGAGACTCGGCGTCCCGCGCGTGCAGGGCGTCCTGTTCGACCTCGGTGTCTCCTCCATGCAGCTCGACGAGGCCGACCGGGGCTTCGCCTACGCCCAGGACGCCCCCCTCGACATGCGGATGGACCAGACGACCGGCATCAGCGCGGCCGAGGTCCTCAACACCTACCCGGCGGGCGAACTCGTCCGGATCCTGCGGGCGTACGGCGAGGAGAAGCAGGCCAAGCGGATCGTGGGCGCGATCGTGCGCGAGCGCGAGAAGGAGCCGTTCAGCACCAGCGCGCGGCTCGTGGAGCTGATCCGGGACGCGCTGCCGCAGGCCGCCAAGCGCACCGGCGGCAACCCGGCCAAGCGCACCTTCCAGGCACTGCGGATCGAGGTCAACGGCGAACTGTCCGTCCTGGAGCGCGCGATCCCGGCCGCGGTGAAGGCGCTCGACGTGGGCGGACGGATCGCCGTCCTGTCGTACCAGTCGCTGGAGGACCGCCTGGTCAAGCAGGTGTTCGCGGCCGGCGCCGCGTCCACCGCCCCGCCCGGGCTCCCCGTCGTGCCCGAGCGCTACCAGCCCCGGCTCAAGCTGCTCACGCGCGGTGCCGAACTTCCCACCGAGGAAGAGGTCGCCGAGAACCGCCGGGCGGCTCCGGCACGGCTGCGCGGGGCCCAGCGCATCAGGGAAGACGCCGTATGAGGTGCGTGAGTGAGTTGGGTACCCGAACTCACCGGAGGGCATGTGAGTAGGAAACCCGAACTGAAGGGGAGGGCCGCCCGGCTCGCGCGGCTCTTCCCGGCCGGCCGCAAACAGGCGGCCCGCACGCCGTTCGTCCTCCTCGTCGTCCTGCTCCTCGGCGGCGGCCTCATCGCACTGCTGGTGCTGAACTCGGCGCTCAGCGAAGGCTCTTTCCAACTCGACGACCTCCAGAAGCAGACGAAGAACCTCAGCGACGAGGAACAGGCACTCCAGCGGGACATCGACGCCTACTCCGCCCCCGACGCCCTCCAGCGCCGCGCCCACGAACTCGGCATGGTGCCCGGCGGCGACCCGGCCTTCCTCAACCCTGACGGCACCGTCAGGGGTGTACCCGGCCCCGCCGCTCTCCGGCAGTCCACCACCAGCACGATCGTGCCCCTCCCGCCCGAGGTGATCCTCCGCGGCGCTCCCGCGTCCCCGGCCAGGCAGGCGACGCCGAGCACCCCGGCCCCTGCCTCCCCGGCCCCTGCCTCACCGATCCCCGGCTCCCCGGCCTTCACCTCCCCGGCGTCACCGACGCCCGCCTCCACCCCCCAGCCCGCCACGACCACGACCCCCGGCAGGTGACGGAAGTGTCAGACACTTCTGGAAAAAGGCAACCGCCGCGCCGCCGCGTGCCCGGCCCCGCCAAGCCGCCCAGGCCCGGGAACGGCGCTCGGCGGCAGCCCGGCCCCGGGGCCCGCCCGGTCCGGCGCCCGCAGCAGGTCCGCCCTGCGTCGGCCTCGCGCGCTCTGCGGCTCGGCAGCCCCCGCCCCCGCCTGCGCATGGTCAGTCTCGCGCTGACCCTGGTGCTGCTCGCCTTCGTCGTGCGGCTGCTCCAGGTGCAGGCCGTCGACGCGAGCGCGTACGCCGCCAGGGCCGAACAGGACCGGTATGTCGTCCACACCCTGGCCGCCGAACGCGGCGGGATCACCGACCGCAACGGCGTGGCACTGGCGATCAGCGACGACGCGTACGACATCACGGCCGACCCGACGATGTTCACGCGCAAGCAGCTGGCCGTCGACGACGGCCCCGAGCAGGCGGCCGCGCTGCTCGCGCCGATCCTCGGGCAGGACCAGGACAAGCTCGTCAGGAAGCTGCGGCCCGCGAACAAGGACCTGCGCTACGTCAAGCTCGCCAGTCGCCAGACCCCGCAGGTCTGGAACCAGATCAAGGACCTGAGGACGGCGCTCACCAAGAAGGCGGCCACGGACAAGACCACCGTCAACGTCCTGGCCGGCGTCTTCGCCGACCCCAGCAGCAAGCGCGTGTACCCGAACGGCGACCTGGCCGCCGGGATACTGGGCTGGGTCAATGCCGAGGGCAAGGGCGGCGGAGGCGTCGAACAGCAGCTGAACAAGACGCTGACCGGCAAGGACGGCAAGATCCGCTACGCCCAGTCCGGCGGCCGCGAGGTGCCCACCGTGGGCTCCACCGAGACCCCCGCGGTCGCCGGCTCCGACGTCGAGCTCACCATCGACCGCGACATCCAGTGGGCCGCGCAGAACGCGATCACCGAGCAGGTGAAGAAGTCCAAGGCCGACCGCGGCTACGTGATCGTCCAGGACACCCGCACCGGCGAGATCCTGGCCATGGCCGACTCACCCGGCTTTGACCCCAACGACCTGACCAAGGCGGACTCCACCGCCATGGGAAACCCGGCCCTCCAGGATGCCTACGAGCCCGGTTCCACCGCCAAGGTCATGTCGATGGCGGCCGTACTGGAGGAGAACGTCGCCACCCCGCTCACCCACGTCGTCGTGCCCAACCGGCTGCACCGCGGCGACCGCCTCTTCCAGGACGACGTCGACCACGCGACCTGGCACCTCACGCTCAACGGCGTGCTCGCGAAGTCCAGCAACATCGGCACCATCCTGGCCGCTGGTCAGCTCGGCAGGACCCAGCCGGAGGCCAACAAGGCCCTCTACTCGTACCTGCGCAAGTTCGGCATCGGCAGCTACACCGGGCTCGGCTTCCCCGGCGAGACCAAGGGCATCCTCGCGCCCGCAGCCACGTGGTCGACGTCGCAGCAGTACACGATCCCTTTCGGCCAGGGCATGTCCCTCAACGCCATGCAGGCGGCCTCCGTCTACTCGACGATCGCCAACGGCGGCGTCCGCGTCGAGCCGACCCTGGTGCGCGGGACCAAGGGCGCCGACGGGCTCTTCACTCCCGCACCCAAGCCCAAGAAGACCCGGGTGGTCAGTGAGAAGACGGCGAAGGCCGTGGCTCAGATGCTGGAGTCCGTGGTGGACGACCGGGAGGGCACCGGCACCAAGGCGCGTATCCCCGGCTACCGCGTCGCGGGCAAGACGGGTACGGCCAACCGCGTGGATCCGGCCACCGGCAAGTACCACGGCTACACGTCGTCGTTCGCCGGATTCGCACCCGCGGACAACCCGCGGATCACCGTCTACTGCGCCATCCAGAACGCAACCAGCGGCAGCTACTTCGGCGGCCAGATCTGCGGCCCCATCTACAAGCAGGTGATGGAGTTCGCCCTGAAGACCCTCCAGATCCCGCCGACCGGGGCCCAGGCCGCGAACCTGCCCGTCTCCTACAAGCCCTGACCGGCACCGGTACCCCGTACAGACCACCAGGAACGAGCTCGTGAGAACGATCACTCCCGATCCCGGGAACCACGGCCCCTCCGGCCCCTCGCTTCGCTCCGGAGCGGGTGCGCCCGGTACGCTCACCGCCGTGCCACACGCTGATCAGTCCCAAACCACCCAGAAGGGCGCTTCCGTGACATATCCGGGGTCGCCACGGCCGGTTCAGGTCTCCGCCACACCCCTCGCGGAGCTCGCCGATCAGCTGGGTGCCGCCACGCCGGACCGCGCCGCCGATGTCACGGGCATCACCCACGATTCGCGCGCCGTCCGCCCCGGTGACCTGTACGCCGCTCTCCCGGGCGCCCGGCTGCACGGCGCCGACTTCGTCACCCAGGCCGCCGGCCTCGGCGCGGTCGCCGTGCTGACCGATCCGACGGGCGCCGAGCGCGCCGCCGCGACCGGCCTGCCGGTCCTGGTCGTCGACGACCCGCGCGCGCGGATGGGCGAGCTGGCGGCCACGATCTACGGCCGTCCCGGCCGCGATCTCCTCCAGATCGGCATCACCGGCACCTCCGGCAAGACCACCACCGCCTACCTCGTCGAGGGCGGTCTGCGGACGGCCAAGTCCACCGGCCTGGTCGGAACGGTCGAGATGCGCATCGGCGACGAGCGCATCAAGTCCGAGCGCACCACCCCCGAAGCCACCGACCTCCAGGCCCTGTTCGCCGTCATGCGCGAGCGAGGCGTCGAGGCGGTCGCCATGGAGGTCTCCAGCCACGCCCTGGTCCTCGGCCGGGTCGACGGCTGCGTCTTCGACGTCGCCGTCTTCACCAACCTCAGCCCGGAACACATGGAGTTCCACTCCGACATGGAGGACTACTACCGGGCCAAGGCACAACTTTTCACGCCGGAACGCAGCAGACGCGGTGTGATCAACGCCGACGACGAGTACGGCCGCCGGCTCGCCGAGGAAGCCACCGTCCCGGTGGTCACCTTCTCCGCCGAGGGCCACCCCGACGCCGACTGGCGCGCCGAGGACGTCCGGATCGGTCCGATGGACTCGGCGTTCACCATCGTCGGCCCCGGGGGCGAGCGGATCGACGCCCGGTCGCCGCTGCCGGGCCCCTTCAACGTGGCGAACACCCTCGCCGCCGTCGTCGCCCTCGCCGCCGCGGGCCTCGACCCGCAGACCGCCGCCGACGGCGTCGCCGCCGTGCCGGGCGTGCCGGGGCGCCTGGAGCGGGTGGACGCCGGACAGCCGTACCTCGCGGTCGTCGACTACGCCCACAAGACCGACGCGGTCGAATCAGTGCTCAAGGCGCTGCGCAAGGTCACCAAGGGCCATCTGCACGTCGTCCTCGGCTGCGGCGGCGACCGCGACCGGACCAAACGCGCCCCGATGGGCGCGGCCGCGGCCCGGCTCGCCGACACGGCCGTGCTGACCTCCGACAACCCCCGCTCCGAGGATCCCCTGGCGATCCTCGCGACGATGCTCCAGGGCGCGGCGTCGGTGCCCGCGCACGAGCGCGGCGAGGTGCTCCTCTTCGAGGACCGGGCCGCCGCGATCGCCGCCGTCGTCGCCCGCGCGCAGCCCGGGGACACCGTGCTGGTCGCGGGCAAGGGCCATGAGCAGGGCCAGGACATCGCCGGAGTGGTCCGTCCCTTCGACGACCGCCAGGTGCTTCGCGAAGCTATCCAGAAGACCCAGGGATGAACTTGTGATCGCCCTCTCCCTCGCCGAGATCGCAGCAGTCGTCGGCGGGCAGACGCACGACATACCGGATCCGTCCGTCCAGGTCACCGGACCAGTCGTCCGGGACTCGCGTGAAGTGGTGCCCGGCAGCCTCTTCGCCGCCTTCGCCGGCGAACGCGTGGACGGCCACGACTTCGCGGCGGCGGTCGTCGAGGCGGGCGCGGTCGCCGTACTGGCGTCGCGCCCCGTCGGTGTGCCCGCGATCGTCGTGGACGACGTCACCAAGGCGCTGGGCGCCCTCGCGCGCCACGTCGTGGCGAAGGCGGGCGCGACCCTCGTCGCGCTCACCGGGTCGGCCGGCAAGACGAGCACCAAGGACCTCATCGCCCAGGTGCTGAACAGCAAGGCGCCCACGATCTGGCCGGAAGGCAACCTCAACAACGAGATCGGCCTTCCGCTGACCGCGCTCCGGGTCACGCACGACACGCGGTACCTCGTGCTGGAGATGGGCGCGCGCTACATCGGCGACATCCGCTACCTCACGAGCCTCACGCCCCCCAGGGTCGGCCTCGTCCTCAACGTCGGCACCGCCCACATCGGCGAGTTCGGCGGCCGCGAGCAGATCGCCCAGGCGAAGGGCGAGCTCGTGGAGGCCCTCCCGGAGGACGGCGCGGCGATCCTCAACGCCGACGATCCGTTGGTCCGGGCCATGGCCTCCCGTACCAAGGCGAAGGTGATCCTTTTCGGAGAGTCGGCCGAAGCGGACGTACGCGCCGAGAACGTACGACTCACGGACAGCGGACAGCCCTCCTTCAGACTTCACACACCCTCCGGTGCAAGCGATGTGACCATGCGCCTGTACGGTGAGCACCACGTGTCGAACGCGCTCGCCGCGGCCGCCGTCGCTCATGAGCTGGGCATGTCCGCGAAAGAGATCGCCACCGCGCTCTCCGAGGCGGGCACCCTCTCCCGCTGGCGGATGGAGGTCACCGAGCGCCCGGACGGCGTGACCATCGTCAACGACGCCTACAACGCCAATCCCGAGTCCATGCGGGCCGCCCTGCGCGCGCTCGCGGCCATGGGCAAGGGGAGGCGGACCTGGGCGGTGCTCGGCAAGATGGCCGAGCTCGGGGACGAGGCGCTCGCCGAGCACGACGCGGTCGGGCGGCTCGCCGTCCGGCTCAACGTCAGCAAGCTCGTCGCGGTCGGGGGCAGGGAAGCGTCCTGGCTGCAATTGGGCGCATATAACGAGGGTTCGTGGGGTGAGGAGTCGGTGCACGTGTCCGACGCACAGGCGGCGGTCGACCTGTTGCGCAGCGAGTTGCGCCCGGGGGACGTCGTGCTCGTGAAGGCGTCCCGTTCGGTAGGTCTCGAGAGCGTTGCCCAGGCGCTGCTCGAGTCCGGTGCCGAGGGTGAGGTTGCCGCCCGATGATGAAGCAGATCCTGTTCGCAGGAGTCATTGGTCTGTTCCTCACCCTGATCGGCACCCCGCTGCTGATCAAGCTCCTCGCGCGCAAGGGCTACGGCCAGTACATCCGCGACGACGGACCGCGCGAGCACGCCAGCAAGCGCGGTACGCCGACCATGGGCGGTATCGCCTTCATCCTGGCGACGATCGCCGCCTACTTCCTGGCCAAGGTGATCACCGGCTACGCGCCGACGTACTCGGGCCTGCTGGTGCTCGGTCTCATGTCCGGCATGGGCCTGGTCGGCTTCCTCGACGACTACATCAAGATCGTCAAGCGGCGTTCGCTGGGTCTGCGGGCCAAGGCGAAGATGGCCGGCCAGTTGCTCGGCGGCATCGCGTTCGCCGTGCTCTCGCTCCAGTTCGCGGACGCCCGCGGCAACACCCCGGCCTCCACCAAGCTGTCGTTCATCACCGACTTCGGCTGGACGATCGGCCCGGTGCTGTTCGTGGTCTGGGCGCTGTTCATGATCCTGGCGATGTCGAACGGCGTGAACCTGACCGACGGTCTGGACGGCCTCGCCACCGGTGCCTCCGTGCTCGTCTTCGGCGCGTACACGTTCATCGGCGTGTGGCAGTTCCAGGAGTCCTGCGCCAACGCGACGACGCTGACCAACCCGAACGCCTGCTACGAGGTGCGCGACCCGCTCGACCTCGCGGTCGTCTCGTCCGCGCTGATGGGCGCCTGCCTCGGCTTCCTGTGGTGGAACACCTCGCCCGCCAAGATCTTCATGGGTGACACCGGTTCGCTCGCGCTCGGCGGTGTGCTCGCGGGTCTCGCGATCTGCTCCCGCACCGAGCTGCTGATCGCCATCCTCGGCGGCCTGTTCGTCCTCATCACCATGTCCGTCGTCATCCAGGTCGGCTCCTTCAAGCTCACCGGCAAGCGCGTCTTCCGGATGGCGCCACTCCAGCATCACTTCGAACTCAAGGGCTGGTCCGAAGTCCTTGTAGTGGTCCGGTTCTGGATCATTCAGGGCATCTGTGTCATCGTCGGACTTGGCCTCTTCTACGCGGGATGGGCAGCGGACAAGTGACCTCATCGGTGTCCTCGGTGTCATCAGTGCCTTCGGGGTTCTTCGACTTCCAGGGCAAGCACGTCACCGTCGCCGGGCTCGGTGTCTCCGGCGTCCCGGCGGCCAAGGTGCTGCACGGCCTCGGCGCGGTCGTGACGGTCGTCAACGACGGCGACGACGAGCGTGCCCGCGCCCAGGCCGCCGAACTGGAGGCGCTCGGCATCACCGTGCGCCTCGGCGACGGCGAGACCCTGCCGGAGGGCACCGAGCTCATCGTCACCGCGCCCGGCTGGAAGCCGGACAAGCCGCTCTTCACGGCGGCGGCCGAGGCGGGCGTGCCGATCTGGGGCGACGTCGAACTGGCCTGGCGGCTCCGCGGCCCGGACGCCGCTCCCTGGCTTGCGGTCACGGGCACCAACGGCAAGACCACGACCGTCCAGATGCTCGCCTCCATCCTCAGGGCGGCGGGCCTGCGCACGGCCGCGGTCGGGAACATCGGCGTCTCGCTGCTCGACGCCGTCCTCGGCGAGGAAGAGTACGACGTCCTGGCCGTCGAGCTCTCCAGCTACCAGCTCCACTGGGCGCCCTCCCTGCGCGCCCACTCGGCCGTCGTCCTGAACCTGGCGCCGGACCACCTCGACTGGCACGGCTCCATGGAGGCGTACGCCGCCGACAAGGGCCGTATCTACGAGGGCAATCGGGTCGCCTGCGTCTACAACGTGGCCGACAAGCTCACCGAGGACCTGGTGCGCGAGGCGGACGTCGAGGAGGGCTGCCGGGCCATCGGCTTCACCCTCGGCTCCCCGGGACCCTCCCAACTCGGCGTCGTGGACGGCATCCTGGTCGACCGCGCCTTCGTCGAGAACCGGCACAAGAACGCGCAGGAGCTGGCCGAGGTCTCGGACGTCAACCCGCCCGCACCGCACAACATCGCCAACGCCCTTGCCGCGGCGGCCCTGGCGCGGGCCTTCGGGGTGCCCGCCACGGCCGTACGGGACGGCCTGCGGGCCTTCCGGCCGGACGCGCACCGCATCGCGCACGTGGCCGACGTGGACGGTGTGGCCTACGTCGACGACTCCAAGGCCACCAACACCCACGCGGCGGAAGCCTCGTTGGCGGCATATGAGTCGATCGTATGGATTGCGGGCGGTCTGGCGAAGGGGGCGACCTTCGACGAGCTCGTCGCCAAGTCGGCGAAGCGACTTCGGGGTGCCGTCCTCATCGGCGCCGACCGCGCCCTGATCCGGGACGCCCTGGCGCGACACGCGCCGGAAGTACCTGTCGTCGACCTCGACCGGACCGACACTGGGGCGATGCTCCAGGCGGTCCAGGAGGCGAAGCGACTGGCGGTCCCCGGTGACACGGTGCTCCTTGCCCCGGCCTGCGCTTCCATGGACATGTTCACCAACTACAACAAGCGCGGTGACGCGTTCGCGGAGGCGGTTCGCGAACTCGGCGCCTGACCCGGCCGCCTGCCGGGCGGACCTTGGGAGGGACGCGTGGGACCGTCAGGGCCGACGTACAGCGGAGGCGACCATGCCCGGTAGCCGCACCGGCGGCCGGCCGCCCGTGCAGCGGGCCGTCAGACGGCCCGCGGCCCCCGGGAGCTCGTCCGACAACCCCGTACGACGGCTCTACACGCGCGCGCGGAAGGCCTGGGACCGGCCGCTGACCGCGTACTACCTGATCCTCGGCGGCAGCCTGCTGATCACCGTGCTGGGCCTCGTGATGGTCTACTCGGCCTCCCAGATCACCGCGCTCCAGCTGTCGCTGCCCGGGTCCTATTTCTTCCGCAAGCAGTTCATGGCGGCGGCCATCGGCGGCGGTCTGATGTTCGCCGCTTCCCGCATGCCGGTGAAGCTGCACCGGGCGCTGGCGTACCCGATCCTCGCGGGCGCCGTGTTCCTGATGGCCCTGGTGCAGGTGCCGGGGATAGGGATGGCGGTCAACGGCAACCAGAACTGGATCTCCCTCGGTGGATCCTTCCAGATCCAGCCCAGCGAGTTCGGCAAGCTCGCGCTGGTGCTGTGGGGTGCCGACCTGATGGCGCGCAAGCAGGAGAAGAAGCTGCTGATGCAGTGGAAGCACATGCTGGTGCCGCTGGTCCCGGTCGCGTTCCTGCTGCTTGGGCTGATCATGCTCGGCGGCGACATGGGTACGGCGATCATCCTGACGGCGATCCTGTTCGGCCTGCTGTGGCTGGCGGGAGCGCCCACCCGGCTGTTCGTCGGCGTGCTGTCGGTCGCTTCCGCGATCGGTGTGGTCCTGATCAAGACCAGCCCGAACCGCATGGCCCGGCTCGCCTGTATCGGTGCCACCGAGCCCCGCTCCGGGGTCGCCGACTGCTGGCAGGCCGTGCACGGGATCTACGCCCTCGCCTCCGGCGGACTCTTCGGTTCCGGCCTGGGCGCAAGCGTGGAAAAATGGGGCCAACTGCCCGAAGCCCACACCGACTTCATCTTCGCCGTCACCGGTGAGGAACTGGGCCTCGCGGGGACGCTGTCGGTGCTCGCCCTCTTCGCGGCTCTAGGCTATGCGGGTATCCGCGTGGCCGGACGCACGGAGGACCCCTTCGTGAGGTATGCCGCGGGAGGCGTGACCACCTGGATCACCGCCCAGGCAGTGATCAACATCGGTGCGGTGCTCGGTCTGCTGCCGATCGCCGGCGTCCCCCTCCCGCTGTTCTCCTACGGAGGGTCCGCCCTGCTGCCGACCATGTTCGCCATCGGGCTGCTGATCGCCTTCGCGCGCGACGAGCCCGCAGCACGGGCGGCGCTTGCCATGCGGCAGTCCCGCTTTGGTAGAAAGCGGGCGGGAGACTCCGGCCTCGGCCGGCGGTCTCGGAGATGGAACACGATGCGACGGCGTGCCTCGGTGGCGCGTTCGTCCGGAGAGCGGTGAATTTCGGTGCATGTCGTACTCGCCGGTGGAGGGACCGCCGGCCACATCGAGCCCGCGCTCGCCCTCGCGGACGCCCTGCGTAGGCAGGACCCGACCGTGGGGATCACGGCCCTGGGCACGGAGCGCGGCCTGGAGACCAGGCTCGTACCGGAGCGCGGCTACGAGCTCGCGCTGATTCCGGCGGTGCCGCTGCCGCGCAAGCCCACTCCCGAGCTGATCACCGTCCCGGGCCGGCTGCGCGGCACGATCAAGGCGACCGAGCAGATCCTGGAGCGCACCAAGGCCGACTGTGTGGTCGGCTTCGGCGGCTACGTGGCCCTGCCCGCCTACCTCGCCGCCAAGCGCCTCGGCGTGCCGATCGTGATCCATGAGGCCAACGCCCGGCCCGGACTCGCCAACAAGATCGGCTCCCGGTACGCCGCCCAGGTCGCCGTCTCCACGCCCGACAGCAAGCTGCGCAACGCCCGCTACATCGGCATCCCGCTGCGCCGCTCCATCGCCACCCTGGACCGCGCCGCCGTCCGCCCCGAGGCCCGCGCCCGCTTCGGTCTCGACCCGAACCTGCCCACGCTGCTCGTCTCCGGAGGCTCGCAGGGCGCCCGCCGCCTCAACGAGGTGGTCCAGCAGGTCGCGCCCTGGCTCCAGCAGGCGGGCATCCAGATCCTGCACGCGGTCGGTCCCAAGAACGAACTGCCACAGGTACACCAGATGCCGGGAATGCCCCCCTATATCCCGGTAAGTTACCTGGATCGGATGGACCTCGCGTACGCCGCGGCCGACATGATGCTCTGCCGCGCGGGCGCGATGACCGTCGCCGAACTCTCCGCCGTCGGGCTCCCGGCCGCTTATGTCCCGCTGCCCATCGGCAACGGCGAACAGCGGCTCAACGCCCAGCCGGTGGTCAAGGCCGGCGGCGGACTGCTGGTCGACGACGCGGAACTCACCCCCGAGTGGCTCCAGCGGACCGTCCTGCCCGTGCTCGGCGATCCGCACCGGTTGTACGAGATGTCCCGTGCCGCCAGCGAGTTCGGCCGCCGGGACGCCGACGACCTGCTCGTCGGCATGGTGTACGAGGCGATCGCTTCGCACCGTCGCTGAGGCCTGTCCGGCGGATCAGGTCGCAGGAAAGCAACGGCGCCTCGTCAACCCAGGTGAGCGGGGCCATGGGGGTCCCCCTGCTCGAAGAGCTTGGGGGAGGGCGTGCCGGGCCCCGCGTCTGCGGCATGATCCGCCGGACAGGCCCTAGCATCGGCGAGTGAGCCGAAGGGGCGCGCCGGTGCCGAGAGGGCATGGGGTGCCCCCTGCTCGAACGAAGTTGAGAGCTTGGGGGCGCGCGGAGGCCGGCAGGGCTGAGCGCGGTCGGCCTCTCGGCACCGGCCGGGTCGCCCCGGTGGGGTACCCCCGACCGAAGGCCGGGGGAGAACCGAGCCCTGAAAGGAGCGCGCGTGGCCGGACCGACCACCGCCGAGCGCGGTGACCGTCAACAGGAGTCGTCCGGCCCGCCACTCGTCCGGAGGCTGCGCACGTCCCGCCTTCGTACGATCGTCATCCTGGCCGTCGCCCTCGTGCTTCTCGGCGCTGGTTCCGTCTGGCTGGTGTACGGCTCGCCCTGGCTGCGCGTGGAAAGCGTGTCGGTCTCCGGAACGCTCGTCCTGACGCCCGCGCAGGTACGCGAGGCCGCGGACGTGCCGGTCGGGGCACCGCTGATTTCCGTGGACACCGATGCGATCGAGGCCCGACTTCGCCGGAAATTGCCCCGAATTGACGTGGTTGACGTCGTCCGTTCCTGGCCCCATGGAATCGGACTGAAAGTGACCGAGCGTACTCCGGTTCTGCTTGTCCAAAAGGGCGGAAAGTTTGTCGAAGTGGACGACGACGGTGTCCGTTTC
Source organism: Streptomyces sp. NPDC086549 (assembly GCF_044746205.1). NCBI lineage: Bacteria > Bacillati > Actinomycetota > Actinomycetes > Kitasatosporales > Streptomycetaceae > Streptomyces > Streptomyces sp. NPDC086549. The sequence goes on along the minus strand of NZ_JBIVBS010000001.1, from coordinate 300,015 downwards.
GCCGTGGTTTCGCAGGCGCCGAAAGGTGTGCCGAGTCTGGAATTGACGGTGGCTCGGCAGGGTTCGGCCTCCGCGAGCCTGCGGCGTTTCGGGCCGGACCGGCTCGTGCGGGAGGCGGGGCGGGTTGCCGGTGACATTCCGGCCGCCGTCGCCCGCGACACCCGGGTCGTCAAGGTCCGTTCGTACGACGACATCTCGCTGGAGCTGAGCGGCGGCCGCACGGTCGCCTGGGGCAGCGCCGAGAGCGGCCGCGTCAAGGCTCGTACGCTCACCGCCCTGATGAAAGCCGCGCCCGGCGCACGGCACTTCGATGTCAGCGTTCCCACCGCCCCTGCGTCAGCGGGAAGTTGACGCACATCAGCGCAGGCCAGCACCCTGGTTGGGCACTGCTACGGCTGATCACATAGGGTGAAAAGAAAAACGGGAGGTTCGGCGTGTTCGTTGTACGTGCGCCACTTGTCGACTTAGTGTCCTGTTCAGAAGACTCCAAGGAACGGACACACTGGTAACCCTAAACTTCAGCGTTAGGGTTCGGGTCGGCGCTCGGACCGTCCCATTCGGCATCAGCCGGCGGAGCGCGGCGCACCCGCGAGACGACGGCAACGTAATTCGAGGCGAGAGGCCTTCGACGTGGCAGCACCGCAGAACTACCTCGCAGTCATCAAGGTCATCGGTGTCGGCGGCGGTGGTGTCAATGCCATCAACCGGATGATCGAGGTCGGTCTCAAGGGCGTCGAGTTCATCGCCATCAACACCGACGCGCAGGCGCTGTTGATGAGCGACGCCGACGTCAAGCTCGACGTCGGCCGCGAACTGACCCGCGGACTCGGCGCCGGCGCCAACCCGGCCGTCGGCCGGAAGGCCGCCGAGGACCACCGCGAGGAGATCGAGGAGGTCCTCAAGGGGGCCGACATGGTCTTCGTGACGGCTGGTGAAGGAGGCGGCACCGGCACCGGCGGCGCGCCCGTCGTGGCCAACATCGCCCGCTCCCTGGGCGCCCTGACCATCGGCGTGGTCACGCGCCCGTTCACCTTCGAGGGACGGCGCCGCGCGAACCAGGCCGAGGACGGTATCGCCGAGCTCCGCGAAGAGGTCGACACCCTCATCGTCATCCCGAACGACCGGCTGCTGTCCATCTCGGACCGCCAGGTCTCGGTCCTGGACGCCTTCAAGTCCGCGGACCAGGTCCTGCTCTCCGGTGTCCAGGGCATCACCGACCTCATCACCACCCCCGGCCTGATCAACCTCGACTTCGCTGATGTGAAGTCGGTCATGTCCGAGGCCGGTTCGGCCCTCATGGGCATCGGCTCGGCCCGCGGCGACGACCGCGCGGTGGCCGCGGCCGAGATGGCGATCTCCTCGCCGCTCCTGGAGGCCTCCATCGACGGCGCCCGGGGTGTGCTGCTCTCCATCTCCGGCGGCTCGGACCTCGGCCTGTTCGAGATCAACGAGGCCGCCCAGCTGGTCAGCGAGGCCGCCCACCCGGAGGCCAACATCATCTTCGGCGCGGTCATCGACGACGCCCTCGGTGACGAGGTGCGGGTCACCGTGATCGCGGCCGGCTTCGACGGCGGTCAGCCGCCGGCCCGCCGGGACAACGTGATCGGCTCGTCCTCGGCCTCCTCCCGCCGTGATGAGCCCGCTCCGGTGCGGCAGCCGGAGAGCCGCCCCACCTTCGGCTCGCTCGGCAGCGTGACGCCGAAGGAGGAGCCCGAGCCCGCCCCGGCCGCGGTGATCGACACCCCGGTCGTTCCGCCGGTCACGCCGGCCCCGCGGACCTACTCGGACAGCTCGGCCGAGGAACTGGACGTGCCGGACTTCCTGAAGTGATAGGACAGAGCGACACTGTGAGCGGCGCGCACTTCGCCTTCACCGACAGGTGGGGCGGGGTGAGCGCCGTTCCGTACGAAGAGCTCAACCTCGGCGGAGCGGTCGGCGACGACCCCGCCGCCGTGCGGACCAATCGAGAACTGGCGGCCGGGGCCCTGGGGATCGACCCGGTCCGGGTGGTCTGGATGAACCAGGTGCACGGCGCCGACGTGGCCGTGGTGGACAGCCCCTGGGGCTCCGCCGCGGAGATCCCGTCGGTCGACGCGGTCGTCACCGCCCGCCGCGGACTCGCCCTCGCCGTGCTCACCGCCGACTGCGTGCCGGTGCTGCTGGCCGACCCCGTCGCGGGGGTCGCCGCCGCGGCCCACGCGGGCCGGCCCGGGATGGTCGCCGGGGTCGTCCCCGCCGCCGTACGGGCCATGATCGAACTCGGCGCCGAGCCGTCCCGGATCGTCGCCCGCACCGGGCCCGCCGTGTGTGGCCGGTGTTACGAAGTGCCGGAGGCGATGCGCGCCGAGGTGGCCGCCGTCGAGCCGGCGGCGCATTCCGAGACGAGCTGGGGCACACCGGCGGTCGACGTGAGCGCCGGAGTGCACGCGCAGCTCGAACGGCTCGGGGTGCACGACCGGGCGCAGTCGCCGGTGTGCACGTTGGAGTCGGGCGACCACTTCTCGTACCGCCGAGACCGCACCACCGGTCGGCTCGCGGGCTATGTATGGCTGGACTGATGGGACATGACGGACCGTACGGGTGAACTCGCCGGAAATCTGGCGAAGGTGGAGGAGCGCATCGCCGCCGCGTGCGCGGCCGCCGGGCGTGAGCGGGAGGAAGTGACCCTGATCGTGGTCACCAAGACCTACCCGGCGAGCGATGTGCGGATCCTGTCGGAGCTCGGTGTGCGCCACGTGGCCGAGAACCGGGACCAGGACGCGGCGCCCAAGGCCGCCGCTTGCTCGGATCTGCCCCTTAATTGGCACTTTGTCGGTCAATTGCAGACCAACAAGGTGCGATCCGTGGTCGGTTACGCGGATGTCGTGCAGTCCGTCGACCGTTCCAGGCTCGTCACGGCTCTGTCGGGGGAGGCGGAGCGGGCGGGACGCGAGGTGGGGTGCCTCATTCAGGTGGCACTTGACGCGGGCGCGGCGGGAAGAGGGGAGCGAGGCGGCGTGGGGCCCGGCGGAATCGAAGAGTTGGCCGACCTTGTCTCCCGGGCTCCGGGGCTGCGGCTCGACGGGCTGATGACCGTCGCCCCGCTCACCGGGGAGTATGCCGGACGTCAACAGGCGGCGTTCGAGCGGCTGATGGATTTGTCGACCGACCTGCGCCGAGTCCATCCTGCTGCGAACATGGTCTCTGCAGGGATGAGTGCGGACCTCGAACAGGCCGTGGCGGCCGGAGCGACACATGTGCGCGTCGGTACCGCGGTACTCGGAGTCCGCCCCAGGCTCGGGTAACGTCGCCAGGAAGTCGGACCACAGCAGAAAATATGGTCAATGCCGCAGAAAGCGGGCACAACGACCTCGTGGATCGCAGGGACTTGGCAGTCGTCAGTCGATCCACCACAGAGCGGAGGACTCAGAGAATGGCCGGCGCGATGCGCAAGATGGCGGTCTACCTCGGCCTCGTGGAGGACGACGGGTACGACGGCCGCGGATTCGACCCCGACGACGACTTCGAGCCCGAACTGGACCCGGAGCCGGAGCGGGACCACCGGCGGCACGAGCCGTCACACCAGTCGCACGGCTCACACCAGCCCCAGAGGGACGAATCGGTGCGAGTGGTGCAACCCCCCGCGCAGCGCGACCCGGTCTCCCGTTCGGCTTCGCTGCCCGCGGAATCCGGACGCCCGGCGCGCATCGCGCCCGTGGCGTCCATCACACAAGAACGCCAGTCCCTGGAGAAGAACGCACCGGTGATCATGCCCAAGGTCGTGTCGGAACGAGAGCCTTACCGGATCACCACGCTTCACCCCCGGACCTACAACGAGGCCCGTACCATCGGGGAACACTTCCGGGAGGGCACCCCGGTGATCATGAATCTGACTGAGATGGACGACACAGACGCGAAGCGACTTGTCGACTTTGCGGCTGGTTTGGTGTTTGGTCTTCACGGCAGCATCGAGCGGGTGACGCAGAAGGTGTTTCTGTTGTCGCCTGCTAACGTCGATGTCACGGCGGAGGACAAGGCCCGCATCGCAGAGGGCGGGTTCTTCAACCAGAGCTGAGACGCAAGACCGGAAACAGCAGTACCAGCAGTACGGAAACAGGGGAGAGGGAAGCACGGGTCATGAGCGTGGTCCTGGATGTCATCTATATCGCGCTGATGTGCTTCCTCATCGTGCTCATCTTCCGGTTGGTCATGGACTACGTCTTCCAGTTCGCCCGCTCGTGGCAACCCGGCAAGGCGATGGTGGTCGTTCTGGAGGCCACCTACACTGTCACCGATCCACCGCTCAAGCTTCTGCGGCGGTTCATTCCGCCGCTGCGTCTCGGGGGCGTGGCGCTCGACCTGTCCTTCTTCGTACTGATGATCATTGTTTACATCCTGATCTCGATCGTGAGCCGGCTGTGAGCGATGTGAACTACCGTCTTGCCGATGCCGACGACTACGTTGAGGTGAAGAGATGCCGTTGACCCCCGAGGACGTGCGGAACAAGCAGTTCACGACCGTCCGCCTCCGAGAAGGCTATGACGAGGACGAGGTCGATGCCTTCCTCGACGAGGTCGAAGCCGAGCTGACCCGCCTGCTCCGCGAAAACGAGGACCTGCGCGCCAAGCTGGCCGCAGCCACGCGTGCTGCTGCCCAGAACCAGCAGAACATGCGCAAACCTCCGGAGCAGGATGGGCCTCCCGGCATGCCTCAGCAGGGGATGCGAGGTCCCGGCGCTCCGGTGCCCGCCGGCATATCGGGCCCGCCGCAGCAGCAGATGGGTGGCCCCATGGGTGGTCCGCCCCAGCTGCCCAGCGGTGCTCCGCAGCTGCCTGCCGGTCCCAGCGGCCAGGGCGGTCCGATGGGTCAGGGCCCCATGGGTCAGGGTCCGATGGGTCAGGGTCCGATGGGTCAGGGTCCGATGGGTCAGGGTCCGATGGGCCAGGGTCCCGGCATGGGTCAGGGCCCCGGCATGGGTCAGGGTATGGGCCAGGGTATGGGCCAGGGTCCGATGGGTGGTCAGCCCCCCATGCCGCAGCAGATGGGCGGTCCGATGGGCGGCCCCATGGGCGGTCCGATGGGCGGCCCCGGTCAGGGCCCCGGTGGCGACAGCGCCGCCCGTGTCCTCTCGCTGGCCCAGCAGACCGCCGACCAGGCGATCGCCGAGGCCCGCTCCGAGGCGAACAAGATCGTCGGCGAGGCCCGCAGCCGCGCCGAGGGTCTGGAGCGTGACGCCCGTGCCAAGGCCGACGCCCTGGAGCGGGACGCGCAGGAGAAGCACCGTGTCGCGATGGGCTCCCTGGAGTCCGCCCGCGCCACGCTGGAGCGCAAGGTCGAGGACCTGCGTGGCTTCGAGCGCGAGTACCGCACGCGCCTGAAGTCGTACCTGGAGTCGCAGCTGCGTCAGCTGGAGACCCAGGCCGACGACTCGCTCGCCCCGCCGCGTACCCCGGCCACGGCCTCTCTGCCGCCGTCCCCGGCGCCTTCCATGGCTCCGGCAGGCGCGAGTGCCCCGTCCTACGGCGGCAACCAGCCGATGGGTGGCCCTCCGGCCCCGCCTGCTCCGTCCTACGGCGGCCAGCAGCAGATGACCCCGGCGATGACCCAGCCGATGGCTCCCGTCCGTCCGCAGGGTCCGTCCCCGATGGGCCAGGCTCCCTCGCCGATGCGCGGGTTTCTGATCGACGAGGACGACAACTGACGGTCGGCATGGTCAGTAGTACGCCGTAGGCGTCGGCAGCGTTCAGGGCGGGGCCCCGGACTTCGGTCCGGGGCCCCGCCCTTTTTACGCGTGTTGAGGGTGGTGTCGGCGGGGGTTGCCGTGTGCCGGCCGTGGGGGATCACGAGTTCAACGGTTACCGGCAGGCCGGCACCGAGAGGCCGCGGCGCCGGGAGGCGGAGCGTGCGAGGCGGGGACGTACGAGGCGGGTGGGGCCCATGTCGGATGGCGTCCGGCGCCGGTGCTGCGGGTGGCCGGGATGCGCTGTGCCATGGAGCAGCGGTCCGACGACCCCGTCTTCGGGCACATACGCGCGGTCTACGGGGCTATGACCGAGGCGATCAGCGCCGTACTCACCGCGGGCGGGTTCGTGATCGGCGAGAGCCTCGGCGACTTCGCGGAGGGCGCGGTGTTGGTGATCCGTCCCCCGGGTCGGCGGCTGCTGGAGTCACCGGGGCTGGACGCACTGGGCTGAGCGGGAGTGTCCGACACGGGTCGGGGCCCGGCCCCCGTAGGAGGACCGGGCCCCGAGCAGCCGCGTCGCTTATGCCTTGCGCAGACGGAACGTGAGCGACAGGCCCTCGTCGGTGAAGGGCTCACCGTAGGTGCCGTCCGCCTCACCCTGGGCGAAGTCGGTCGCCAGGACCTCGTCGGAGATCAGTCCGGTGTGCTCGCTCAGGGCCGCGATGACCGCCGGGTCAGTTGAGGTCCAGCGCAGCGCGATGCGGTCGGCGACGTCGAGGCCGCTGTTCTTGCGGGCCTCCTGGATCAGCCGGATCGCGTCACGGGCCAGGCCCGCCTGCCGCAGCTCCTCCGTGATCTCCAGGTCGAGGGCGACCGTGGCGCCGGAGTCGGACGCCACCGACCAGCCCTCGCGCGGGGTCTCAGTGATGATCACCTCGTCCGGGGCGAGCGCGACCGTCTCGCCGTCGACCTCCACCGACGCCGTGCCCTCGCGCAGCGCCAGGGACAGCGCGGCCGCGTCGGCGGCGGCGATGGCCTTGGCCACCTCCTGGACCCGCTTGCCGAACCGCTTGCCCAGGGCGCGGAAGTTCGCCTTGGCCGTGGTGTCCACCAGGGAGCCGCCTACCTCGGACAGCGACGCCAGGGAGCTGACGTTCAGCTCCTCCGTGATCTGCGTGTGTAGTTCAGGGTCGAGGGAGTCGAAGCCCGCGACCGCCACCAGGGCACGGGAGAGCGGCTGGCGGGTCTTGACGCCCGACTCCGCGCGCGTGGCGCGGCCCAGCTCCACCAGGCGGCGGACCATGACCATCTGCTTCGACAGTTCCGGGTCGATGGCGGACAGGTCGGCCTCCGGCCAGGAGGCCAGGTGGACGGAGTCCGGGGCGCCCGGGGTCACGGGAACGACCAGGTCCTGCCAGACCCGCTCGGTGATGAACGGGGTCAGCGGGGCCATCAGCTTGGTGACCGTCTCGACGACCTCGTGCAGCGTGCGCAGCGCGGCCTTGTCGCCCTGCCAGAAGCGGCGGCGCGAGCGGCGGACGTACCAGTTCGACAGGTCGTCGACGAACGCCGACAGGAGCTTGCCGGCGCGCTGCGTGTCGTACGCCTCCAGCGCCTGCGTCACCTGGTCGGTGAGCGCGTGCAGTTCGGAGAGGAGCCAGCGGTCCAGGACCGGGCGGTCGGCCGGGTCCGGGTCGGCCTCGCTGGGCGCCCAGTTCGACGTACGGGCGTACAGGGCCTGGAAGGCGACCGTGTTCCAGTACGTGAGGAGCGTCTTGCGGACGACCTCCTGGATGGTGCCGTGGCCGACCCGGCGGGCCGCCCAGGGGGAGCCGCCGGCCGCCATGAACCAGCGGACCGCGTCGGCGCCGTGCTGGTCCATGAGCGGGATCGGCTGCAGGATGTTGCCCAGGTGCTTGGACATCTTGCGGCCGTCCTCGGCGAGGATGTGGCCCAGGCACACGACGTTCTCGTACGACGACTTGTCGAAGACCAGCGTGCCGACGGCCATCAGCGTGTAGAACCAGCCGCGGGTCTGGTCGATCGCCTCGGAGATGAACTGCGCCGGGTAGCGGCTCTCGAACAGCTCCTTGTTCTTGTACGGGTAGCCCCACTGCGCGAACGGCATCGATCCCGAGTCGTACCAGGCGTCGATGACCTCCGGCACGCGCGTGGCCGTCTTCGCGCACTGCGGGCAGTCGAAGGTGACGTCGTCGATGAACGGGCGGTGCGGGTCCAGCTGGGACTGGTCGGTGCCGGTCAGCTCGGTCAGCTCCGCGCGGGAGCCCACGACGGTGAGGTGGTCGTCCTCGCAGCGCCAGATGGGCAGCGGGGTGCCCCAGTAGCGGTTGCGGGACAGCGCCCAGTCGATGTTGTTGTTCAGCCAGTCGCCGAAGCGGCCGTGCTTGACCGTCTCCGGGAACCAGTTGGTCTTCTCGTTCTCTTCGAGGAGGCGGTCCTTGACGGCCGTCGTGCGGATGTACCAGGACGGCTGCGCGTAGTAGAGGAGCGCGGTGTGGCAGCGCCAGCAGTGCGGGTAGCTGTGCTCGTACGGCAGGTGCTTGAAGAGCCGGCCGCGCTGCTGGAGGTCCTCGGTGAGCTTTTCGTCCGCCTTCTTGAAGAAGATGCCGCCTACCAGCGGGACGTCCTCCTCGAAGGTGCCGTCCGGGCGGACCGGGTTGATCACCGGCAGACCGTACGCCCGGCAGACCTTGAGGTCGTCCTCACCGAAGGCGGGGGACTGGTGGACCAGACCCGTGCCGTCCTCGGTCGTGACGTACTCGGCGTTCACCACGAAGTGGGCGGGCTCCGGGAACTCCACGAGCTCGAACGGACGTTGATACGTCCAGCGCTCCATCTCGGCGCCCGTGAAGGTCTGGCCCGTGCGCTCCCAGCCCTCGCCGAGCGCCTTCTCGACGAGCGGCTCGGCGACGACGAGCTTCTCCTCGCCGTCGGTCGCGACGACGTAGGTGACCTCGGGGTGCGCGGCGACCGCCGTGTTGGAGACCAGGGTCCAGGGGGTCGTCGTCCACACCAGGAGCGAGGCCTGGCCGGCGAGCGGACCGGAGGTGAGCGGGAAACGGACGTACACGGACGGGTCGACGACCGTCTCGTAGCCCTGGGCGAGCTCGTGGTCCGACAGGCCGGTGCCGCAGCGCGGGCACCAGGGGGCGACGCGGTGGTCCTGGACCAGCAGGCCCTTGTTGAAGATCTCCTTCAGCGACCACCAGACCGACTCGATGTACTCGGGGTCCATCGTGACGTAGGCGTCGTCGAGGTCGACCCAGTAGCCCATGCGGGTCGTGAGCTCTTTGAAGGCGTCGGTATGGCGCAGCACGGAGTCGCGGCACTTGGCGTTGAACTCGGCGATGCCGTACGCCTCGATGTCCTGCTTGCCGCTGAAGCCCAGCTCCTTCTCGACCGTGAGCTCCACGGGCAGGCCGTGGCAGTCCCAGCCCGCCTTGCGGGCCACGTGGTAGCCGCGCATGGTGCGGAAGCGGGGGAAGACGTCCTTGAAGACCCGCGCCTCGATGTGGTGGGCGCCGGGCATGCCGTTCGCGGTGGGCGGGCCCTCGTAGAACACCCACTCCGGGCGGCCCTCGGACTGTTCCAGGCTCTTGGCGAAGATCTTCTGATCGCGCCAGAAGTCGAGCACCGCGTGCTCGAGCGCGGGCAGGTCGACCTGGGCGGGTACCTGGCGGTACGTCGGCGCTGTCATCTGCGAGCTTCCTCCAACGGACTTGCTGCCTTCCGTCGGAGGGACGAGAGCCGTATGTGCTACGTACGCCGTGTGCGGCGCGCTCCCGCGGTACCACCCTCCTTGGCTCCCCGTGCGCCGTACGCGCCGGTGAGCCCCCTCATTGGGGTCGCGATACCGGTTCTAGCGGCCCCTGGTGCTGTTCCGGGGGCTTTCTTCCGGCGGCTCCGGGGTGATCTTCACGTCGCGCTCGCCCCCGGGCTTCCACCGTCCCCGGGTCGCTCTGGGCTGCGTACGTCGCTACTCGTCCCCATCCACGCTTTTCGCTCCGCCCAGTGTACGGCGCCCCGGGGACAGCGGCCGACCGGTTTTCGGGCTCTGGGGTCCGGCGGTCCGGCCGCTGCCGAGATGACCCGAATGGCGAGGTACGTGTGTTCGCATCCTGGGATGCCCGGCCAGACGGATTACCCGGCGGGGAGCTGGGCACAACGCATGCATCCCTGCCGTGCGGGGGCGCGGGGCGGGCGATTCGGGCGGCGTGCCCCGTTGCCGCGGGACTCAAGTCGATTTATCGTCCCAGCACGATTCGCGTGCAAGGTCACAATATGTGAAGGGGCCGCGGCCATGGTGGTGAAAGAGACCGCCGTACAGCAGGCGGCGTCCAGCAGATCCAGGGGCGCGGCGGCCTCCGGCGCTGCTGATGCCGCCGACGGTACGGCCAGGGGCATAGGGGGGAAGAAGAGCACGCAGGGAGGTGCCGCGTCGCGGACTGCGAACTCCGTGAAGCCGGCGAAGCCGGTGAAACCGGTGAAGACGGTGAGGCCGGCCGATGTCGACGGGAGCGGCGCGGCCGGTGGGGGAGCGGCCACGGCGAAGGCCGGCGGCGGGAAGAGCGCCGTGAAGAAGGGCGCCGTCAAGAAGGCGACGGCTTCGAGAGCGGCTCCTGCCGGGAAGGCGGTCGAGGGGGAGAGGGGCGAGGGAGAGACGGGCCGCAGGGCGGCGGCGGGGAAGATGGCGGCCGCGAAGGGCACGTCCAGGAACAGCACGTCCAGGAACAGCACGTCCAAGAAGGCCACCACCGGGAAGGCGGCTGCCGTCGCGAGGGCCGCCGAGGAGGCCGCCGAGGGGGAGGCCGCGAAGAAGCCCGCCGCCAAGAGGTCCACTGCGGAGAAGGCGGCTCCCAAGGCCCCTCAGGCCCCCCAGGAGAGGCCGACGAAGAGGGCGGCCGCCGGGAGGGCGGCCACGAAGGAGGCGGTGTCCGAAGAGGCGGTGACCGGCAGGGCCACCGCGAAGAAGACCGTGGCCAAGCGGGCGGCCGCGGAGAAGGAGGGTGCCGAGAGCACCTCCGCCAAGAGGGCGGCCAAGAAGAGCACGGCCAAGAAAGCGGGCGCGGCGCGGGCCGCGGAGCAGACGGGAGCCACGACGGTGGTTGCGAAGAAGACTCCTGGCACGGCCACGGCGGCGAAGACCGCCGTCCCCAAGGCGCGGGTTGCCGCGGTGGAGCCCGGCGAGCTCGCGGTGCGCCCCGGGGAGGACCCCTGGACGCACGAGCAGGTCGAGGAGGCGCGCGCGGAGCTGCAGTCCGAGGACGTGCGGCTGCGCGCCGAGATCACCTCGTCCGAGGAGTCCATCGTCGGCCTGATGCGGGACTCCGGGGACGGCGCGGGCGACGACCAGGCGGACACCGGCACCAAGAACATCACGCGCGAGCACGAGATGGCCCTGGCCGCCAACGCGCGCGAGATGCTCATCCAGACCGAGCGCGCCCTGGAACGCCTGGACGCGGGCACCTACGGCCTGTGCGAGAACTGCGGCAACCCCATCGGCAAGGCCCGGATGCAGGCCTTCCCGCGCGCCACCCTGTGCATGGAGTGCAAGCAGAAGCAGGAACGCCGCTCCTGAGCATGTGGGTCGTCCGGGGCGTGCCGTAGTCTCGTCCTCAGTCAGGCACCTAGGTTGAGGGACTCACGTGGCAGAGGCGGAGCGCATCATCGGTATGCCGGACATCCCGGACGACAGGGACGAGAAGGCGGCGGTGGCCGGAGCGCCCGGCGTCTCCGGGGCGTCCGGGGCGGCCGCGGCCGAGCGGCCCCGGGGCAGGCGCCGGATCGCCGTGCTGTTCGCGGTGGCCGCCTTCGCGTACGCCCTCGACCTCATCAGCAAGATGATCGTGGTCGCGAAGCTGGAGCACCACGCGCCGATCGAGATCGTCGGGGACTGGCTGGAGCTCAACGCCCTCCGCAACCCCGGTGCGGCCTTCGGCTTCGGACAGGCCTTCACGATCATCTTCACGGTGATCGCGGCGGCCGTGATCGTGGTGATCGTCCGCCTGGCCCGCAAGCTCTACAGCCTGCCCTGGGCGATCGCCCTCGGTCTGCTGCTCGGCGGCGCCCTGGGCAACCTCACCGACCGGATCTTCCGCTGGCCGGGGATCTTCAGGGGCGAGGTCGTCGACTTCATCGCGCCCAAGGGCTTCGCGGTCTTCAACCTGGCCGACTCGGCGATCGTCTGCGGCGGCATCCTGATCGTGCTGCTGTCCTTCCGCGGTCTGGACCCGGACGGCACCGTCCACAAGGACTGAGGCAGCGGGGCTCTCGTACGGGGCTGTCTCACCCGTCCGGCATACTCGACGGGTGAGCACGATTCCCGAGATCCGTACCCTGCCCGTGCCCGACGGCCTGGAGGGCGAGCGCGTCGACGCCGCCATCTCCCGCATGTTCGGCTTCTCCCGTACGAAGGCGGCCGAGCTGGCCGCAGCAGGCAAGGTGCAGGTCGACGGCACGGTGGTCGGCAAGTCCGAGCGAGTGCGCGGCGGCGCCTGGCTGGAGGTAGAGATGCCGGGGGCGCCCGCCCCGGTGCAGGTGGTGGCCGAGCCGGTCGAGGGCATGGAGATCGTGCACGACGACGACGACGTGGTCGTGATCGTCAAGCCGGTCGGCGTGGCCGCGCACCCGTCACCGGGCTGGACCGGCCCGACCGTGATCGGCGGCCTGGCCGCCGCGGGCTACCGGATCTCGACCTCGGGCGCCGCCGAGCGCCAGGGCATCGTGCACCGCCTCGACGTCGGTACGTCGGGCCTGATGGTGGTCGCCAAGTCGGAGTACGCGTACACGTCGCTCAAGCGCCAGTTCAAGGAGCGCACGGTCGACAAGCGCTACCACACGCTCGTCCAGGGCCACCCCGACCCGACCAGCGGCACGATCGACGCGCCCATCGGCCGCCACCCCAACCACGACTACAAGTGGGCGGTCACGGCCGACGGCAAGCCCTCGGTCACCCACTACGACCTCATCGAGGCCTTCCGCGCCGCCTCGCTGCTCGACGTGAAGCTGGAGACGGGCCGCACCCACCAGATCCGCGTCCACATGGCCGCCCACCGCCACCCGTGCGTCGGCGACCTGACCTACGGCGCCGACCCGACCCTCGCCAAGCGCCTCCGCCTCACCCGCCAGTGGCTGCACGCGGTGCGGCTCGGCTTCGAGCACCCCGGGGACGGGCAGTGGGTCGAGTTCGAGTGCGAGTACCCCGAGGACCTTCAGCAGGCCCTGGACCAGGTCCGCGAGGAGACCTGGGCATGAGCGACGCCCACACCGTGCGGATTGCCGAGGACCCCGCCGACCGCGAGGCGTGCTTCGCGGTGCGCAAGGAGGTCTTCGTCGTCGAGCAGGGCGTCCCGCAGGACATCGAGTACGACGAGTACGACGCCGTGGCCGTGCATGTGCTGGCCGTCCGGGAGGACGGCGTACCGCTCGGCACCGGGCGGCTGCTGTTCGGTGAGGCGGCCGCCTCGAAGACCGGCGGCGACCCGTCGGTGGGCTCGCTGGGGCGGCTCGCCGTCGCGCGGGAGGCGCGCGGGCTCGGTGTCGGCGTCGCGCTCGTACGGGCCATCGAGGAGGCGGCACGCGCGCGTGGGCTGACTGCGGTGGACCTGCACGCCCAGACGCACGCGCTGGCCTTCTACGAGCGGCTGGGGTACGAGGCGTACGGCCCGGAGTACCCGGAGGCGGGGATCCCGCACCGGGCGATGCGGCGCGCTCTGTAGCGGCCGGGTCCGCCGACAGGCCGGTGGGAAGGGGGCCGTGGCAGGCTTGAGGCCTGCCGTGTCATCGTCGACTCCCGGAGCGTCGGCCGTGGATCAGTTGGCGCTGTTGTTCGTGCTGCTGCTGGGGGCCCTGGTGAGCGTCCCGGTGGGGGACCGGCTCGGGGTGCCCGCACCGGTGCTGATGACACTGCTCGGGATCGCCCTCGCGGTGGCGGCCTTCGTGCCGAACGTGAACTTCCCGCCCGAGCTGATCCTGCCGTTGCTGCTGCCGCCGCTGCTCTACGCGGCGGTGAGACGGACCTCGTGGCGGCAGTTCGCGGCCAACAAGCGGCCGATCTTCCTGCTGGCCGTGGCCCTCGTGTTCGTCACCACGGCGTGCGTGGCCGCGGTCGCCGGCGCGATCGTGCCGGGGCTGCCGATCGCCGCCGCCCTGGCGCTGGGCGCGCTGGTCGCCCCGCCCGACCCGGTCGCCGCGACCGCCGTCGCCGGGCAGCTCGGGCTGCCACGCAGGCTGGTGTCGATCCTGGAGGGCGAAGGCCTGTTCAACGACGTCACGGCGATCGTGCTGTACCACGTGGCGATCGCCGCCGTCGTCAGCGGCACCTTCTCGCCGTGGCGGGCCGGTCTCGACCTCGTGCTGTCCGCGGTGGTCGCGGTGGCCGTGGGGCTCGCAATGGGCTGGGGCTCGAACAAGTTGCTCGACCTGCTCGGGGACCCGACCCTGCAGATCGGTCTGACGCTGCTGGTGCCGTACGCGTCGTACGTGCTCGCCGAGCAGCTGCACGGGTCCGGGGTGCTCGCCGTGCTCACCACGGCCCTGTTCCTCGCCGAGTACGCCCTGGGCGCCGACGACGTGATGACACGGCTCGCCGGGCACACTTTCTGGGACATCGTGGACACGCTCGTCACGGGCGTCGCCTTCGGGCTGATCGGCCTCGAACTGCACAGCGCGATCCGGACGGCGTCCGGGCGGTGGGGCGAGATGCTCGGCCGGGCGGCCACGATCGTGGCCGTGGTGGTCCTCGTACGGCTGCTGTGGCTGCTCCCCGCCACCTGGCTGACCAAGCGGCTGCACGCCATGCGGGACTACGACGAGGACATCCCGATGAGCTGGCGCGAGACCGTCGTCATGTGGTGGTCGGGGATGCGCGGGGTGGCCTCGGTGGCACTGGCGCTGGCCATTCCGCTGAAGACCGACGACGGGTCCCCCTTCCCCGACCGGGACGAGATCGTGTTCATCGCGTTCGGGGTGATCATGGGGACGCTGGTGCTGCAGGGGCTGACCCTGCCGTGGCTGGTGAAGCGGCTGGGGGTGCGGGCCGACAACGAGCGGGAGAAGGAGTTCGAGAAGCAGCTGGCCGTGCGGGCGGCGAAGGCGGCGAAGCGCAGGCTCCGGGAGATCGAGCAGGTCGAGGACCTGCCGGAGGAACTGTCCGAGCAGATGCTGCGGCGGGCCTTCGACATCGGGGTGCGGATCAGTCCGGACATCGGGGAGGAGGAGCGGCGGGAGGCGCATCAGCAGCGGGTCCGGCGGCTGAAACGGGTGCGGCGGATCCAGGGGGAGATGCTCAGCGCGGCTCGGCACGAGGTGCTGGCGGCGCGGAGCGAGCCGGGTGCGGACCCGGAGATCGTGGACCGGGTGCTGCGGCATCTGGACGAGCGGAGCCTCCGCTGAGGCCGCGCTGCGCGACGGTGCGACGGTGCTCACGTGCACTGCGCAATGGCGGTCATACAAACGTATGGCGGCTGTGGATATCCGGAGGCCGGGTCGTCGCCCCGCTCGTACGCTCGGATCATGGCTCGCAACATTGTGATCAGTGGTGGTGGTACGGGCATCGGGCTCGCGACGGCGCAGGTCTTCGCGGCGGACGGGGACCGGGTGCTGCTGCTCGGGCGGCGCGCGCACGTGCTGGAGAAGGCCGGGGTGCCAGGGGCGCTCACCTGTGCCGCCGACCTCCGCGACCCGGCGGACGTGCGGCGCGTGGCCCGGTTCGTCGCCGAGGAGCTGGGCACCGTGGACGTGCTCGTCCACAGCGCCGGAGGCAACGGGGGACTGGAGCCCGGGAGCGGGCCCGAAGATCCGCTCGACGCCGTCGCGCACGACTGGACCGTCAACTTCCGTCTCAACACCCTCACGGCCGTACTGCTCACGGAGGCGCTCAAGCAGCGGCTCGCGGAGCCGGGCGGCAGGGTGCTGTTCCTGAGCTCCATAGCCGCGTTCCGGGGCTCCGGCAGCGGGGCCTACGCGGCCTCCAAGGCCGCCCTCCACCCGTACGCGCACGACCTGGCCCGGCAGCTGGGCCCGCGCGGCATCACGGTGAACGTGGTGGCGCCGGGGTACATCGAGGACACCGACTTCTTCGGCGGACCGATCGAGGAGGCGCGGCGGGACGGGCTCGTCGCGGAGACGTCCACCGGCCGGGCCGGCGAACCCGGGGACGTCGCCGCCACCCTGCACTGGCTGGCCTCCCCGGGCGCCGGGCACATCACCTCGCAGATCATCCAGGTCAACGGGGGTGCCGAGCGGGGCCACTGAGCGCCGGTCTCACCCCCGGCCGGTGCGCGGCGGCTCGTGCACGCGGTGTGCCGCGCCGTCGGGGGACGGGATCCCGCCCGGCGGCAGGACCGCGTCGGCGGTGTTGACCCGGGGCAGCGCGTACGGATGCTCCGCGCACAGCCAGCGGATCATCTGCTCGCGGACCGTGACCCGTACCTTCCACACGTCGTCCGCGTCCTTGGCGGTCACCAGCGCGCGTACCTGCAGGGTGTTCGGCGTGGAGTCGGTGACCGCGAGCCCGTGGTCACGGCCGTCCCAGGCGGGGGACTCGCGCAGGATGTCCCGGAGCTTCTCGCGCATCGCCTCGACGGGGGCCGAGTGGTCGAGGTGCCAGTAGACGATGCCGGTCATCTGCGGGGTGCCGCGCGACCAGTTCTCGAAGGGTTTGGAGGTGAAGTACGACACCGGCATGGTGATCCGGCGCTCGTCCCAGGTGCGTACGGTCAGGAAGGTCAGCGTGATCTCCTCGACGGTGCCCCACTCGCCGTCCACCACCACGGTGTCGCCGAGCCGCACCATGTCGCCGAAGGCGATCTGGAGCCCGGCGAACAGGTTGGCGAGCGTGGACTGGGCGGCGACACCGGCGACGATGCCCAGGATGCCGGCGGAGGCCAGCAGCGAGGCACCGGCCGCGCGCATCGCGGGGAACGTCAGCAGCATCGCGGCCACGGCGACCACACCGACGATCGCCGAGACCACACGCATGATCAGCGACACCTGGGTGCGGACCCGGCGGAGCCGGGCCGGGTCGCGGTGCGCGCGGGCGTAGCGGCTGTAGGAGGTCTCGACGACGGCCGCCGCGATGCGGACCACCAGCCAGGCCGCCGACCCGATCAGCACCAGAGTCAGTGCCCGGCCGATGCCGACGCGGTGCTCCTCCAGGAGCTTCGCCTGGCCGTAGGAGCCTCTGAGCAGGGCCGCGCACAGCACCAGCTGGTAGGGGACGCGGGCCCGGCGCAGCAGGCCCCACAGCGGCGTCTCGCTGTGCCGTTCGTCGGCCTTGCGCAGCAGCAGATCCGTGGCCCACCCGATCAGCAGGGTCAGGACGACGGCGCCGCCGACCACGATCAGGGGGCGCAGTACGTTCTCCATGCTCCGAACGTAACCGGCACCGGGCGGTCATGAACATGTGTGTTCCGGCGCGGGACGGGTACGGCCGACGTCCGCGGTCCGGCGCCGGCGCTGTCGTACCGGGCTGGCACCATGGCCCCATGAACATCATGCTTTTTCACTCGACCTATGGCCTCAGGCCCGCGGTGCGCGCGGCGGCGGACCGCCTGCGGGCGGCGGGGCACGAGGTGTGGACGCCGGACCTCTTCGAGGGGCGCACGTTCGAGACGGTCGAGGAGGGCATGGCGTTCAACGAGGAGATCGGCAAGGACGAGCTGCTGAAGCGGGCCGTCCTGGCGGCCGCGCCCTACTCGGAGCGCGGGCTCGTGTACGCCGGGTTCTCCCTGGGCGCCTCCGTCGCGCAGACCCTGGCCCTCGGCGACGACAAGGCGCGGGGACTGCTGCTCCTGCACGGCACGTCGGACATCGCGCCGAACGCCTCGGTGGACGACCTGCCGGTCCAGCTGCACGTGGCCGAGCCGGACCCGTTCGAGACGGACGACTGGCTGAGCGCCTGGTACCTGCAGCTGGGCAGGGCGGGCGCCGACGTGGAGGTCTACAGATACGCCGGGGCGGGCCACCTCTACACCGACCCCGGCCTCCCGGACTACGACGAGGAGGCGGCCGAGGCCACCTGGCGGGTGGCGCTCGGCTTCCTCGAATCGCTCTAGCGGGTCGCTACACCGGGTCGTAGGTGCGCTCGACCTTCTGCGTGCCGGTGCGCGTGCGGTACGAACGCGACCAGGACGAGGTGGCGTTCGCGTCCGTGCGGTCGGACAGGACGTAGTAGTCCATCTGCGCGCGGTCGGCGGTGATGTCCAGGACGCCGTAGCCGTGGCGGTCGGTGTCGACCCAGTGGACGTGCCGGTTGGCGGCGCGGATGAGCGGCGAGGCGACCGCGGTGAGGGTGCCCTCGGGGACCTTGACGATGTCGTCGAGGTTGTCCGAGGTGACCGAGGTGACCACGAACTCCGTGGCGGCCGAGGCCGAGAGCGGGTAGGTACCCGCGTCCACCGGCACGTCGTTGGCCCACGCCATGTGGATGTCACCGGTCAGGAAGACGGTGTTGCCGATGGCGTTGGAGCGCAGGTGGGCCAGCAGTTCGCGGCGGTCGTCGGTGTAGCCGTCCCACTGGTCGGTGTTGGCGGCGATGCCCTCCTGCGGCAGCCCGAGCAGCTT
Source organism: Streptomyces sp. NPDC086549 (assembly GCF_044746205.1). Classification (NCBI taxonomy): domain Bacteria; kingdom Bacillati; phylum Actinomycetota; class Actinomycetes; order Kitasatosporales; family Streptomycetaceae; genus Streptomyces; species Streptomyces sp. NPDC086549. The sequence continues at coordinate 281,768 of NZ_JBIVBS010000001.1, read as the reverse complement.
GGCGAGCGGCTTGAACAGGTCGGCGGAGAGGGAGCCGAAGGAGAACGGCGAGATCATCACCGAGTTGCCGACCAGCCGCCAGGTGGTGTCGGAGGCCTTCAACCCGGCCTTCAGCCAGTCGAGTTGCGCGCGCCCGGTGATGGTGCGGTCCGGGTCGTCGACCGAGCCGTTGCCGACCTTGACCTGCTGGGAGCGGAAGGACCTCAGGTCCAGCAGCGAGAGATCGGCGAGCTTGCCGAAGCGCAGCCGGCGGTAGGTGGTGCCGGCGATCGCCGGGCGGACCGGCATCCACTCGAAGTAGGCCTGCTTGGCGGCCGCCTGACGGTTGCTCCAGGCGCCCTCGGCGCCCTCGGTGTGGTTCTCGGCACCGCCGGACCAGGAGTCGTTGGCGAACTCGTGGTCGTCCCAGATCGCGATGACGGGTGCCTTGGTGTGCAGGGTCTGCAGGTCCGGGTCGGTCTTGTACTTGCCGTGCCGGGTGCGGTAGTCGGCGAGCGTGAGGATCTCGTGGGTGGGCGCGTGCTGCCTTACGACGGTGCCGCGGGTGCCGTACTCGCCGGTGCCGTACTCGTAGATGTAGTCGCCGAGGTGCAGCCAGGCGTCGAGGTCGCCCCGGGCCGCGAGGTGGCGGTAGGAGGAGAAGTAGCCCGCCTCCCAGTTGGCGCAGGAGACCACGCCGAAGCGCAGGCCCGACACGGCCGCGTCCGCCGCCGGCGCGGTGCGGGTGCGCGCCACCGGGGAGTCGGTGCCGCCCGCCGAGAAGCGGAACCAGTAGTCGGTGGCCGGGGCCAGGCCGCGTATGTCGGCCTTGACGGTGTGGTCGGAGGCGGCCGTGGCGGTCGTGGAGCCCTTGGAGACTATGTTCGTCAGCGCCTTGTCCGTGGCGACGACCCAGCTCACCTCGGTGTCCGGGCCGAGCCCGGAGCCGGGTACCGCCTCGGCGGTGGGGGTCACGCGGGTCCACAGCAGGACGCCGTCGGGCAGCGGGTCACCGGAGGCGACGCCGTGCAGGAAGGCGGGGGCCTGGTCGGCGGCGCGGGCGGGCAGCGCGGCGGCGAGCGGGCCGGCCAGAACAGCGGTCGCCGCCGCGGCCTTGACGACCGTACGGCGGCGGGGCGAGAGGGAGTTGGTGCCCTCGGAGGATCGGTATCGACTGGTCACGACCGATCAGGTTACTGATCGGTATGAACGGGAGCGGGCGAACTCGTAAAGTTCGCCCGCTCTTCATTCGGCGGTAGGTCTCTGACCGGCTGTCAGACCTTGAGGGCCGCGTCCACCAAGGAGTTGAAGTCGGCCACCGACATCGGCGGGTTGCCGTCGGAGGTGGTGAGCTGCTTGCCGTTCATCACGAAGCTCGGGGTGCCCGTCACGCCGTCCTTGTTGGTGTCCCAGGTCTTCGACATGGCAAGGGCCCAGGCGTCGTAGGTGCCCTTCTTCACCGCGGTCTGGAACGCGGTGTTGTTCTTCAGGGCGGAGACGGTGTTCGCGACCTTGATGAGGTAGTCGTCGTTCTTGAACTTGTCGTCCGTCTCCTCCGGGTGCCACTGCTTCGAGTACAGCGCCGTCTTGTACTCGAGGAACGCCTCCGGGCTGACGTTCAGTGCGGCGCCCATCGCGCTCATCGCGTTCTTGGAGCCCTCGCCGCGCGAGCCGATCTTGCCTTTGCCCAGCGAGTCGCCGTCGAGGAACGTGCCGCCGATGTACTGGACCTTGAACTTGCCGTCGTCTATGTCCTTCTTCACCGTCGAACCGACGGTCTGCTCGAACGAGGCGCACACCGGGCAGCGCGGGTCCTCGTAGACCTTGAGGGTCTTCTTCGCCGTGTCCTTGCCGAAGACGACCGTGGTGCCGTCGCTGCCCGTGGTGTTGGCCGGAGCGACGACCTTGGCGTCCTTCAGGCCCTCCCAGTAGCTGGGCTTGTTGGCCTGGACGACGGCGTAGCCTATGCCGCCCGCGGCGGCCAGTACGGCCACCACCGAGCAGGCCACGATGACCTGCCGCTTGACCTTGGCGCGCTTGGCCTGCTTCTCGCGCTCCAGGCGCAGCCGCTCTCGCGCCGCGTTCTTTGCATCCTGGCTGTTCCGCTTGCTCATGTTGGTTATCTCCGTGTGGGACGCGCACATGCCGTACGCGGGATACGTGTGGGGGACTGGTCGTGCTCAGACGCGGGCGAGCGCCCAGGAGCACGGCGGTCCACGCCGTCCCAGGGAGTGCACGAGGATCAGGTCGCGGGCGGTGGCCGTGCGCGGCGCGGGGCGGGGCAGCCGGCGTACCGGAGCCAGCCGTACCGCCACCGCGGCCACCGCCACCAGCAGTGGGCGGAACGTGGTCGCGGCCATCGCGCGCAGCAGCTGGGTCAGCGCCCGCTCGCCGCGGCGCAGCCAGGCGGCCGCGAGGAGGCCGACGCCGACGTGCGCGGCGAGCAGTAGCCAGGCGGCGGCCGGGTCGGCGTGCGCGAGCAGCGCGGAGGGGTGGCCGGAGCCGTCGGTCACCTGGGCCAGCGGGGTGCCGACGGCACCGCCGCGGCACAGCACGTCCAGGCCGACCGCGCGCAGCGGCCCGGCGATCGGGCCGCCCGCCCTGCCGTAGCAGGCATGCTGGCCGGTGGTGAACACCGTGTCGGCGGCCAGTTCCAGCGGGATCAGCAGCGCCGCGATGAGGCCGAAGCCGCGCTCGCGGCCCGCCAGCGCGTACGCGGTGGCGTAGACGCCGGCGGCGACCGCGGCCACCGTCGTGAACGGCAGCGGCGCCCGGGACAGCAGAACGTGCGACGCGGTGCTGAGCGTCACGACGAAGGCCGTGAACAGCGCCGCGCGCACGGCTCTGAGCTGGGTCCCGGATGTGTTCATAGCGGGGGAGAGTCTGTCACGTACTCATGTAAGAGACCCCTAAAAGGTCCCTTAAAAGGCCCCTGCGAGTGCTGATGGTTACAGGCCCGGAATCCGGCCGTTGCGGAACAGGTCCACGAAGATCTGGTGGTCGGCACGCGCGCGTGCGCCGTAGCTGTGGGCGAAGTCGGACAGCAGGCCCGCGAAGCCCTCCTCGTCGGCCGCGATGGCCGCGTCGATGGCCCGCTCGGTGGAGAACGGCACCAGGGACTCGCCGGAGGTGTCGTCCGCCGCCGCGTGCATGGTGGCGGTGGCCCGGCCGAGGTCGGCGACGACGGTCGCGATCTCCTCCGGGTCGTCGATGTCGCCCCAGTCCAGGTCCACGGCGTACGGCGAGACCTCGGCGACCAGCTGGCCCGCGCCGTCCAGCTCGGTCCAGCCCAGCCACGGGTCGGCGTGCGCCTGCAGGGCGCGCTGCGAGATCACCGTGCGGTGGCCCTCGTGCTGGAAGTAGTCGCGGATCGCCGGGTCCGTGATGTGCCGGGAGACGGCCGGGGTCTGGGCCTGCTTGATGTAGATCACGACGTCGTTCTCCAACGCGTCGCTGTGGCCCTCCAGGAGGATGTTGTATGACGGCAGGCCGGCCGAGCCGATACCGATGCCGCGGCGGCCCACGACGTCCTTCACCCGGTAGGAGTCCGGGTGGGCCAGGGAGGTCTCCGGCAGCGTCTCCAGGTAGCCGTCGAAGGCGGCGAGCACCTTGTAGCGGGTGGCCGCGTCCAGCTCGATGGAGCCGCCGCCCGGCGCGAAGCGGCGCTCGAAGTCCCGGATCTCGGTCATCGAGTCCAGCAGCTCGAAGCGGGTCAGCGAGCGGGCGTCACGCAGCGCGTCCAGGAGGGGACCCTGCGCGGTGTCCAGGGTGAACGGCGGGACCTCGTCCCTCTTGGCACCGGTGGCCAGCGCGTGGATGCGCTCGCGGTACGCGCCCGCGTACACCTGCACCAGCTCGGTGATCTGCTCGTCGCTGAGTGCCTTCGCGTAGCCGATGAGGGCGACGGAGGCGGCGAAGCGCTTCAGGTCCCAGGTGAAGGGGCCGACGTACGCCTCGTCGAAGTCGTTGACGTTGAAGACCAGGCGGCCGTTGGAGTCCATGTACGTGCCGAAGTTCTCGGCGTGCAGGTCGCCGTGGATCCACACGCGCGAGGTGCGCTCGTCCAGGTACGGCCCGCCGCGCTTCTCGGCGTCGAGGTCGTGGTAGAAGAGGGCCGCCGTGCCCCGGTAGAACGCGAAGGCCGAGGCCGCCATCTTCCGGAACTTCACGCGGAACGCGGCCGGGTCGGCGGCAAGGAGCTGGCCGAAGGCGGTGTCGAAGACGGCGAGGATCTCCTCGCCGCGCTGCTCGTCCTTGAGCTGGGGTACCGACATCGCTGGGTGCCTCCTGGTGCAGGTGATGCGTGACGTATGGGGCGGACGGGATATCCGTCCGGACGGGTCTTCCGACCTGTCCCAACGGACGAAGGTACGCGCGAGTGCCCGGCGTGTGTCAGTGCCGGGGCATAGACTTCGACGCTGTCCCCCAGACTGTCCGCAGCCGGTCGGAAGATCGTCGACGCCTGTTTCCCTCGGAGGCCGAAACCGTGTCCAAGCCGCCCTTCACGCACCTGCACGTCCACACCCAGTACTCGCTGCTGGACGGTGCCGCGCGGCTCAAGGACATGTTCAATGCCTGCAATGAGATGGGCATGACGCACATCGCCATGTCCGACCACGGCAACCTCCACGGGGCGTACGACTTCTTCCACTCCGCGAAGAAGGCCGGAGTCACCCCGATCATCGGGATCGAGGCCTATGTCGCCCCCGAGTCCCGGCGCAACAAGCGCAAGATCCAGTGGGGCCAGCCGCACCAGAAGCGGGACGACGTCTCCGGCTCCGGCGGTTACACCCACAAGACGATCTGGGCGGCCAACAGGACGGGCCTGCACAATCTCTTCCGGCTCTCCTCGGACGCGTACGCCGAGGGCTGGCTGCAGAAGTGGCCCAGGATGGACAAGGAGACCATCGCCCAGTGGTCCGAGGGGCTCATCGCCTCCACCGGCTGCCCCTCCGGCGAACTCCAGACGAGGCTGCGCCTCGGGCAGTACGACGAGGCACTGAAGGCGGCCGCCGACTACCAGGACATCTTCGGCAAGGACCGCTACTTCCTGGAGCTGATGGACCACGGCATCGACATCGAGCACCGCGTCCGCGACGGCCTGCTGGAGATCGGCAAGAAGCTCGGCATCCCGCCGCTGGTCACCAACGACTCCCACTACACGTACGCGCACGAGGCGGGAGCCCACGACGCCCTGCTGTGCATCCAGACCGGCAAGAACCTCTCCGACCCCGACCGCTTCAAGTTCGACGGCACCGGCTACTACCTGAAGTCCACGGACGAGATGTACGCCATCGACTCCTCGGACGCCTGGCAGGAGGGCTGCCGCAACACACTGCTGGTGGCCGAGCAGATCGACACCACCGGGATGTTCGAGGCGAAGAACCTCATGCCCAAGTTCGACATCCCCGAGGGCTACACCGAGGTCACCTGGTTCCAGGAGGAGGTCCGCCGCGGCATGGAGCGCCGCTTCCCCGGCGGCGTCCCGGAGGACCGCCAGAAGCAGGCCGAGTACGAGATGGACGTCATCATCCAGATGGGGTTCCCGGGCTACTTCCTCGTGGTCGCCGACTTCATCATGTGGGCCAAGAAGCAGGGCATCGCGGTCGGCCCGGGGCGTGGTTCCGCGGCCGGTTCGATCGTCGCGTACGCCATGGGCATCACCGACCTCGACCCGATTCCGCACGGCCTGATCTTCGAGCGGTTCCTCAACCCCGAGCGCGTCTCCATGCCCGACGTCGACATCGACTTCGACGAGCGCAGGCGCGTCGAGGTGATCAGGTACGTGACCGAGAAGTACGGCGCCGACAAGGTCGCCATGATCGGCACCTACGGCAAGATCAAGGCGAAGAACGCCATCAAGGACTCCGCGCGCGTGCTGGGCTACCCGTACGCCATGGGCGACCGCCTCACCAAGGCGATGCCCGCCGACGTCCTCGGCAAGGGCATCGACCTGAACGGCATCACGGACCCCTCGCACCCGCGCTACAGCGAGGCGGGCGAGATCCGCTCGATGTACGAGAACGAGCAGGACGTGAAGAAGGTCATCGACACCGCCAAGGGCGTCGAGGGCCTGGTCCGGCAGATGGGCGTGCACGCCGCCGGCGTGATCATGTCCAGCGAGACCATCACCGAGCACGTCCCGGTCTGGGTGAGGCACACCGACGGCGTGACCATCACGCAGTGGGACTACCCGAGCTGCGAGTCGCTCGGCCTGCTGAAGATGGACTTCCTGGGCCTGCGCAACCTCACGATCATGGACGACGCCGTCAAGATGGTGAAGGCCAACAAGGGGGTCGACATCGACCTCCTGGGCCTCCCGCTCGACGATCCGAAGACCTTCGAACTGCTCCAGCGCGGCGACACCCTCGGCGTCTTCCAGTTCGACGGCGGTCCCATGCGCTCGCTGCTGCGCCTGATGAAGCCCGACAACTTCGAAGACATCTCCGCCGTGTCGGCTCTCTACCGTCCGGGCCCGATGGGCATGGACTCGCACACGAACTACGCGCTCCGCAAGAACAAGCTGCAGGAGATCACGCCGATCCACAAGGAGCTCGAGGAGCCCCTCAGGGAGGTCCTGGACGTCACCTACGGTCTGATCGTCTACCAGGAGCAGGTGCAGAAGGCCGCCCAGATCATCGCCGGCTACTCGCTCGGCGAGGCCGACATCCTCCGGCGGGTCATGGGTAAGAAGAAGCCCGACGAACTGGCCAAGAACTTCACCATCTTCCAGGCCGGCGCCCAGAAGAACGGCTACAGCGACGAGGCCATCCAGGCCCTGTGGGACGTGCTGGTCCCCTTCGCCGGCTACGCCTTCAACAAGGCCCACTCGGCCGCGTACGGCCTGGTCTCCTACTGGACCGCGTACCTCAAGGCGAACTACCCCGCCGAGTACATGGCCGGGCTCCTCACCTCCGTCAAGGACGACAAGGACAAGTCGGCGATCTACCTCAACGAGTGCCGCCGCATGGGCATCAAGGTGCTCCCGCCGAACGTCAACGAGTCCGAGTCGAACTTCGCCGCCCAGGGCGACGACGTGATCCTCTTCGGCCTCTCCGCCGTCCGCAACGTCGGTACGAACGTCGTCGAGTCGATCATCAAGAGCCGCAAGGCCAAGGGGAAGTACGCCACCTTCCCGGACTACCTCGACAAGGTCGAGGCGGTGGTCTGCAACAAGCGCACCACGGAATCGCTGATCAAGGCCGGTGCCTTCGACTCGATGGGGCACACGCGCAAGGGGCTCACCGCGCAGTACGAGCCGATGATCGACAACGTGGTGGCGGTCAAGCGCAAGGAGGCCGAGGGCCAGTTCGATCTCTTCGGGGGCATGGAGGAGGAGAGCAGCGAGCCCGGCTTCGGACTCGACGTCACCTTCACCGACGAGGAGTGGGACAAGACCTATCTGCTCGCCCAGGAGCGGGAGATGCTCGGTCTGTACGTCTCCGACCACCCCCTCTTCGGGCTGGAGCACGTGCTGTCCGACAAGGCCGACGCGGGCATCGCCCAGCTCACCGGAGGTGAGCACGCGGACGGCGCGGTCGTGACGATCGGCGGCATCATCTCGGGCCTGCAGCGCAAGATGACCAAGCAGGGCAACGCCTGGGCCATCGCCACGGTGGAGGACCTCGCCGGTTCCATCGAGTGCATGTTCTTCCCGGCGACCTACCAGCTCGTCTCGACCCAACTCGTCGAGGACGCGGTCGTGTTCGTCAAGGGCCGCCTCGACAAGCGCGAGGACGTGCCGAGGCTCGTCGCGATGGAGCTGATGGTCCCGGACCTTTCCAACGCGGGCACCAACGCCCCCGTGATCCTGACCATCCCGGCCACCAGGGTCACCCCGCCCATGGTCAGCCGCCTCGGCGAGATCCTCAGCCACCACAAGGGCGACAGCGAGGTCCGCATCAGGCTCCAGGGCCCGCGCAAGACCACGGTCCTGCGCCTCGACCGGCACCGGGTGAAGCCGGACCCGGCCCTGTTCGGAGACCTGAAGGTGCTGCTCGGCCCGTCCTGCCTGGCGGGTTGAGCGGTCGCCGGGCAGCCGGCACGCCCAGGCGATGACGAGGGGCGTACCCGGCATCGGGTACGCCCCTCGTCAGTACCTGGGCTCAACAGCCCCGGCTTCAGTTGTGGCCGAAGCTCTTCTTCTGCTTACGGGCAACATCCGCAGGGCTGCCCTGGATGTTCGCCGCCGGAGACTCGTGTGCCTCGTTCGACGTCCGCTGGGCCTGCTCGCGGGCCTGTTCGGCCTGCGAGGCGCGGTTCTGCGAGCCACCCTGCTTGCGGTTCTTGTTCTTGGCCATGGTGATCTGCCTCCTGAGGGGGATCTAGGGGCCAGGGCCGGAATCAGATTCACATAGCCTGACAAGAGACGCATGTCGGATAATTACCGTCTGTAACAGGGCTGGTCGGCGAGCGAAGCCCCGAAACGCCACGCCGAAGATCGAGTTCCGGCCGTTAACCCCCGCGCGGTCGGGCAGACTCGAAGCAAGCCCGAAGCAAACCTCCCGGGAAGAGGGTGAGTCGTGTGGACCGCTGCATTGTCCTGGTGGACGCCGGGTATCTGCTGGGGGCCGCGGCAAGCCTCCTCGCCGGCGAGCCCTCCCGATCCCGCATCACCGTCGACCACGCCGCGCTCATCCACGCCCTGCGGGAGTGCGCCGAGGCCGACACGGAGCGGCCGCTGCTGCGCATCTACTGGTTCGACGGTGCTCCCGACCGCGTCCCGCAGCCGGAGCACCGCAGGCTGCGCGTGATGCCCCGGGTCACCGTCCGGCTCGGTGCCCTGACCCGCAGCGACGGACGCTGGGCCCAGAAGGGCGTGGACGCCGCCATGCACGCCGAGCTGACCGAACTCGCCCGCAACCGCGCCTGCTCCGACGTCGTTCTCGTCACCGGCGACGGAGACCTGCTGCCCGGCATGATGGCCGCGAAGGAGCACGGCGTCGCCGTCCACCTGTGGGCCGTACAGGCCGCCGACGGCGACTACAACCAGTCCGAGGACCTGGTCGCCGAGGCCGACGAACGGCGCGTCCTGGACCGTACGTGGATCACCAAGGCCGTACGCGCCAAGGAGCTCACCGGAATCTGCGCGCCTCCGCCCGTGCCCCGCCCCGAGATCGCCGCGATCCTCTCCGCGCCGCTGCCCGAGTCCTCGCTCGCGGCGGCGGAGCGGCCGTCCGAGGAGGGCGAACACGCCCAGGCCTCCGCGGTCTCGGAGAACGGCAGCCAGGAGCGGGTGCCCGCGCCCAAGGGCGTGCCCACCCCCAAGGACCTCGCCGCACTCCGCGCCCCCGGCACCCAGGCCGTCCAGCACCCGACGACGGCGACCCTGCGCTGGTCCTCGGACAAGGGCTGGGTGGACCGGCCGGGCGTGGCCGCGGAGTCGCCCGAGGCCTCCTCCATGCCGACGCTGGCGCAGCTGACCACCGCCGAGCAGCGGTGGGCCGACCGGGAGGAGGACATCACCACGGTCGGCGGTGACCCCTACGAGGTGGGACAGGTCTTCGCGCGGCGGTGGATCTCCCGGCTGAACGACCAGGGCCATCTGCAGAGGCTGTCCGGCATGTACCCGCGCATCCCGCACCGCATCGACGGCGAGCTGCTGCGCTACGCGGCCCGCTTCGGACTGCTCGCCCACAAGGACGACCAGATCGACGAGCACGACCGGTACGCCATCCGGGCCGGCTTCTGGCGGGAGATCGACGTCCCCTCGTCGGCGGAGCATGCTCCCGCGGGGGAATGAACCGAGGTGGGAGGCCCCAAAGGCGAGTAAAGCCCGCGGACCCCGTACTCTCGTGCATTGTGAATACGCGCTCGGCACAGGCTCTTCGGCATCCCGGTGACGTCGTGTGCGCGGTGCGCGGGCTGGCCAAGACATATCCGGCCGTCAAGGGGCGGCGCGGGGCGCCGGGGGCGTCCGAGGTGCGGGCCACCGACGGGGTGGAGCTGGACGTCCGGCGCGGGGAGATCTTCGGACTGCTCGGCCCGAACGGGGCCGGCAAGTCCACTCTCGTACGACAGCTGACCGGGCTGCTGCGGCCGGACACCGGCAGCGTCCGGATCCTCGGCCACGACATCGTGCGCCACCCGGAGCGGGCCGCGCGGATCCTCGCCTACCTAGGCCAGGAGTCCACCGCCCTGGACGAACTGACCGTGTCCCTCGCCGTCGAGACCACCGGACGCCTGCGCGGCCTGGACGTGCCGCGGGCGCGCGCCGAGCGGGACGCCGTGCTCGACGAACTGGGGCTCGGGCCGATCGCCGGGCGGGCGCTGAAGAAGCTCTCCGGCGGCCAGCGGCGGCTCGCCTGCTTCGCCGCCGTCCTGGTCGGCGAGCGCCCCCTGCTCGTGCTCGACGAGCCGACCACCGGGATGGACCCGGTGGCCCGGCGCGCGGTCTGGGCGGCCGTCGACCGGCGGCGCGCCGAGCGCGGCACGACCGTGCTGCTGGTCACCCACAACGTCATCGAGGCCGAGACCGTGCTCGACCGGGTCGCCGTTCTCGACCAGGGCCGGGTCATCGCCTGCGACACCCCCACCGGGCTCAAGGAACGGGTGGCCGGCGAGGTGCGGGTGGACCTGGTGTGGCGGGAGCAGGCGCCGCTGGAGGTGCCGGAGGTCGCCGTGCTGCGGGAACGGGCCGTGGAGGCGGGGCGCCGCTGGACGCTGCGGCTCGCGCCCGAGGAGGCCCGTGCGGCCGTCGCCACGGTCACCGGCGGGGCCGCGTTCGCCGCCCTCGACGACTTCACGCTCGCCACGCCCAGCCTGGAGGACGTGTACCTGGCGCTGGGCGGCGCCGCGCGACAGGGTCTGGTGAAGGCGTGAATGCGCGGGGTGTCGCATCCGTAGGGTCCCCTGAAGGGCGGTTCGGCCGCCGTAGGGAAGAGGAGCAGCTCGACGTGAGTGTCGTATCCGCGCAGTCTCCCCCGGGGAGCGTCCGGCCGGTGGAGGTGACGGCCGAGCTCGCGCCTGCCGCCCGGCTGTGGCCGTCGCTGGCGGCCGTGTACCGGGCGCAGCTGTCCCGCGCGCGGGTGGCGCGGATCCCGCTGCTGTTCGTGGCGACCTTCCAGTCGGTCGGCATCATGATCATGATGCGCGGGGTGGTGGACACCCGGGGCGAGGCCCAGTCCGTGGTGGCGGGGTCGTCGGTCGTGGTCGTCGCCTACGTCGCGCTGAACCTGCTCGCCCAGTACTTCGGGCAGCTGCGGGCCAGCGGCGGGCTCGATCACTACGCGACCCTGCCGGTGCCGCCGGCCGCGGTGGTGCTGGGGGCGGCGGGGGCGTACGCGTCCTTCACCGTGCCGGGGACGCTGGTGACGGCCGTGTTCGGATGCGTGCTCTTCGGGCTGCCGCTGACCAACCTCTGGATCCTCGTCGCCGTGATCCCGCTCGCGGGCGCCGCGCTCTCCGGGCTCGGCGCCGCCTTCGGACTGCTCGCGCCGCGTCCCGAACTGGCCACGCTGCTCGGCCAGTTGGGCATGTCGGCGGCGCTGCTGCTCGGCGTGCTGCCGCCCGACCGGATGCCGGAGATCATCCGGCTGGCCCGGGACCTGCTGCCCTCGACGTACGGCGTGGAGGCCTACGCGCGGACCTTCGGGGCGCATCCCGACTGGACGTTCGTCGCCGCTGACCTGGGCGTGTGCGCGGGTGTCGGGGTGGTCTCGCTGGCCGTGGCTACCTGGGCCTACCGGCGGGCTGCCGTCCGGTGACGCGCCGCACAGCCCGACCTGGCACGATGTCAGGGTGACCGCACCGCTGACTCCGCCTCCGCCGCCGCACGACCAGTCCCCGCACCAGGCCTGGCAGGCGCCGCCGCCTGCCGGGACGGTGGGCGGGGCGTACGAACAGGACGGTCCCGGGATGAAGACCGAACTGCGCGATGCCGCCGTGATCACGCTGGCGATGGCGCTCGGCGGGGTGCTGCTCGGGCTGCTGTGGCTGTGGATGGCTCCTCATGTGCCGCTGGTCGGGGAGCATGTGGGCAAGAACTGGGCCGTCTACCTCAAGGACGCCGAGGGGGAGCAGGCGGCCGGGGTGGACGGAACGTTCACGCTGCTCGCCCTGGCCTTCGGGGCCGTCGGCGCGGCCGTCGTCTTCCTGCTGCGGCGGCGCGGGGGCGTGCCGCTGGTGGTGGCGCTGACCGTCGGGGGGCTGCTCGGGTCGTTCCTCGCTTGGCGGATCGGGGTGTCCCTCGGGCCCGACCATGACGTCCTCGCCCACGCCAAGGAGGTGGGCAAGGGGGTGACCTTCTCGGCGCCGCTGAAGCTGGGGGCGAAGGGGGTGTTGCTGGCGTGGCCGGTGGCCGCGCTGGTGGTGCACCTCGGGCTCACGGCGCTGTTCGGTCCCCGGGATCCGGATCCGTACGAGCAGGGGCCGTACGGGGCGCCTCCGGCGTAGCCGGGTTCTTTCGCCCCCGCCGCCCCCACCCGTCCGTCCCAGAGGCTCTGCCCCTTCGACCTCGCCAGGGGGCTGGGCCCCCTGGACCCCCGCCGGATGGTGCCGACGGCGCCGAGAACAGGCCAGGCAGCCCCCTACGCCGGTCGCCTCCCGTGGTTGGAGCGGCCCTTCTTGATGCGCCACTTGCGTTTCCGGGTTCTCTTCGACATGTCCCTCGTACTTAACCGAGGAACGGACGTCCGTCGAGGGGTCACGCGCGTCCGATGGGCGCCAGGGTCGCCCGGGTGAGGTCGGCCAGGGCGGCGGGAGACAGCTCGACCTCCAGGCCGCGGCGGCCCGCCGATACGCAGATCGTGGTGTGGGCCGAGGCCGACTCGTCCAGGACCGTGGGGAGCTTCTTGCGCTGGCCCAGCGGGGAGATGCCGCCGCGGACGTAGCCCGTCGTGCGCTCCGCGAGGGCCGGGTCCGCCATGGACGCCCGCTTGCCGCCCACGGCGGTCGCCAGGGCCTTGAGGTCCAGGGAGCCCGCCACGGGGACCACGGCCACCGTCAGCGCGCCGTCGACGTCCGCCACCAGTGTCTTGAAGACCCGGTCGGGGGAGACGCCCATCGCCTCTGCGGCCTCCTCGCCGTAGGAGGGGTGGCCGGGGTCGTGGTCGTAGGAGTGGACCGTGTAGTCCACGCCCGCGGCCGTCAGCGCCACCGTCGCGGGGGTGCCTCCGGACTGCTGCTGCTTCTTCGGCTTCTTCGCCATGGGGTCCGGCCTCAGTTCAGACTCATCGGGCCGCGCGTCAGTTCCGACGCCGGCAACGACGGCAGATTACGGATGATCGCCGTCTCCGAGCGAAGGAGTTTCAGCTCCTCCCGCAGCCGTGACGCCGTGTCCGGGGCCTGCAGCAGGTGCTGCTTCGTCGGGGTGTCCAGCATCATCGCCGCCGCCACGAGGTAGGAGACCACCGCCGGCTCGTCCGGGAGGTCGGCGCCCGTGGACAGGGAGCGTTCCCGTGCGCCTGCCAGGCGCTTCTGGTACTGGCGGAACGCGCGCAGCACGCCCTCCGCCAGGGCGCCCGCCTCGTCGCCCGGGTCCTCCGGCAGTTCCTCCAGCTCGGCCGTCAGGAACGGGCCCGACGCGTCCACCGACAGCAGCCGCACCCGGGTCGTGCCGGTCGCCAGTACCTCGAAGGTGCCGCCCGCCCGTTCCCGGATGGTCGCCGCGTCCGCCACACAGCCCACCCCGTTGAAGGCCTTGGCCGGGTCGGGGCCGAAGCCCGCCGCCGGGCCGCGCTCGGGCATGCTCGTCGGGTCCGGCATGCCCGGCGCGCTCAGAGCCACCTCGTGGCCGTCGCGGATCGCCACGACGGCGAACCGGCGCGGCTCGTCCTCGGGGGTCTTCAGCAGTTCGCGCATCATGGCGCGGTAGCGCTCCTCGAAGATGTTCAGAGGGAGCACCAGCCCCGGGAACAGCACCGAGTTCAGCGGAAAGAGGGGGAGACGGACGGTGGTCACGGCGCCACCCTAATGGTCACCGGCGTGGGCATGTCCGCCGCGCCCGGTCAGTGGTTGTCGCGGGGGCGGGATCAGCCGGGTCTCCGGCGCCGGGCGTGCCGTCGTGAGGAGTTCCGCGCGCAGCCGCAGGAAGTGGCCCAGCGGGTCGTCCGACAGCCGGTCCCAGGGGAAGGACGTGGCGTACGGGCCGATCAGGCGCAGCTGGGCCAGGGCGTCCTGGTGGCGGCCGAGCCTGACGAGGACGTACATCAGTTTGTTGCGGATCTCGGCCGGCCAGGGGTCCGCCGCCGGGAAGCGGGCGCAGAACACGATCGCCCGGTCGGCCGCCGCGTCCAGCCGCTCCCGCTCCACCTCGGGGCCGCAGCCGTCGGTCAGATAGCCGAGGGCCGCCCGCGCGGGCAGCGCCTGGACGAGCGAGTCCGGCGGGGCGTCCTGCGCGGCCAGGTCGGCGAAGTCGAAGCACTCGCGGTGGGAGCCACGGGGGGTGTGGGGGGTGTCCCCCCACAGGACGCAGCAGGAGGCGGCCAGATAGCGCAGCGCCGCCACATGGCAGCCGTAGTGGTGCGGGGCACGGCGGACGGCCGCGGCCCACAGCTCCTCGAAGTACCTGGGCCCGGCGTTCGAGCCGCGTGCGTGATCCAGCGCGATCCGCCACGGCACGGGGTCGCGCTCGTCGGCGCGCGCGGCGGCCGTGATCAGGGGGCTGACGTCCCGCAGCAGTTCGGCGCGGGCCGGCGACGGCCAGGCGCGGTCCACCGCCAGCTGGGCCCCGACCAGCAGCCCGTCGGGGTCGTCCGGGGCCTCCGAGCGCCACTGCCCGAACCATTCGGCGCGGGAGCGGGCGAAGGCGGCCAGGCGCCGTGCGTACCGGTCGCGGTTCTCCCACTCGGCGGCCGCGCGGGTGGCGGCCAGCAGCTCGGCGGCGGCCCCGTACTCACCTCTGCCGGCCGCGACGAGGGCGGGGCCGAGGCGGTCGTCGGGCGCGTCGAGCAGCACCTCGTCATCGGCCGGCGGTACGGCCGGGCGCGAGGCGATCCTCTTCATCCGGGTGGGGCGGATGAAAGCGGGCAGCAGAGCCATGGTGTCGACCATTGAAAGTCCGCAGGTCCGGGACGCGCCAGGGGGTATGCCCAACCCGTGGAAAGTTGTACGCGCACCGGTCAAGGCCGGGTAAAAGGTGACTGTTCAACTATTGTTGGGTACCTGTCAGAAAACTGGGCGCCACGGTGCGCTATCCGCGCCTCAGCAGCCGTGTCGCCCCCGCCGCCACCGTCGTCGCCAGGATCCAGCCCAGCAGGATCATCACCGCGGACAGCCACTGCCAGCCGCTGCGCAGCTGCCACTGCCCCACCTGGCCCAGATCGATCACCGGCAGCAGCAGGTCGAGGGTGAACAGGGCCGGGTTCCAGACCGGATGCCCGCCCGGGTTCATCGGCGGATGGCCGGCGTGCGCGAAGGCGAGCGTGCCCGCCGCCCACAGCACCGCCATCCACACGGCGGCCCGGCCCGGCCGGTACCCGTAGGCCACCGTCCAGTCCTGCGCGTACCCCCACAGCTTGGCGGCCAGCGGCAGCGTCTCGCGGCGCCGGCGCTGCTTGGCGAGCAGCACCTCGCGGGCGTCCTCGTCCTCACCGGCACCGCGCAGCACGGCGGCCAGCCGCTCGTACGGCTCCGGGTTGTACTCGGCGGTCGCCGCCGCCACCCAGTCCAGCCGCCGGTTCAGCGGGAACGGGCCCTGCGGCACCAGGTTCTCGTACGCGAAGCCGCCCATGTGCAGACTGCCCGGCCCGGGCCAGCTGCCCGCACGGTCCACGAGGTTGACGGACCGCGCACCCGACAGCACCACCTTGCCGCGCTGCGGCTGGTCCCCGAGGAAGCGCAGCTCGGGCGTCTGCACCCGGCGCAGCGCCAGCTCCTGGTCGTCGGTGAGGACGAACCGTGCCCGCTCCAGGTCGACCGCGTCCCCGAATCGCCCGTCGTCCAGCCGCACCCCGCCCTGGCTCTCGAACCGCTGGATCCGCGTCCCGCGCGCGGGGGTCGTGCCGCTCAGCAGCGCGCTGCCCACTCCGGCCGGGGTCAGGTACAGCGTGCGCCCGACCGTCAGCTGGGGCGCGTTCAGGGCGAACCGCGAGTACGGGTTGAGCAGCCGGGCCCCGCGCAGGCTCAGCGAGACGCCGACCTTGGCGCCGCGCAGGCTCAGCTCGCCATGCGACTCCAGGAGCTCCGCCTGTAAGTCCTGGCCGACGGTCATCCCGTCCCCGGCGATCGAGCGGCCGCTGCGGTCCCGGTACACGACCGCCTGGTTGAGCAGCAGATCCGTACCGATGTGCGCGTCGGTCAGCCGGACGCCGTTGTGGAAGCGGCAGCGCGGCAGGTGCAGATCGCCCTCGGTGTGCACCCGGGCGGCCTCCAGGCGGGGCACCGAGCAGTTCACGAACCGAGCGGTGGTGAAGCGGGCCTCCGGCAGCAGGACCTCCCGGTCGAAGCGGCAGTCCCGCAGCTCCAGGTACGGCATGACCGTGCCGCCCGCCAGGTCCAGGGTGCCGGTGATCCGCACACCGGCGAGCTTGAGCGAGGACACCCGGCCGGCCAGCGCGGGCGGACCGTCCAGCAGCAGCCAGCACACGATCCGCGCCCGCACGGTCCGCTCCGGCCCCCAGGGATGACCGCCGTGCGGGTCGTCCACGACGGCGTCCCCGCTGCTCAGGTCGTACACACTGCCGTTGCGGAATGCCTGCCACATGCCGGCCTCGGCCGCGGTCAGATCGTCCGGCAGGTCCCCGGCGCGCAGGCCGGCCCCCTCGGTCACTGCTCTTCCTTCTTCCTCAGCTACTCGCGAGTCGGACTTTTGTACAACCGTTCATGCCCGCTGCGTGACGTCCCGAACGCTAGAGGTGAAGGGGATCTTCCGGGTTCGGCCACGTTCTGTATCAGCCATTGATACGCGCGGACGGCGCCCGACCCCGGTCTGAGAGAATTGAGGCTGTGATCTCCCGAATCGATCTGCGCGGCGACGCCCTCCCCGAGGGCCCCGCCCTGCGCGACCTGCTGCCCCGAGCCGACTTCGACGTTCAGGCCGCCCTGGAGAAGGTGCGTCCGATCTGCGAAGCCGTGCATCATCGGGGCGACGCGGCGCTGATCGACTTCGCGGAGAGGTTCGACGGCGTACGGCTCGAATCCGTACGGGTCCCCGCGCAGGCGCTCGCCGACGCGCTGGCGGCCCTCGACCCGGCCGTACGGGCGGCCCTGGAGGAGTCCATCCGCCGGGCCCGCCTCGTGCACCGCGCCCAGCGCCGTACGACCCACACGACCCAGGTCGTGCCCGGCGGCTCGGTGACCGAGAAGTGGGTGCCCGTGGAGCGCGTCGGCCTGTACGCGCCCGGCGGCCGTTCCGTCTACCCCTCCTCCGTGATCATGAACGTGGTGCCCGCGCAGGAGGCGGGAGTCGAGTCGATCGCACTGGCCTCACCGGCCCAGGCGGAGTTCGGCGGCCTGCCGCACCCGACGATCCTCGCGGCGTGCGCGCTGCTCGGCGTCGACGAGGTCTACGCGGCGGGCGGCGCCACCGCCGTGGCGATGTTCGCCTACGGCACCGAGTCCTGCGCCCCCGCCAACATGGTCACCGGCCCCGGCAACATCTGGGTCGCCGCCGCCAAGCGCTTCTTCACCGGCAAGATCGGCATCGACGCGGAGGCCGGCCCGACGGAAATCGCCGTCCTCGCGGACGACACCGCCGACCCGGTGCACATCGCCGCCGACCTGATCAGCCAGGCCGAGCACGACCCGCTCGCCGCAGCCGTCCTGGTCACCGACTCGGTCGAGCTGGCCGACGCGGTGGAGAAGGAGCTGGAACCGCAGATCGCGGCCACCAAGCACATCGACGACCGGATCGTCCCGGCGCTGCGCGGCAGGCAGTCCGCGATCGTGCTGGTCGACGGCGTCGACGAGGGCCTCAGGGTGGTCGACGCGTACGGCGCCGAGCACCTGGAGATCCAGACGGCGGACGCGGCGGCCGTCGCCGACCGGGTCAGGAACGCGGGCGCGATCTTCATCGGCCCCTGGGCCCCGGTCTCGCTGGGCGACTACGCGGCCGGCTCCAACCACGTCCTGCCCACCGGCGGCTGTGCCTGCCACTCCTCCGGACTGTCCGTCCAGTCCTTCCTGCGCGGCATCCACATCGTCGACTACACGAAGGACGCGCTGGCCGAGGTCGCGCACCACGTGGTGACGCTGGCGGAGGCGGAGGACCTGCCCGCGCACGGCGCGGCGATCAAGGCGAGGTTCGGGTGGAAGGTACCGACGAGCAAGTGAACTTCGGAATCGACGATCTGCCCGTACGGGACGAGCTGCGCGGCCAGTCCCCCTACGGCGCGCCCCAGCTGGACGTCCCCGTCCGGCTGAACACCAACGAGAACCCGTACCCGCTGCCCGAGCCGCTGGTCGAGCGGATCACGGAGCGGGTGCGCGAGGCCGCCCGGAACCTGAACCGCTACCCCGACCGGGACGCGGTCCAGCTCCGCTCCGAGCTGGCCGCATACCTGACGAAGACCGGCAAGTACCACCTCGGGACCGAGAACGTCTGGGCCGCCAACGGCTCCAACGAGGTCATCCAGCAGCTGCTCCAGACCTTCGGCGGACCGGGCCGTACGGCGATCGGCTTCGAGCCGTCGTACTCGATGCACTCCCTCATCGCGCGCGGCACGGGCACCGGCTGGATCTCCGGCCCCCGGGGCGAGGACTTCACCATCGACCTCGCCGCGGCCGAGCGGGTCATCGCCGAGCACCGGCCCGACGTCGTCTTCATCACCACCCCCAACAACCCCACGGGCAACGCGGTCCCGCCCGGGACCGTGCGCGCGCTGTACGACGCGGCGCAGGCGGCCAAGCCGTCGATGGTGATCGTGGACGAGGCCTACATCGAGTTCAGCCACGGCGACTCGCTGCTGCCGCTGCTCGAAGGTCGGCCGAATCTTGTCGTCTCCCGGACCATGTCGAAGGCGTTCGGGGTGGCGGGCCTGCGGCTCGGCTACCTCGCCGCGCACCCGGCGGTCGTGGACGCCGTACAGCTCGTACGACTGCCGTACCACCTGTCGGCGATCACCCAGGCGACCGCCCTGGCGGCCCTGGAGTACACCGACACACTGCTGAAGTACGTCGAACAGCTCAAGTCGGAGCGGGACCGGCTGGTGAGCGAGCTGCGGGCGACCGGTTACGACGTGACCGAGTCCGACGCGAACTTCGTACAGTTCGGGCGCTTCGCCGACACCCACGAGGCCTGGCAGAAGATCCTCGACCGGGGCGTCCTGGTCCGGGACAACGGCGTACCGGGGTGGTTGCGGGTGTCCGCCGGAACCCCGGAGGAGAACGACGCGTTCCTCGACGCGGTACGCGCACTGAAGAAGGAGCTGGACGCATGACCCGCGTAGGGCGCGTGGAGCGCACCACCAAGGAGACCTCCGTCCTGGTCGAGATCGACCTCGACGGCAGCGGGAAGACCGACATCGCGACCGGCGTCGGCTTCTACGACCACATGCTCGACCAGCTCGGCCGGCACGGTCTGTTCGACCTGACCGTGAAGACCGACGGTGACCTGCACATCGACTCGCACCACACGATCGAGGACACCGCTCTCGCGCTCGGCGCCGCCTTCAAGCAGGCGCTCGGCGACAAGGTCGGGATCTACCGCTTCGGCAACTGCACGGTCCCGCTGGACGAGTCCCTCGCCCAGGTCACCGTCGACCTGTCCGGCCGCCCGTACCTCGTGCACACCGAGCCCGAGAACATGGCGCCGATGATCGGCGAGTACGACACGACGATGACCCGGCACATACTGGAGTCCTTCGTCGCTCAGGCGCAGGTCGCGCTGCACGTGCACGTGCCCTACGGGCGCAACGCGCACCACATCGTGGAGTGCCAGTTCAAGGCGCTGGCCCGGGCGCTGCGCTACGCCAGCGAGCGCGACCCGCGCGCGGCCGGCATCCTCCCCTCCACGAAGGGCGCGCTGTAAACCATGACCGGTCTGTCCACCGTCCTGATCGTCGTCGGCCTCTTCCTGGTCGGCGGCATCGTCTCCTTCGTGAAGCAGAAGATGCCCACGAGTCTGATCGTGCTGCTCTCGATCAGCGCGGCGATGTGTCTCGTCGCCGGGGTCCTGCGGCTGGAGGTGTGGAATTGAGCGCACCCAAGAGCGTCGTGGTCTTCGACTACGGCTTCGGCAACGTCCGCTCCGCCGAGCGTGCCCTCTCGCGCGCGGGAGCCGACGTCGAGATCACACGCGACTTCGACAAGGCCATGAACGCCGACGGCCTGCTGGTGCCCGGCGTCGGCGCCTTCGCCGCCTGCATGCAGGGCCTGCGCGGGGCGCGCGGTGACTGGATCATCGACCGCCGGCTGTCCGGCGGGCGGCCGGTGATGGGCATCTGCGTCGGCATGCAGATCCTGTTCGCGCGCGGCATCGAACACGGCGTCGAGACCGAGGGCCTCGACGAGTGGCCCGGCTCCGTCGAGCCGCTCCAGGCCGACATCGTGCCCCACATGGGCTGGAACACGGTCGATGCGGCCGCCGGCTCCGAGCTGTTCGCCGGCCTGGACGCGGACGCGCGCTTCTACTTCGTGCACTCCTACGCCGTCCACGACTGGAGCCTGGAGGTGCACAACCCGGCCATGCGGGCCCCCAAGGTGACCTGGTCGACGCACGGCAAGCCCTTCGTGGCGGCCGTGGAGAACGGCCCGCTGTGGGCCACGCAGTTCCACCCTGAGAAGTCCGGCGACGCCGGAGCCCAGCTCCTCACCAACTGGATCGGAACACTGTGAGCAAGCTCGAACTCCTCCCCGCCGTCGACGTCCGTGACGGCCAGGCCGTCCGTCTCGTGCACGGCGAGTCCGGTACGGAGACCTCGTACGGCTCCCCGCTGGAGGCGGCTCTCGCCTGGCAGCGTTCCGGCGCCGAGTGGCTGCACCTCGTGGACCTGGACGCCGCGTTCGGCACCGGCGACAACCGCGCGCTGATCGCCGAGGTGGCCAGGGCGATGGACATCAAGGTGGAGCTGTCCGGCGGCATCCGTGACGACGACACCCTCGCCGCCGCCCTCGCCACCGGCTGCACGCGCGTGAACCTGGGCACGGCCGCCCTGGAGACCCCGGAGTGGGTCGCCAAGGTCATCGCCGAGCACGGCGACAAGATCGCCGTCGGCCTCGACGTCCGCGGCACGACGCTGCGCGGCCGCGGCTGGACCCGCGACGGCGGCGACCTCTACGAGACGCTGGAGCGCCTCGACAAGGAGGGCTGCGCGCGGTACGTCGTCACGGACATCGCCAAGGACGGCACCCTCCAGGGCCCGAACCTGGAGCTGCTGAGGAACGTGTGCGCGGCCACGGACCGCCCGGTCGTGGCCTCCGGCGGCGTGTCGTCGCTGGACGACCTCCGGGCCATCGCCGAGCTGGTACCCCTCGGTGTCGAGGGTGCCATCGTCGGGAAGGCCCTGTACGCGAAGGCGTTCACCCTGGAAGAGGCCTTGGAGGCTGTGTCGTCATGACATCCGAAGCCGTACGGCGCGCGCAGAGCGGGAGCCCCTGGGAGGAGTCCTTCGGTTTCGCACGTGCCGTCGCGGCGGGCGACCGTGTCCTGGTGGCAGGCACGTCGGCCTTCAGAGGGCGGGTGCTGCACGGGGAGGGCGACCCGTACGAACAGGCGAAGATGGCGTTCACCAGCGCGCTCGAGGCGATCGCCGAGTTCGGGCTCGGCCCCGAGTCGGTGCTCAGGACCCGGATGTACCTGACCCATCTGCGGGACGTCGACGAGGTGGGCCGGGCCCACAAGGAGTTCTTCGACTCCGTGCGCCCGGCCTCGACCCTGCTGGTCGTGGAGGGCTTCGTCGACCCGCGCATCCTGGTCGAAGTGGAACTGGAAGCATTCAGAGGAGCCGTGAATTCATGACCCTGGCGGTCCGAGTCATTCCCTGCCTGGACGTGGACAACGGCCGGGTCGTCAAGGGCGTCAACTTCCAGAACCTGCGCGACGCGGGCGACCCCGTCGAGATGGCCAAGGT
Source organism: Streptomyces sp. NPDC086549 (assembly GCF_044746205.1). Lineage (NCBI taxonomy): Bacteria > Bacillati > Actinomycetota > Actinomycetes > Kitasatosporales > Streptomycetaceae > Streptomyces > Streptomyces sp. NPDC086549. The sequence goes on along the minus strand of NZ_JBIVBS010000001.1, from coordinate 259,842 downwards.
GTACGACGCCGAGGGCGCCGACGAGCTGACGTTCCTGGACATCACCGCGTCCTCGGGCAACCGTGAGACGACCTACGACGTGGTGCGCCGCACCGCCGAGCAGGTGTTCATCCCGCTGACCGTCGGCGGCGGGGTCCGTACGGCCGAGGACGTGGACAAGCTGCTGCGGGCGGGCGCCGACAAGGTGGGCGTCAACACGGCCGCGATCGCCCGCCCCGACCTGATCCGGGAGATCGCCGAGCGGTTCGGGCGTCAGGTACTGGTGCTGTCCGTCGACGCGCGGCGGACTCCCGAAGGCACCTTCGAGGTCACCACCCACGGTGGCCGTCGCGGCACCGGCATGGACGCCGTCGAATGGGCGCACCGGGCCGCCGAGCTGGGCGCGGGCGAGATCCTGCTGAACTCCATGGACGCGGACGGCACCAAGGACGGCTACGACCTGGAGATGATCACGGCCGTGCGCAAGCACGTCACGGTCCCGGTCATCGCCTCGGGCGGAGCCGGCAAGCTCGCCGACTTCGCGCCGGCCGTCGAGGCGGGCGCGGACGCGGTGCTCGCGGCCTCCGTCTTCCACTTCGGCGACCTGCGGATCGGCCAGGTCAAGGAGACGTTGCGGGAGGCGGGACATCCCGTTCGCTAGTTCGAGGTATCACCTTCGGTAGCGAACGCGGTAGTGATCATGGTTGCCGCCTCTCTGAGCTGCTCGTATGCCTGGGATCACGATCGAGCTCACCGAGGAAGAGCTGGCCGAGCTGCGTGCGGAGGCCAAGGAGCGGGGCATCGCGATCAAGCGGCTGGCGCACGACATACTGACCGAGGGCGTCGTGCGTCGGCGGCAGCGGCAGAAGTTCACCGAGGGCGCGAGCGCCAAGTTCAGGCTGCTCGCCCCCGAGTTCATGGAGGCCTTTCCGGAGGGGGACCGGTGATCCTCCGGATCGACGCCGACTGGATCCTCGGCGTTCAGTACAGCGGCACGCCCACCGACCCCGCATTGCGTGACTGGGGCGCGCTGCAGGCTGCCGTGGAGCGGCACAAGTTCGAGCGCTTCGCCGGCGAGGCCTACTACGATGAGGCGCCTACGCGCGCTGCCGTCCTGTTGCACACCATCGTGAGGCTCGCCCCCTTCGAGGACTGCAACGGTCTGATCGGAGCCATGTGCGCCTGGGAGTACATGGAGCAGTCCGGGAGCCCGATCAGCCCGCCGCCCGGTGCGATGAGTCAACTCGTCCGGGACATCCGGAGCGAGAAGGCCGGTTTGCAGCAGGTTGCACGGAGCCTGAGCGACTGGGCCGCCTGACCCGGAGATCGCAGAGCATGAGCCCCGGTCACCCTTCTGGGTTGCCGGGGCTTCGTTCTGGCCAGACGCGAAAGGGAAGTTGCGCAAAATATATTGTGCAACTTTTCTTTCATGTCTAGCCTGGAGGCATGACAGGCAAGGAGAACCGCCGGATCGCGGACGTGGGGACGCTGAAGGCTCTCGCGCATCCGTTGCGAGCGAACCTGTACCGGCTGCTGTGCGTCGAGCGGGTCGCCACGGCCTCGCAGCTGGCCGAACACGTGGACGAGGCCGTATCCCTGGTCAGCTACCACCTGCGCAAGCTCGCTGAGCACGGGCTGATCGAGGAGGCGGAACCGCAGACCGCGGACGGGCGGGAGCGGTGGTGGCAGCCCGCGTCGGACGGAGTCAGCATCCGAGACGAGGACTTCCGGGGCGAACCGGGCAAGGCCGCCGCCCACCTGGCGGCCACCCGCCTCTTCCACGACCAGCGCGCCGACCGCTACCACCGCTACCTGGACGAACGCCCCACCTGGGGCGCCGAGTGGAACACCGCGTCCGGGGACATCGAGGCCTGGATGCGACTCACCCCGGCGGAACTCACCGCGCTGAAGCGGGAGCTGGAGGCGATCCTGCGCAGGTACGACGAGCAGGGCCGGGCCGCTGAAACCGCAGGCGAGACCGAGGGGCGCGAACACGTCGCGCTGTACATGTACGGCTTCCCCTTCCGTATCTGAGAGAGGCAACCGCCGTGTCCACCGTGTCCGAGATACCCGTCGAGGAGCACGTCCCGTCCCGCCCCGCCCACCGCGACCCCAACGTCCTGCGCTGGCTCGGGGCCTACGCCTCCTCCATGCTCGGCGACAACGTCTACTACATCGCCCTGTCCTGGGCCGCCGTACAGGCCGGAAGCCCCGCGCAGGCCGGAATCGTGATGGCGACGTCCGCCCTGCCGAGGGCCCTGCTGATGCTGGGCGGCGGAGTGATCGCCGACCGGCTGGGACCGCGCCGGGTCGTCATCGGCAGCGACGCGGTGCGCTGCGCGGCCGTCCTCGCGGTGGCCGCTCTGCTGTTCCTGACCAGCCCGGCCCTGTGGCCGCTGGCGGCGCTCGCCCTGGTCTTCGGCACCGTCGACGCCGTGTTCATGCCTGCGGTGGGCGCCCTCCCGGCACGGATCACCACCAAGGACCAGCTGGCCCGGGTCCAGGGCATGCGCGGCCTCGCGATCCGCTTCGCGAGCGTCGTCGGCGCCCCGCTCGGCGGCCTCGGCGTGGCGGTCGGCGGCGCGGCGGCCGCGTTCGGGCTCGCCGGGCTGCTCATCGCGGTCTCGGTGCCCCTGCTGCTGGCCGTACGGGTCCGGGAGCTGCCGGCGGACGACAGGACCGGCGGACAGCGGGGAACCGCCTGGCGGGACCTGAAGGCCGGGCTGTCCTACATCCGCCGCCATCGCGTCCTGGCTCCCCTGATGCTGGCCGTCGCCCTCGGCGACCTCGGCTTCGTCGGCCCGTTCAATGTCGGCCTGACCCTGCTCGCCGACCGGCGCGGCTGGGGTGCCTCCGGGATGGGCTGGGTGCTCGCCGGGTTCGGTGCCGGAGCCGGGGCCGCCTCGCTGCTGCTCACCGTCCGGGGACGGCTCCCGCGTGCGGGACTGGTCGCCGCCGTCACGATCCTCGCCGGATCGGTCGCGATCGGCGCCCTGGCCTTCGTACCGAGCCTCGTCGGGGCTGTAGGCGTGGCCCTGCTCGTCGGGCTGCTCGCGGGGCTCAGCGGCGCCATGTGCGGCGCCCTGCTGCAGACCCAGGCCGACCCCGCCTACCTGGGCCGCGTCACCGCCGTCTCCAGCCTGGTCAGCCTCGGACTCGCCCCGCTGGGCATGCCGTTCGCGGCCGCCGCGATCGGGGCCTGGGGCCTCGGACCGGTGTACGTCGTCAGCGCCGCCGTGTGCGGGCTGGGCGGAGTCGTCGCCCTGGGCGTCCCGGGTCTGCGCCGCGCCGAGCTGCCCCGCTGACGCTCACCCGTCCGGCCGCTGCGGCTGCGTCAGCTGCACGTAGTTGCCGACCGTGTCGTCGAGCACCGCCGCGATCACCGGCCCCTGCGGCTGCGGCTCATGGGTGAACCGCACACCGAGGCCGCGCAGCCGCTCGTACTCCGCCCCGATGTCGTCCACGGAGAAGACGATGGCGGGGATCCCGGCCTCGTACAGGGCCGTGCGGTACGGCTCCGCGATGGGGCCGTCGCCGGGCTCCAGCAGCAGCTGGAGATCCGGCTGGGCTCCGCCCGGCGCGCCGACCGTGATGAACAGTATGCCGTCGCCCAGGTTGAGGTCGATGCGGGTCTCGAAGCCGAGGACATCCGTGTAGAAGGTGTGCGCCTTGGCCACGTCGTCGACGAAGACGCTGGTCATCGCGACCTTGATCATGAGGAGTCCTCTCGGGTGCCGATCAGATCTCGGATGCCGATCAGATGCCGAGCTGCTTCGACTCGTGCAGTTTGGCGATCGCGTTCTCGTCGCCGTCCAGTTCGACCTTGGCGGCGTTCTGCCGGCCGAACGTGAACAGCAGCAGCTCCGACGGCTCGCCCGTCACCGTCACGACGGGCGAGCCCCGGTGCGCGACGGCCGTCTGGCCGTCCGGGCGCCGCAGCACCAGCCCCGTCGGCGCACCCCGGCCCAGCAGGCGGGCGGTGCGCTCCAGACGGGACCACAGGGCGTCCTGGAAGACCGGGTCGAGCTCGCGCGGAGTCCAGTCGGGGTGGGCACGGCGGACGTCCTCCGTGTGGACGTAGAACTCGACGGTGTTGGCCGCCTCGTCGATCTGCTTGAGCTGGAACGGCGAGAAACGCGGCGGGCCGGTACGGATCAGCTGGATCAGCTCCTCGTACGGCTTCGCCGCGTACTCCGCCATCACCTTTTCCAGACGCGGTACCAGCGGCTTGATCAGTGTGCCCCCGGCGGCATCCGGCCGGCGCTCCCGCACCACCACGTGCGCGGCCAGGTCACGGGTCTGCCAGCCCTCACAGAGGGTCGGGGCCTCCGGACCGCAGGTTTCCAAGAGGTCGGCGAGCAGGAGCCGTTCACGCTTGGCGAAGGTCGACATGGTGTCAGCCTACGACCGGGTATCCGGTCCGCCCAGTGGACACCACGCCGTCACTGTCAGTGGCGCGCGGCACAATGGCCGCATGACCAGCACGCCTGAGCCCAGCAGCCTCGACCCGGAGATCGCCGTGCGCCTCAAGCGCAGCGCCGAGGGACTCGTCCCCGCCATCGCCCAGCAGCACGACACCGGAGAGGTGCTGATGCTCGGCTGGATGGACGACGAGGCGCTGCACCGCACGCTGACCACCGGCCGCTGCACCTACTGGTCGCGCAGCCGCCAGGAGTACTGGGTCAAGGGCGACACCTCCGGCCACTTCCAGTGGGTCAAGTCCGTCGCCCTCGACTGCGACGCCGACACCTTGCTGGTCAAGGTCGACCAGGTCGGCGCCGCCTGCCACACCGGCGCGCGCACCTGTTTCGACGAGGACGTGCTGCTCAAGGACGCCGATTCCGGCGTACACACCCCGGATCAGTAAGGTCAGCCGCCATGGACCTCGAGACGTTCCGCAAGCTGGCCACCGACCGCCGCGTCATTCCGGTCACCCGCAAGCTCCTCGCCGACGGCGACACCCCGGTCGCGCTCTACCGCAAGCTCGCCGCCGAGCGCCCCGGCACGTTCCTGCTGGAGTCCGCGGAGAACGGTCGTTCCTGGTCCCGTTACTCCTTCGTGGGCGTGCGGTCGGCCGCGACCCTGACCGAGCGCGACGGCCAGGCCCACTGGCTCGGCGCCCCGCCGGTCGGCGTCCCCGTCGACGGCGACCCGCTGGCCGCCCTGCGCGCCACCATCGAGACCCTCCACACCCCGCACCAGGAGGGCATGCCGCCCTTCACCGGCGGCATGGTCGGCTACCTCGGCTACGACATCGTGCGCCGCCTGGAGAAGATCGGCCCCGGCGAGCGGGACGACCTCCGGCTGCCCGAGCTGACCATGCTCCTCACCAGCGATCTCGCGGTCATGGACCACTGGGAGGGCTCCGTCCTGCTGATCGCCAACGCGATCAACCACAACGACCTCGACACCGGCGTCGACGAGGCCTACACGGACGCCGTGGCCCGCCTCGACGCCATGGAGGCCGACCTCTCGCGCGCGGTCGCCCAGCCCCCGGCCGTCCTCCCGCCCTCCGAGCTCCCCGAGTACACGGCGCTGTGGGGCGGCCCGGACTTCCGGGAGGCCGTCGAGGACGTCAAGGAGCGCATCCGCGCGGGCGAGGCCTTCCAGGTCGTGCCCTCGCAGCGCTTCGAGACGCCGTGCACGGCAAGCGCGCTGGACGTGTACCGGGTCCTCAGGGCGACCAACCCCTCGCCGTACATGTACCTGTTCCGCTTCGACGGATTCGACGTCGTCGGCTCGTCCCCCGAGGCCCTCGTCAAGGTCGAGGACGGGCAGGCCATGGTCCACCCCATCGCCGGCACCCGGCACCGCGGCGCCACCCCGCAGGAGGACCAGGCCCTCGCCGACGAACTGCTCGCCGACCCGAAGGAGCGCGCCGAGCACCTGATGCTCGTCGACCTCGGCCGCAACGACCTGGGACGGGTCTGCGCGCCCGGCTCGGTCGAGGTGGTCGACTTCATGTCCGTCGAGCGGTACTCGCACGTGATGCACATCGTCTCGACGGTCACCGGCCGGGTGGCGGAGGGCCGTACGGCCTTCGACGTCCTGACGGCCTGCTTCCCGGCGGGCACCCTGTCGGGTGCGCCCAAGCCGCGCGCCATGCAGATCATCGACGAACTGGAACCGTCCCGGCGCGGACTGTACGGCGGCTGCGTCGGCTACCTCGACTTCGCGGGCGACTCCGACACCGCCATCGCCATCCGTACGGCCCTGCTGCGCGACGGCACCGCCTACGTCCAGGCGGGCGCGGGCATCGTCGCCGACTCCGACCCGGCCGCCGAGGACCAGGAGTGCCGCAACAAGGCGGCGGCGGTCCTGCGCGCGGTGCACACGGCCAACCGGCTGGGCGGGACCGGCAAGTAGAGGCGAGGCTCACGTGAACCCCGGGTGACGGTTCGCCCGGGGTTCGGGCGATAGTGGTGTACGTGACTGCTGTACCTACCCCCCCTTCCGAGGCCGCGGGATCCGCACGGTCCGGCCGCCGGAGCCTCGCTGTCGCCCTGTTGAGCGGTGCGCTCGGCGCTGCCGTGGTCCTGCTGGCCACCCGGCAACGCTGGGCGGAGGGCACCGCGACGGTGGCGGGCGGCACCTTCCCGCTGACCGCGAAGGGCAGCGACGTCACGGGCGTCCCCGCGGCCCTCGCCATAGTGGGCCTCGCCGCGCTCGTCGCCGTCTTCGCCGTCCGCCGGGGCGGCCGCCTCCTGGTCGCCGGGCTCCTCGCCCTCTCCGGCGCGGGCACGGTCGCCGCGGCCCTGGCCGGCGCCTCCGACGACTCCGCGCTCGACGGCGAGGCCGCCAAGGCCACCGGCGACACCTCCGCCACGGCGGCCGCGCTGACCCACACCGGCTGGCCCTACGTCGCCGCGGCCGGCGGTGTCCTGCTCCTGCTCGCCGGGCTCCTCGCCCTGCGCTACGGACGCCTGTGGCCCGCCATGTCCGGCCGCTACGAGCGCGGCACCGCCCGCCCGCGCCGCACACCCAAGGCCGCGGACCCCGACCGCCCCGAGGACATCTGGAAGGCCCTGGACCGCGGCGAGGACCCGACGGGGGCCTAGCCGCGGACCGTCCGTCGGTCCCGCGGTCCAGCGGGACCGATGTGGCGAACCAGACGCGACCCCAGCTCACGGCGGGCGCCCGAGTACGGAACAATGAAGTGTGAGCGTCCGGCTCACACGCACCAAGCGACACGCACCAAGCGACGCGCGCATTCGGCGGCGCACGCACACAGCAATGAGGAGCAAGCAATGGCGGGCAGCAGCCACGGACACACCCCGGCCGCGTGGACCGGTGTCATCATCGCCTTCATCGGTTTCTGCGTCGCGGGCGCGTTCATGGTGATGGCCCAGCCGCTGGGCTTCTGGGCCGGCATGGTGATCGTGGCGCTCGGCGGTGTCGTCGGCGCGGTCATGCGCTCCATGGGCCTCGGTCAGCCGAAGGACGTGCACACGGTGCCCCAGCCGCAGCCCCGGGTCGCGGTGACCCCCGAGCCGGCCGGCGTCGAGGGCTGACCAGCACGTCTCTCGCGGAGGGGCGGCCCGGCACCGAAGAGGTGCGGGCCGCCCCTCCGCGCGCGTGCGGCCCGTGCCCGGCACAATGCGAGACGTGAACGCCGACAGCCAGAGAGCTCAGCGGATCAAACCGTCCGCCACCCTGCCGGGACGGCTGGCCGTGCCCGCCGGGATCCTCGCGGCCGTCGTCGGGGCCTTCGCGTACGTCGGCGCCGTCGACCCCAACGAGCCCGGCCACTACCCGGTGTGCCCCCTGCTGGCCTACGCCGGTGTCTACTGCCCCGGCTGCGGCGGTCTGCGCAGCGCGCACGCCTTCGTGCACGGGGACTTCCTCACCGCGCTCCAGGACAACGCCATGGCCGTGATCGCGTATGCGGGCTTCGCGGTGCTGTGGACCCTGTGGGTGGTTGCGGCGGTGCGTGGACGGCCGTTGCGCATCGATCCGGGGCCCGTGCACCTGTGGAGCCTGGGGGCGCTGCTGCTGGCTTTCGCCATTGTCCGGAACCTGCCGTTCGGTGGCTGGCTGCATCCTTGATCGCCTGGCGAACGTCCAGGTAGTGGGACCGCTGACCAACCGATGCGAGGCCTGCGCCGTCCTCCGGATACCATCGCAGTGACCATGGGTTTTCGATCGTTCGGAAGGGGGCCGCTCGCGTGAGTGTGCTCGACGAGATCATCGACGGAGTCCGTGCCGACCTCGCTGAGCGGCAGGCGCGCGTCAGCCTCGACGAGCTCAAGGAGCGCGCGGCGAAGGCGCCCGCAGCCAAGGACGGCGTGGCCGCGCTGCGCGGCGACGGCGTCAAGGTGATCTGCGAGGTCAAGCGCTCCAGCCCGTCCAAGGGCGCGCTGGCCGCGATCGCGGATCCGGCCGGGCTCGCCGCGGACTACGAGGCAGGCGGTGCCGCCGTCATCTCGGTCCTGACCGAGCAGCGCCGTTTCGGCGGCTCGCTGGCGGACCTGGAGGCAGTCCGTGCCCGCGTGGACATCCCGGTCCTGCGCAAGGACTTCATCGTCACGTCGTACCAGCTGTGGGAGGCCCGCGCGTACGGCGCCGACCTCGCGCTGCTGATCGTGGCGGCCCTCGACCAGCCGGCCCTGGAGTCGCTGATCGAACGCGCCGTCTCCATCGGCCTCACCCCCCTCGTCGAGGTGCACGACGAGGAGGAGGCCGAACGCGCGGTGGACGCGGGCGCCAAGGTGATCGGCGTCAACGCCCGCAACCTGAAGACACTGGAGGTCGACCGCGGCACCTTCGAGCGGGTCGCGCCGGAGATCCCCGACGGCATCATCAAGGTCGCCGAGTCCGGCGTCCGCGGCCCGCACGACCTGATCGCCTACGCCAACGCGGGCGCCGACGCGGTCCTGGTCGGCGAGTCCCTCGTCACCGGCCGCGACCCGAAGACGGCGGTCGCCGACCTGGTCGCCGCGGGCGCACATCCCGCATTGCGGCACGGCCGGAGCTGACACACCGGTAGGGTTGGCGACGATGACGCTTCCGATCACCACGACGGCCACGGACCGGTACGCCCGCCTCGCGCGCGGCTGCCGGCCCCGCGGCTGCCGCGCGCCCGCGCGACGGGTGCACGGGCGGAGGGTGCGGTACGTCATCGGCGACGAGCCTGGGCAGGTAAACGGGCGGCGATGGCAGCGCCCCTTTCAGGGGCGCGGGGCAGTGCCCGACATGCGGCTCCGCCGCGTGAGCGCGACCGGCCACAGCGTGTCGGCGGCCGACTGACAATCCCCGCCCCCACGGCGATTTAGTGACTTTCCACAAACTCACCGTGAGGTTTCCGCATGCCCAGCGAGTTCTTCATCCCCGACCCGGAGGGTCAAGTCCCCAGCGCCGAAGGCTACTTCGGAGCCTACGGCGGCAAGTTCATCCCGGAGGCGCTCGTCGCCGCCGTGGACGAGGTCGCCGTCGAGTACGACAAGGCGAAGGCCGACCCCGAGTTCGCCCGTGAACTCGACGACCTGCTCGTCAACTACACCGGCCGCCCCAGCGCCCTCACCGAGGTGCCGCGGTTCGCCGAACACGCCGGTGGCGCCCGGATGTTCCTCAAGCGCGAGGACCTCAACCACACCGGGTCCCACAAGATCAACAACGTGCTCGGCCAGGCCCTGCTCACCAAGCGGATGGGCAAGACCCGCGTCATCGCGGAGACGGGCGCCGGCCAGCACGGCGTCGCCACCGCCACGGCGTGCGCGCTGTTCGGCCTCGAATGCACCGTCTACATGGGCGAGATCGACACCCAGCGCCAGGCCCTCAACGTGGCCCGCATGCGCATGCTCGGCGCCGAGGTCGTCGCCGTGAAGTCCGGCAGCCGCACCCTGAAGGACGCCATCAACGAGGCCTTCCGGGACTGGGTCGCCAACGTCGACCACACCCACTACCTGTTCGGTACGGTCGCCGGTCCGCACCCCTTCCCGGCCATGGTCCGCGACTTCCACCGGGTGATCGGTGTGGAGGCCCGCCGCCAGCTCCTGGAGCGCGCCGGACGGCTGCCCGACGCCGCGGTTGCCTGCGTCGGCGGCGGCTCCAACGCCATCGGCCTCTTCCACGCCTTCATCCCGGACACCTCGGTCCGCCTCATCGGCTGCGAGCCCGCCGGGCACGGCGTCGAGACCGGCGAGCACGCGGCCACCCTCACCGCCGGCGAGCCCGGCATCCTGCACGGCTCCCGGTCGTACGTCCTGCAGGACGAGGAGGGCCAGATCACCGAGCCGTACTCCATCTCCGCCGGTCTGGACTACCCGGGCATCGGGCCCGAGCACTCCTACCTCAAGGACAGCGGCCGCGGCGAGTACCGCGCGGTCACCGACGACGCCGCCATGCAGGCCCTGCGCCTGCTGTCGCGCACCGAGGGGATCATCCCGGCCATCGAGAGCGCCCACGCCCTCGCCGGTGCCCTGGAGGTCGGCAAGGAGCTCGGCAAGGACGGGCTGATCGTGATCAACCTGTCCGGCCGCGGCGACAAGGACATGGACACGGCCGCCCGCTACTTCGGCCTGTACGACACCGACGCCGAGGTCGCCGCCAACGCCGCCGACACCGCCGAGATCGAGGGGGACGCCAAGTGAGCGGGAACATCGACCTGTTGACCGACACCCTCGCGGCCGCGAAGGCCGAGGGCCGGTCCGCGCTCATCGCCTATCTCCCGGCCGGGTTCCCGACCGTGGACGGCGGCATCGAGGCGATCAAGGCCGTCCTCGACGGTGGCGCCGACGTCGTCGAGGTCGGGCTGCCGCACAGCGACCCCGTTCTCGACGGTCCGGTCATCCAGACCGCCGACGACATCGCCCTGCGGGGCGGCGTGAAGATCGCCGACGTCATGCGCACGGTCCGGGAGGCCCACGCGGCCACCGGGAAGCCGGTGCTCGTGATGACGTACTGGAACCCCATCGACCGCTACGGAGTCGAGCGCTTCACCGCCGAGCTGGCGGAGGCGGGCGGAGCGGGCTGCATCCTGCCCGACCTGCCCGTCCAGGAGTCGGCGCTGTGGAGGGAGCACGCCGAGAAGCACGGGCTCGCGACGGTCTTCGTGGTCGCCCCCAGCAGCAAGGACGCGCGGCTCGCCGAGATCACCGCGGCGGGCAGCGGCTTCGTCTACGCCGCCTCGCTGATGGGCGTCACCGGTACCCGTGAGTCGGTCGGCGCGCAGGCACAGAACCTGGTGGGGCGCACCCGGGCCACCGGCTCCGACCTGCCGGTCTGCGTCGGGCTCGGCGTCTCCAGCCGCGCCCAGGCCGCCGAGGTCGCCGGCTTCGCCGACGGGGTGATCGTCGGCTCGGCCTTCGTCAAGCGGATGCTGGACGCGCCGGACGACGCGGCCGGTGTCGAGGCGGTCCGTGAGCTCGCCGGTGAGCTGGCGAAGGGCGTGCGCGGACAGGCCTAGTCATCAGGCATAACGGAATATTCGGTCACTCGAACGGGTGGACCTGGGACCGGGGAGGCGCGGTGCGCCTCCCCGGTTCGTTCTGGGGGTGTGAGCGAGAAGAACCGTGACGGAAAGCGCACCGCCCGGGAGCGGATGGCGGTCGAGCGCGAGAAGCAGAAGGCCGCGGAGAAGCGACGCCGTGCGTTGATCGTGGGCGCGAGCGTCGTCTGCGTCCTGGGACTCGCGGCGGTGATCGGCGTGATCGCCGCGAACGCGGGCAAGAACAAGGGCGGCAAGAACGCGGGCCCCGCAGTGGCGCCCTCGGGCGCGCAGGGCAAGGACAGCCTCGCGATCCCGGTGGGCAAGGACGGAGCCAGGACCACGATCACGGTGTGGGAGGACTTCCGCTGCCCGGCCTGCAAGGCCTTCGAGACGGCGTACAGCCCGACGATCCACGAGCTCACCGACGCCGGCAAGCTCAGGGTGGAGTACCACCTGGTCAGACTCATCGACGGCAACCTCGGCGGCACCGGCTCGCTGCGCGCGGCGAACGCGGCGGCCTGTGCCCAGGACGCCGGCAAGTTCCGCGACTACCACGACGTCCTCTACACGAACCAGCCCAAGGAGACGGACGACGCCTTCGCGGACAACGCCAAGCTGATCGAGCTGGCGGGCAAGGTACCGGGCCTCGACACCCCGGCCTTCCGCGCCTGCGTCAACGACGGCAAGCACGACAGCTGGGTCGACAAGTCCCACGCGGCCTTCAAGACCGGCAACTTCGGCGGCACGCCGACCGTGCTGCTGAACGGCAAGAACATCTACGCGGACACGACGATGACCCCGCAGAAGCTGAAGCAGATGGTGGAGGCGGCCGACCAGGGGTGACCGACCACGGGTAAGTGTTTCTCACACCCCCGTTATGGACCCGTAGCCGGGCTGCCTGCCGTGTGCCGGGCCCGGCACGGTAGCGTCGACCTTGCCATGGAACTTGCCTACATTCCCAGCCCGTCGCGCGGGGTCATTCACCTCGGCCCGATTCCGCTGCGCGGCTACGCGTTCTGCATCATCATCGGCGTCTTCGTAGCCGTCTGGCTCGGCAACAAGCGCTGGATCGCCCGCGGCGGCCGGGCCGGCACGGTGGCCGACATCGCGGTCTGGGCCGTGCCCTTCGGCCTCGTCGGCGGCCGGCTCTACCACGTGATCACGGACTACGAGCTGTACTTCAGCGAGGGCCGCGACTGGGTGGACGCCTTCAAGGTGTGGGAGGGCGGCCTCGGTATCTGGGGCGCGATCGCGCTCGGCGCGGTCGGCGCGTGGATCGGCTGCCGACGCCGGGGCATCCCGCTGCCCGCCTACGCCGACGCCATCGCCCCCGGCATCGCCTTCGCCCAGGCCATCGGCCGCTGGGGCAACTGGTTCAACCAGGAGCTGTACGGCCGTGAGACGCACGTTCCGTGGGCGCTGCACATCACGTCCTCCGAGGGCGGCCGGGTGCCGGGCTACTACCACCCGACGTTCCTGTACGAGTCCCTGTGGTGCGTCGGCGTCGGCTTCCTGGTGATCTGGGCCGACCGCCGCTTCACGCTGGGCCACGGCCGGGCGTTCGCCCTGTACGTCGCCGCGTACTGCGTGGGCCGCGGCTGGATCGAGTACATGCGCGTCGACGACGCCCACCACATCCTGGGCCTCCGCCTCAACGACTGGACCGCGATGATCGTGTTCCTGCTCGCGGTGGTCTACATCGTGGTGTCATCGAAGAAGCGGCCCGGGCGCGAAGAGGTCGTGGAGCCGGGCGCCGCCGACGACACTCCCGGCGGCGAGGCCGAGGCCGCGGCGGAGACCGACGCCGACGACAAGGCCGAGGGCAGAGACAAGGCCGGGGACGAGGCCGACGCCAAGACTGCGTCGGCCGAGACGAAGGACGAGGCGGAGTCGGCGACCAAGAAGGGCTGATCCCAGGCCGTACGACGACGAGGGCGCCCGGAGCCATGCGGCGGTAGCCGCACATGGAAACCGCTGGGCGCCCTCGTCGCGTCTCGTGTCTCGTCTCTTGCGTTCCGCGTCCCGCGTCTCACCGGCTCCGGACCAGCGACAGCGTCCGCTGGGCCGCCGCCACCACCGCCGCGTCGATGAATCTGCCGTCGGGCAGCGCCTGCGCGCCCTGTTCTTCCGTCGCCGCCTTGATGATCGTCTCGGCCTGCTCCAGCTCCAGCTCCGTGGGCAGGTAGGCCCGCTCGATGATCGGGAGCTGCCGGGGGTGGATGGCGGCGCGCCCGAGGAAGCCCAGGGAGCGGCCGTGGGCGCAGGACGCGGCCAGGCCTTCCAGGTCGCGGATGTCGGGGTGGACCGACTGCGGCGGCGGGGCGAGCCCGGCCGCTCGCGCGGCGACCACGACCCGGGAACGGCACCAGTCCAGGCCCGCGTCGTCGCGTACGCCCAGGTCGGCCCGGAGATCCGCCTCGCCGAGCGAGACCCCCCGCAGAGACGGGTGGGCGGAGGCGATCGCGTAGGCGTGCTCGATGCCGAGGGCCGTTTCGAGGAGGGCGTAGAGGGCGAGCCCGGTTCCCTCCGCCACCCGCACCACGTCCGACGCGGACGTCACCTTCGGGAGGCGCAGCCCGGACACACCCGGAAGCGCGGCCACCGCCCGGAGGTCGGCCGCGGCCCACGGTGCCTCCAGGGCGTTGACGCGGACGTGGACGCGGGCCGAGCGGGGTTCGGACAGCAGGTCGGCCGTCGCCGCGCGGGCGTACTCCTTGCGGTCGGGGGCGACCGCGTCCTCCAGATCGATCACCACGACGTCCGCGCCGCAGGCCAGTGCCTTGGCCACGACGTGCGGACGGTCGCCGGGCACATACAGCCAGGTGAGCGGGAAGGGGGTCACAGGGCGCCCTCCGCGCGCAGGGAGCCGAGCTCCGCCGGGGTCAGGCCCAGCTCGGTCAGGACGGCCTCCGTGTCCGCGCCGTGCGGGCGGCCCGCCCAGCGGATCGCGCCGGGGGTGGCGGAGAGCCGGAAGAGCACGTTCTGCATGCGCAGAAGGCCCAGCTCCGGGTCGTCGACGGCGGTGATGGTGTCCAGGGCCTGGTACTGCGGGTCCGCCATCACGTCCCGTACGTCCTGGATCGGGGCCGCGGCGGCCTCCGCCTTCTCGAAGGCCGCCAGCACCTCGTCGCGGGTGCGGGCGGCGATCCAGGTGCCGACCGCCCTGTCGAGGACGTCGGCGTGCGCCGCCCGGTCGGCACCCGTCGCGAACCACGGCTCGTCGATCAGCTCCGGACGCCCGACCAGGTGCATCACGCGCTCGGCGACCGACTGCGCGGACGTGGAGACCGCGACCCAGGTGCCGTCCGCCGTGCGATAGGCGTTGCGCGGGGCGTTGTTCTGGGAGCGGTTGCCGGTGCGCGGCTGGACGTGGCCCAGCTGGTCGTACCAGACGGGCTGTGGGCCGAGCACGGTCAGGATCGGCTCGATGATCGCCATGTCGACGACCTGGCCCTCGCCGGTGTGTTCCCGGGCCGCGAGCGCCGTCATCACCGCGTACGCGGTGGCCAGGCCCGCGATGGAGTCGGCGAGGCCGAAGGGCGGGAGCGTCGGCGGCGCGTCGGGCTCGCCGGTGATAGCGGCGAAACCGCTCATGGCCTCGGCCAGGGTCCCGAAGCCGGGGCGGTGCGCGTAGGGGCCGAACTGGCCGAAGGCGGTGACCCGGGTGAGGATCAGCCGCGGGTTGGCGGCGGACAGCTCCGCCCAGCCCAGGTCCCACTTCTCCAGGGTGCCGGGGCGGAAGTTCTCGACGACGACGTCGGCGGTGGCCGCCAGCCTCAGCAGGGTGGTGCGGCCGCCGGGCTTGGACAGGTCGAGGGTGATGGTGCGCTTGTTGCGGCCGAGCAGCTTCCACCACAGGCCGACACCGTGCTTCGAGGGACCGTGACCCCGGCAGGGGTCGGGCTTGGCCGGGTGCTCGACCTTGATCACCTCGGCGCCGAAGTCGCCGAGCAGGGTCGCGGCGAGCGGACCGGCGAAGAGGGTGGCGAGATCGAGGACGCGCAGGCCGGCGAGGGGTTGGGGTGAGGTACTCATGCGGTGTACTGCGCCTCGATCTCCGGGCGGTACGGCATCGACGCCGACGCCCCCTCCCGTTGCACGGAGACGGCGGCCGCCGCGGCGGCCCAGGTCAGCGCCTCCCGGATCGGCCGTTCCTCGCCGAGGGCCACCGCGAGGGCGCCGACGAACGTGTCGCCCGCGCCCGTCGAGTCCACGGCGGACACCCGGGGCGCGGGGACCACGAGCGGTTCGGCGCCCCGGGTCATGTACAGGGCACCGACCGCGCCCAGGGTCACGACCACCTCCGGCACCTGGTCGAGCAGGGCGGCCGCCGCCTCGCGCGGGTCGGGGCGGCCGGTGAGGGCGGCGGCCTCGTGCTCGTTGGGAACCAGCAGGCTGGTGGCGGCGAGGAGTTCGGACGGCAGCGGTTGTGCGGGCGCGGGGGTGAGGATCGTACGGACACCGTGCCGACGGGCCGCCTCGGCGCCCGCGAGCACCGCCTTCAGCGGGATCTCCAGTTGCAGCAGCAGCGCGTCCGCGGAGGCGATCACGCCCTCGTCGCCCGGGGAGAGGTGGTCCACGGTGCCGTTCGCGCCCGGGATCACGACGATCGAGTTCCCGCCCTCGTCGTCCACCACGATGTGCGCGGTGCCGGACGAGCCCTCCATGGTGCGCAGGGAGTCGGTGTCCACGCCGGAGTGCTCCAGGGTCTCGCGCAGCCGGGTGCCGAAGGCGTCGTTGCCGACCGCGCCGATCATCGAGACGGTGGCGCCGGCGCGCGCCGCGGCGATCGCCTGGTTGGCGCCCTTGCCGCCGGGGATCGTCCGGAACTCCCGCCCCGTGACGGTCTCTCCGAGCTGCGGGGCCTTCTCGACGTACGCGACGAGGTCCATGTTCAAGCTGCCGAGCACGGCGATATGGGTCATGGGCGGGTCGCCTCCAGGTGGGTGAGGTGGGCGAGGGTGTCGAAGCCGGTGCCGTCGAAGTCGGCGACGGAGGTGGCGAGGCGGTTCTTCAGAGGGGTCGTCCAGCGGTCGGGGAGGGCGGCGGGGGTACCGGCGAGCAGTCCGGTGATGCTTCCCGCCGTGGCGCCGTTGGAGTCGGTGTCCCAGCCGCCCGACACCGCGCGGCAGACGGAGCCGGTGAAGTCGCCGTTCGCGTGGGTGAGGGCGGCGGCGATCAGGGCGGTGTTGGGGATGGCATGGACCCAGTGGTGGGTGGGGGAGTGGACGGCGTGGAGTTCGTCCACGACTGCGTCGAAGTCCTCCTGGGATTCGGCGAGACGGACGGCGTGGTCGAGGGCCGCGGCCAGCCGGGAACGGCCCGGGACCACCGCGCGGCCGGCCCGCAGACAGGCGTGGACGTCGTGGGTGCCGGTGGCCGCGGTGGCGATGGCGGCCGCGGCGAACATCGCCGCGTAGACGCCGTTCGCGGTGTGGGTGAGGGTGGCGTCGCGGTGCGCCTGCTCGGCGGCGGCCGCCGGGTCGCCCGGGTTCGTCCAGCCGTGGACGTCCGCGCGGATCAGGGCACCGATCCATTCGCGGAAGGGGTTGCGCCGGCGGGCGGTGTACGGGGGTTCGATGCCGGTGAGGAGATTGCGGTAGGCGATGCGTTCGGCGGTGAACGTGCGGCCCGCCGGGAGTTCGTCGAGCCAGAGCCGGGCCACGTCGGTGGTGGTGAAGGCCCTGCCGTGGCGCCGGAGCAGGAGGAGGTTGAGGAGGGGGTAGTTGAGGTCGTCGTCCTCGGGCATTCCGTCGATGTTCTCGGCGAGGGAGGTGGCGGCCGAGCGGCGGTTCCAGGGGTGGGCTTCGAGGAGTTCCGCGGGGACGCCTCTTGCCGTGAACCAGGTGTTGAGGGGCCAGTTGCCTGTGGCTCTGGCGAGTTCGCGGATGGCGTGCAGCGGGAGCTTCTCGACGGGCTTGCCGAGGAGACAGCCGGCGGCGCGGCCGAGCCAGGCCGCTTCGAGGCTGAGCGGGGTGGGGGCTTGCGCGGGGGTGGGGACGCTTGCCCGCGCCGGCGGGGTGCCGCCCGCGCCCGCCCGTGCCGCCCCAGCGGCACGACCGCCCGCGGTTCGGACAGGCCAATGCGGACAGCGGGCCTTGATCTTCGCCAGGTCCGTCGGTTCCTCGTCCGCCAACCTGCTCGGCAGGTCGGCCAGTTCGTCCAGCAGGTCCTCCGCCAGCAACCGCAGGTACCGCGACGCCCGTCCCGCCGAAGCGCCCGCCCGCGCCGGAGTCTCCGTGCCCCCCGCCGCCCTCCACCGCGCCTCGATCGCCGAAGGCTCGCGGCCGTCCTGGCATGCCTGGCGCAGTTCGTGGCCGAGCAGATCCTCCGGCTGGACCCAGGTCAGCCGGAGCATCTCGGGCCCCCGAGCTCGGCGAACGCCCGCTCGTGCGCGCGCCGGTGCCGTACGTCCCGGTCGAAGACCTCGCGGGTCACCTCGGTGAGCGTCCGCGCGGGTTCCCACAAGTCCAGCCGGCTGGCCTCGGAGACCGTCTTGGACCAGTCGTCCGGGACCGGTGAGCCCAGAGCCCCGGCCAGCGCTCCTGCCATCGTCGCGATCGAGTCGCAGTCCCGGCCGTAGTTGACCGAGCCGAGGACCGCCTGCCGGTAGTCACCACCGGAGACGATCAACATGCCCAGGGCGACGGGGAGTTCCTCGATCGAGTGGAGGCGGGACGGGCGGCGGGCCGCGAGGGAAGGAGAGCGGTAGTCGGCGCCGACCGTGTCGTAGGGGGCCACCGCCTCCCGGACCGGGACCAGCGCCGACTCGAAGTCCCGGTGCGCGGCCGCCGCTTCACGGACCCGCTCGATCGCCTCCCGCGTGCCGTCCTTCGCCAGCGACAGACAGGCCGCCACCACCGACTCCGGTGTGGCCCCCGGCGCGCACGCCGCGGCGACCGCCGCCGCGAAGACACCGGCCGCCTCACGGCCGTACGACGACTGATGGGCGCCCGCGATGTCCAGTGCCTCGGCGTACGCGGCCGCCGGGTTGGCCGCGTTGACCAGTCCGACGGGAGCCATGTACATCGCCGCGCCGCAGTTGACGATGTTGCCCGTGCCGGCCTCCCGGGGGTCCACATGGCCGTACGCCAGCCGCGCCACCAGCCACTTCTCCGCCAGGAAGATCCTCTGCAACGGCAGCGCCTCGGCCTCCAGCTCCGGGATCCAGCGCGGGTTCGTCATCAGGTCCGGGACCAGGTGGTCGGAGATCGCGTACGCGTCGAGATGGTCGCGGACCCGCGCGTACACCCGTACCAGCGCATGGGTCATCAGGGTGTCGTCGGTGACGTGGCCGTCGCCCTTGTGGTACGGCGCGATGGGGCGGGCGGTGCGCCAGGCGTCGCCGTTCCAGGGGCCGACGACGCCGGTGACGCGGCCCCCGTGGCGTTCGAGGATCTGGTCGGGGGAGTAGCCCTCGACGGGGCCGCCGAGGGCGTCGCCGACGGCGGCTCCGACGAGGGCACCGGTGATTCGTTCGTCCAGACCCGCCCCGCTGTTTTCTTCTCCTTTGGGCGTCATGCCCCGAATCATCCTCCTGGTCGGGCCGGTTGTGTGGCTTCCAGGAGCTCGGCGAGTTCCACGAGGTCGGTGCCGGTGAGACGGGGGAGTGTGCAGCCGGGGAGAGTGCGGCAGGCGTCCCGCCAGGCGGGCGGGATCGACTCGCCGCCGCCCAGGGCGCCGGTCAGCGCACCCGCCAGGGCGGGCGCCGAGTCGGCGACCCGGGAGAGGCAGGCCGCGGCGGGGACGGCCTCGGCGATCCGGCCGTTCGCCGCCGTGGCCAGGGCGAGGGCGACCGGGACCGTCTCGGCGGCGGCGATGCCGTAGCTGTAGACGTGGTCGACGATCTGGTGTTCGAGGAGGGGGATGAGGGCGAAGGCGGTGTCCGTGTCCTGGGCCAGGGCCAGTGCCTGGCGGGCGTTGCGGCCGATCTCCGTCTCCCCGGGCAGCTCGGCGAGCGCGGCCGTCACACACGCCTCGGCCTCCGCCCCGGCCAGCGCAAGTGCGAGTGCCGCCGCCATCGCCCGGGCGCCGTGCACGCCGTCGCCGTCCTGGGTGTAGCGGGCGTCGAACTCGGCCAGGTCGGCGGCGCGCCGGGCGTCGCCGGGGTGGGCCACGGCCAGGACACAGGCGCGCACGCAGGCCGCGTCGTCGAAATAGTGCGGGTTGTCGTGGCCGGTGGCGGGCGGGCGCAGGCCGGTGGCGAGGTTGCCGAGTCCGGCGCGGACCGAGATGCGGGCGCGCAGGGGCAGCACCGCCGACTCGACCTCGGGGGCGCGGTCGGCGGCCGCCGCCACCTCGGAGGCGACGGCGCTCCAGGTGAGGTCGATGGCGGCCCGGGTTCTGCGCTCCCGGCTCAGGTCCCCGAGCACACTGTCGTCCCCGGCCCGCAGCACGGCCTCCGCCGCGAACACCGCCCACTCGGCGTCGTCGGAGGGGCCGAGCCGGAGCGGCTCCGGGGGCTGGTTGAGCGCGATGGGGACGGGCAGGGTGGTCGTCGCGTTCTGCTCGGCGAAGGTGTCCAGCTCGCGGGTGAGGCGCCGGGTCCACTCGGGCATCCGCGCGGCCCGGTGCCGGGCGGCGGGCCATCCGGCGGCGTCACCCGCGGCCAGGCCCAGCAGGAGGCCTTCGACACGGCGGGTCATGGCAGGATCTCGTTGATGCCGGCCACCAGGGGTCTGCGCCCGCCGGCCCCGCGGACCTCCGCCCGTCCGGCGGCCGACCCGGTGGGCCGGGAGGCCGGCGCGAGGGGTGTCCTCATGTCCTCCGGCGCAAGGTCGCCGAGGTCGCCGAGGTCCCGCACCACCCCCGGCAGGTAGTCCGGTACGACCACGTCCGCCCCCCATTTGCCGCCCTCGCCCGGCACCAGCAGCTCGGCCACGTCCAGCACGTGGTGGCCCGCCATGGAGGGCAGGCAGCTGCCCCTGGCCGGGCCGATCGCCGCGGCCCACTCCGCCGGGACGGCGGACACGCCCTGGGTCGCGCCGGCCAGGGCGCCCGCCACCGCGGCGGTGGTGTCGGCGTCGCGGCCCATGTTCACCGCGGTCAGGACGGCCTCCTTGAAGTCGCCGTCGGCCGCCGCGAACGCCCCGAAGGCCAGGGCCACCGCCTCGGGGGCCAGGTCGGTCCACGGGTAGCCGCCGATGACCACGGCGGAGCGGACGGCTCGCTCGCCGCGGTGGGCCACTGTCACCGCCCGGCGCAGCGAGCGGGCCGTCCAGGAGTCGTCCGGGACGACCGCGAGGGCCGAGGCGACGACCGCGCTCGGCGGGGCTCCCGCCATCGCCGCCGCGACCCCGGCCGCCACCGCCTGGCCGCCGTAGATGCCCTCGCCGTCGTGGCTCACCGAGCCGTCGATCGCCACCAGGCGGGCCGCCTCGGCGGGGCGGCCCGCCGCGAACACCCCGAAGGGGGCCGCCCGCATCGCGAGGCCGTCGCTCCAGGCGTGCCGGTGCTGGGCCGAGATGGGCGCTGCCAGGCCCCGCCGGAGGTTCTCCAGGGTGCCGCGCTCGCTGAAGCCCGCGCCGCGGAAGGGGCCCTCGTCGCGGTCGGCGATCCACTGGTGCCAGGCCGCCTCGACATGGGCCGGGGTGAGCGCCGAGCCGTGCCGTGCGAGCAGCAGTCCCGAGAAGATCGCGTACTCGGTGTCGTCCGTGCCCGACGGCTTCTCGGCGACGTACCCGGTGATACGGCCCCAGCGGGCGCGGATCTCGGAGGGCTTCATGTTCTCCGCCGGGGCGCCGAGGGCGTCTCCGACGGCGAGGCCGAGCAGCGCGCCGCGCGCCCGCTCGCGGAGTGCGGCGGCGCCCCCCGGCGCCGGGACCGAGGGAATACAGGCGATCGATGCCATGCGGGGATGTCTGCCACCTGAACGGTTCACCTGAGCCTCTTGAAGCCCAGCGTCACCCGGTCGACATGTGTGCATACATCAACTCGGATGAGCGTTTCAAGGTAAAGCCGCAGGTTAGCCCAGCCTTTCCTTGCTGGCGGGACGGAAATTCAAGGCGTACGTTCGGTGTTGTCGAAAAGTAGAACTAGTCCAAAAGTTAGCTTTGCCTAAGCTCATTGGGGGACCCTCATGGCCATCATCGACATCGAGGCGCCACTGCACGAGGCGCACCGCGACAACCACACGCACCGCGACGTGAACGGCGGCTGGCTGCGCCCCGCCGTCTTCGGTGCCATGGACGGCCTGGTCTCCAACCTCGCCCTGCTGACCGGCGTCGCGGGCGGCTCCGTCGGTCACCAGACCATTGTGATCACCGGCCTTGCCGGCCTTGCCGCCGGGGCCTTCTCCATGGCGGCCGGCGAGTACACCTCCGTGGCCTCGCAGCGTGAGCTCGTCGAGGCGGAGCTGGATGTCGAGCGGCGGGAGCTGCGCAAGCACCCCGAGGACGAGGAGGAGGAGCTCGCCGCCCTCTACGAGGCCCGCGGTGTCGAGCCGGAACTGGCTCGTGAGGTGGCCCGGCAGCTGTCCAGGGACCCCGAGCAGGCCCTGGAGATACACGCCCGTGAGGAGCTGGGCATCGACCCCGGAGATCTGCCGTCGCCGCTGGTCGCGGCCGTGTCGTCGTTCGGCTCCTTCGCACTGGGTGCCCTGCTGCCCGTGCTGCCGTTCCTGCTGGGTGCGACCGTCCTGTGGCCCGGCGTGCTGCTCGCGCTCGCCGGACTCTTCGGGTGCGGTGCCGTGGTGGCCAGGGTGACGGCGCGCACCTGGTGGTTCAGCGGGCTCCGGCAGCTCGCGCTCGGCGGCGCCGCGGCCGGTGTGACATACGCCCTGGGCAGCTTGTTCGGAACGGCCGTAGGATAGATAGGGCCGCTACTTATGCGTTGGGCCGAATAAGTAGCCGTTACTCGCTGGTTTCGAATGCTTAACCACTGGGCATGAGCCGTAAGCGCTGCGGGCAATGACGCCTGCCGTGCACCCGTGGGAGGGGCGACGACGCTCCCTCCGACCCTCGGGCCGACCGACGCCGATCTGATCGATCTTGTCGGGTTCGGTCCCCCCATACTTCCGCCGCCCGCGCGCGGCACCCTCGCCGCACCCCATGGCGTCCGCATGTTGGAACGGAGTATCCGGTTCCCGAGCGCCACTCCATCATGTAACCTGCACGAAATTTTGCACTCCGCAGAGGGCCAACGTCGTCCCTCGGCACCATCACATGCCAGATGACGACGACGGGAGAGCCGATGCGTACGCCGCGCCAGCCGTCCCAGCATTCCGCGAATGGCCAGAACTGGTCGTTCATGGATGCTCGCCCTGCTGCGCAGGGTATGTACGACCCCCGCAACGAGCGCGACGCCTGCGGCGTCGGCTTCGTGGCCACCCTCACCGGCGAGGCGAGCCACGCGCTGGTCGAGCAGGCGCTCACGGTTCTGCGTAACCTGGAGCACCGCGGCGCCACCGGCTCCGAGCCCGACTCCGGCGACGGCGCGGGCATCCTCTCGCAGGTGCCGGACGCCTTCTTCCGCGAGGTGGCCGGATTCGAACTCCCCGCGGCGGGCTCGTACGCCGTCGGCATCGCCTTCCTGCCGGAGGAGGGGACCGAGGACGCCGTCTCACGTATCGAGACGATCGCCGGTGAGGAGGGCCTGACGGTCCTCGGCTGGCGCGAGGTCCCGGTCGCCCCCGAGCTGCTGGGCGCCACCGCCCGTTCGACCATGCCGGCCTTCCGGCAGGTCTTCGTCACCGACGGCGCCAGCGAGGGCATCGCGCTGGACCGCAAGGCGTTCGTGCTGCGCAAGCGCGCCGAGCGCGAGGCCGGTGTCTACTTCCCGTCGCTGTCCGCGCGGACGATCGTCTACAAGGGCATGCTGACCACCGGTCAGCTGGAGCCCTTCTTCCCGGACCTGTCCGACCGCCGCTTCGCGTCGGCCGTCGCGCTCGTCCACTCGCGCTTCTCCACGAACACCTTCCCGTCGTGGCCGCTCGCGCACCCGTATCGCTTCGTCGCGCACAACGGTGAGATCAACACCGTCAAGGGCAACCGCAACTGGATGCGGGCCCGCGAGTCGCAGCTGGTCTCGGACCTTTTCGGTGACCGCGACCTCGAGCGGATCTTCCCGGTCTGTACGCCGGACGCCTCCGACTCGGCGTCCTTCGACGAGGTGCTCGAACTCCTGCACCTCGGCGGCCGTTCGCTGCCCCACTCCGTGCTGATGATGATCCCGGAGGCGTGGGAGAACCACGACTCCATGGATTCGGCCCGGCGCGCCTTCTACCAGTTCCACTCCACGATGATGGAGCCCTGGGACGGCCCGGCCTGTGTCACCTTCACCGACGGCACCCAGGTCGGCGCCGTGCTCGACCGCAACGGTCTGCGCCCCGGCCGCTACTGGGTCACCGACGAGGGCCTGGTCGTCCTCGGCTCCGAGGTCGGCGTCCTCGACATCGACCCCGCCAGGGTCGTCCGCAAGGGCCGCCTGCAGCCCGGCAAGATGTTCCTCGTCGACACCGCCGAGCACCGCATCATCGAGGACGACGAGATCAAGGCGACCCTCGCCGCCGAGCAGCCCTACGCGGAGTGGCTGGAGGCCGGCGAGATCGAGCTCGGCGACCTGCCCGAGCGCGAGCACATCGTCCACACCCACGCCTCGGTCACCCGCCGTCAGCAGACCTTCGGCTACACCGAGGAGGAGCTGCGCGTCATCCTGGCGCCGATGGCCAAGGCCGCTGCCGAGCCGATCGGTTCGATGGGTACGGACTCCCCGATCGCGGCCCTCTCCGAGCGCCCGCGGCTGCTCTTCGACTACTTCACCCAGCTGTTCGCGCAGGTCACCAACCCGCCGCTGGACGCCATCCGCGAGGAGCTGGTCACCTCGCTGCGCTCCTCGCTCGGCCCGGAGGGCAACCTCCTGGAGCCGACCGCGGCGTCCTGCCGCAGCGTGACCCTGCCCTTCCCGGTCATCGACAACGACGAGCTGGCCAAGCTCATCCACATCAACGCCGACGGCGACATGCCCGGCTTCAAGGCCGCGACCCTCTCCGGCCTGTACCGGGTGAGCGGCGGCGGTGACGCGCTCGCCGCGCGCATCGAGGAGATCTGCGCCGAGGCCGACGCCGCCATCGAGAACGGCGCCCGTCTGATCGTCCTGTCGGACCGCCACTCGGACGCCGAGCACGCCCCGATCCCGTCGCTGCTGCTCACCGCGGCCGTCCACCACCACCTCATCCGCACCAAGCAGCGCACCGAGGTGGGCCTGCTGGTCGAGGCCGGCGACGTCCGCGAGGTCCACCACGTCGCCCTGCTCATCGGTTTCGGCGCCGCCGCCGTCAACCCGTACCTGGCGATGGAGTCCGTCGAGGACCTGGTCCGCGCGGGCACCTTCCTGCCGGGCATGGAGGCCGAGAAGGCGATCCGGAACCTGATCTACGCCCTCGGCAAGGGCGTCCTGAAGGTCATGTCCAAGATGGGCATCTCGACCGTCGCCTCCTACCGCGGCGCCCAGGTCTTCGAGGCCGTCGGTCTCGACGAGGGCTTCGTCGAGAAGTACTTCAACGGCACGGCCACCAAGATCGGCGGCGTCGGCATCGACGTCATCGCCAAGGAGGTCGCCGCCCGCCACGCCAAGGCGTACCCCGCATCGGGTATCGCTCCCGCGCACCGCGCCCTTGAGATCGGTGGCGAGTACCAGTGGCGCCGCGAGGGCGAGCCGCACCTGTTCGACCCGGAGACGGTCTTCCGCCTCCAGCACTCCACGCGCAGCAACCGCTACGACATCTTCAAGAAGTACACGGACCGCGTGAACGAGCAGTCCGAGCGCCTGATGACGCTGCGCGGCCTGTTCGGCTTCAAGTCCGACCGGCAGCCGATCCCGATCGACGAGGTCGAGCCGGCGAGCGAGATCGTCAAGCGCTTCTCCACCGGCGCCATGTCGTACGGCTCCATCTCCAAGGAGGCGCACGAGACCCTCGCCATCGCCATGAACCAGCTGGGCGGCAAGTCCAACACCGGTGAGGGCGGCGAGGACCCGGAGCGCCTGTACGACCCGGCGCGCCGGTCCAGCATCAAGCAGGTCGCCTCCGGCCGCTTCGGTGTGACCTCCGAGTACCTGGTCAACGCGGACGACATCCAGATCAAGATGGCCCAGGGCGCCAAGCCCGGCGAGGGCGGCCAGCTGCCCGGCCACAAGGTCTACCCGTGGGTGGCCAAGACCCGTCACTCGACCCCGGGTGTCGGACTGATCTCCCCGCCGCCGCACCACGACATCTACTCGATCGAGGACCTGGCACAGCTGATCCACGACCTGAAGAACGCGAACCCGCAGGCGCGGATTCACGTGAAGCTGGTCTCCGAGGTCGGCGTCGGCACGGTCGCGGCCGGTGTGTCCAAGGCGCACGCGGACGTGGTGCTGATCTCCGGTCACGACGGCGGCACCGGCGCGTCCCCGCTGACGTCGCTGAAGCACGCCGGCGGCCCCTGGGAGCTCGGCCTCGCCGAGACCCAGCAGACCCTGCTGCTCAACGGCCTGCGCGACCGCATCGTCGTGCAGACCGACGGCCAGCTGAAGACCGGCCGTGACGTCGTCATCGCCGCGCTGCTCGGCGCCGAGGAGTTCGGTTTCGCGACCGCTCCGCTCGTCGTCTCCGGCTGCATCATGATGCGCGTCTGCCACCTGGACACCTGCCCGGTCGGCGTCGCCACCCAGAACCCGGTGCTGCGCGACCGCTTCAACGGCAAGGCCGAGTACGTGGTGAACTTCTTCCGGTTCATCGCCGAGGAGGTCCGCGAGATCCTCGCCGAGCTGGGCTTCCGCTCCATCGAGGAGGCCGTCGGCCACGCCGAGGCGCTCGACGTGGCCCGTGCCGTCGACCACTGGAAGGCGCAGGGCCTGGACCTGGAGCCGCTGTTCCACGTGCCCGAGCTGCCCGAGGGCGCGGTGCGCCACCGGATCGTCGAGCAGGACCACGGCCTGGCGAAGGCCCTGGACAACGAGCTGATCAAGCTCGCCGCCGACGCCCTGGCCGCCGACTCGGCGACCGACGCCCAGCCGGTGCGTGCCCAGGTCGCCATCCGCAACATCAACCGCACGGTCGGCACCATGCTCGGCCACGAGGTGACGAAGAAGTTCGGCGGCGCGGGTCTGCCCGACGACACCATCGACATCACCTTCACGGGCTCGGCGGGCCAGTCCTTCGGTGCCTTCCTGCCGCGCGGTGTCACGCTGCGCCTGGAGGGCGACGCCAACGACTACGTCGGCAAGGGTCTCTCCGGCGGCCGTGTGATCGTCCGCCCGGACCGGGCCGCCGACCACCTCGCCGAGTACTCGACGATCGCGGGCAACACCATCGCGTACGGCGCGACCGGCGGTGAGCTGTTCCTGCGCGGTCGTACGGGCGAGCGGTTCTGCGTCCGAAACTCCGGTGCGCTGGTGGTCTCGGAGGGTGTGGGCGACCACGGCTGCGAGTACATGACCGGCGGTCACGCGGTGGTCCTCGGCGAGACGGGCCGCAACTTCGCGGCCGGCATGTCCGGCGGTGTCGCGTACGTCATCGACCTCGACCGGGACAACGTCAACGTCGGCAACCTCGACGCGGTCGAGGCGCTGGACGACGCCGACAAGCAGTGGCTGCACGACGTGGTGCGCCGCCACCAGGAGGAGACCGGCTCGACGGTCGCCGAGAGGCTCCTGGCCGAGTGGGACACGGCGGCCGACCGCTTCAGCAAGATCATCCCCAGCACCTACAAGGCAGTGCTCGCCGCCAAGGACGCCGCCGAGCGAGCCGGTCTCTCCGAGACCGAGACCCACGAGAAGATGATGGAGGCGGCGATCAATGGCTGACCCGAAGGGCTTCCTGAACCACGGCCGTGAGGTCGCCAAGACCCGTCCCGTCAGCGAGCGCGTCAAGGACTGGAACGAGGTCTACGTTCCGGGCTCCCTGCTGCCGATCATCAGCAAGCAGGCCAGCCGGTGCATGGACTGCGGCATCCCGTTCTGCCACAACGGCTGTCCGCTGGGGAACCTGATCCCCGAGTGGAACGACTACGCCTACCGCGAGGACTGGGCGGCCGCCCAGGAGCGCCTGCACGCGACCAACAACTTCCCGGAGTTCACCGGTCGCCTCTGCCCGGCCCCCTGTGAGTCGGCGTGCGTGCTGGGCATCAACCAGTCGCCGGTCACCATCAAGAACGTCGAGGTCTCGATCATCGACAAGGCGTGGGAGACCGGTGACGTCGCCCCGCAGGCGCCCGAGCGCCTGTCGGGCAAGACGGTCGCGGTCATCGGCTCGGGCCCAGCGGGCCTGGCCGCCGCCCAGCAGCTCACGCGGGCGGGCCACACCGTGGCGGTGTACGAGCGCGCCGACCGCGTCGGCGGTCTGCTGCGCTACGGCATCCCCGAGTTCAAGATGGAGAAGCGGCACATCAACCGCCGTATCGAGCAGATGCGCGCGGAGGGTACCCGCTTCCGTACCGGCATCGAGATCGGCCGCGACCTCAAGGCGACCGACCTGAAGAAGCGGTACGACGCGGTCGTCATCGCCGCCGGCGCCACGACCGCCCGTGACCTCCCGGTCCCCGGCCGCGAGCTCAAGGGCGTCTACCAGGCGATGGAGTACCTGCCGCTGGCCAACAAGGTCCAGGAGGGTGACTACGTCACCACCCCGGTCTCGGCCGAGGGCAAGCACGTCGTCGTCATCGGTGGTGGCGACACCGGCGCCGACTGCGTGGGCACCGCCCACCGCCAGGGCGCGGCCTCCGTCACCCAGCTGGAGATCATGCCGCGCCCGGGTGAGGAGCGGAACCCGGTTGCCCAGCCCTGGCCGACCTTCCCGATGCTCTACAAGGTGACGAGCGCCCACGAGGAGGGCGGCGAGCGGGTCTACTCCGTCTCGACGACCCACTTCGAGGGCGACGAGGACGGCAACGTCCAGTGGCTGCACCTGGCCGAGGTCGAGTTCGTCGACGGCAAGCTGACCCAGAAGCCGGGCACCGAGCGCAAGATCCCGGCCCAGCTGGTCACCCTCGCCATGGGCTTCACCGGCACCGACCGGGAGAACGGTCTTGTGGAGCAGTTCGGTCTCGACCTCGACGAGCGCGGCAACGTCGCCCGTGACGCCGACTTCCAGACCAACGTGCCGGGCGTGTTCGTCGCCGGTGACGCCGGCCGCGGCCAGTCGCTCATCGTGTGGGCGATCGCGGAGGGCCGTTCGGCCGCCCGCGGCGTCGACCGCTTCCTGACCGGTGCCAGCGACCTGCCGGCGCCGATCCGCCCGACGGACCGCTCGCTGATGGTCTGACGGCACCACAAAAAGCGTCCCGTACAACGGCGTACGGGCGGGTCATCTGGGGGATTCCCCCAGACCCCCGTAGGCGGCGCCTGCCCGCAGTCCCCGACCGGACTGGGCAGGCGCCGCTGCCCTTTCAGCGTGAACTCGCCTTCAGGTCCTCGAACTTGACCGTCGCGTCCTCGGTGTAGGCCCCCACCTTGCCCTGGTTGTAAGGGCGTTCCGTGTCCGTAAAGGTCACCAGCGGCTTGCCGTCCACCGACACCGCGAGCACTGCACCCCGCTGCTCGACCCGCACGCCGTACCAGTCACCCACGGGGTACTTCGTCCGCCCCGTCGCCAGGAAGCGCTGGCCCCCCGGATAGGCGGGGTCCCGTTTGCCCAGTTCCCAGCCGTTGGGCTTGAGGGTGATGTAGTAGAAGTGCTCCGGATCGGTGTACGCCCAGACCAGCCACGGGACCTCCCACGGGTTCGGGTCGGGATCGCGCAGCTGCTTCACCGTCCGCATCCGCGCCTCGTACCGCACGTCCGTGTAGGAGGCGGTGCTCACCACGAGGCCCGCGTGTGTCGTACCCCGGTCCTCCGCGGCCCTGGGGGAGAGCGACAGGGATGCGTCGTCGCCCACGTTGGTGCCGTGGCCGTTGAACACCGAGAGCCAGCGGCCGTGGGTGGAACCGTCGATCCAGGGCTTGGGCGGTGGCGAGTGGGCGCCCCGGCACTGGCTCACGGCGACCGAGAGGAGCGCGGCCAGGGTGAGGGCCAGTGCCAGGGTGGTGAGGAGGCGGCCCCTGCGCCCCGGCGGGATCAGCGGGATCCGGCGGACGTGACGCAGGGGCGACGTAGTCATGCCGTCGAGTATGGCCCGGACGCGGTGAGGCCGACCGGCACATCGGCGGCGAAGTCCTCGGCGAGTTGGGCGAGTACGCGGGTGGCGGCCCGTCCGTCGCCGAACGGGTTGCCCGCGCCCGCCATCCGCCGGTACTCCGCCGGATCGTCCAGCAGCCTTTCGGCCCAGGTCACGATGGCGTCCGGGTCGGTGCCGATCAGCTTCGCCGCGCCGGCCTCGACCGCCTCCGGGCGCTCGGTGGTGGTGCGCAGCACCAGCGCGGGCTTGCTCAGGCTCGGGGCCTCCTCCTGGATGCCGCCGGAGTCGGTGAGCACGAGGTCGCACTCGGCCAGCGTCGCCGCGAAGTCCAGGTAGTCGAGCGGCTCGACCAGCGAGATGCCGGTGTGGCCGTCGAGTTCGGGCAGCAGCGCGTCCCGTACGGCGGGACTCTTGTGCAGCGGCAGCACGATCTCCACGTCCCCGCGCCCGGCGAGCCGGGTGAGCGCCCGGCCCATGCCGCGCATACGCTCGCCCTGGTTCTCCCGGCGGTGCAGGGTCACCAGGACCCGCCGGGCGCCGGTGCGGAACGCCGAGGTGCCGGTGCCCTCGGCCAGCACCCACAGCAGGTTGTCGATCACCGTGTTGCCGGTGGTGAACACCTGCTCCGCCGGGACACCCTCGTCGGTCAGATTCCCTGCCGCGCGCGGTGTCGGGGCGAAGTGCCAGCGGGCGATGCGTCCGATGAGGCTGCGGTTGAGCTCCTCCGGGAAGGGGTTGTCGATGACCCCGGTGCGCAGCCCCGCCTCGACGTGGGCGACCGGGATCTTCTCGTAGAAGGCGGCCAGGGCGCCGGCCAGCGCGGTGGTGGTGTCCCCCTGCACCACGACCAGGTCCGGCCGCTGATCCCGCATGGCCTCGCCGAGCTCGCCGACCAGGCGGGCGGTCAGCTCGGACAGCTGCTGCCGGCTGCGCATCACGTCGAGCGCGATCCGTACGTCGACGCGGAGCAGACCGAGCATCTGGTGGAGCATCTCGCGGTGCTGGCCGGTGGTGACGACGATCGGCTCGAACTGCTCGCTGCCGGCCATCGCCCGCGCCACCGGCGCCAGTTTGATCGCTTCCGGCCGGGTGCCGAGCACGAGCATGGCGCGTACGGGCACGGTTGACGGAGCTGTGGACATGGAAGGCCCCCCTAGGGCATGCGGAAAGAACGTGCGAAGGCACGGAAGAAGAGAGAGACAAGTCAGATGAGAGAGACGAGCCGGATGAGAGGAGAGGTCAGGTGCGCGCGGTCTTCAGCCAGGTCTTCTTGCCGGTGAGCATCCGCCAGAACCCCCACCAGCCGGCGAAGAACCAGATGTAGCCGTAGAAGACGAAGACATGGGCGAGCAGCACACAGCGCGCCAGCCCCAGCTGCCGCTCACGCTTGAAGTACACGAAGCCGTATGTGTAGGCGGCCGTGAACGACAGGATGTACGGCCCGAACAGCCACATGGGCGACACGAGCGCATGTCCCAGCTGGACGGAGGCCACGATGGTGGCCCCCAGGGCGACCAGGAAGGACAGGGGCAGCAGCGAGGTCAGCAGGATCAGGACCGGGCTGGACAGGTGGTAGAGCATGTCCAGCGCCGGACGCGTCGGGACGTCCCGCAGGATGAGCGGGACGAGACCGGCGGACTGCAGGTGCCCTTGGAACCAGCGGGATCGCTGCCGGACCAGGCGTCGCAGGCTGAGCACGGCCTGCTGGGAGACCGCGGCGGTGGTGCAGTGCATATTGGTCCAGCCCTTGGCGATCAGCCGCACCCCGAGGTCGAGGTCCTCGGTGAGGCTGTCGCTCCACGGGCCGTCCCCATCCAGCGTGTTGAGCGCCGACAGCCGCATGAACTGGCCGTTGCCGCCCATGCCCACGCTGCCGATGAAGCGCCGTGCGCTCTGGAAGACGTCGCCGTAGACGACGAACTCCATGTCCTGCATGCGGGCGAGCAGCCCCAGGTGCCGGTTGTACATGCGGACGCAGACCTGCACCGCGCCCGTACCCGGGTCGTCGAAGTACGGGTCGACGGACTGCATGACGTGCGGGTCGAGCCGCCCGTCCGCGTCGACCACGCACAGGACCACGTCCGCCGGGTCACGGCCCGCGAGCAGACCGGACTCCCTGAGGTGCCGCACTCCGTCGTTGAGTGCGGCACCCTTTCCCCGGCGTGCGTTCGGCGGAGTGCGCCGGTGCAGCCGGACCAGTTTCGGATCGGCGGCCAGTGCGATCTCGCTGGTGCGATCGTCGGAGCCGTCGTCTATGACCAGAGCCATGAAATTCCCGGCGGGCAGCGAGGTGATGCGCGCCAGGCTTTCCGAAAGTACTTTCTCTTCGTTCAAACAAGCGAGCAGAAATACATAGAACCGTTCTCTCCGGTCGGTCCGGGAACGGCGAATTCTGCGTCGCGAGAGCAGGAAAAGACTCGTGTTGTAACAGCCGGCCATGACGATCAGGGCGATGCTCGACCACAGGAGCGACTCAGTGATCACAAGCGCCCCCGGTATGGGCCCGCATCTCCCGTGCCCGGTGTCCCTGCCGTCGCAGGGGTATCCGGACCAGCAGGATCAGGGCGGCTGTCAGGCAATAGAACAGGAATCCGGCTCCGGCTATCGCCTGTAGTACTTTGGCCAAAGGTAGGCCGGGTATCGCTTCCGGTGCGGCCATCGCTCCTGCCAGGGGCAACAGTGCCCCCAGGGCGGGTCGTCCGTACATTTTCCCCCCATATTCGTGCGCGTCCCCAACGCGCGGAGGTGAACTTAGCAGACCTTTCGAGGGGCGAGGAGCGCGTTTGACAGCCTCCGCGAATCTCAGAACAATCGGTGCCTTCATGTCGCCAAATGCTTTGTCAATCATTTGGCAAAGTGGGGGGAAGATCGTGAGACGTGTGATCCCGCCCTGGAAACGGGCACGCAGCAGAATTACCGTCGTTATACCACTCGTGGCCGCTCTGCTGAGCGGCACATTCCTGGCCACGGACGCGCAGGCCGCCGGGGGACATCACCACCGGGGCGAGGCCGCCGGCACCAGCTCCGGAATGAACCGCGTCGACCTCAAGGGCTGGGCCAAGGTCCAGCTCAAGGCGGACGAGGCCCGGCGCGCGCGGCCGCACCCGAAGACCGCCCCGACCACACTGGCCTCCGCGGCCGGTTCCCGGCTCCGCACCGCGACCGCCGTGACCCGGCAGGCGGCCCTGCTCGCCCCGGCGGACGCCGCGGCCGACGCCACCCCGACCACCCTCGTCCTCTATGACACGGCCGGCCCCTACGGGCAGCTGGGCGAGCTGTACGCGATGGCCACGGCCAACCTCGCCGGACACTTCGGCACGGTGACGTCCAAGCCGGTCCAGCAGTACACCGCCGGGATGATCAACTCGTACTCGGCCGTCGTCTACATCGGCTCCACCTACTACGGCGGCAGCGTCCCGGACGCCGTCCCGGCCGCGTTCTACGCCGACGCGGCGGCGAGCGCCAAGCCGGTGATCTGGATGGGCGCCAACATCTGGAACATGGCGGGCGCCGTCGGAGTGAACCAGTTCACGCAGAAGTACGGCTGGGACCCGACGACGTCGTACTACGAGGACGGCGGTTCGATCGGCAACGTCACGCAGGTGGCGTACCGGGGGCAGAACCTCACCCGCACCATCCCGGCCGGACAGGACGGCGGCGTGCTGCGCCCCAACGTCCTGACGGGCGCGGGATATCCGGCCGTCACCCGGCTCGCAGAGGGCCTGGACAGCTCCAACGGGCACACCTTCGGCTGGGCGGTGCGGTCGTCCAATCTCACCTACATCGGTGAGATCCCGTTCGCCTACGTCTCCGAGAGCGACCGTGTCCTCGCCTTCGAGGACCTCCTCTTCGACGCGCTCGCCCCGGCCACCGCCGAGCGGCACCGGGCGATGATGCGCCTGGAGGACATCAGCCCCGACGCGGATCCCAACGATCTGCGGGACATGGCCGACTACCTCTACTCGCAGAACATCCCGTACGGCATCAACGTGATCCCCGTCTACACGGACCCCAACGGCACCTACAACAACGGCGTCCCGCAGACGATCACGCTCGCCCAGCGGCCGCAGGTGGTCAGCGCGATCAAGTACATGCTGGCGAGGGGTGCGGTCCTGATGGACCACGGCTACACGCACCAGTACAGCAACGTGGCCAACCCCTACGACGGCGTGACCGGTGACGACTTCGAGTTCTACCGAGCACACGTCGACGCCGCGAACAACGTCGTCTACGACGGCCCGGTCGCCGAGGACTCCACCCTCTGGGCGCAGGCCCGGGTCACCAGCGCGCTCCTCCAGTTCACCCTGGCGGGCCTGCCCAAGCCCACGCTGTGGACCACCCCGCACTACGCGGGCTCGGCGGCCGACTACAAGGTCTTCAGCTCCAACTTCTCGGCGCGCCTGGAGCGTTCGCTCTACTTCGCCGGGACGCTGAGCGGGGCCTCGGCCGACCCGAACCGGTTCATCGGCCAGTTCTTCCCGTACGTGGTGAAGGACGTGTACGGCACCAAGGTGCTGCCCGAGAACATCGGCAACTACGAGCCGGAGGCGTACAACAACCACCCGGCACGCCTGCCCGCCGACCTCATCGCGTCGGCGAAGGCGAACCTGGCCGTACGGGACGGAGTGGCGAGCTTCTTCTACCACCCGTACTACCCGGTGCAGCCGTTGAAGGACACCATCGACGGCATGAAGGCACTCGGCTACACCTTCGTCAGCCCGGCGGCACTGTGACGGCGCCCGCCCCGAGGAGGAGGACCGTCGCCTTCATGGCGGCGGTCCTCCTCGCCGTCACCGGATGCGTGTCGACCGGCACCGGCAAGGGGGCCGCCCACGACAGCACACACGCCTCCCGTCCCGAACCGGGGACCTCGACCATGCGCGGCATCACCCTGCCCTCGTGGTACCGCACGGACTACGACAGCCCGGCCGCGCCCCGTTATCTGCGCGGAATCAAGTCCACCGGGGCACGCTGGGTCACCTTCACCCCGACCTGGTACCAGAATCACGTCACCGACTCCGCCCTGCACACCACGGAGGAGACCGCGAGCGACGCGAGCCTGCGCAGCATCGTCGAGCGCGCCCACGCGGCCGGCCTCAAGGTGATGATCAAGCCGCATGTGGACCTGCCCGGCGACGTGGACCGTGCCGGGATCCGCCCCCGCGACCGGGCCGCCTGGTTCGCCGCCTACCGCCGCTTCATCACCCACTACGCGGACATAGCCGCCGGCACCGGAGCCGAACAACTCGTGGTCGGCACCGAACTCGCCGGAGTGTCCGGCGACACCGCCGCCTGGACCGGGGTGATCAAGGCGGTCCGCGACCACTACGACGGCCCGCTGACCTACGCCGCCAACTACGACGAGTACCAGCACATCCACTTCTGGAAGGCCCTCGACCTGATCGGCATCGACGCCTACTGGCCGCTCACCGAGAAGCCCACCACCGACCCCGCCGTCCTGAACCGCGCCTGGGCCCCGATCCGGCAGCAGCTCGCCGCGTACGCCGGACGCCAAGGCCGCCGGATCCTGTTCACCGAGGCCGGCTACGTCAGCCAGCGCGGCTCCACGACCGCCCCGTACTCCTGGACGGTCAGCAAACGCCCGGCGGACGCCGAACAGGCCGCCGCCTACCGTGCGCTCCTCGACTCCTTCGAGGGCCGGAAGTGGTGGGCCGGCGTCTGCTGGTGGATGTGGGACGACTGGCCGGACAGCGGAGAGACACCGGTACGCCTGGCGTACACCCCGCACGGCAAACCGGCGGAGGAGGTGCTGCGCCGGAAGTGGGCCGGCTGACTGCCTGAAACCTAGGCAGCGGCCCCGGTCAGCTCCGTGACCTTCGCGATCGTCAGCACCACCAGCAGGGCAAGGAGCGCCAGGCACACACCCGTCTGCACGAGAGCCCGGCGGCGGTCCCGGGGCGCGTAGGCGTAGGCCAGCGCCACCACGCCGCCGGACAGCAGACCGCCGAGGTGGCCCTGCCAGGAGGTGGCCCACGCGGAGATCACCAGCCACAGCACCAGACCGCCCATGAACCGGTTGACGGCGCTCATGTCGGCGCCCAGGCGGCGGGCCATCACGTAGTACGCGGCACCGAGCCCGAAGATCGCGCCGGACGCGCCGAGCGTGGGCGTCTCCGGCGCGATCAGCAGTACCAGGACCGAACCGCCGAGCGCCGACAGCAGGTACAGGGCCGTGAACCGCACACGGCCCAGCTGCGCCTCCACCACCCGGCCCAGGTTCCACAGCGACACCATGTTCATCACGATGTGCGCGATGCCGAACGTGCCCTCGGTGGGCGGCAGGTGCAGGAACGCCCCCGTCAGCAGCCGGTACCACTCCCCGTGGGCGACGCCCTCCGGTAGATAGCCGGCGGGCACGGTCCCCAGCATGTCGAACCGGTCCACGACCGACGGGCGCACCAACTCGGCGAGGTAGGCGAGCACGTTGAGCCCGATGAGGGTGTACGTCACCATCGGCACCGCCGTGACCCGGCCGCCGAACGCGGTACGCGCCTGCCGCACCGACCGCGCGCCCTCCTTCACGCACTCCACGCACTGGTGTCCGACGGCGGCCTCGTGCATGCAGTCGGGGCAGATGTACCGGTCGCAGCGGGTGCAGCGGACGTACGACTCCACCTTGGGATGGCGGTAGCAGGTGGTGACTGCGGACTCGGTGGACTCGGCGGACTCTGGGGATTCGGCGGCCACGGCCGGCTCCTCGGAAGGGTCTGGGGACAGGGTGAGCCGATGGGGACGGCGGCGAACAAAATAGCGAACCCCGGTGTCCGTGGGAGGGTGGGGGCCATGGTTGCGATCAGTCTCAGCAAGGTTCAGGAGACCGCGCCCGCGCTGGTCGGCCTGTACAAGAGCGCCGGGGTGTCCCTCACGAAGCACGGGCTGGACGGACAGCGGGCCGCCGTGTACCTCGTGGTCGACTACTCGGGCTCCATGAAGCCGTACTACCGGGACGGCAGCGTCCAGGCGCTCGCCGACCGGGTACTCGGGCTGTCCGCGCACTTCGACGACGACGGCAGTGTGCCGGTCGTGTTCTTCTCCACGGACGTGGACGCCGTCACCGACATCGCCCTCGCCGAGCACCGGGGGCGCATCGAGCGGATCGTGTCCGGCCTGGGCCACATGGGCAGGACCAGCTACCACCTGGCGATGGACGCCGTCATCGACCACTACCTCGACAGCGGGTCCACCGACCCCGCCCTCGTGATCTTCCAGACCGACGGCGGCCCGATCGACAAGCTCGCCGCGGAACGCTACCTGTGCAAGGCGGCGCCCCTGCCGCTGTTCTGGCAGTTCATCGGCTTCGGCGATCCGGACAGCAAGCAGTTCGACTTCCTGCGGAAGCTGGACGAGCTGGCCGTGCCTGAGAAGCGGGTGGTGGACAACGCGGGCTTCTTCCACGCCGGTGCGGATCCGCGGAAGGTGTCCGACGCCGAGCTGTACGACCGTCTCGTGGGCGAGTTCCCGAAGTGGCTGGCGGCCGCACGGGCGCGGGGGATCGTACGGGCATAGATCGTGTCGGCCCCGTTGGCTCAGCCGCACCGTCGTGCCACCCTGAGGGAGATCCGAGGGGGAGGCGACGACGTATGGACGGCGCACGATCGGGGAACGGCGAAGGGGCCGCCGCACACAGGGGCGAGCCCCCGGGCAAGGGCGAGAAGCTCGCCGACTGGGCCGACGGACGGCTCGGGCTCTACACGCTGGCCAAGGCCAACATGCGCAAGGTGTTCCCGGACCACTGGTCCTTCATGCTCGGCGAGGTCTGCCTCTACAGCTTCCTCATCCTGATCCTCACCGGCGTCTACCTCACCCTCTTCTTCGAGCCGAGCGGCGCCGAGGTCGTCTACCACGGCTCCTACGGCCCGCTCAACGGCATCGTCATGACCAAGGCGTACGAGTCGACGCTGCACATCAGCTTCGACGTGCGCGGCGGACTGCTGATCCGGCAGATCCACCACTGGTCGGCACTGGTCTTCGTCACCGGGATGCTCGTGCACATGATGCGGGTGTTCTTCACCGGCGCGTTCCGCAAGCCGCGCGAGCTCAACTGGGTCTTCGGCTGGACCCTGTTGCTGCTCGGCATCATCACCGGCCTGACCGGCTACTCGCTCCCCGACGACCTGCTCTCCGGCACCGGCATCCGCTTCGCCGACGGCGCGATCCTGTCCGTCCCGATCGTCGGGACGTACCTCTCCATGTTCCTGTTCGGAGGGGAGTTCCCCGGCCACGACATCATCTCGCGGTTCTTCCCGATCCACGTCCTGCTGCTGCCCGGGATCATGCTGGGGCTGGTCGTGGCCCATCTGATCCTGGTCTTCTACCACAAGCACACCCAGTACCCGGGGCCAGGACGGGACCAGAAGAGCGTGGTCGGGATGCCCTTCCTCCCCGTCTACATGGCCAAGGCGGGCGGCTTCTTCTTCCTCACCTTCGGCGTACTCGCCCTGATGGGCGGGATCGCCAGCGTCAACCCCGTGTGGGCCTTCGGGCCGTACCGCCCGGACCTCGTCACCACGGGCGCCCAGCCCGACTGGTACCTCGGCTTCTCCGAGGGCCTGATCCGGGTGATGCCGGGATGGGAGATCGACGCCTGGGGCCACACACTGGAGCTGGGCGTCTTCATCCCCTTCTCCCTCTTCCCGCTGATCCTGCTCGCGCTCGGGCTCTATCCCTTCGTCGAGGCATGGATCACCGGCGACAAGCGGGAGCACCACATCCTGGACCGGCCGCGCAACGTGCCCGTGCGCACCGGGCTGGGCGTGGCCTGGCTGAGCCTGTACGTGGTGCTGCTGATCGGCGGCGGCAACGACATCGTGGCCACCCATCTGTATCTGTCGATCAACTCGATCACCTGGTTCGTGCGGGTCTCCGTCTTCGTCGTGCCGGTCGTCGCCTTCATGGTGACCAAGCGGGTCTGTCTCGGACTGCAACGCCGGGACCGCGACAAGGTGCTGCACGGCAGGGAGACGGGCATCATCAAGATGCTGCCACACGGCGAGTACGTCGAGGTCCACGAACCCCTCGCGCAGGACCGGCTGTTCGTCCTGACCCAGCACGAGCAGAACCCGCCGTACGAGATCGGCCCCCGCGAGGACACCAACGGCGTACGGCGGCCGGTCACCGTGTCCCAACGGGTGCGCGCGCGGCTCGCGCGGGCGATGTTCGGACCCGAGTCGCACATCCCGAAGCCGACCCGTGAGGAGTACCGGGAGCTCACCAGCGGCGACCACCACCACTGAGGACCAGTTCGCGGCACTCCTGCGGACCGCCCCAGGCGAAGCGCAGCGCGCGGGCCCTGGTCAGCCACAGGGACAGGTCGTACTCGGCCGTGTACCCGATCGCGCCGTGCAGTTGCAGCGCGGTGCGGGCAGTGGCGTACGCGGCCTCGCACGCCTTCAGCTTGGCGCCGGCCACGTCCGCCGGGTCCATCGTCAGCGCCGCTCCGAAGAGCAGGGGGCGGGCGAACTCCAGGGCCGTCTTCGCGTCGGCCAGCCGGTGCTTCACCGCCTGGAAGGAGCCGACGGGGACGCCGAACTGGGTGCGCTGCCGGACGTAGGCGACCGTTCTGTCGAGGAGCGCGAGACCGACGCCGAGGGCCTGGGCGGCGGTGGCGAGACGGGCCCAGACGAGGGCGTGACCGACGGGCGGGTCGGGCGTGAGGAGCTCGCCGCCGGGGGAGAGGGGCGTGAGGCGGCGGGCCGGGTCGAGGGAGGGGCGCACCGGGCCGGGGCCCGGGGACAGCCACAGGCCGTCGGGGGCGAGGGCGAGACGGACGGTCGCCGCGTCTCCGTCCAGGGCATACCGGGTGGACGGGGACGCCGCCACCGTCGCCATGGCCTCGCCCGCCGCGAGCGCGGGAAGGAACCGCTTGGCCGGGCCGGGCTCGGTGAGCAGGGCGGCCGCCGTGACCGTCTCCACCAGCGGGCCGGGCACCGCGTGCCTCCCCAACTCCACGAAGGCGACCGCGAGCTCCACCGGCCTGGGGCCCAGCCCGTCGTACGCCTCGGGAACCGCAAGTCCGAACACCCCGGCCTCCCCGATACGGGACCACAGCGCGCGTCCGCTCGTGTGGTCCCCGCGGCTCCAGTCCCGTATGACCGACGGCGTGTCCGAGGCCGTGAGCATCGCGTGCAGGGAGCCGGCGAAGGCGCGCTGCTCGGAGTCGAGGAGGAAGCGCATCAGCGGCGTCCCTTCGGCAGACCGAGCAGGCGCTCGGCGATGATGTCGCGCTGGATCTCGTTCGTGCCCGCGTAGATGGGACCGGCGAGGGAGAAGACATAGCCCTCCGCCCAGTCCGTGTCCGCCAGCTCGCCCTCCTCGCCCAGGAGATCGAGCGCGGTCTCGTGCAGCGCGAGGTCGTACTCGGACCAGAAGACCTTGTTCAGGCTGGACTCGGGGCCGAGGGACTCGCCGTCCAGGAAGCGGGAGGCGGCCGCGTAGGTGAACAGCTGGTAGGCGCGGGCGCCGATCAGGGCGTCGGCCACCCGGGCGCGCGCGGAGTCCGGGCCGCCGCGTGTGCGCCAGAGTTCCCGCAGCCGGCCGGCGGAGGCGAGGAAGCGGCCGGGGGAGCGCAGGGTGAGGCCGCGTTCGTTGCCGGCCGTCGACATCGCGATCCGCCAGCCCTGGCCGGGCTCGCCGATCACGTCCTCGTCCGGCACGAACACCTCGTCCAGGAACAGCTCGGCGAACGCCGGCTTTCCGTCGAGGCGCCCGATCGGGCGGACCGTGACTCCGGGGGCCCGCAGGCCGAACATGAGGTAGGTGAGGCCCTGGTGGGGTTTCGGGGCGTCCGGATCGCTGCGGAACAGTCCGAAGGCGCGGTCGGCGAAGGCGGCCCGCGACGACCAGGTCTTCTGTCCGCTCAGCAGCCAGCCGCCGTCCGTGCGCACCGCCCGGGAGGTGAGGGAGGCCAGGTCGGAGCCCGCCTCCGGCTCGGACCAGGCCTGCGCCCAGACCACCTCGCCGGTCGCCATCGACGGCAGCACGCGCGCGCGTTGGTCCGCCGTGCCGTGGTCGAGGAGGGTCGGGGCGAGCAGGCTGATGCCGTTCTGGCTCACCCGGCCCGGCCCGCCCGCCGCCCAGTACTCCTCCTCGAAGACCAGCCACCGGATCAGCCCGGCGCCCCGGCCTCCGTACTCCTTGGGCCAGGACACCACCGACCAGCGGTCCGCGGCCAGTTCGGCCTCCCAGGCGCGGTGCGCCGCGAAGCCCTCCTCGGTCTCCAGGGAGGGGAGGGGAGCGCGGGGCACGTGCGCGTCGAGCCAGGCACGGGCCTCGGCGCGGAACTCCTCGTCGGCCGGCGAGTGGCTGAGGTCCACGGCGGTTCTCCTTCCCTGGACACCTTCCCCGGATCCTTCCCTAACAAGTGTTTGGTAGGTTAGCGTGAGCCCATGACAGGCGTCGAGAGTCCGGCGTACGTGCCCGGGCACGGGCTGCTGAAGGGGCGCACCGCCGTCATCACCGCGGCGGCCGGAGCGGGGATCGGTGGCGCGACCGCCCGCCGCTTCCTGGAGGAGGGCGCGCGCGTGCTGATCAGTGACGCGCACGCGCGGCGACTGAAGGACTGCGAGACCGAACTGGGCCGCGAGCACCCGGGATCCGTGACCGCGGTCCCCTGCGACGTCACCGACGAGTCCCAGGTGCGGGCCCTGTTCGACACCGCCGTACAGGACCACGGGCGGCTGGACATAGTCGTCAACAACGCCGGGCTGGGCGGCACTTCCGCCCTGGTCGACATGACCGACGAGCAGTGGTCCCGCGTCCTGGACGTGACGCTGGGCGGCACCTTCCGGTGCACCCGGGCGGCCCTGCGGTCGATGAAGGAGACCGGCGGGGGCGTGAT
The DNA here is from genome assembly GCF_044746205.1 of Streptomyces sp. NPDC086549. Classification (NCBI taxonomy): domain Bacteria; kingdom Bacillati; phylum Actinomycetota; class Actinomycetes; order Kitasatosporales; family Streptomycetaceae; genus Streptomyces; species Streptomyces sp. NPDC086549. The sequence goes on along the minus strand of NZ_JBIVBS010000001.1, from coordinate 218,486 downwards.
CGTCAACAACGCCTCCGTCGTCGGCTGGCGCGCCCAGGCCGGGCAGGCGCACTACGCGGCCGCGAAGGCCGGGGTGATGGCGCTGACCAGGTGCGCGGCCATCGAGGCCGCCGCATACGGTGTGCGGGTCAACGCGGTGGCGCCGAGCCTCGCCATGCACCCGCACCTGGTGAAGGTGACGACTCCCGAGCTGCTGGAGGAGCTCACCGCACACGAGGCCTTCGGGCGGTACGCCGAGCCCTGGGAGGTCGCCAACGTGATCGTGTTCCTGGCCTCCGGCTACTCCTCGTACCTGACCGGCGAGGTCGTCGCCGTCAGCAGTCAGCATCCCTGAGGGGACGGTGCAGCCCACAATGGACCCGTGCCGACCAAGAAGAAGCCCCAGGTGACCGCGGCGAAGAAGCCCGCGGCTGCCGCCGCCCACGCGCGCCGCCGCGAACTCCTCGACACCGCCGCCGAGGTCTTCGCCGAGCAGGGCTACAACGCCACCACCGTACGCAAGATCGCGGACCACGCGGGCATGCTCGCGGGCAGCCTCTACTACCACTTCGACTCCAAGGAGTCGATGCTGGAGGAGATCCTGCGCACCTTCCTCGACGAGCTGTGGGACGGCTACGACACCGTCCTGGCCGCCGGTCTCGGACCCCGCGAGACACTGGAGGCCCTGGTCACCGAGTCGTTCCGGGAGATCGACCGGCACCGTGCCGCCGTCGCGATCTACCAGAAGGAGAACAGGCAACTGGTCACGCAGGACCGGTTCACGTTCCTCGCCGAGTCCCAGCGCAGGTTCGAGAAGGCCTGGCTGTCCACGCTGGAGCGCGGGGTCGCCGCGCGCGTCTTCCGCGCCGACCTCGACGTCCGGCTCACCTACCGCTTCGTCCGCGACACGGTATGGGTCGCCGCGTCCTGGTACCGGCCCGGCGGCCGGCACAGCCCGGAGGAGATCGCCCGGCAGTACCTGTCGATGGTGCTGGACGGGATCGCCGTACGCGAATGACCCTTTCATCCTGAACAACCCTTTCTCATAGGGGGAGCTGTCATGCCCGAGGCCTACATAGTCGAAGCGGTGCGGACGCCCGTCGGGCGGCGCGGGGGCGGGCTGAGCGGGGTCCACCCGGCCGACCTGGGCGCCCATGTGCTCAAGGAGCTCGTCGCGCGTGCGGGTGTGGACCCGGGCGCCGTGGAGGACGTCGTCTTCGGCTGCCTGGACACGGTCGGGCCACAGGCCGGGGACATCGCCCGGACCTGCTGGCTGGCGGCCGGGCTGCCCGAGGAAGTGCCGGGCGTCACCGTCGACCGGCAGTGCGGCTCCTCGCAGCAGGCCGTCCACTTCGCGGCCCAGGCCGTGCTGTCCGGCACCCAGGACCTGGTGGTCGCCGGTGGCGTCCAGAACATGTCGCAGATCCCCATCGCCTTCGCCTCCCGGCAGGCCGCCGAGCCGCTGGGGCTGACCGAGGGCCCCTTCCTGGGCAGCGAGGGCTGGCGGGCCCGGTACGGACGGCAGCCCGTCAACCAGTTCGCCGGCGCCGAGATGATCGCCGCCAAGTGGGGCATCAGCAGGCAGGACCAGGAGGAGTTCGCCCTGCGCTCGCACCGGCGGGCGGTACGGGCGATCGACGAGGGCCGCTTCGCCCGCGAACTCGTGCCCCACGGGGGCGTCGTCGCCGACGAAGGCCCGCGCCGGGACACCTCGCTGGAGAAGATGGCCGCGCTGAAGCCCGTGATCGACGGCGGCACCATCACCGCCGCCTGCTCCTCGCAGGTCTCGGACGGCGCGGCGGCCATGCTGCTGGCCTCGGAGCGGGCGGTACGGGAGCACGGGCTGCGCCCACGTGCCCGCGTGCACCACCTCTCCGTCCGGGGCGAGGACCCCATCCGCATGCTCTCCGCCCCCATCCCGGCCACCGCGCACGCCCTGAAGAAGATCGGCCTCACCATCGACGACATCGACCTCGTCGAGATCAACGAGGCCTTCGCGCCCGTCGTGCTGGCCTGGCTGAAGGAGACCGGCGCCGACCCGGAGAAGGTCAACGTCAACGGCGGCGCGATCGCCCTCGGCCATCCGCTGGGCGCCACCGGTGTCAAACTCATGACGACCCTGCTGCACGAACTGGAGCGCACCGGCGGCCGGTTCGGGCTGCAGACCATGTGCGAGGGCGGCGGCCAGGCCAACGTGACGATCATCGAACGCGTGTGACCGGAGCGACGACGAGGGCGGCCAACGTGACGATCAGCGAACGGCTTTGAGCCGTCACCGGAGAGCCGTGAGCCTTCCCCGTACCTCCTGCGCCTCCTCCATGATCCGCTCCACCAGCTCCGCACACGACGGCAGGTCGTCGATCACCCCGGCGACCTGCCCGGACGCCATCACTCCGAGGTCCGTGCGGCCGTCCACCATCGCGGACCTCAGCAGCATCGGAGTGTTCGCGGCGAGCAGCACCTGACTCCAGGACAGCTCCTTGCCGTGCTTCAGAGCGAGCCCGTCGCGGACCATCCGCCGCCAGGTGAGCCCCGACAGCTTCCGGAACCCGGCCGCCCGGCGCACGGCGTGCGCCAGGGCGCGGGCGCGGCCGGAGCGCTCCAGGGACTCCACCAGGTCCGTGCGCAGCATGCGGTGCGGCAGGCCGTCGACCGCCGTGGTGACGGTGACGTCCCGGACCGTCGCCGCCAGGTACCTGGCCTTCACCGCGTCCGGCACCGTCGAGTCCGAGGTGAGCAGGAACCGCGTGCCCATCGCGACCCCCGCCGCCCCGTACGCCAGCGCCGCCACCAGGCCCCGGCCGTCGAAGAAGCCGCCCGCCGCCACGACGGGTATCCGCACCGCGTCCGCCACCTGCGGCAGCAGCACGCTCGTCGCCACCTCGCCGGTGTGCCCGCCGCCCTCCCCGCCCTGCACGACCACCGCGTCCGCGCCCCACGCCGCGACCTTCTCCGCGTGCCGCCGCGCCCCGACGGACGGGATCACGACCACCCCCGCCTCCTTGAGCTCGGCGATCAGCTCACGGGAGGGAGCGAGCGCGAAGGAAGCCACCCGCACCCCCTCGTCGATGATCAGGCGCACCCGGTCGCCGGCGTCACCCGCGTCCGCCCGGAGGTTCACCCCGAACGGCGCGTCCGTACGGGACCCGACCTCGCGTATCGCTCCGCGCAGCTGGTCGAGGGTCATCGTCGCGGACGCCAGGATGCCCAGCGCTCCCGCGTTCGCCGCCGCCGAGACCAGCCGCGGGCCCGCCACCCAGCCCATCCCTGTCTGCACGATCGGGTGCCGGACCCCGACCAGCCGGGTGAGCGCGGTCTCCATCAGCCCCTCGCCCCCTCCGGCACCTCGCGCGCTCGGGCGCCGCCGGGATCGAGCACCTCGCGGATCACACGCAGTTCCTCTGCGGTGGGCTCGCGGGTGAACGGCACCTCGTCCGGGACGGCGAGAGCGAAGCCCGTCGCCTCCCGCACCCGCTCGACGCTCACCCCGGGATGCACCGAGGCCAGCCGCATGGCGCGGTCGGGCGTGGCGAAGTCGAAGACGCCGAGGTCGGAGACGACACGTGCGATGCGGTGGTGGCGGGCCGAGCCCGGGTGCTCGGCGGCGCGGTCGTACCCCACCCCGCACACCATGTCGACCTTCTCCACGAAGATTCGCCGGGAGTGTCTCGGGATCCAGTAACTCGTCGGGTTGTTCAACGTGTTGAGCGGCGCCCCGCGCACGCCGAGCAACTGGCGCGCGGGCCGGGCCCAGTCGCCGATGCACGAGATGTTCTGGTTGCCGTACCGGTCGATCTGGCTCGCGCCCATCATCACGTGCCGCCGCCCGCCGGCCACCAGCGCCAGGTGCTGCCGGTACGGCAGCCAGCCCTCGGGCGTCCCGTCCGCGCGGACGAGCATCGCCTCCCCGTCGGTCAGCAGCAGGTCGGGTGCGAAGGTCAGCCGGGCCAGCCGGGCGCCCAGCGACGGGATCAGGCCCATCGGGCTCGCCAGGACCTCACCGGAGCCGCGCCAGGCCTCGGCGCAGGCGATCACGCAGTACTCGGAGCGGAGGACACTCATCACCCTTGCTCCCTCTGCCAGTTCCGCACCGCCGACCGGTAGGCCTGCTCGTCCCCGCCGAGGAACCGCCCGGCGAACTGCGGCCACGGTGTGGACGCGTACTGCTTCTGGAAGACCTCGTCCCGCCCGTAGTCGGGCGCGCAGGACGTGAAGTGCGCGCCGTTCGGAGCCTCCACCACCCCCGTCACCACATGCCGTTTGAGCAGGAGCGTCTGTGGTGCCGCCTCCTTCGTCAGCTCGGCCGTGTCGACGATCCGTTCGCACGAGACGTAGGCCGCGTCCGCCGCCTCGCAGAACAGGTCGTCGAAGTACGGGTCGGGGCCCAGATACTGCCCGTTTCCCAGTCGGTCCGCGCGGTTGACGTGCACCAGGGCCGCGTCCAGGCGCAGGGCGGGCATCGCCACGAACGTCTCCCCGTCCTCGTACGGTGAGGTGACCGTCCGCAGGCCGGGGTTGACCCGCATGACGTCCGAGCCGATCCCCGCCCGCACCGGCAGGAAGGGCAGCCGCTGCGCGGCCGCGCGCAGCCCCCACATGAACATGCCCTCGTCGACCTCCATGAGTTCGAAGTCCCCGCGCTCGCGTGCCGCGCGGTAGTGCGGTTCGAGCGGGATCGAGTCGAGGGTGACGAAGGCCGTCACCAGCTTGCGCACACGGCCGGCCGCCGCCAGCATGCCGACGTCCGGGCCGCCGTACGAGACGACGGTGAGATCGCCGATCCCGGACCGGAGCAGGGCTCTGACCAGGGCCATCGGCTTGCGGCGGGACCCCCAGCCGCCGATGCCGAGGGTCATGCCGCTCTCCAGGCGGGAGACCGCCTCGGCGGCGGTCATCGTCTTGTCGCCCATCTACGCCCCCTCCTTCCCGAACGTGTCCCGGACCCGGTCGGCCAGCCCGCTGAGGTTGGCCTCGAAGGTGAAGCCCTGTTCGAAGCGGTAGCTGCGGCGCACGTCGACGGGGTCTATCCCGTTGATCGCGGCCTTGGCCATCCGCAGCAGCCGCCCGTCCTTGGCGGCGATCTCGCGTGCCAGCTCCAGCGCGGCCGCCCGCAGCCCCTCGCGTGGCACCACCCGCCACACCGAGCCGTGCGCGTGCAACTCGGCCGCGCTCGCCGTGCGTGAGGTGAAGTACAGCGCGCGCATCAGATGCTGCGGGACGAGCCGGGCCAGATGGGTGGCGGCACCGAGCGCGCCCCGGTCCAGCTCGGGCAGCCCGAACGTGGCGTCGTCGCTCGCCACGATCGCGTCCGCGTTTCCCGCCAGGCCTATCCCGCCGCCCAGGCAGAACCCCTGCACCGCCGCGACCACGGGCGTCTCGCACTCGTAGACCGCCGCGAAGGCCTCGGCGCAGCCCCGGTTGGCGCCGATCAGCGCCTCCTGCCCGTCCCTCTGTATCTCCTTGATGTCCACGCCCGCGTTGAAGCCCCGCCCCTCCGCGGCCAGCACCACGCACCGGACCTCCGGATCGCGGCCGGCCGTGCGCACGGCCTCGGCCAGGGCGAACCATCCGCCCACCGGCAGCGCGTTCACCGGTGGGAAGTCGACCGTGACGAGCGAAATCCCCTTTTCCGGGGACGAGGTGGAGACACCCATGGACGCATCAGCTACCTTCGCACTCAGCTGCCTTTCCACCAAACATTTGTTAGGTGTGAGGCTTCGAAGCTAGCAGTCGGCGCAGACGAGTGGGAGGGCCTGTGGATAACTCGCCGCGCGGCAGAACCGTCGTTGTCACGGGCGGCACCCGGGGTGTCGGCGCCGGGATCGCGAGGGCCTTCGCCGAGTCCGGCGCCCATGTCGTCGCCTGTGCCCGCCGACCTCCCGAAGTGCAGGCCGAGGGCGTCGAGTTCGCCCCCCTCGACCTGCGCGACCCGCCCGCCGTGCGCGCCTTCTTCGACGCCCTGCCCCGGCTCGACGTCCTCGTCAACAACGCGGGCGGCACGCCGTACCGGCGGCTGGCCGACGCGGACGCCGAGCGGCACGCACGGGTGATCGAATTGAACCTCGTCACCCCGCTGACGGTCTCCCTCGCCGCCTACGAACACCTCCGACGGGCCCGGGGCTCGGTCGTGATGGTGGGCAGCGTCAGCGGCGGCCGCCCCTCGCCCGGCTCGGCGGCCTACGGCGCGGCCAAGGCCGGGCTGGAGAACCTGGCCCGTTCCATGGCGGTGGAGTGGGCGCCGGAGGTCCGCGTCAACACCCTCGTCGTCGGCATGGTCGGCACCGAGCTGTCCTCCCTCCACTACGGCGGCGAGGACGGCGTCGCGGCGGTCTCCCGCACCGTTCCGCTCGGACGGCTGGCCGCTCCGTCCGATGTCGGCGCCGCCGCCGTCTTCCTCGCCTCCGACGCCGCCGCCTACATCAGCGGGTCCAGCCTGCTCGTGCACGGAGGCGGGGAGCGGCCCGCGTTCCTGGACGCCGCGACTGCCAACAGGCCCCCCGACAAGGAGGAGTGAGATGAGCGGAATCTGCGTGGGACGGGTCGTCGTCGTCACCGGCGCCGGGCGCGGGCTCGGGCGGGCCCACGCGCTCGCGTTCGCCGCCGAGGGCGCGCGGGTCGTCGTGAACGACCTGGGCGTCGGGCTGGACGGGGCGCCGGGGTCCGGCAGCCCGGCCGGCCGGGTCGTCGAGGAGATCCGCGCGGCGGGCGGCGAGGCGGTCGCCCACGGCGGCGACATCGCGACCAGCGCCGGGGCCGAGTCCCTGGTGGGGGCGGCCCTGGAGACGTACGGCCGGCTCGACACGCTCGTCAACAACGCCGGATTCCTGCGTGACCGGATGCTCGTCAACCTGGACGAGGACGACTGGGACGCCGTGCTCCGGGTCCACCTCAAGGGACACTTCCTGCCCCTGAAACATGCCGCCGCGCACTGGCGGGCCGAGGCCAAGGCGGGCCGGACACCGGTGGCCAGGATCGTCAACACGAGCAGCGGCGCCGGTCTGCTGGGCTCGGTCGGGCAGGGGAACTACAGCGCCGCCAAGGCCGGGATCGTCGGGCTGACCCTGGTCGCGGCGGCCGAGCTGCGCCGGTACGGCGTCCAGGTCAACGCCGTCGCCCCCGCGGCCCGTACCCGTATGACGGAACGCACCTTCGCCGAGACGATGGCGGCCCCCGGCTCCGGCTTCGACGCCATGGCGCCCGGAAACGTGTCCCCGTTGGTGGTCTGGCTGGGCTCCGCCGCCAGCACTGGTGTCACCGGCCGGGTCTTCGAGGCGGAGGGCGGCCGGATCACCGTCATGGAGGGCTGGCGGCCGGGCCCCACCGTAGACAAGGGGGAGCGGTGGGAGCCGGCCGAGACGGGAGAGGCGGCGCTGAAGCTGCTGGCGGAGGCGGAGGTGCCCGGGGCGGTGTACGGGGCGTAGCCGCCGGTGAGCTCGGCTGCTCGGCCGGGACGCGCGTCCGCCGTGCACACCGGATCCCCCAGGGCGGCACACACGCTATGTGTCGCACTCCAGCACCGTGCGGCACAACCCGCACCGCGCGCGGACGCGCCCCCGCACCGGCACCCTGATCCGCTGGTGGCAGGTCGGGCACGGGAAGGAGACCCGCAGCCGGCCACCTCCGTCGGGGGTGAACGTGTACGGGACCCCGGGCTGCGGCCCGGGAGCGTGCCGGCGGTCGCGGGCGTAGCGGCGGCGGCCCGCCCAGCCGGCCCCGGTCAGCGGCGGCTGCTGTTCGTCGTGGCGGGCCTGGGCCATGCCCTTGACGTACGCCGTGTAGGCCTGCGGGCTGGTGAACCACACCGACGGGTCCTCGTCGAAGACCAGGGAGCGTTTCGCCAGGACGTAGCCGAACTCCTCCGGGGTGAGGTAACCGAGCTTCTGGGACGACGCCGCGTCCTCGCGGTAGGCGTCCAGGAGGAGCCAGCCCGCACCCAGATACGTGGTCGCCGTGTCCGTGAGGATCTCGTTCTCCGGCGTGCTGGGGAACGACAGGTCCAGCCGGTGCAGATAGACGTGCATGACCTCGTGGGCCAGCGCCGCGCCGATGTCCCTGCGGTGGGTGCGGAACCGGTCGTTCAGCTCGACGAAGTACTCGGGGCCCGCCGCGAGTTCGACGTTCGCCGCGTGTGTCATCTCGCGGAAGCTGATGATCACGTGTGCGTCGGGCAGCCGGAAGTGCCGCACCATCTCGCGGGCCACGCGCTGCGCGCCCAGATGCAGGTCGTCGGTGTCGCAGAAGGCCACGTCGGCGGGGGCCACGCTGGTCGAGAAGGTGTGGATGGTGTCGTACGAGAGACGTTTGTAGAGCGCGGTGATGGCGGCCCGCACCGTCTCCAGATGCGGGTAGCCGTGCTCGACCGGTCCGCCGTTCGCCACGCCCTGACCCCCAAAGACGCCCTGAACTCCATTCCACTCTATGCGGATGCGAGCCGATTTTCGCCGGTCCGGCCGCCCGGGTCGCGTCGGCCGGCCGGCTTCCGGAGGTGTCAGACGGGCCGCAGCCGCGGGCCGGACCCGGCAGGGTCCGTCTCCTGGAGCTCCAGCACCCATACGACGTTGTCGCCCTCCCGCAGGACCGGCCCGGGGACGTACAGCGAGCGCTGCGGTCCCACGGACCAGTAGCGGCCGAGGCCGAAGCCGTTGACCCAGACGAATCCGCGGGTCCAGCCCGGCAGTTCGAGCCGCGCGTCCCCGGCTCCGCGCACCGTGACGGTGCCCCGGTACAGACCCGGGGTGCCGTCGGCCGGCAGGGCCCCGAAAGGCACCGCATCCACGCCGTCGTCGAGGGCGTCGAGCCGAAGCCCACGCGCGCGTACCCCGTGCAGGAACTGCCGCTCGTGCAGGATGCCGCCGGTGATGCCCTTGGTCTCGCCGCCGCGCGGCCCGTAGTTGACCCTTCCCAGGGACTCCACCCACACCTCCACGCGCGCGTGCCCAGCCACCGGCTCCTTGAGCCACGGGTCGTCCTCGGTGAGCACCCCGGCCCGCTCGCCGTCCACGTACACCACCGCCAGATCGCGCAGTCCTCGCAGGGTGAGCGGGTACGGCTGCCGCGGACCCGGCACCGTCACCCCGTAGCGGACGACGCCCCGGTCGACGTCCAGCTCCTCGAAGGTGGGCGGGACGGGCCCGAGGGTCTCCGGACCGCCCAGCGCGTCCAGCACGTCGCCCAAGGGAGCCCAGTGGGTGAGCCTTACGTCCGTTGGAGAACCCAACGACGGAGGCGGTGGCGGCAGTTCGGGCAGCGGATCGGTGGCGTACCCGGCGAGCACCTCGCGGAAGCGCCGGAACTTCTCCGTGGGGCGACCGTACTCGTCGATCGGCGCGTCGTAGTCGTACGACGTCACGTCCGGCTCCAGCGGACCCGCGCGGCATGACGCCCGCCGAACTGCGCACCGCCGTCCGCCGCAGCGCCGGCCGCACCCCCAAGGACTACCTGCTCGGCATCCGCCTGGGCCGCGCCAAGGAGTTCCTCGCGGCCACCGAACTGCCCGTCGCCGCCGTCGCCCGCCGCGTCGGCTACGACGACCCCGCCTACTTCTCCCGCCTGTTCACCCGTCGCGTCGGCATGCCCCCGGTCCGCTTCCGCGCCCAACAGGGCCGCGCCGTGCCCGGAGGCCGGAGCGACCGGGTCCCCGGCCCCGACGATCCGCCGATGATCGAGAGCGTGCCTGCCCCTTAGGGTTGACATCCATGACCATCAGCCACACCGGTACCGGCGACGTCGACCCCGCCGTGCGCGAGGAACTCGACCGCCTGCGCGACAGCATCGACAACATCGACGCGGCCGTCGTCCACATGCTCGCCGAGCGCTTCAAGTGCACCCAGCAGGTCGGCCGCCTCAAGGCCGTCCACCAGCTGCCGCCCGCCGACCAGGCCCGCGAGGCACGGCAGATCGCCCGGCTGCGCACCCTCGCGGAGAACGCCAAACTCGACCCGGCCTTCGCTGAGAAGTTCCTCAATTTCATCATCGCCGAGGTGATCAGACACCACGAGCGCATCGCCGGGGACACGGTCAACGGCCAGGCGCCGGAAGCCGACTGACCTGGGCCGAGCCGGACGCGGTCGTGACAGCGGGGCCCGGACGGGGCATGCTGCGCTGTGCACTCCTTGTCAGCCGGTGAGCACTCCGTGTCAGTGCGGGGACGTAAGCTGGTCGTCCACGCGGGAGGGACCTCGGGCCATGCCGTCGGATGCCAAGATCCTCATCGTCGACGACCACAAGGACACGCTCTACGCGCTGGAGAGCGCCCTCGCCCCGCTGGGCTACCAGCTCGGCCGCGCCACCAGCGGCGACGAGGCGCTCAAGCAGGTGATCCGCGGCCGGGTCGGCCTCCTGCTGCTCGACGTGCGCATGCCCGGCGTCAGCGGCCTGGAAGTGGTGCGATACATGCGCGGTCTGGAGCAGACCCAGCACATCCCCGTCGTCCTGCTCACCGGATTCGGCCCCGACCACGAACTGACCTCCGCCGCGTTCGGCCTGGGCGTCGCCGACCTCGTCCTCAAGCCCGTCGACCCCTGGGCCCTGCGCACCAAGGTCCGCTACCTGTACGACGCTCACCAGCGCCATCTCGCCCTGGAGCGGGAGGTCCGCGAACTGCGCGCCCTCGTCGAGGAGCACGAGGACCGGGCGAGCCCCCGGCGAGCCGTCCGGGCCCACGGGGACGCCCTGGTTCCGCCCCAGCGGGACGCCTCCCGGCGCACCCCGGCGCAGGACCGGACATAAGCCGCGTACCGATCCGCGTCTGTCCGCCGTCGGTGCCATCAGGCAGCATGTCCTGCATGTCCGTACTGACGCGCAACGAAGCGCAGACCCGAGCACAGCTCCTCGATGTCCGCCGCTACACGATCGAGCTCGACCTGACCACCGGGGACGAGACCTTCGACTCGCGTACCGTGATCCGGTTCGGTGTGCGGACGGACGGGGACACATTCGTCGAGCTCAAGCCCGCCGAGCTGCGCTCCGTCACCCTCGACGGACAGCCCCTCGATCCGGAGACCCTGGACCAGGACCGGCTGCCGCTGAAGAACCTCACCGCCGGCGAGCACGAACTGCGCGTCGACGCCGTCATGCGCTACTCCCGCACCGGGGAGGGCATGCACCGCTTCACCGATCCCGCCGACGGCGAGACGTACGTCTACTCGCAGCTGTTCCTGGACGACGTGCAGCGCGTCTTCGCCGCCTTCGACCAGCCCGACCTGAAGGCCGTCTTCGACCTCTCCGTCAAGGCCCCCGAGGGCTGGACCGTCCTCGCCAACGGCATCACCGAGCACCTGGGCGAGGGCCGCTGGCAGGCCGCCCCCACCCCGCTGATCTCCACGTACCTCGTCGCCGTTGCCGCCGGCCCCTGGCACTCCGTGCGCACCGAGCACCGCGGCCTGCCCTTCGGCATCCACTGCCGCCGCTCCCTCGCGCCGCACCTCGACGCCGACGCCGACGAGATCCTCGACGTCACGCGCGCGTGCTTCGACCGGTTCCACGAGAAGTTCGAGGAGCCCTACCCCTTCGACTCCTACGACCAGGCCTTCGTCCCCGAGTTCAACTCGGGCGCCATGGAGAACCCCGGCCTGGTCACCTTCCGTGACGAGTTCGTCTACCGCTCCGCCGTCACCGACACCGAGCGGCAGACCCGCGCGATGGTCATCGCCCACGAGATGGCGCACATGTGGTTCGGCGACCTCGTCACCCTCAAGTGGTGGGACGACATCTGGCTGAACGAGTCGTTCGCCGAGTACATGGGCTACCAGACCACCATCGAGGCGACCCGCTTCACCGACACCTGGGTCGACTTCGGCGTGGCCCGCAAGGCCTGGGGCTACGACGCCGACCAGCGCCCCTCCACCCACCCGGTCGCCCCCGAGGCCGTCGACGACACGGCCGCCGCCCTGCTCAACTTCGACGGCATCTCCTACGCCAAGGGCGCGTCGGCGCTGCGCCAGCTGGTGGCCTGGCTCGGCGAGAAGGACTTCCTGGCCGGCATCAACATCCACTTCGCCCGGCACAAGTTCGGCAACGCCACCCTCGACGACTTCATCGACTCCCTGGCCGCCGCCACCGACCGCGACGTCCATGCCTGGGCGGACGCCTGGCTGCGCACCACCGGGGTCGACACGCTCACCCCGGTCGTCACCGCGGGCAGCGACAATGGCACGCACACGCACACGCTCACCGTCGACCGCGAGGGCAGCCGCCCGCACCGCATCACCGTCGGCCTGTACGACCACGACGTCGCCGACGAGGGCGGGCTCGTCCTGCGCGAGCGCGTCGACCTCGACGTCCCGCAGACCGCACCGCAGCCGATCGGCAAGCGCCCCGCGCTGCTCCTCCTCAACGACGGGGACCTGACCTACGCCAAGGTCCGGTTCGACGCCGAGTCCTTCGAGACGGTCCGCAAGGGCCTGTCCGGCCTGCCCGAGCCGCTCACCCGCGCGATCGTGTGGAACGCCCTCAGGGACGCGGTCCGCGACGGCGAACTCCCGCCCGCCGCCTTCCTGGAGACCGCCCGCGCCCACCTTCCCCGGGAGACGGACCTGGCCCTCGTCGAGGGCGTGCTGGCCTTCGCCACCACGCACATCGCCGACCGCTACCTCAAGCCCGAGGAGCGTCCGGCGGCCCTGGCCACCCTCTCCTCGCTGTGCCGCGACCTCATTCGCCGCACCGAGGACGGTGACAACCCGGGCCTGCGTCTGATCTCCGTCCGCCACTTCATCGACGTCGCCGCCCACCCGGACACCATCGCCGCCTGGCTCGCCGACGACACGGTGCCCGGCGGGCCGGAGCTCGACCCCGAGCTGCGCTGGCGCGTCCTCGGCCGCCTCGCCGTCCTCGGCGCCACCGACGAGGCCGCCATCGCCACCGAGCTGGAGCGCGACCCGAGCGCCACCGGCCAGGAAGGCGCAGCCCGCTGCCGGGCCGCGCTGCCCGACCCCGAGGCCAAGCGCGCGGCCTGGGAGGCGATGTTCGCGACGGACGACCTGTCCAACTACCTCTTCACGGCCACCGCCCAGGGTTTCTGGCAGCCCGAGCAGGCCGACCTGGTACGGGAGTACGTGGCGCGGTACTACGAGGACGCGCTCGCCGTCGCCGCCCGCCGCGGCCCCGCGATCGCCGTCGCCACCGGCCGTTACGCCTTCCCGTCGTACGCCGTGGACGCGGAGAACCTCGCCCTGGGCGAGGCCTGTCTGCGCGACGCCGACCCGATCACCGCCCTGCGACGCCGCCTCGTCGACGAACTCGACGACCTGGCGCGGGCGTTGCGGGTACGGGAGGCCTAGTCCTCCGGAGGTAGGACGTCGTCGGCGCGGCTGGTCCCTGACGACGATGCGGGGGCTGAGGATTCCTTCCTAGGCTCGAGTCCTTCGCAGGCTCGAACGGCCGGGCAGGACCCAGCCCCCGAGGAGGCACTTCAGTGATCGTAGTGACCGGCGCCACAGGCAACGTCGGCCGAGCCCTCGTCGACCGGCTCCTCGCGGCGGGCCGTCCCGTCCGGGCGCTCACCCGCGACCCGGAGCGGGCCGGGCTGCCCGAGAAGGCCGAGGTGACGAAGCTCCGGCTGGACGAGCCGGCCGCCCTGTTCGAGGGAGCGACCAAGCTCTTCCTCTATGTCCAGGCGGCCGGTGAGCGGACCCCCGAGCTGCTCGCCGCCGCCCGTGCGGCCGGGGTGAGGCACGTGGTCCTGCTCTCCTCCGGGATCATCCAGGAGGGCTCCGGCGAGACCCACCCCATCCACGTCATGCACGCCACGGCCGAGCGGCAGATCCGCGACAGCGGCCTGGAGTGGACCTTCCTGCGCCCCAACGCGTTCGCCACCAACGCCCTCCAGTGGGCGCCCCAGATCCGTACCGGGAACACCGTCCGCGGTGTCTTCGCCGACATGCTCACGGCGCCCATCCACGAGGACGACATCGCCGCCGTCGCCGAACGCGCCCTCCTCGACGACGGCCACGAGGGCGTCGCCCACCGGCTGACCGGTCCCGGGGCGACCACCAACACGGACCAGATCGCCGCGATCGGCCGGGCGGTCGGCCGCGACCTGACCTTCGTCGAGGTGTCGCCGGAGGAGGCGGGCCCCGCACAGTTCCCGGGCGTGCCGCCGGCGATCGTACAGGCACTCCTGAAGACCTTCGCCGCCACCGTGGGCGTACCCCCGGAGATCACCACCACGGTGGAGCAGATCACCGGCGTCCCGGCCCGCACCTTCGCCCACTGGGCCGAGGACCACGCCGACGACTTCCGGGCGGCCTGAGCGCAAACGGCGGATGCCTGACGCCGACCGGGCCGCGCCGGATCCCTGCGGATCGGGTCCCTGCGGATCGGGTCCCTGCGGATCGGGTCCCTGCGGACCGGGTCCTCGGGCCGGGGGGTGAGCCGGCCTGGCGGCCGGGCTGTGGTGGATGACCGTGGACCGGGTTCTTGGGTGGGCGGCTCGGTCGGAGCCGGCGGCCGACCTGCGGCGGACGGTCGTGGGCCGGGGCCTCGGGCCGGAGCGGTCTGAGCGCGGGCGGCCGGGCTGTGGCGGATGACCGTGGGCCGGAGCCTCGGGGTGGGCGGTCTGAGCCGAGTCGGTGGGCGGGCCGTGGTGGACGGCTGGGGACCGGAACCTCGCGCCCCGGGTGCCTCCGCCGGGCCGGAGGTGCCGGCGGGCGCGGCGCGCCCCTTGTCAGGGCCGTGGGGCCAGACGCAGCTCCGCTCGCCGCACGCCCCCTTCCCGTGGACCCGTCCGGCGGTTTCCGGCAACCGGTCCCGTCGGCGCCTCCGCGTCCAGGGCGAAGCCGAGCCGTTCCAGGAAGCGTTCACCGCGTTTCCAGCCCGGCGGCACGGTCGCCGTCACCGACGACAGGCCCTCCGCCCGGGCGAGGAGCGCGTCGGCGACCGCGCGGCCGAGTCCCAGGCCCCGCGCGGACGGCGCCAGCAGGAACAGGCCCACCGCGACGGCACCCGGCGCCGGATGGTTGCGGACCGCGTCCACCAGGCCCACGACCGCGCCGGACCGTTCCACCACCAGCAGCACCTTGTCGTCGGGGGCCGCGCCCTCCGGCAGTGAGTAGAAGAGGCTCTGCACGTCACCCGGCCCGGACGGCAGTCCCGTCGCCGCCACGAACCAGTCCTCGCAGGCATCGAACAGAGCCAGCAGCCGCGCCTCGTCGGCGGGGCCGGGCTCCCGCATCAGCATCCGCCCGCCGGGCACGTCGATCGGGATCGCGTCAACCATCCGTCCGACGCTACCCCTCCCCGTCCCCGGCCCCAACACGCTTTCTCCGCACGGGAGTACCCACTTTCGGGTTCTGATCGTTGGCTTTCCGGGCGCGCAGACCTAATTGCGTACAAGCTGGATGTCCCCACATGGATGTCCCCACGTGGAATCCCCACACGGAATCCCCATAGGGATGTCCCCTGTCCCGCGTCCCGGAGGAGAGCCCATGAGCACGCCGTCGCCCCTGGCCTCGGGCCCCGAAGGGCCCGACACCTTGCGGCCGTTGATCGACACCGTGCTGGACGCGCTGCGGCAGGGCGGGCGGGCGCGCGGCGGACCGCTGCCCGCGGGCGGGCCGGAGGCCGTCGCCGCGGCCGTCGCGGACGCCGTGGGGGACGTACTCCCGGACGAGGGCGACCCGGACGCGCTGCGCACCCTCGTGCACGCCCTCGCCGTGGGCTCCGCCGACCCCGCCGACCCGCTGTGCGCGGCCCACCTGCACTGCCCGCCGCTCGCCGTCGCCACCGCCGCCGACCTCGCCGCGAGCGTCCTCAATCCCTCCCTGGACTCCTGGGACCAGGCACCGGCCGCCTCCGCCCTGGAGGCACTCGTCGCCCGTGAGCTCGCCCACGAGATCGGCCTCGCGGACTCGCTCGTCACCACCGGCGGTACCGAGTCCAACCAGCTCGCCCTGCTGCTCGCCCGCGAGGCGTTCGGCGGCAGCGTCCGACTCGTGTGCGGGGCCAACGCCCACCACTCGCTGCCCCGCGCCGCCTGGCTGCTCGGCCTGCCCGATCCGGTCGTCGTGCCCGCGCCCAACGGCACCCTCGACCCCGCCGCCCTCGACGAGGTCCTCACCCGCTTCCCCCGCCCGCTGCTGGTCGCCGCCACCGCCGGCACCACCGACGCCGGCCTCATCGACCCGCTGCCCGAGATCGCCGGACTGTGCGCCGCGCACGGCGCACGCCTGCACATCGACGCCGCGTACGGCGGCGGACTCGTCTTCAGCGACCGGCACCGCGAGAAGCTCGCCGGTCTCGAAGCAGCCCACACCGTCACCCTCGACCTGCACAAACTCGGCTGGCAGCCGGTCGCCGCGGGCCTCCTCGCCGTCTCCCGCCCCCGCGACCTCGCCGTCCTGGACCAGCGCGCCGACTACCTCAACGCCGACGACGACACCGAGGCCGGACTCCCCGACCTGCTCGGCCGGTCCCTGCGCACCACGCGCCGCCCCGATGTCCTCAAGATCGCCGTCACCCTGAAGACCCTCGGCCGCTCCGGCCTGGGCGCCCTCGTCGACCAGGTGTGCGCACGAGCACGGGAGTTCGCGGCCCTCGTCCAGGGCCACCCCTGCTTCGAACTGTACGACCGGCCGGTCATCAGCACGGTCCTGTTCCGGCCCGCCGGGGCCACCGACGACGCCGTCGCCGACGTACGGCGCACCCTGCTGCACGAAGGCCGCGCCGTCCTCGGCCGGGCCCGCCTCGACGGCAGCCTCTGGCTCAAGGCCACCCTCCTCAACCCCCACACCAGGCCGGACGAACTGGCCGACCTCCTGAAACTCGTGGAAGGAACCACCCCCAGATGATCAACTCCCCACACCACGAGCCCGAAGCACCCCGGGACCTGGTCGGCATCGGCATCGGACCGTTCAACCTCTCCCTCGCCGCCCTCGCCCACCCGCTCGCCGAACTCGACGCCGTCTTCTACGAACAGCGCCCCGGCTTCGACTGGCACCCCGGCCTGCTCATCGCGGGCGCCACCATCCAGGTCCCCTTCCTCGCCGACCTGGTGACCCTCGCCGACCCGGTCAGCCGCTGGAGTTTCCTCAACTACCTCAGGGCCCGCGACCGGCTGTTCCCCTTCTACTTCGCCGAGCGCTTCCACATCCAGCGCGCCGAGTACGACTCCTACTGCCGCTGGGTCTCCGAGAACCTTCCCGGGCTGCACTTCTCCCACCAGGTCGACTCCGTCAGCTGGAATCCCGGACGCGGCGTCTTCGAGGTCGGCTTCACCCGGCTCGACGCCGACGGCAAGGCCGAGGCCCTCGGTCACACGTACGCGAGGAACATCGTCCTCGGTGTCGGCACCGCCCCCCACGTCCCCGACCCCCTCAAGCCCCTCGTCGAGGCTCCCGGCGTGCCGGTCGTCCACGCCGCCGACTACCTCGACCACCGCGAGACCTTCCTCGCCGCCGGTCATGTCACCGTCGTCGGCTCGGGACAGTCCGGCGCCGAGGTCTTCCTCGACCTGCTGCGCCACCGCCCCGTCGGCCGCGAGCAGCTCCACTGGATCGGCCGCAGCGAGGCCTTCGCGCCCATGGAGTACTCCAAGCTCGGCCTGGAGCACTTCACGCCCGACTACACGCGCTACTTCCACTCCCTCACGGAAGGCGTTCGCGACGGGCTCGTCGCCGCCCAGTGGCAGCTCCACAAGGGCATCGACGCCGACACCATCGCCGCGATCCACGACGAGCTCTACCGCCGCACCCTGCACGGAGGCTGGCCCGACGCCGTCCTCACCCCGGGCGTCCGGGTCCGTACGGCGGGGCGCATCGCCACCACCAAGATCGAGCTCCATCTGGAACACGTCCAGCAGGACAGCCGGTCCCGGCTCACTACCGACGCGGTCGTCCTCGCCACCGGCTACCGGGAACGTCCCGTCGGCCACATCCTCGCCGGCCTCGATCCCTACCTGCGCCGCGACGGCAGTGGACGCCCGCGTGTCGACGAGCGGTTCCGGCTCGTCCTCGACCCGTCCGTCACCGGATCGGTGTATGTGCAGAACGCCGAACTCCACACCCACGGCGTCGGTGCCCCCGACCTCGGCCTCGCCGCCTGGCGCAGCGCGACCATCCTCAACTCCCTGACCGGGAAGGAGCCGTACCCGCTGCCCGCGCGCACCGCCTTCACGACCTTCGGTCTGGAACGGGACGTAACACACATTCCGCAGGCACGGCAGACGAAGGTCATCACCCCCCTCCTCGACAGACGGTAACCTCCTGAAACTCTGGTCACAGCTTCACCGAAAATGGTGTGACGTGAATGGAGAATCATGGGAGGGGGCGTAAAAAGGCCACCTGAATATGACTTACCTCTCCCTTGCGCCCCAACGCGCTGATACCTTCGTTGTATGTCGCTACAACGGGGGCGTCTGGTCTGGGTGGTGTCTCTTTTAGGGGCCTTATTCACCGTGATCTATTTCCAGGCGGATGATCTTTTCTTTCGATTCGTGATCGATTTATTGGCTCTGGTGGCCACGGGCATCACGTTTCTGGAGATACGTACGTGGACGAGTGACTCGACAGTGGTTCCGGCACCGCATCCGGCACCGCATCCGGCACCACTGTCGGCATCACGTCCGGGACCACTTCCGCCACCGCATCCGGAGAGCACGCCCGTGCCTCGGCAGGTGCCGCTCGTGGCGGACGGGTGGCACCCGCCTTCCACGATCGGCACCCCGCCCGCCCACCGGCCGTTGCCCGCCGGTCCCGTGCCGCGCTTCGGAGCGGGGTCGAAGGCGCAGCGTCTGCCCTGGCTGCTGCCGGTACGGCCGGCCACGCCCGGAGTCGCGGCCGACGAGGCACAACTCGGCGACCTCACCGTGCGGGCGGCCTCGCTCGTCGGTCCGGGGCACCGCTGCGCGGAGCCGGCCACGGCCCGCCAGGACGCCTACCGCATCGCGCGGGACGTCAGGGGCGACCATCTGCTGCTGGCCGTGGCCGACGGGGTCTCCAGCAGCGCCTACGCCGAACTCGGGGCCGCGGTGGCGGCCGGTACAGCCGTCAACGTCCTCAGGCGCAGACTCGACGAACCCGACGGAGCGGCACGCCTTTCCGCGACCGAGCTCTTCGCGGAGACCGCGACGGCGATGAGGCACGAGGCGAAGCGGCGCGGCCTGGACCCGTCGGACGTCTGCGCGGTCCTGTTCACCGCGGTGATCCCCGCCCGGCCGGCGCCCGCGTCCGGCGAGCGCACCCTGTGGGCGGCCTGGCTCGGGGACGCGTCCCTGTGGCTGCTCGACGAGAACCGCTGGGTCTACACCGCGGGCGACCGCAAGGGCGCCTCGGCCGGCTACGACTCCAACGCGGTGACCCACACCCTGCCCGCCGACCCGCACGCGGTGCGTGAGGCCCGGCTTGCCGTACGCCCCGGCGATGTGGTCTCGCTCGTGTCCGACGGCGTCGGCGACGGCCTCGCCACCATCGAGGAGCTCAACGCCTATCTGGCGGACCGCTGGCAGTTGCCGCTGCCCATCGCCTCGTACCTCAACGATGTCGGCTTCGATGCCGAACGCTTCCTGGACGACCGTACGTCGGTGACCGTCTGGATCGCCCCCGACGCCCGGTCCCGGCCGCCCAGGGCCGGGGAAGGGTGGGCGTCGTGACGCCGCATCCGTCGGCGTGGCCCGTCCCTCCCGTGACTCCGCTGACCGCGCTGGGCGTGCTCGGGGAACAGATCGCCACGAACAACGGTCAGAGCTCCGAGGTGACCCGCCTGACCGGGTACGCGGCCGGCCCCGACCTGCTGTTCAAGCGCTACAAGGCAGCGCTCGACAGCACGGACGCACGCCGCCTGGACCGGCTCGTCGCCTTCGGCCGCTCGGACGCCGCCGCCGGACGCCCCACCAGAGAGGTGCTGCTGAGCCGTACCTCATGGCCGGTCGCCCGGGTCACGAACCACACCACCGCCACCGTCGGCTGCCTCATCCCGCTGGCACCGGACACCTTCCGCTCACCGAGCGGGGGATACCGGGAGATCGACACCCTCGCCCGGCCCGACCGGCGGCTGGCCCGCGGCGGCATCCCGCCCACGCCCGAGCAACGGATCACCGCCTGCCGCTCCCTCGTCGGCATCGCCGCCGCACTGGAGCAGCGCAAACTCGTCTACTCCGACTGGAACTACGCCAACGCCTTCTGGAGCCCGGCCGACTACTCCGTCCACCTCATCGACATGGACGGATGCGCCGAGGACACCGGCCCCGACATCCACCAGCCGGGGTGGGAAGACCCCCTCGCCCGGCAGGGTGCCGCCGCCGACCTGTACACCGACCGCTACCGGGTCGCGCTGCTGACCGCCCGCTGTCTGACGGGCACCCGCAACCTCGCCGAACTGCTGCACACACTCACCGACCCGCCCCCCGGCGTCCCCCGGAACGCGGCGGAGCTGCTGCTCGACATGCTCTGGGCCACGGACCGCGAGGCCAGGCCCCGCAGTTCGACACTGCTCGCCGCCCTGTCCGGCGGGCCCCTGGTCCGCTTCCCCGTCGTCCGCTCCCCGCTGCCGCCCCGGCCCGCCGTCTCCCGCAGCGACACGGCACAGCCGCTGCAGTCCGTCATCACCAGGCCCGCGAAGCCCTCCGTGCCGCCCCGGCCCGGGGTGCCGCCCGTGCAGCCGCAGGACGACTGGACCGCGGTATGGACCGGAGCGGCCGTGCTCATCGCGATCGTGATGGCCGTGCTCATCCTGTCGCTCGCCCACTGAAACCGGGCCACGGCAGTACGGGCGACGAGGCGAGCACGTCACGCGAAGAGGCGAGCACGCCACGCGAATTCGAACAACAGAAGAGGAACGCATATGAACATCCCTGACGATGCGGCGCCGGGCCGTGACGCCACCATCTACCAGCTGCGGCAGAAATGCCTGCCGACCTATTTGGTGATCGACGCGTCGAGCTCGATGCAGCCGCACCAGGACACGCTCAACCGAACCCTGGCGCAACTCCACGCGACCATTTCCGAGAGTCCCCGGGTCTCGGAATTCGCACACATGTCTCTCATAGCGTTTTCCACGGACGCCCACCTGATCATCGAGATGACAGACCTTGATCGCATTCAGGCGATGCCGGAAGTCGTGTGCAACGGGCTGACGAATTACTCCGCGGCATTCGATCTCGTACGCGGCCGCATCGAAACGGACGTCGACGACCTCCGCGGCATGGGCATGGCCGTGCTGCGCCCCGTGATGTTCCTCCTCACCGACGGCGCGCCGACCGACGAGGGCTGGCACGACGCCTTCCGACGACTGGTCAACCGCGCCTGGCCCCGCTACCCGCACGTCATCAGCTACGGCTTCGGCGCCGCCAACCCGGACGTGCTCGGCAAGGTCGCCACGAAGGCCGCCTTCCTCGCCGACGCCGGCGTCGACCAGGACCACGCCCTGCTGGAAGCGCTCGGCAGTCTCCTCAACTCCCTGGTCGCCTCCTCGCGGGCCGGCGAGATGCAGATTCCCCGCCACGCCCCCGGCTTCACCGAGCAACCGGTGAGCGCGGAGTACCTGACCGTGTCGGCCGAGTACATGGACTGATGGCCGTGTCCCCACCGACGCACCGGGAGCCGGCCCGCTCGCGCCCCCGGCTCCTGCTCACCGCCACGGCGCTGGCGGCGGTCGCCGCCCTGCTGCGCCTGACGTCCCCGAGCGGCGGGACCGACGCGGGACCCGGCCCGTCGCCCACGCCCTCGCACAGCACCGCCCACACCACGTGCCCGCATCCACCCACACCCGTCGCCCCGAGTCCGCGGCCCGGCGTCTCGCCGCCCTCCCACCAACTGCCTCCGGAGTACCTCCGGCCCGCAAGCTGCGCGCCCGCGCAGAAATGACCGACCGCCGTCCACCGCACGCTCCCGCGTGCCGAGCGGAGAAGGACGACCGTGACCTCTCAGAACCTCCAGTGCCCGCGCTGCGGAGCCGCCAACGACCGTAACTACACCGTCTGCGCCCACTGCGGCACCGTCCGGGTCTTCAACCCGGTGGACGGAACGCACCCGTACACCGCCGCCCAGCCCGCCGCGCCGCCCCGCCACTCCCCGCCCCCCACGGTCGCCCCCTACTCGGTCCGGCCCTCCGTCCCCGCACCGTCCAGGCCCACGCCCACACCTACGCCCACGCCCACGCCCTTGACTCGGCCTCCCGCGACCTCCGCTCCTCGCTTCGCGCGCGACGTCACCCGGTACCTGTGCACCGCCGTGCACACCGACACCAAGTTCGCCCGCCAGGCCGTCGAGCAGATCCTGGAGGAACCGCGCCGCTCCGTCGCGTCCTCGCCCGGAGTGGACCTCGGCTGCGTACTGCGCCACGCGCTCGCCGCCCGTCGTCGGCAGGTCCGCCGGGACGTCGTGCTCGCCCTGCTGTTCCTCGTCGTCCTCGTCACGCTGCCGTTCACCTTCGGCGCGACCCTGTTCCTGGGCTTCCTGGCTGCCTGGATCATCGTCGCCGTCGAATCGCTCACCGTGCACTACGGCGTGGTCGCCTCGCAGCTCAAGCGGGAGAACTTCGCCCCGGACCGGGCCCCACAGCCGCTCAGCGCCGAGAACCGACAGCGCGTCGAGGCCATCGAGAAACGAGACCGGGGCAATGTCGTCGTCTTCTCGCCGTACTCGCCCTTCATCGGCTACGGACAACCCATGAGCACCTGGTCGTTCGCGCTCGACACGGCACGGCCCCAGGAGGGCAAGCGGGTCGTGCCCTTCACCGTCCACGAACTCAACGACCACCTCGCCGCCCGGGTCGGTGACCTGAAGCTGCCCGGCGTCCACGTCGAGAACCTGCTGCTCGTCAACGGCGCGGACCTGCTGTACGGGGTGGACGACAGCACTCGCACCGAACTGCTGCCCGACACCGCGGGGCCGCCCAGAGAGAGGGTCTCACCCGACCTCCTGCGCGACCTGCGCGAGGACGGCCAGGGCCGCGCCCGCCCCTATCTGGCCATCCGGGTCACCGGCTGGAGCGGTGAACTGGCCGCCACACTCTTCCTGCGCTGTGCCCTGCTGACCGACCGCAAGATGCTCTTCGTCGAGGGCAGCAGCTCCCTGCTCACTCCCGTGCGCGAGCGGTACCGCATCGCGGACCAGCTCCTCGGGTCCCCCACCTTCCGCCAGTGGTGGGCCCTGGTGAGCGCCGCGGGCCTCCGCGCGCCGAAGCTGCTGGTCGGGGCGCCGTTCTCGGTGGCCGCAGGCCTGTTCTCGCCCTTCATCGAAGCCCGCAAGCAGCGCAGGCAGGCCCGCGAGATCCGGCACCGCTCCTTCAACTACGGCGCCTCCTTCAGCATCAGGGACGCCGCGAGCGACCAGCTCTACTACCGCTACTTCCAGCAACTGGACCGGGAGCTGTACGCCAAGACGGTCGAACACCGGGTGCTGGACGCGCTGGTGGAGTTCATGGAGGACCACAACATCGACACCGGCGAACTGGTCCAGCGCCAGACCACCATCAACAACAACGGCCTGTACGTCGGCGGGAACGCATCGCTCAACGGCTCGGCCGTGGGTATCGGCGGCAGCCTGGCCGGGGTCTTCCGGCGCGGTGAGACGGCCGGCTCGCCCGGGGCGTCGGCGCCCGCCGCGCCTCCCGCCCCAACCGCGACCCGAGGAACGTGACGCCATGGCAGAGAACGGCAACGGAGACAACAGCGGCATCAGCGTGGGCGGAAACCTGAGCATCAACGACAGCGCCCTCGCCCTCAACCATTCCACGGCGACGGCGACCACCGGCGCCCCGGCCGAGCCCGACCGTGACGCGGCCATCGCCGAACTGCGCGCCGCCGCCCGCCTCCTGCTCGACCAGCTCCGCCGCGACCAGGACCGCTACGAGGACGGCGACCAGGTCGTGGCGGCCGCCGAACAGGTGGAGGCGGAGCTCACCCGTGAGGAACCGCGCCGCAACACCCTGCTGCGCTGGCTGGGCTTCATCGCCCCCGCCGTCCAGGCCACGGCCGCGATCGCGGGAGAAGTCGAGGCGATCCAGAACACGGTGACCAGCCTGCTGTGACACCCACCGGGCGCCGCGGAGGCACGCATGCCCCGCGACGCCCGGGATCTTCCTAGAAGACCGGCGTGCCGTTCCGCGTCAGCTTCCAGTCCACCGACGCGAAGTCCTTCGGGTCCAGGACACCCTTCGCGGTCACCCACTCCGCGATCCGGGTACGGATCTCCGTCGACTCCGACCACAGCTCCTTGGCCGAGGCGACGTGCGGGAACGCGCCGCCGCCGTTCGCACGGTAGTTGTTCACCGCGAGCACGAACTGCTGTGCGTCGTCCAGAGCGGCTCCCTTGTAGGTGAGGTTCTTGATGCGCGAACCGGCCGCCTGGGCGATGTCGATCTCGTACTGGAAGCCCGACACATAGTCGTAGTTGTAGTCCGGGCGGTTGTTGGCGTTCGTCAGCTTCTCGACGTCGACGGCGGCGTCGGCGGCCGTCTGGACGAAGTACTCGGCCGAGTACTCCAGGTACGCCCGGATCTGGGCGCCCGTCAGCAGCTTGGCGACCAGCGTGTTGTCGTACACGTACAGGCTCGACAGGTCCCGGATGGTCACCTTGCCGGCCGGGATCTCCGAGGTGCGGGAGAACGGCGAGGCCTGCGCGACCACCGGCAGCGCGGCGTACTCGGTGCCCGCCAGGGCCGCCTTGACCACGTCCTCCTGGACCTTGGTGATCAGGTCGATGATCGGGGCGTCCTTGTAGCGGGCCTCGACCGTGGTCAGGGTCTCGGTCGCGGAGCCGACGACCTGGTTGACGTACGTGACGACCTTCGCGTGCTCGTCCGTCAGCAGCTTGGTGATCTTCGGGTCGTCGGCGACCGTGTTCGAGTTGAGCACCTTCGAGGAGACGGACTCGACGGTCCACCTGCCCTTCCCGAAGACCAGCTCGATGTCGAAGACGGACAGGCGCTCCGCGTACGCCAGCGGCTCCGACAGTACGACCGTCCTGCCGGTCTTGGCGTTGGTGACCTTCAGCTCCGGGATCTCCACGTGCGCGTGGCCGACGAGGATCGCGTCGATGTCGGCCACCTGCTGGGCGACCAGCGCGGCCGAGTTCTCGATGTACGGCAGCTGGTCACCGTACGACGACGTGCCGGACGAACCGGAGTGCGCCGACACGACGACGACGTCCGCACCCATCGCCTTCAGCTTCGGCACCCACTTCGCGGCCTGCTCCTCCAGGCCGGGGAACGCCAGCTTGCCCTGCACGTAGGCCTTGTCCCAGATCGCGATGCCCGGGTTGGTCAGTCCGAGGACGGCGACCTTCACCGGCGGGGCGCCCGGCACATGGAACTTCTTGATGAAGTAGGGCTGGAAGGCCGGCTTCAGCGTCTTCGCGTCGACCGCGTTGGCGCCGAGCAGCGGGAAGTGACACTGGCTCTCGAACTTGCGCAGGGTCTCGATGCCGTAGTTGAACTCGTGGTTACCGATCGCCGCCGCGTCGTAGCCGATCGCGTTCATGGCCTGCGCCATCGGGTGCACCGGGCCGCCCTTGGCGGTGATCGGGTCGACCTTGGCGTAGTAGTACGTCAGCGGGGTGCCCTGGATCGTGTCGCCCGCGTCCAGCAGCAGCGTGTTGCAGTGGCCCTTCTCCGTGCGGATCTGGTTCAC
Organism: Streptomyces sp. NPDC086549; assembly: GCF_044746205.1. Lineage (NCBI taxonomy): Bacteria > Bacillati > Actinomycetota > Actinomycetes > Kitasatosporales > Streptomycetaceae > Streptomyces > Streptomyces sp. NPDC086549. Next base: position 192,946 of record NZ_JBIVBS010000001.1, on the reverse strand, counting down.
CAGGGTGGAGATACGGGCCAGGCCCTGCGCGTTGCCCGCCTTGTCGGTGTACTCCGCGTTCTTGAAGTAGTCCCAGTTGAAGACGTGCCCGTGCAGGTCGGTGGTGCCCATGACCGTGAGCGAGTACCGCTTGGGCTGCGCGGCAGGCAGATTCGCCTCCGCCGCCTCGGCCGCCGGAGCCGCTGCCGCACCGGCGATCGCCACCCCCGCCCCGGTCGCGGCGGACTTCTTCAGGAACTTCCGACGGTTCAACGGCATGTCTAGGTCTCCTAGGGGAACGGTCAACAACGCGCGTAGATTCTGACCTGGCCATGACTGACGGCAACAGGTCCAGGAGGTTTCGATCTGGTGACCTAATCCGTGAACTCTGGTGTTCCCAAAGAGGTAAGACGTGACAGAGTGGGGCGTATGACCGCCCCGTACGGCACCGCCGACGCCCCCCGCATCGCCGTCCGAGGCGAGGCCCACCTCGAAGTCGACCCCGAGATCGCCCGGATCGGCGTCACCGTCAACGCACGGGGGCGGGACCGGCGTTCGGCCCTGGACGACCTCACCCGCCGCAACGCCGCCGTCCTCGACCTCGTCAAGTCCTACGGCGAAGCGGCGGAGCGCCTGGAGACGGGCTTCTTCTCCATCACCCCCGAACTGTCCTCGCACGGGCGCGGCGAACGTGTCCGCACCTACCACGGCCGTGTCCATATCGGCGTCGAGCTCTCCGACTTCACCGCCCTCGGCGAACTCACCACGCGTCTGGCCGACTTGGAGCTGACCCGGGTCGACGGCCCCTGGTGGGCGCTGCGCCCCGACTCGCCGGTCCACCGGGAGGTCCGTCAGCAGGCGGTGCGCGAGGCGGTCCAGCGCGCCCGGGAGTACGCGGAGGCGCTCGGTACCTCGCTGGCAGCGCTGGTGGAACTCGCCGACATCGGCGCGGAGAGTGCCGAGACCTATGGCGCCCGGCCCGGCGGCCGCGCCCGTTCCATGGCCTTCGCCGCAGCCACGGAGGAGGCGGCGCCGCTCGACCTCGAACCCCAACGCCAGCACGTATACGCGCAGGTCAACGCCCGATTTACGATGGCGCCACCCCGCTTGTGAACCCTAAGGTCGGCGTCCATGGCCCTGACCTACGCCGAGCGCTGTGACGCCGTGGAAGCCGAAGTGGCCCGCTTCCTCGCCGTCGTCACCGACGCCGACCCCGCCACCCCCGTCCCGACCTGCCCCGGCTGGAACCTCGCCGACCTCGCGCGGCACCACGGCACCACCCACCGCTGGATCACCCACCTGATCCGGGTCCGCGCCACCGACCGCGTCTGGTCCCGCGACGTCCCGCTCGACCTCCCCGACGACGTCCGTGTCATGCCGGAGTGGCTGGCCGACAGCGCCCGTACGTCCCTGAAGGTGCTGCGCGCCACGGACCCGGACACCCCGGTCTGGACCCACGGCGCCGACCGGCACGTACGGTTCTTCGCGCGCCGCCTGCTCGCCGAGGCCGCCGTGCACCGGGCCGACGCCGAGATCGCGCTCGACCGGCGGCCGGTGATCGGTTCCGTCGTAGCCGAGGATCTCATCGCGGAACTGTATGAGCATGTTCCGGATTTCGAATGGGCGGCCGCGATCATTCGGACCTTTCAGGAGAGCGGAACGCCTCTTTCCGAAAATGCCACGCCGGGTGACCGTCTGCTCATTCTCTACGGCCGTACGTGACCGGCGTCGGGCCTTCACCGATGCCCCGTATGCTCATCGGAGCGCCGCCCCGCACAATTCAACACTTGTCAATAGCCCTTCACGCAAAGGTTGTTGAGTAGTCACGTGCGACCAATTCTCTACCGGCGGGTAAGGCCTAGGCTCGATTCATGCGCCGAGCAAAGATCGTCTGCACTCTGGGGCCCGCCACCGACTCGTACGACCAGATCAAGGCACTGGTCGACGCCGGAATGGACGTCGCCCGCTTCAACCTCAGCCACGGCGGCTACGCGGAGCACGAGGAGCGTTACGAGCGCGTGCGGAAGGCCGCCGACGAGACCGGCCGCAGCGTCGGACTCCTCGCCGACCTTCAGGGCCCGAAGATCCGGCTCGGCCGTTTCACCGAAGGACCCGTACTCCTTGAACGCGGCGACACCTTCACCATCACGGTGGAGCCGGGCGCCGAGGGCGACCGCGACCAGTGCGGCACCACCTACGCCGGCCTCGCCGCTGACGTCACTCCGGGTGAGCGTGTCCTCGTCGACGACGGCAAGGTGTGCCTTGAGGTCACCTCCGTCGACGGCCCCAGGGTGCACACCACCGTGGTCGAGGGCGGCGTGATCTCCGACCACAAGGGTCTGAACCTGCCGGGTGTCGCCGTCTCCGTCCCCGCCCTCTCCGAGAAGGACGAGGCCGACCTCCGCTGGGCGCTGCGCACCGGCTTCGACGTCATCGCGCTGTCCTTCGTCCGCAGCGGCAAGGACATCCAGGACGTGCACCGCATCATGGACGAGGAGGGCCGGCGCCTCCCGGTGATCGCCAAGGTGGAGAAGCCGCAGGCGGTCGAGGCGATCGACGACATCGTCGCAGCCTTCGACGGGATCATGGTGGCGCGCGGCGACCTGGGCGTGGAGATGCCCCTGGAGCAGGTCCCGATCGTCCAGAAGCGGGCCGTCAAGCTGGCCAAGCGCAACGCCAAGCCGGTCATCGTGGCGACGCAGATGCTCGACTCCATGATCGACAACTCGCGCCCGACCCGGGCGGAGGCCTCCGACGTCGCCAACGCGGTCATCGACGGCACGGACGCGGTGATGCTGTCCGGCGAGACGAGCGTCGGCAAGTACGCCGTGGAGACGGTGCGCACGATGGCCCGGATCGTCGAGGCGGCCGAGGAGGACATCCTCGCCAAGGGCCTCCCGCCGCTGACCGAGCGGAACAAGCCCCGCACCCAGGGCGGCGCGGTCGCGCGCGCCGCGGCCGAGATGGGCGACTTCCTCAGCGCGAAGTTCCTGGTCGCCTTCACCGAGTCCGGCGACACCGTCCGCCGCCTCTCCCGCTACCGCTCGCCCATCCCGCTGCTGGCCTTCACCCCGGAGCCGGCCACCCGCTCCCAGCTCAGCCTCACCTGGGGCGTCGAGACCTTCCTCGGCCCGCACGTCGGTTCGACGGACGCGATGGTCGACCAGGTGGACGAACTGCTCCTGAAGTACGGCCGCTGCCAGAAGGGTGACGTCGTGGTCATCACGGCGGGCTCGCCTCCGGGGGTGTCCGGCTCGACGAACCTGGTTCGGGTGCACCACATCGGGGAGGACGACAGTCCCAAGTAGGGCTTGGTCAGTACTTGGGACCCACATGGGCGTCGAGGAGGGCTACGGAGGCTTTCTTGGCGACGGAGATGTTGAAAGGGATTCCGTTGCGGGTGCAGCAGGTCCACTCGACTCCCAGCTTGTCGAGGGTGTCGGTGTAGAGGCGGCGGATGTCGTCGGACACGTTGGTGAAGAAGTACCGGGGGTACTCGTAGCGCTTGCGCTCACCGGCGACCATGCGGGTCGTCCAGTTGGTGATGCGGCATCCGTCGGAGTGGATGAGGCCTCGGATGAATTCCCAGGCGTGTGCGTCGATGATTTCCTGCTGCCAGGGTTCGAGGGCGATGACACGCTCGTGCTTCTTGCCAGGGCCGTGCTGGGGGAACAGGCTGGGCCAGTGACGTGAGTAGCTGGTTACCGTTGCGCAGCCCTCTCTGGGCAGGGTGTAGACGCCAACGCCGGGGCGGACCTTTGTGATGGCGTCGCGGCACTGTTGGAGGAGGCCGGGCCATGCATCTGCGCACACGATCCTGAGGTAGTAACCGGAACGCGGGTGTGCGCTGATGCAGCCATCGCCGAGATAGAGCCCGAGGAGGTAGGCGTAAGCCGGTTCATCGGCGGGTGGCCCGGCGGGAGGAGGCGCCATCCGGGGCAGCGGCTCCAAACGGTCCTTCCAGGACCGGATCGCGGCACGTGAAATGCCCGTCTCCCAGCTTACCGAATTCAGGCTGCGACCCTGTGCGACCAGTGCCAATGCTCGCTTGCGCGTGCTGATGTCGTACATGCGGCCACTCTGTGGGACTGATCGCGACGACACGCGGCAATAAGCGGATGTTCACGAGAACGTGGACATCCGCTAATTAGTGTGACCTTGGAATCCAAGGAAAAGTGCCCCGAGTCGGATTCGAACCGACGCTGTATGGGTTTTGAATCCATGGCCTCTACCGCTGGGCTACCGGGGCCCCTTCGATATGAAGGTCAGCGGTCACCCGCTGTGTCACCACCATACCGCAGCTGGGTAGGCTCTTGTCAGCAGTACCCCTGCCCTGAACGAGGAGCCACCCGTGACCCCCGAGTCGCCCCAGCCCGTAGACGCGCCCGACGACGACAAGTCGCACGTGCCTCCGCTGACGACCCGAGTCGTCATCGCCGAGGACGAGGCCCTGATCCGCCTCGACCTGAAGGAGATGCTGGAGGAGGAGGGGTACACCGTCGTCGGTGAGGCCGGTGACGGTGAGCAGGCCGTGGAGCTCGCCCGCGAGCATCGGCCGGACCTGGTCATCCTCGACGTGAAGATGCCCAAGCTCGACGGCATCTCGGCCGCGGAGAAGATCGCCGAGGAGTCCATCGCGCCCGTCCTCATGCTGACCGCCTTCTCGCAGCGCGACCTCGTCGAGCGGGCCCGCGACGCGGGCGCCATGGCCTACCTCGTGAAGCCGTTCAGCAAGAGCGACGTCGTGCCCGCCATCGAGATGGCCGTCTCGCGCTTCACCGAGCTCAAGCAGCTGGAGCAGGAGGTCGCCGACCTCAGCCAGCGGCTGGAGACGCGCAAGCTCGTCGACCGGGCCAAGTCCGTCCTCCAGACCGAGTACGGGCTGACCGAGCCGGCCGCCTTCCGATGGATCCAGAAGACCTCCATGGACCGCCGGATGTCCATGCAGCAGGTCGCCGAGGCCGTCATCGCGGACAACGAGGAGAAGAAGGCCGCCAAGGGCTGATCCGCTCCGCACGCAACGCACGACGAGGCCCGCGCCCCGGAGAAAGGGCGCGGGCCTCGTCGTATGCGGGATCAGTCCTCGCCGAGGTAGGCCTTGCGCACGGACTCGTCGTGCAGCAGGTCCTGGCCGGTGCCCGACAGGACGATGCTGCCGACCTCCATGACATGGCCCTGGTCGGCGAGCGAGAGCGCCGCCTGGGCGTTCTGCTCGACCAGCAGAATCGTTGTGCCTTGGGACTTCAGCTCAACGATGGTCGCCATGATCTTCTGCATCATGATCGGCGACAGACCCATCGACGGCTCGTCCAGCATGAGCAGCTTCGGCTGGGACATCAGGGCCCTGCCCATCGCCAGCATCTGCTGCTCACCGCCCGAGAGGGTGCCGGCGGCCTGCTTCCTGCGCTCCCCGAGGATGGGGAAGAGGTCGTAGGCGCGCTGGATGTCCTTCTCGATGCCCTCCTTGTCCTTGCGGAGGAAGGCGCCGAGCTGGAGGTTCTCGGCGATGGTCAGGCGCGGGAAGATGTGCCGGCCCTCGGGGGAGTGGGCCAGCCCGAGCGCGACGATCTTGTGCGCCGGGACACTGGTGAGCGGCTTGCCGTCGAAGACGATCCTGCCCGAAGTGGGCTTGAGCAGACCCGACAGGGTGCGCAGGGTCGTCGTCTTGCCGGCGCCGTTGGTGCCGATGAGGGTGACGACCTGGCCGGCCTCGACGCTGAACGAGATGCCCTTGACGGCCTCGATCTTGCCGTAGGCCACCCTGAGGTCCTCGACCTCCAGCAGTGCGGTCACTGGGCCTCTCCCTTGGTGGTGCCGGTGGTGCTGTCCGCCTCGGAGCTCTCCTCGCCGGACGGTTCGGCGTCGGCCACCGTATCGGCGACGGCCTCGTCGGATTCGGCAGCGGCTTCCTCGGACTCGGCGGACGCGTCGTCGGATTCGGCAGCGGCCTCGGCAGCCGCCTCGGCGGCCTCGACCTCGGCGGCCTCCGCCTCCCCGGGATCGCCCTCGAAGGGCTCGCCCAGATAGGCGGCGACGACTCGCTCGTCGGCCTGTACGACGTCGGAGGTGCCCTCGACGAGCTTCTCGCCCTGGACGAGCACGGCGACGCGGTCGCACAGGTTGAAGATGAAGCGCATGTCGTGCTCGATGACGAGCACGGCGATGCCCTTGTCCCGGATGGCGAAGACCAGTTCCTCGGTGGTCCGGGTCTCCTGCGGGTTCATGCCGGCCGTCGGCTCGTCGAGCAGCAGCAGGCCCGGCTCGCTCGCCAGTGCCCGCGCGATCTCCAGCTTGCGCTGCTCGCCGTAGGGCAGGTTACGCGCGAGGTGGTCGCGCTTGGCGGCGAGGCCGACGAACTCCAGGAGTTCCATGGCCTTCGCCTCGGACTCCTTCTCGGCCTTGCGGAAACCGGGGCCGCGCAGCAGCGCGGACCACAGGCCCTCCTTGGTCCGCGTGTGGCGGCCCACGAGGACGTTCTCCAGGACAGTCATGTTGGCGAAGAGCCGGATGTTCTGGAACGTTCGGGCGATGCCCGCCTGCGTCACCAGGTGCGGCTTGGGCGGCAGGACCTTGCCCTGGTACGCGACCGTGCCCTCGGTGGGGACGTACAGACCGGTCAGGCAGTTGAAGAAGGTGGTCTTGCCGGCGCCGTTCGGGCCGATGAGGCCGACGATCTCGCCGCTGTTGACCGTGAAGTCGACGGACCGGACGGCGGTGAGACCGCCGAAGCGCATCGTGACGTCACGGGCTTCGAGTACAGGTGTCGTCATGGCTCCTTACGCCCCTGCCTTGGTGACAGCCGGCTCGTCGGTCAGCGTCTGCTGGGCCGGTACGTCGAGCTGGCCGGTTTCGTGGAACTCCAGCTGGCGGCGGCGGTTGGCGATGATGCCCTCCGGCCGGAAGCGCATCAGCAGGATCAGCGCGACGCCGAAGGCGAACAGCTCGTAGTTCTGCAGGAACTGGAGCTTCTCCGGGACCAGGTAGAGCACGCTCGCGCCGAGCAGCGGGCCGCTGACGGTGCCCATGCCGCCGAGGACGACGGCGGCCAGCAGGAAGGCCGAGTTGGGCGGGGCGGCGCCGGCGAACTGGTACGGCTGCGGGTTCACGCTGTAGTTGACGTGCGCCATCACGGTGCCGGCGAGGCCCGCGAGGGAGGCGCCGAGGGCGAAGGCGATCAGCTTGACGCGGAAGCCGTTGATGCCCATGGCGGTGGCCGCGGTCTCGTCCTCGCGGATGGCGATCCAGGAACGGCCGATGCGGGAGTCGGCGGCGCGGGTGAAGACGAGCACGACGATCGCCGTGACGATGAGCATCAGGAACAGGTAGTTGGCGAAGCGGCCCAGGGTGAAGCCGCCGACGTCGTGGGAGACGCCGAGGTTGAACCCGAAGATGTTGATGTCGGGGATCTGGGTGATGCCGTTGGGGCCGCGGGTGACGTTCGGTCCGGAGTCGCCGTCCAGGCTGTTGACGGTGATGCGGAAGATCTCTCCGAAGCCGAGGGTCACGATGGCCAGGTAGTCGCCGCGCAGTCGCAGCGTGGGGCCGCCGATGAGCACGCCGAAGACCAGCGAGGCGGCCATGCCGGTGAGGGCCGCCGCCCAGAACGGGAAGTGGACGGAGAAGGGGGAGTACTCGGAGCCGGACACCAGCGCGGCCGCGTAGGCGCCGACGCCGAGGAACGCGACGTAACCGAGGTCGAGCAGACCGGTGAGGCCGACGACGATGTTCAGGCCGAGGGCGACGGTGGCGAAGATCAGGATGTTCACGCCGACGTTGGCGTTGTGGTCGTCGCTCTGGGTGAAGGGGAAGATCACGGCGGCGACGAAGGCGAGCGTCGAGGCGAACGCCTTGTGCTGGGCCGAGATCGTCGCGTAGCGGTCGACGAGACCGGTGTGGATCAGACCCCAGGCGGCGAAGACGACGAGCAGCAGGAAGCCGATGAAGGTCTCGCTCGCTTCGTTGTCGATGCCGATGCCGTAGGTGAAGGCCACCAGGCCGATCGCGGTGCCGACGGTGATGATGCCGCGCTCGGCGAGCGGGGACACCTTGCCGGGGCGGGGCTGCTGGGGCTTGGTGAAGTAGCCGCGGAGGCCGGTGCCCGGAGCCGGGTGGGGCAGGGCGAGCGCGCCGAGGACGGGCAGCGCGGAGGCCGCCATGGCCACGAAGGCGCCGGGGTCGAGGTTGACCAGGCCGCCGAGGTCGACGGCGATGGCGATGCCGGTGAACCAGCAGACGGCGAACGCCGACAGGGCCGTCAGCAGAACGGGGGAGGTGGCGTTCGCCGGGTTCAGCCAGCGCAGCCCCTTCACGTCCCACAGGGTGAGCCCGAACAGCAGGGTGAGGGCGCCGCCCACGAGGGCGAGGATCTGCAGGCCCGCCGGGTAGCCGTAGACGGTCAGATTGCCGGGGAAATCGGACGTCCAGGTCCAGCTGAGGAAGGTGCTGGCGATGGTGCCCACGGCGCCGACGGCGATGAGCAGACGGGCGATGGCGGACGGCAGCGGCACGGGGCCGCGCGCAGCCGTGGCCGGGGCCTCGGTGGTGGTGTCGGTCATGCTGCTCACGCCCTGTCCGCGACGCGTTCGCCGAGCAGGCCCTGTGGCCTGAAGAGAAGTACGAGGATGAGGAGGACGAAGGCCCACACCGGGGCCCAGCTGCCGCCGCCGAGCTGGTGCATGCCGGGGATGTCCGCGATGTACGCGGTGGCCATGGCCTCGGCGAGGCCGAGGACGAGGCCGCCGAGCATGGCGCCGTAGATGTTGCCGATGCCGCCGAGGACGGCCGCGGTGAACGCCTTCAGACCGGCGAGGAAGCCCATGTCGTAGGAGACGGAGCCGTACTTGAGGCCGTACGACACACCGGCGACGGCCGCGAAGAAGCCGCCGATGGCGAAGGCGATGACGATGATGCGGTTGGTGTCGATGCCCATCAGCTGGGCGGTGTCCGGGTCCTGGGCGGTGGCCTGCATGGCACGGCCGGTGCGGGAGAGCCGGACGAAGAAGGCGAGGACGGCCATGCACAGCGGGGCGGCGATGATCAGGAAGACGTCACCGCTCTGCACGGTCACGGAGCCGATGTGCAGCGGGCCGAACGGCAACTGCGGGAAGACCCGGGCGGACTTGGCGTCGCCGTCGATGTTGTACCAGTTGAAGACCGCCTGCTGCAGGGCGAGCGACAGGCCGATCGCGGTGATCAGCGGAGCGAGGCGTGGCGCGCCGCGCAGCGGACGGTAGGCGAAGCGTTCGGCGCCGACGGCGATGAGCACGGAGACCAGTGCGCCGCCGAGGAGCATCGCCGGCAGGGCAATCCACATGGATGTGCCGTCCGGCAGGACGAGGTAGACCGAGAGGGCGCCGAAGCCTCCGGTCATGAAGATCTCGCCGTGGGCGAAGTTGATGAGCTGGACGATGCCGTACACCATCGTGTAACCGATGGCGATCAGCCCGTACATCGAGCCGAGGAACAGCCCGTTGGCCAGCTGCTGCGGCAGGGTGTTCACCGCATGGCCTCCATGTGGTGGGGAGAGTCAGGGGGGCGGTAGAAGGCGGGCCGCGCGGTGACGGTGGTCTGTGCCGCGCGGCCCTGGTGGTGCGGAGTGTTCGGTTTGGTTACTTCTTCGGGGTGGCGACGCCGCTCTTGACGGACTTCCACTCGCCGCTGGTGACCTGGTAGACGGTCAGCTGCTTGTTGGTGGTGTCGCCGTACTCGTCGAAGGCGATCTTGCCGGAGATGCCGTCGAAGGAGCTCTTCTGGACGGCGTCGACGATCTGGGCGCGGGCGTCGGACGGAACCTTGCCGTCCTTCACGACCTGGGCGACGGCCTTGATGATCGCGGTGGTGGCGTCGTAGGCGTAGGAGCCGTAGGTGCCGTAGTCACCGGGGTACTTCTTGGCCTTGTAGGTGTCCACGAACGTCTTGGCGGCGGGCAGGGTGTCGACCGGGACGCCGATCGACGTCACCAGGTCGCCCTCGGCGGCCTTGCCGGCGGTCTTGATGTAGGTGGGGGTGAACATGCCGTCGCCGCCGAACAGCGGGATCTTGGCGCCGGCTTCCTTGAGCTGCTTGGTCAGCACCTCGGACTCGTCGTACTGGCCGCCGTAGTAGAGCAGGTCAGCGCCCGAGTTCTTGATCTTGGTGACCAGGGTGGAGAAGTCGCGGTCGCCGGTGTTGACGTGGTCGGTGCCGATGACCTTGCCGCCCTGCTTGGCGAACTGCTCCTTGAAGATCTTGGCGAGACCCGCGCCGTAGGTCTGCTTGTCGTCGACGACGAAGGCCTTCTTCTTGTGGATGCCGTTGTAGGCGTAGTCCGCCGCGTAGGCACCCTGCAGCTCGTCGGTGGTCGCGGTGCGGAAGTAGGTCTTGAACGGGCGGGACTTGCTGGTCTGCCAGTTCTTGCCCATGGTCAGCTCGGGGTTGGTGTTGGACGGGGAGATCTCCACCAGGTTGGCGGTGGCGAAGACCTGCTGCATCTGCGTGGCCACACCGGAGTTGAGCGGGCCGACGACGCCGAGGACGCTCTTGTCGGCGACGAGGCCGGAGGCGTTCTGCTGGCCGGTGGCGGGGATCGCCTTGTCGTCCAGCGCCTTGATCTTGAAGGTGACGCCGGGGACGGTCTTGTTCTTGTTGGCGTCGTCGACGGCGATCTGGGCGCCGTACTGAATGCCCAGGCCCGTCGCGGAGTTCGCGCCGGTCAGCGGGGCGTCGACGCCGATCGTGACCGTCACGTTGCCGCTGTCACTGCCCTTGCTGTCCTTGTCGCGGGAGCCACAGGCGGTGAGGGTCAGAGCTCCGGTGGTCAGCACGGAGGTAAGAATCACCAGAGAACGCTGTCGCACAATCGATCCTTTCCGCAGGCATGTTCGCTCCCTCTCGGGGAACGACGGATGCCGTGCCGATACCGAACTCCCGATGGAGCGGTGACTGGCCGTGACTCTAAGCGTGTGTGTGGAACGTGGAGGAGGGCTTGACCAAGGCTGTGACGCTCTTGTTATGACACGAGGTAATGCAGAGCGGTACTGCGTGGGGGGAAAGCAGGATTTCGGTCCGATTCGCCCTGTCCGCATTCTGAGAAACCGCAGGACGCGACCTGATCCGTTCAGGTGTCTCAGGGGTTTTGGTGGTTACGTCGAACCGTTGCCGCGGGCGACCTGAGGGGTCTTCGGCAGGTGCTGTGCGTAGTGGGACCCAGGGGCGAAACCCTGGACTCGTATTGCGCGCGTATTACGTAGAGTTACTTCCGCGAATTTCGGCCAGGCGCCCTTAGGAACCTTTCCGCGTTCGGTCACGTGCGGCTGTCGTGATCCTGCGGGCACGGCCCGCCTCCGCCTGAAGGGCACGCGGCGTCGCGGCCCGCGAGAGCACGGCGTACGGCTGGGCCGCCCGGGTCACGGTGGCCGGCGGTCCGGATGGTGGACCGGCCGTTCGGGAGGGTCCGTTCGGGAAGGCCATCTCCACCACCTGGGCGGAATGCGGCGGTTCGGGCAGAGGCGGTTGCTGCGGCCGGGGTGCGTCGTGTCCGCCGCCTGTGAGGGGAGCGGCTGCCAGGTGAGGGGTGGGTGCGCGTGCACCCCGGCGGGTGGACGGACTCCGCGCCGTGGGTGCCCCACGTTCTGACGGACAATCAATTCGCCTGCGATGGCAGGCACCTTGACGCCGCCTCATGGCCGGCGTGGCGCCCACGGCCTTCCGCGGGATCTCGTACTGCCCATTGGACAGCCCATTGACTGGTAGTCGCCGTCGCTGTCGGCGTTGCCGTCGTCGTCGGAGGCCGCCGACGACGAGCGGAGTGGGCGGGGGAGCCGGCGCGGCGACCGGACCCGCCGGCGGAGGGCCCGGACCCGTCGCGCCCCGACGCCAACACGCGTGCCGACAGCGCCAGTCCGGGCCTCACTGCGGCCACCCGCGGCCGTGGGCCTCCTGGCCGTCCCGTGTGCCGACGCCGGGCCGACGCGACGGCGGGGAGCGACGGCGGGGAGCGGTGGCCGCGGCGGTGGCCGAAAGAGCCGGGCTCAGCCCTGGGCGGGCTGCACGTGTGCCTCGTCGCCCGGCTTCACGTCCCGCAGCAGACAGGTCAGCCGGGCGGTGCACACCCGGCGCCCCTCCTCGTCGCTGATCACGATCTCGTACGTCGCCGTCGACCGCCCCCGGTGCACAGGCGTGGCCACGCCGGTCACCAGGCCCGAGCGCACCCCGCGGTGATGCGTGCAGTTGAGGTCCACACCGACCGCGATCTTGGAGCTGCCTCCGTGCAGCATCGAGCCCACCGAGCCCAGGGTCTCCGCCAGCACGGCGGACGCGCCCCCGTGGAGCAGTCCGTACGGCTGCGTGTTCCCCTCCACCGGCATCGTCCCGACGACCCGTTCGGCGGACGCTTCGACGATCTCCACACCCATCCGCGTACCGAGGTGCCCCGCGGAGAACAGCCCCGGCAGGTCGACCCCGAGCGCGGCGTACTCGTCGATGACCTCCTGCGGGAACTTCGCGTTCTGCTGTTCACCCATGGGACCCGGCTCCGTTCGTCATACACCTGTCTGTCGGCTGAGCAAACGCTCAGTCGGTTGCCGATTGTTCCAGACGGACGACGACGGACTTGCTGGCCGGGGTGTTGCTGGTGTCCGCGGTGGCGTCCAGTGGCACGAGCACGTTGGTCTCCGGGTAGTACGCCGCCGCACACCCCCGGGCCGTCGGGTAGTGCACGACCCGGAAACCGGGCGCCCGCCGCTCCACGCCGTCCCGCCACTCGCTCACCAGGTCCACGTACGACCCGTCCGCGACCTTGAGCGCCCGCGCGTCCTCGGGGTGCACCAGTATCACCCGGCGGCCGTTCGTGATGCCCCGGTAACGGTCGCTCAGGCCATAGATGGTGGTGTTGTACTGGTCGTGCGAACGCAGCGTCTGGAGCAGCAGCCGGCCCTCCGGCAGCTGGGGAAACTCGACCGGTGCCGCCGTGAAGTTCGCCTTGCCGGTGGCCGTCGGGAAGCGCCGTTCGTCCCGCGGGGCGTGCGGCAGCGCGAAACCTCCGGGGCGGGCCACGCGCGCGTTGAAGTCCTCGAAGCCGGTGATCACCCGCGCGATGCGGTCACGGATCGCCGCGTAGTTCTTCTCGAACTCCTCCCACGGCACCTTGCTGTCCTCGCCCAGCACCCGGCGCGCGAGACGGCACACGATGGCCGGCTCGGACAGCAGGTGCGCGCTCGCGGGGTCCAGCCGGCCACGGGAGGCGTGCACCATGCCCATCGAGTCCTCGACGGTCACGAACTGCTCGCCACCGTCCTGCAGGTCGCGCTCGGTGCGCCCGAGCGTCGGCAGGATCAGCGCACGCGCGCCCGTGACGACGTGCGAGCGGTTCAGCTTGGTCGACACGTGCACGGTGAGCCGCGCACGCCGCATGGCCGCCTCGGTGACCTCCGTGTCGGGGGAGGCGGAGACGAAGTTGCCGCCCATGGCGAAGAACACCTTGGCCTCGCCGTCGCGCAGCGCACGGATGGCGTGTACGACGTCGAAGCCGTGCGCGCGCGGGGGCGCGAACCCGAACTCCTTCTCCAGGGCGTCCAGGAAGGCCGGGGCGGGCCGCTCGAAGATGCCCATCGTGCGGTCGCCCTGCACGTTCGAGTGACCGCGCACCGGGCACACGCCCGCTCCCGGGCGGCCGATGTTGCCGCGCAGAAGGAGGAAGTTGACCACCTCGCGGATGGTCGGGACGGAGTGCTTGTGCTGGGTGAGACCCATCGCCCAGCAGACGATGGTCCGCTTCGAGGCGAGCACCATGTCCAGGGCCTGGTCGATCTCCGCGCGCGTGAGGCCGGTCGCCGTCAGCGTTTCGTCCCAGTCGGCGGCTCGGGCGGCCGCGGCGAACTCCTCGTACCCGTGGGTGTGTTCGCGGACGAACTCCTCGTCGACCGCGCCCTCCGTCTCCAGGACCAGCTTGTTGAGGAGACGGAAGAGGGCCTGGTCGCCGCCGATGCGGATCTGCAGGAAGAGATCGGTCAGCGCGGCGCCCTTGAGCAGGCCCTGCGGGGTCTGCGGGTTCTTGAAGCACTCCAGGCCCGCCTCGGGCAGCGGGTTCACACTGATGATCTTCGCACCGTTGGCCTTGGCCTTCTCCAGGGCGGAGAGCATGCGCGGGTGGTTGGTGCCGGGGTTCTGCCCGGCGACGACGATCAGGTCGGCTTTGTAGAGGTCTTCCAGCCGGACGCTGCCCTTGCCGATGCCGATCGTCTCGACCAGCGCCGAGCCGGAGGACTCGTGGCACATGTTCGAGCAGTCCGGGAGGTTGTTCGTGCCCAGCCGGCGCGCGAACAGCTGGTACAGGAACGCGGCCTCGTTGCTCGTGCGCCCTGAGGTGTAGAAGACGGCCTCGTCGGGGGAGCCGAGGTCGGCGATCTCCTCGGCGATGATGTCGAAGGCGCGCTCCCAGGAGACGGGCTCGTAGCGCTCGCCGCCTTCGGGGAGGTACATGGGGTGTGTGAGCCGGCCCTGCTGGCCCAGCCAGTAGCCGCTGCGGTTCGCCAGGTCGGCCACGGTGTGCGCGGCGAAGAACTCCGGGGTGACCCGGCGCAGCGTCGCCTCCTCGGCCACCGCCTTCGCGCCGTTCTCGCAGAACTCCGCCTTGTGCCGGTGGTCCCCTTCCGGCCAGGCACAGCCCGGGCAGTCGAAGCCGTCCTTCTGGTTGACGCGCAGCAGCGTCAGCGCGGTGCGCTTCACTCCCATCTGCTGCTGGGCCATGCGCAGCGTGTGCCCGATCGCCGGGAGGCCGGCCGCCGCGTGCTTCGGTTCGGCGACCTGCGGCGCGTCCTGGACCGGATCAGCCTTGGGCGGCTTCTTTGCCATCGTGGCGTTCTCCTTCGCTGGCGCGTGTGCTGTGATCACCGGGGCCCAGGGCGCCCGACCGCACCGATCCTCGCACGTGTCAGTGACCGTGAGGCAGTCCGGGCGTGCCAGGGCCGGGAGCGGTGGTCGCGCGCGCAGGGCCGGCCGGTGGCCTGCCGGACATGATCGGTCGACTTCCCACTGCCCGAGCCCAGGATCATGACGTGATCCTGGCATCGGTGATTTCGGGAGTGTGAATCGTCGCTGCCGCCCTGCTCCGGTGCCGCAGGAATCTGGTGGTCGCCACCGTCGAGGGCATGAGCATGGCGCCCGCCATGACGGACGGTGACCGGGTTCTCGTCCGCCGAAGACGGCCGGATGACCGTCCTGTTCCAGGACTTCATGCGCTACGACCTCACCGCGGCCGAGAACGTCGGAGTCGGCGACCTGGCCCGGCTCACCGACGAGACGCGCATCACCGAGGCCGCCCGGCCGGCCGACATCGACACCAGACTCCGCCAACTGCCGCACGGCTACGGCACACTCCTCAGCCGGATCTTCTTCGAAGGCGACGCCGAGTACGACGCGCACACCGGAGTCGTGCTGTCCGGCGGCCAATGGCAGCGCGTCGCTCCGGCGCGCACCCTCCTGCGCGAGGACAGCGACCTGCTCATCCTCGACGAGCCCAGCTCCGGACTCGACGCCGAGGCGGAGCACGAGATCCACCGCCGTCTTCGCGACCACCGGTCGGGCCGCACCAGCCTGCTGGTCCCGCACCGCCTCGCGGCGGTCGGACAGGCGGACACCACGGATACCGCACTTCGGCACCGGGTGCCACGCTGCGTAGCCGGAACTCCGGGGGCGCCGCCTCGCAGCACGACGAGTGCCCCCGACGGGGCGTCCGGCTGTCAGTGGCTCGTGGCAGGATCGGGGGCGTGGCAGAGACAGCATCGCAGAAGACCGACAAGACCCCCGGCGGAAACCGTCCCCGGCTGATGCTCATGGACGGGCACTCGCTGGCCTACCGCGCGTTCTTCGCGCTGCCCGCGGAGAACTTCACCACCGCGACCGGCCAGCCGACGAACGCGATCTACGGCTTCGCGTCGATGCTGGCCAACACCCTGCGTGACGAGGCGCCCACGCACTTCGCGGTGGCGTTCGACGTCTCCCGCAAGACCTGGCGCTCCGAGGAGTTCACCGAGTACAAGGCGAACCGCTCCAAGACCCCGGACGAGTTCAAGGGCCAGGTCGAGCTGATCGGCGAGCTCCTGGACGCGATGCACGCCCAGCGCTTCGCGGTCGACGGGTACGAGGCGGACGACATCATCGCCACGCTCGCCACCCAGGCCGAGGCCGAGGGCTTCGAGGTGCTGATCGTCACCGGCGACCGCGACTCCTTCCAGCTGGTCACCGAGCACACGACGGTGCTGTATCCGACGAAGGGCGTCTCGGAGCTGACCCGGTTCACCCCGGAGAAGGTTGTCGAGAAGTACGGGTTGACGCCTGCCCAGTACCCCGATTTTGCCGCGCTGCGCGGCGACCCGTCCGACAACCTCCCGGGCATCCCCGGCGTCGGCGAGAAGACGGCCGCGAAGTGGATCAACCAGTTCGGTTCGTTCGCGGAGCTGGTCGAGCGCGTCGACGAGGTCAAGGGCAAGGCCGGACAGAACCTGCGTGACCACCTCGAGGCGGTCAAGCTCAACCGCCGGCTGACGGAGATGGTGCGCACCGTCGAGCTGCCGAGGACGGTCACCGACCTGGAGCGCGCCCCGTACGACCGCAAGGCCCTCGCGATGGTCCTGGACACCCTGGAGATCAGGAACCCCTCCCTGCGGGAGCGGCTGCTCGCCGTCGACCCCGGCGGCGAGGAGGCCGAGCCCACCCCGGTCGTGGCGCAGGGCGTGGAGCTGGACGCCGCCGTGCTCGGCACGGGCGAGCTGGCCCCGTGGCTCGCCGAGCACGGCACGGAGCGCCTCGGCGTCGCCACCGTCGCCACCTGGGCGCTGGGCACCGGCTCGGTCGCCGAGATCGCGCTCGCCGCCGCCGGCGGGGCGGCCGCCTGGTTCGACCCGTCCCAGCTGGACGAGGCCGACGAGAACGCGCTCGCGACCTGGCTGGCCGACGCGGAGAAGCCCAAGGTCTTCCACAACGCCAAGGGCGCCATGCGGGTCCTCGCCGAGCACGGCTGGAGCGTCGAGGGCGTCACCATGGACACCGCCCTCGCCGCCTATCTGGTCAAGCCGGGCCGCCGCTCCTTCGACCTGGACGCCCTGTCCCTGGAGTACCTGGGCCGGGAGCTGGCCCCCGCCGCGGCGGCCGACGGCCAGCTGGCCTTCGGCGTGGACGACGGCGCCGAGGCCGAGTCCCTCATGATCCAGGCCCGCGCCGTCCTCGACCTGGGCCAGGCCTTCGACGCCCGTCTCCAGGAAGTCGGCGCGGCGGACCTCCTGCGGGACATGGAGCTGCCCACCTCGGCCCTGCTCGCCCGTATGGAGCGGCACGGCATCGCGGCCGACCGGGCACACCTGGAGGCCATGGAGCAGATGTTCGCGGGCGCCGTGCAGCAGGCCGTGAAGGAGGCGCACGCCGCGGCCGGGCACGAGTTCAACCTGGGCTCGCCCAAGCAGCTCCAGGAGGTCCTCTTCGGCGAGCTGGCCCTGCCCAGGACCAAGAAGACCAAGACCGGCTACACGACCGACGCGGACGCCCTGGCCTGGCTCGCCACACAGACCGACAACGAGCTGCCGGTGATCATGCTGCGCCACCGTGAGCAGGCCAAGCTGCGCGTCACGGTCGAGGGCCTGATCAAGACGGTCGCCGGTGACGGCCGTATCCACACCACGTTCAACCAGACGGTGGCGGCGACCGGCCGGCTCTCCTCCACCGACCCGAACCTGCAGAACATCCCGGTCCGCACGGACGAGGGCCGGGCGATCCGTCGCGGCTTCGTCGTCGGCGAGGGCTTCGAGTCCCTCATGACCGCCGACTACAGCCAGATCGAACTGCGCGTGATGGCCCACCTCTCCGAGGACGAGGGCCTGATCGAGGCGTTCACCTCCGGCGAGGACCTGCACACCACGGTCGCCTCGCAGGTGTTCGCCGTCGAGCGCTCCGCCGTCGACGCGGAGATGCGCCGCAAGATCAAGGCGATGTCGTACGGCCTGGCGTACGGCCTGTCGGCCTTCGGCCTCTCCCAGCAGCTGAACATCGAGGCGGCCGAGGCCCGCGCCCTGATGGACACGTACTTCGAGCGCTTCGGCGGTGTACGGGACTATCTGCGGCGGGTGGTCGACGAGGCCAGGGCGACCGGCTACACGGCGACGCTCTTCGGGCGTCGTCGCTACCTCCCCGACCTCAACAGCGACAACCGCCAGCGCCGGGAGGCGGCGGAGAGGATGGCCCTCAACGCGCCCATCCAGGGCACGGCGGCGGACATCGTCAAGATCGCCATGCTCAACGTCGGCCGGGCTCTGCGGGAGGCGGACCTCAAGTCCCGCATGCTCCTCCAGGTCCACGACGAAATCGTCCTGGAGATCGCCCCCGGCGAGCGCGCGGCCACGGAGGAGATCGTCCGCCGCGAAATGGCGGGCGCGGTCCAGCTGAGGGCACCCCTGGACGTGTCCGTGGGCGTGGGCCCGGACTGGGAGTCGGCCGCGCACTAGGGCCTGTCCGGCGGATCAGGTCGCAGGAAAGCAACGGCGCCTCATCAGCCCAGGTGAGCGGGGTCTGGTGCGTCCAGCTGCAAGGCGGAGGAGGGCGTCGACGCGATGGGGGTCCCCCCGCGCGAGCGCAGCCGAGCGTGGGGGAGTCGGCAACCGACGACAACGCCGCAGATGGGCGTGCCAGACCCCGCGTCTGCGGCATGATCCGCCGGACAGGCCCTAGTCTCCGGCGGTACGGCGGAGGGGGCGTTTCGGCCAGCGGTGCGACAACGCCCTCTCCGCAGCCCTGCCGCCCACGGCAGACAGGGCCCTGGCTCTCCTGTTCCGGCGTCGGCCGGCTCCCGCCGCAACGGCGGGCATCCACCACGGCGCAGTCCGACGGTGCCGAACCGGCCGGAACCCATCACACCAGCTCACCCGCACCACCCCCCGGCCCCGGCCCCGGCCCCGGCCCCGCAGGGCATGTCACTCACGTGGCCCCCGCCAAAACGCCCCCGGCACTCCCGGCCGCAAGGATGCGGGCATGGGTATACGCATGCTCCACCGCCGGACGGCCCAGGCACGGACCACGGCACAGGCGGACACCGCCGCGGCCCCGTCCATGCCGCCCTCGCGGATCCCGGCCCTCGCGGCCGACGCAAGCACCGCCCGCATTCCCACCGACCTGACGACCGCCGTGCGCAAGGCGGCGGCGAACCTCAGGCGCCGGCTCACCACCAGGGCCTTCGGGGCGGACCGGGCGCTCGCCTGGCGCCACTGGGCCGACCTGGGCCGCGGCTACCTCGCGCTGCTGCTCACCCTGCTCCCGAGACCACGCCCGCCACGCAGGATGACCGTGTTCGTGGCGCCCCTCACCGAGCGACCGTACGGCTCGGCTCCGCACGGCCTTGGCCGGGAGCGGCAGGAACCCGGGCCGGACGCCAGACCCTGACCCAGGCGGCGTACAGAAGCAGCCCCAGCACCAGTCCCGCGCCCGCCCCGAAGCACACCGTCGGCACCACCTCCCAGGGCTTGACCTCGCCCCGGCCGAGGTACACCCACGACCGCGCCACCCGCTGTACCGCCCCGGCCGCCGCACAGGCGCCGATCACGGCCCCGGCCCACCACCTGTCCCGTACCGACAACAGCGGCACCCCCACCGGTTCGCCCGCGGGCGCCCGCCGTACCGCGTACGCGAGGAACGCGGCGATCACCATCGCGGCCACCGCGGAACCGCCGTACTGCAGGTACCAGTACAGCGGCACTCCCGCCAGTTCACGGCCCAGGACCGGGAACAGCCGCATGCCCCACCGGTCGTGGTGCGTGAACGCGTCCCACACGACGTGGGTCAGCGCGCCGAGCGCCGCCGAGACGTACCACCACGCCACCGAAGAGGGCCGCACGCGCGCGCGTGGCGCCCCGCAGCGCGACAGCGCCGCCACCCGCCCCTGCCGGGCCCGCGGCAGCAGCGCCACCAGCGGCTCCCGCGCCAGCAGCCACAGTCCCACCAGCGCCGACGCGACGAGCACGTCGACGGTGAAAACCCCGGCGAACGAGTGGGTGACATTCCCGAACTCCATCGCGTCCGGCCGGACACTCGCCGCGAAATAGGTCATGTCGGGGGAGAAGGAGCCCGCGACGAGCACCGCGGGAACCAGCCGGCCCCGGCCGGATCCGTCCCCGCGCACCGCGGGCAGGACGGCGGCCGCATGGCTGAGAGTGAACGGCAACTGGTCCCCCAGGAACGCTTGTCGGCCGGGCCGCCGGCCGGTGATCACGTCCGTCCAGTATGGGTGACGGCCACCCAGTACAACGGCATATGGCCAACTGGTGAATACCGGTCGCCACCGGGTGCCCCCGAAAAGGAAGTTGTCGTAGGGTCACCTGGGCCACGGTGCCCGGACGCATGGTCGAGGACGCCGCCACATCCATCGAACAGAGCAACGGGGGCAACCACAGCACCGGGTCAACCGTCAGAACAAGGCGAGCAGACAGACAGAGACGGGCGCTCGGGCGTCCACGGGAGGGGTTCACTCCATGACGGCGCATATCGGCAGGCGGCTGCGCAAGGGGGCGGCGACGACCGCCGTGGCCGCGGCAGCGGTCGCGGCTCTGTCCGCGTCCCAGGCTCCGGGCGTGACGACCGACGACCAGGGCAGACAGGCCGCCGCCGGCGCGTCCCTCCCGGCACCGGACGTGGAGTCCGACGACAACGCCACCGGCAACTCGCCGTACTACACGGACCTTCCGCCGCTCGACAGCCCCAACCCCAGCCCGTCATCATCGTCGTCGGCCGGCGGCACCCCGGTCGCCCAGGGCGAGGGCGAGGCGGGCATCCCCGCGACCGTCCTCGACGCGTACAAGAAGGCCGCGGCGGAGCTGCGCGACTCCAAGCCGGGCTGCAACCTGCCCTGGCAGCTGCTCGCCGCCATCGGCAAGGTCGAGTCGGGCCAGGCCCGCGGCGGCCGCGTCGACGCGAACGGCACCACCCTCAGCCCGATCCTCGGCCCGCAGCTCGACGGCAACGGCTTCGCGCTGATCAAGGACACCGACAACGGCCGGTACGACGGCAACAGCGCGTACGACCAGGCCGTCGGTCCGATGCAGTTCATCCCGTCGACCTGGGCCTGGGCGGGCCGCGACGGCAACGGCGACGGCGTCAAGGACCCCAACAACGTCTACGACGCCGCGCTCGCGGCCGGCCACTACCTGTGCCGCAACGGCTGGGACCTGTCCGCCCAGGCGGACGTGAACCGCGCGATCCTCAGCTACAACAACTCGCAGGACTACCTCAACACGGTCCTGTCGTGGTTCGAGTACTACCGCAAGGGCACCCACTCCGTCCCCGACGGCACCGGCAGCCTGCCCTCGGGCCGCAGCGACGACCACACCGGGAAGAACTCGAAGCCGGGCAAGGAGGCGAAGCCCAAGCCCAAGCCGAAGCCCGGCAAGCCCCGCGAGATCCCGAGCACGGACCCGTCCACGCCCCCGCAGACCCCCACCGACACGGTGGACCACCTGGAGGACGCGGGCACCGCCAAGCTCACCACGATGGCCGGGGACGCGTTCGACAAGAGGATCAGCACGCGCGCCGAGACCAAGGCGGGCAAGACCGTCGGCAAGGTCAGGGTCCGGTTCACCATCACCGGGGACACGGACGCCACTTTCACCGGTGGCGAGAAGGTCGCCACGATCGCCACCGACAGCAAGGGCGTGGCCCTCGCGCCCGCCCTCCAGGCGGGCGAGGAGACCGGCGACTTCAAGATCCACGCGGCCGTCGTGGGCCGCTCGGTCAGCGGCGTCGACTACCGGGCCACGGTCACCGCGCGCGCCGCCGACACCCTCGCCCGCACCAGCGACACCGCGCTGACCTGTACCCCGGGCGGCGAGTTCGCCGACCAGGTCGAGGTGAAGGCCACGTACCAGGGCGCCGTCGCGGACAAGGTCGCGGCCACCGCGACGCTCGTCAAGTCGGCGGACGACGCGACCGAGAACGACAAGGGTCCCTACTTCAAGGACGCCGACGGCAAGGCCGTCCGCACCCTGACGGACCTCCAGACGGACGCGAACGGCCTGATCAAGCTGCCGAAGCTGTACGCGGACGACACCACCGGGACCTTCCTGCTCCGCATCACCACCACCGGTGGCGCGACGCTGACCGTCGAACTGACGGTCGCCGCGGCCGACCCGTCGCCGAGCCCGTCGCCCAGCCCCTCCGCGAGCTCGTCCGCCAGTCCGTCCGCCGTCGCCTCGGCCAGCCCCTCGGCGTAGGACCGGCCTCGCGCCACAGGGCGCCCCTCCGCTTCGGCGGAGGGGCGCCCTCGTCTGTGTGCAACGTGTTCTCATCTCGCCCGGCCGTTGCTACGGTGCCCGACCTGACGACCTATCAGGAACCGTTCGCCGGGAGGCCCCGCATGCGCGCCCTGATCGCCGCCGCGAGCGGCCTCGCCCTCGCGCTCGCCCTGGTCCTCGCGATCACCGCCATGGGCTCACCGGAGGGCAGGACGTCCCCGAAACCGCTCCTCACGACGGTGCCCGCACACCCGTAACCGTCCGTCCGGGAGGGAGGCCGAGATGCGCCGCACGACCAGCCTGATCCTGCTCGCCCTCGCCGTGTTCTTCACGGCGCTGTCCCCGCTGCTGCGCTGGTACGCCTTCCCGCGCCTGGCCAAGATCCCCGCGAACCAGTACCAGGACGTGGTCCTGGAGGCCAAGGACGCCACTCTCCTCGACTACGGCACGATGAGGGCGAAGAAGGTCCCCGAGGTCACCATCGTGCAGACCCTCAAGGGCAACGTGGAGGCCTCCGACCGGATCGAGAGGACCGCGGGAAAGGACGTGGTCGTCTGGGACGGCCTGTCCTACGTCCGGGGCCCCGACGGCAAGATGGTCTCCAGGATCCCCGAGCGCTACATCTTCGACGCCCACTCCCAGGAACCCGTCCACGCCACCGGCGAGATGGTCGACGGCGATCCGGTCAAGCGGGAGGGCATCGAGTTCAAGTGGCCCTTCCTGACGGAGAAACGGGACTACGAGTACTTCGACGCGCAGACCCGGACCACCAACCCCATCCACTACGAGGGCACCCGGACCTTCCGCGGCGTGAAGGTCTACTACTTCGAGCAGACCATCCCCTGGACCAAGGTCCCCTTCCCCAAGACCATGCCCGTGCAGGGCATCACCCCCGAGTCGGTCGCCAGGACGGGTACGACGCGCTGGTACACCACGGTCCGCAGGTTCTGGGTCGAGCCCGTCACCGGCGCCCCCGTCTACGGGGAGGAGATCCACAAGGAGGAGCTGCGCGGCGGCAGCCTGCTGGGCGGCCGCGACCGGGTGACGGCCTTCGCGGGCGACGTGAAGATGCGCGAGGACTACATCGAGCACACCGTGGCGCTGGTCAAGCACAACCGCACCATCGTCCTGCTGCTCACGTCCTACCTGCCCTGGGGCTTCCTCACCCTGGGCATCGTGCTGCTGGCGCTCTCCCTGTACCTGGAGGCGCGCGGCCGCCGACCGGGAGACCCCGCGCCGGCCCGGGCCGCGGAACCGGAGCCGGTCAGCGCCTGAGCCGGGCGTTGGTGTGCCGGGTGGGCTCCGCGCCGGCCGGGTCCTCGGGCCACGGATGCTTCGGATAACGGCCGCGCAGCTCCGCCCGTACGCCCTTGTAGCCGTCCTTCCAGAAGGAGGCGAGGTCGGCCGTGACGGCGGCGGGCCGTCCGGCGGGGGAGAGGAGATGCACGAGCAGCGGCACCCCGGCCACGCGCGGCGACTCCTGCAGCCCGAACATCTCCTGCAGCTTCACGGCGAGGACGGGCTGCTCGGGATTCGCGTAGTCGATCCGGATACTGGATCCACTGGGTACGGTGATCCGCTCGGGGGCGAGTTCGTCGAGCCGTGCGGCCTCCCCGCTCGCCCAGGGCAGCAGCCGCCCGAGCGCCTCCCCGGCGTCGATCCGCGCGAGATCGGCCCGACGCCGGGCCCGCCCCAGCTCGGGCTCCAGCCATTCGTCCACGCGCGCGTGGAGGGCACGGTCCGACACGTCCGGCCAGGGCTCCCCCAGATGCAGTCGCAGAAAGGCCAGCCGCTGCCGCAGCACACCGCCCTCCGCCGGCCGGCGCAGCAGCCCGAACCCTTCCTGCCGCAGCCCTTCGAGAAGCGCTTCGCGTACGAGCGCGGGGGCGGCGTCCCGCAGCGGGCGCACCGCCAGCTCGACGGCCCCGAGCCGCTCCACCCGGCGCGCGACCACGTCCCCGTCCTTCCAGTGCACCTCGTCCCGCTCTTCGTACAGGGCCCGCGCGGCGAACCGCGCGAGCTCCTCGTCGACCACGGCCCCGAGCCGCACGCGCGCGTGCCCCTTGCCGAGCGGCCGGTCGGCCGCGGCGACGGCGATCCAGGGCACCCCGCGCAGCGGTGACCCGTCGGCGAGCTCGGCCCGCGTCCCGGAGAGCATGAGATACGACCCGCCGTCGAGCCTGGCGATCCGCTCGGGGAAGGCGAGCGCGGCGACGAGCCCAGCGATCCGGTCATCGCCCGCTCCTGCGCCGGCCCGGGCGTCCACCGGCAACTGAGGGTGACGGGTGGGCGGGTCGGAAGCCTCCTCCGAGACGACGGCCCGCAGCCGCCGAACCTCGGCAGCCCACCGCTTGGCGTAGGCGTCACCACCCCGCCGCGCGACACGCAGGGCCGACGCCAGGTCGTCCCCGTATTCCCTGGGCGCCTCCTCACTCAGCAGCGCGACGACCTCGGCGCCCCCGCCGGAGGTGTCCAGCAACGCCCTTCCCAGCCGGGGGTGCAGCCCCAGCCGCGCGAGCCGAACTCCCCGTTCCGTGGCCCGCCCGGCGGAGTCCACCGCCCCCACGGCCGTCAGCGCGGTGCGCGCCGCCGCCATCGCCCCGGCCGGCGGCGGATCCAGCAGTGCCAGCCCGGAGGCGTCCGGATCGCCCCAGCAGGCCGCCTGAAGCGCGAACGCCGTCAGGTCGGCCACCTTGATCTCCGGCGACGGAAAACGCGGCAGACGGACGTCCTCGGCCTCCGCCCAGCACCGGTACACCGCACCCGGCGCCTCACGCCCGGCCCGCCCCGCCCGCTGCCGCCCCGCCGCCTGCGACGCCCGTACCGTCGTCAGCGCGCTCAGCCCGCGCGCGTGGTCGACGCGCGGCTCCCGCGCCAGCCCGGAGTCCACCACCGCCCGCACCCCGGGCACCGTCAGCGAGGACTCCGCCACCGACGTGGCAAGGACCACCCGGCGACGGTCACCGGGCACCAGTACCGCGTCCTGCACCGCCGCCGGCGCCCGCCCGTGCACCTGGAGCACCTCGACGTCACCCAGATCACCCAGTTGTCCGGCCACCCGCGCGATCTCACCCACGCCCGGCAGAAAACACAGCACGTCCCCGGGCCGCTCGGCCAGCGCCCGCCGCACCACCGACGCCACGTGGGCCAGCAGCGCCGGGTCGACCCGCATCCCGTGCGGCGGCCGTACCGGACGCACCGGCGGAGCCCACACCACCTCCACGGGATGCGACACGCCCGCCGCCTCGACCACCGGCGCCCCGCCCAGCAGCCGCGCCCACCCCTCCGCGTCGGTCGTCGCCGACGCCGCCACCAGCCGCAGCTCCGGCCGCAGGGCCTCGCGCGCGTCCCACAGGAACGCCGCCACCGTGTCCGCGTCCAGATGACGCTCGTGGCACTCGTCGAGCACGACCACGTCGACACCCGCCAGCTCCTGGTCCCGCTGGAGGCGCTGGAGCAGCACGCCGGTCGTGACGACCTCCACGCGCGCGCGGCGGCCCACGACCCGCTCCCCGCGCACGGTGTAGCCGACGCTCTCCCCGACCTTCTCGCCCAGCAGCCACGCCATCCGTCGGGCCGCCGCCCGCGCCGCGATCCGCCGCGGCTCGGCCACGACCACCCGTCGCGCCGGTCCCTCGCCCAGCAGCCCGGCCAGCGCGAGCGGCACCAGCGTCGTCTTGCCGGTGCCGGGCGGTGCCACGAGGACGGCGGTGCCGTGTCCCTCCAGGGCGTCGTCCAGGGCGGGCAGGGCACCGCGTACGGGCAGGGCGTCCAGGGCGTCGTAACGGATCACGCCCCTAGTGTCGTACGGCCCCCGGAACCGTCCTCACGCGCGAGTGAGCGGTCCGGCCTCAGTCCCGTTCGCACACGAAGATCGCCGTGCCCGGGATGAGGTTCCCGCGCAGCGGGGACCAGCCGCCCCACTCCGACGTGTTCCAGGCCGGCCACTCCGGCTCCACCAGGTCCACCAGACGGAAGCCCGACGCCACGATGTCCCGGACGCGGTCGCCGATCGTCCTGTGGTGCTCGACGTACACCGCACGGCCGTCCTCGTCCTGCTCGACGTACGGCGTGCGGTCGAAGTAGGAGGCCGCCACCGACAGGCCCTCGGGGCCCGGCTCGTCCGGGAAGGCCCAGCGGATCGGGTGCGTCACGGAGAAGACGAACCGGCCGCCGGGACGCAGCACGCGGCGCACCTCCCGCAGCACCAGCCGCGGGTCCGCCACGAACGGCAGCGCCCCGTAGGCCGAGCACGCCAGGTCGAAGGACGCGTCGGCGAAGGGGAGCGCGCCGGCGTCGGCACACACCAGAGGAAACGATCCGCCAATGCGCAGTGCGTGCTGGAGCTGGCGGTGGGACAGGTCCAGGGCCACCGGACGGGCCCCCTGGGCGGCCAGCCAGCGCGCGCACTGGGCCGCGCCCGCGCCGATCTCCAGGACGTCCTTGCCCTTCAGCTCCTCGGGCGCGCCGAGCAGCTCGGCCTCCACCTCGTCGAGGCCCTCGGGGCCCCACACGAAGCGGTCGTCGCCGAGGAACGTGCCGTGCTCGACCTGGTACTCGTCCGCGTTCCGGTCCCACCAGCCCCGGTTGGCCCGGGAGCTCTCCGCGACCCCGGCGTCACGCCGGGTGGCATCCGGTTCTAGCGGTTCTGGCTCTTGGATGATGGGCTCCCTCGTCGTACTCTTCCGTGCAACCCCCCTGGGGCGTGTCGCGGAAGAGGTCCCTCGGGCCTGCGTGGCCTCCTGGGACGTTTCTTGTGCCGGGAATGCGGCGATCCGCCCCGGGTGTGCGCGTTCGCGCATTGACCCTGCCCGGCTGCCCCCGTATGCTACAAGTTGCGCTGCGGGCCTGCGCACCTCAGACGTAGCAGGCTGCGCTCGCATCTGTTGTATGTCCCCTCGGTTCTCGAGGCGCCATCACCAGTTTCTGGTGGGGCGCTTCCTTGGCTGTCCGGCTTCTTCAGAGCGAAACGGGCTCCCGGCGTAAGCAGTGCCTACGACTTCAATGTCCGTACCGGAGCCCTTTCCCACATGACGAGCAGCACCGAGACCACCGCCACCACCCCGCAGGTTGCGGTCAACGACATCGGTAACGAGGAAGCTTTCCTCGCCGCGATCGACGAGACGATCAAGTACTTCAACGACGGCGACATCGTCGACGGCGTCATCGTGAAGGTCGACCGGGACGAGGTCCTGCTCGACATCGGTTACAAGACCGAAGGTGTCATCCCGAGCCGCGAGCTCTCGATCAAGCACGATGTCGACCCGAACGACGTCGTCGCCGTCGGCGACGAGATCGAGGCCCTCGTCCTCCAGAAGGAGGACAAGGAAGGCCGCCTGATCCTCTCGAAGAAGCGCGCCCAGTACGAGCGTGCCTGGGGCACCATCGAGAAGATCAAGGAAGAGGACGGCATCGTCACCGGTACCGTCATCGAGGTCGTCAAGGGTGGTCTCATCCTCGACATCGGCCTCCGCGGCTTCCTCCCGGCCTCCCTGGTCGAGATGCGCCGTGTCCGCGACCTCCAGCCCTACGTGGGCAAGGAGCTCGAGGCCAAGATCATCGAGCTGGACAAGAACCGCAACAACGTGGTCCTGTCCCGCCGTGCCTGGCTGGAGCAGACCCAGTCCGAGGTCCGCCAGACGTTCCTCACGACCCTCCAGAAGGGTCAGGTCCGTTCCGGTGTGGTCTCCTCGATCGTCAACTTCGGTGCCTTCGTGGACCTGGGTGGCGTCGACGGTCTGGTCCACGTCTCCGAGCTGTCCTGGAAGCACATCGACCACCCGTCCGAGGTTGTCGAGGTCGGCCAGGAGGTCACGGTCGAGGTCCTCGACGTCGACATGGACCGCGAGCGCGTCTCCCTGTCGCTGAAGGCGACCCAGGAAGACCCGTGGCAGCAGTTCGCCCGCACCCACCAGATCGGCCAGGTCGTGCCCGGTAAGGTCACGAAGCTGGTTCCGTTCGGTGCGTTCGTCCGCGTCGACGAGGGCATCGAGGGTCTGGTCCACATCTCCGAGCTGGCCGAGCGCCACGTGGAGATCCCGGAGCAGGTCGTCCAGGTCAACGACGAGATCTTCGTCAAGGTCATCGACATCGACCTCGAGCGTCGTCGCATCAGCCTCTCGCTGAAGCAGGCCAACGAGTCCTTCGGTGCCGACCCGGCCTCGGTCGAGTTCGACCCGACCCTGTACGGCATGGCCGCGTCCTACGACGACCAGGGCAACTACATCTACCCCGAGGGCTTCGACCCGGAGACCAACGACTGGCTGCCGGGCTACGAGAAGCAGCGCGAGGAGTGGGAGCGCCAGTACGCCGAGGCGCAGACCCGCTTCGAGCAGCACCAGCAGCAGGTCATCAAGTCCCGCGAGGCCGACGCTGCCGCTGCCGCCGAGGGTGGCGAGGCCGCCGCTCCGGCCGCGACCGGCGGTTCGTACTCCTCCGAGGGCGCCGACACCTCCGGCGCGCTGGCCTCGGACGAGGCGCTGGCCGCGCTGCGTGAGAAGCTCGCCGGTGGCCAGAGCTGATCACTGAGCAATAGCTCTTGATCACTGAGCAGTAGCTCTTGAACTGAGGGCCCGCACCCCTGGGTGCGGGCCCTCAGTGCGTCTGCCTCCGGCTGCCCCGCCAACGTCTCTCGGCCCGCGGGGCGCTGACGACCTTTCATACGCGCGTTCGCTTTCTTGTGCCGTGCTGGACCGGCGCATGAAAAGCCGGTGAGCGGCGGCTGATCAGGGGCGAGGGTGGGAATGCCCACGTCCCGGGCCGCGTTGTCGCCTACGAACACGAGGAGGAGCGGTCACAGTGCTTGATCCGCAGGGTTTGTACGCATGGGAGCCGAAGGGGCTGGCCGTCGTCGACATGGCGCTCGCCCAGGAGTCGGCCGGCCTTGTCATGCTCTACCACTTCGACGGATACATTGACGCGGGTGAGACCGGCGACCAGATCGTCGACCGGCTCCTCGACTCGCTGCCCCACCAGGTCGTGGCCCGCTTCGATCACGACCGGCTCGTGGACTACCGGGCCCGTCGGCCGCTGCTCACCTTCAAGCGGGACAGCTGGACCGACTACGAGGAGCCCAGCATCGAGGTGCGGCTCGTCCAGGACGCCACGGGGGCGCCCTTCCTGCTGCTCTCCGGCCCCGAGCCGGACGTGGAGTGGGAGCGCTTCGCCGCGGCCGTACGACAGATCGTGGAGCGCCTCGGCGTCCGTCTCTCCGTGAACTTCCACGGCATACCCATGGGCGTGCCGCACACCCGCCCGGTGGGCCTCACCCCGCACGGCAACCGCACCGACCTCGTTCCGGGCCACCGCAGCCCCTTCGACGAGGCGCAGGTGCCCGGCAGCGCCGAGGCGCTCGTCGAGTACCGCCTCATGGAGTCCGGGCACGACGTCCTGGGCGTCGCCGCGCACGTCCCGCACTACATCGCCCGCTCCCCGTATCCGGACGCGGCGCTGACCGTCCTGGAGGCCATCACGGCCGGGACCGGTCTGGTTCTGCCCGGCATCGCGCACGCCCTGCGCACGGACGCGCACCGTACGCAGACGGAGATCGACCGGCAGATCCAGGAGGGCGACGAGGAGCTCACCTCCCTCGTCCAGGGGCTCGAGCACCAGTACGACGCCGCGTCGGGCGCCGAGAGCCGCGGCAACATGCTCGCCGAACCGGTGGACATCCCGTCGGCGGATGAGATCGGACTGGAGTTCGAGAAGTTCCTGGCGGAGCGTGAGGGCGACAGCTAGGCGGTGCGGCCGGTGGGTGCCCTGTCGGTGGCAGGGCCTAAGCTTCCGCTCATGCTGAAAGTGGGCCTCACCGGCGGTATCGGCGCCGGAAAGAGCGAGGTGTCGCGGCTGCTCGTCGAGCGCGGTGCCGTGCTGATCGACGCGGACCGCATCGCACGCGACGTCGTCGCGCCCGGAACCCCCGGTCTCGCGGCGGTCGTCGAGGCCTTCGGCGACGAGGTGCTCGCCGCCGACGGCAGCCTGGACCGGCCCAGGCTCGGCTCCATCGTCTTCGCCGACCCGGAGAAGCTGGCCGTCCTGAACTCGATCGTGCACCCGCTGGTGGGCGCCCGCTCCCGCGAACTGGAGAGCGCGGCGGCCGACGACGCCGTCGTGATCCACGACGTCCCGCTCCTCGCGGAGAACGGCCTCGCACCGCTGTACGACCTCGTGATCGTCGTCGACGCGCCCCCCGAGACCCAGCTCGACCGGCTCGTACGGCTGCGGGGCATGACCGAGGAGGACGCGCGCGCACGCATGGCGGCACAGGCGACGCGCGAGAAGCGCCTGGAGATCGCGGACGTCGTGATCGACAACGACGTGCCGCTGGAGGAGCTGGAGCGGCGCGTGGACGAGGTGTGGAGCGACCTGGTCCGCAGGGCGCGGGAATAGCGGTCCGGTGTCCGGGCGTTGAACGCCTCCAGTAAGGGAAGGACTTTGCCGTGCCCGACAGCAGCGGTTCGACCGGACGTACTCCGGAGACGCATGTCATCGACTTCCGTGCCGCGGAGCAACTGCTCAACGCACGGGACCCGCGGGGCGCGGTGAAGCTGCTGGACGGAGTCATCGCGGCCCATCCCGAGAACACGGCCGCGCGCCTGCTGCGCGCGCGTGCCTTCTTCGCGGCCGCGCAACTGCGGCCCGCCGAGCTGGAGTTCACCATCGTCCTGGAGCGCGAGCCGGACAACGCGTTCGCGCACTTCGCGCTCGCGCGCACCTATGAGCGGATGGGGCGCGCGGACCAGGCCAAGCGCCACTTCCGGCTGGCGGCCGCGCTGGACCCGAACCCGGAGTACCTGAAGGCCGCGCGGTTCGATTCCTGACGCGCGGGCGGGGTACGGGCGCGGCGTCCGTCACGGGTGCCGGTGCTGCGGAGGCCGGTGGAACGGCGGACGGCTCTCCGGCGGCCGGTACGGCGGACGGCCGTCCGACGGTTCGTACGGCGGGACGTCACGGCCCGGCTGGTAGTGCGGGCCCTGCCGGATGTGCCTGAGGATCATCGTCATGTCGACGGTGGCCACCAGCCACAGCACACCGCAGGCGGCCGCCCAGCCGGCGCGTCCGACGAGCGCGAAGGCCGCCGTGCCGAAGACCGCCCAGACCAGCCCCCACACGCTCAGCCACAACCGCGCCCGCAGTGCACTGCGCGCTGTCACCGGCTCACTGCCCGTACGCATCGGGATCACCACTCCTCCTTGCAACGTACTCTTCGCGGGCACATTCACCAAAGGGGGGACGGGTGGTCCCCGCTGTGGTCGCAAAGAGTTCCCGCCGCAATGAGGGAGAACTCGAACGAGTGAACTGCTGCCGTGCGGGAACGGGTGCGCGGAGACGGGCCGTTGTTCGGGCATGACGGTTGAAATGCGTGAGGGGTACGAGGGAACAGGACCCGGTGCGATCACGCCGGACGGCTGCGCGGTGGAGCTCTACTCACGGCTGCCGGCGGGGGACGAGCCGGACATCATCGCCGGTGCCGTACCGGCCGGTGCGCACATCCTGGAGCTGGGCAGCGGAGTGGGACGGATGACCCACCCCCTGCTGGAGCGCGGGTTCACGGTCACGGCGGTGGACGAGTCCGCCGAGATGCTGGAGCGCGTCCACGGGGCGCGCACTATACGCGGCGCGATCGAGGACCTCGACCTGGGCGAGAGATTCGACGTGGTGCTGCTCGCGTCGTTCCTGGTGCACGCCGGGGACGTCGAGGTGCGCCGGGGGATGCTGCGCACCTGCGCCCGGCACATGGCGGAGGGCGGCTGTGTCCTGATCCAGCGGGAGGGCGAGGACTACCACACCAACCTGCCGCGGGAGCGGGTCGACCCCAGCGGCTTCACCCTACGCATGGTGTCGGCGGAACCGGTCGGGGACGGGGTCAACTCGGTGCGCGCGGAGTATGTGTTCCCGGACGCGGTCTGGACGCAGACGTTCCTGGCCCGGCCGCTGACGAAGGAGGAGTTCGAGGGGGCGCTGGCCGAAGCGGGACTGGAGGTGGACGAGTATCTGACACCGGACCGGGTGTGGGTGAGGGCGGTCCGGGCGGCGTAGAGGGCGCCGGACAGCCGGGAGACGCGCGGAAATCCGGCGGGCGGCGATGAGTTCTGGGCAGGGGCCGGTCTGCCTCTGTGGCAGCAACAGGGACCGCTTCACCCAGGAGACTCCCGTTGATCGTGAGCGCCGGGTCACCGTCCCCCTGGGCGTCCCCCGAGATCGCCGGTGCCGCCCGGCCCCCGCAGCCGTTCCAGCTCGCGGCGGTCCCGCTTGGTGGGGCGGCCGGTGCCCCGGTCGCGCAGGCCTGCGGGGGCCATGACCTCGCGGGGCGGGGGAGGCGGGGAGTTGTCGACGTAGCACTGGGCGGCCACAGGGGCGCCGACCCGTTTGCGGATCAGGCGTTTGACGACGACGACCCGCTCCCGGCCCTCGTGCCGCAGGCGTACCTCGTCGCCGACGCGCACGGAATAAGCGGGCTTGACGCGCTCGCCGTTCACTTGGACGTGTCCGCCACGGCAGGCGGCGGCTCCCAGGGAGCGGGTCTTGATCAGGCGCACGGCCCAGATCCAGCTGTCGATGCGGACGGTCTCGCCGTTGGCCGGCCCGGCGGCCTCGGCGGCGGCCACTGCGGCGGCGATGGTCGGGTCCACGGCTTGGGTGTCGGCGGATCCAGCGCTGTCGGAGGCTCCAGGGGCTCCAGGGGACACGGGGGTCCCGGCGCTCGCCTTCTCGGTGGAGCCGTGCCCGTCGGCCGCCCGGTCCCGGCGCGCCCCGGACTCCCCGCCCGTGACACGCGTGCCGGCCGTCCTGCCGCCCCTGCCGGTCTCGCGGTTCCTGTTCTCGCCCGCATCCTCGGAAGCCATGTACCCGACCTTAGCTCCCCGAGCGGGGTGAACCGGACGTGTTTCCGCGGGCGACGGGAGGCGCGCCTCCGCGCCCACCCGTGCCGACGCCCGGACGGCCCCGACCGTCCCAGGCATACGGTGGTGCCATGGGAACCAGCGGTCTCCCCGCCCTCGACCGCCGCCTCGCCGGGTGCCGGGCCTGTCCGCGGCTGGTCGCCTGGCGCGAGGAGGTGGCTCGTACCAAGCGCGCCGCCTTCGCCGGCTGGACCTACTGGGGCCGCCCGGTGCCCGGCTTCGGCCCGCCCGACGCCCGGCTGCTGGTCGTAGGTCTCGCCCCCGCGGCCCACGGCGGCAACCGCACCGGCCGCATGTTCACCGGCGACCGCTCCGGGGACGTGCTGTACCAGGCGCTGTACGACGTCGGACTGGCCTCGCAGCCCACCTCGGTCAGCGCCGACGACGGCCTGGAGCTGTACGGCGTACGCGTCACCTCGCCCGTGCACTGCGCCCCGCCCGCCAACAAGCCCACCCCCGAGGAGCGAGACACCTGCCGCCCCTGGCTGGTCCAGGAGCTGGGGCTGCTGCGGCCGACGCTGAGGGCCGCCGTCGTACTCGGCGCCTTCGGCTGGCAGGCCGCGCTGCCCGCGTTCGCCGAGGCGGGCTGGACTGTGCCCCGCCCCCGGCCCGCCTTCGCCCACGGCACCCGCGTGCGGCTCGACGGACCGGACGGACCGGACGGGCAGGACGGCCTCGACCTCTTCGGCTGCTTCCACGTCAGCCAGCGCAACACCTTCACCGGCCGGCTCACTCCCGAGATGCTGCGGGAAGTGCTGTGCACGGCGGCGCAGGCCGCGGGGCTCGGAAAATGAGGTGAGCCCGGCGACGTAGGACCGCTACCGTCCACCGATGGCCCTCTACTCGGAGACCGAACCGTACGACCACGGCATGCTCGACGTCGGGGACGGCAACCACATCTACTGGGAGACCTGCGGAAACCCGCACGGCAAGCCCGCTCTGGTGCTGCACGGCGGGCCCGGATCGGGGGCGTCACCCTTCGCCCGTCGCTACTTCGACCCGGCCGCGTACCGGATCGTCCTCCTCGACCAGCGCGGCTGCGGCCGCTCCACGCCCCACGCGAGCGCCTACGACACGGACATGAGCGTCAACACGACAGCCCATCTCATCGCCGACCTGGAGCTGCTGCGCCGGCATCTCGGGATCGGGCGCTGGCTGGTGTGGGGTGTGTCGTGGGGCTCGGTGCTGGGACTGCGGTACGCGCAGACGCATCCCGGCGCCGTGTCCGAGCTGGTGCTCACCGGAATCGCGACCGGCTCCGACGCCGAGGTGGCCCTGCTGACCAGGGGGCTAGGGAAGGTCTTTCCGGAGGCGTTCGAGCGGTTCCTCGCCGCGCTGCACGAGGGCGAGCGTGACGGCAACCTCGCCTCGGCGTACCACCGGCTCATCGAGTCGCCCGACCCGGAGGTGCGGGAGCGGGCCGCGCGTGCCTGGACCGACTGGGAGACGGCGATCGTCCCGGCGCCGCCCCGCTCGGTGGCACGGTACGAGGACCCGGTGTTCCGCATGGGCTTCGCCCGCACGGTCACCCACTACTGGGGCAACGGCCACTTCCTCGGCGAGGGCGACGACGAGGGCGTGGTCCTGCGCGACGCGCCTCTGCTCAAGGACATCCCCGGCACCCTGGTCCAGGGCAGCCTCGACTTCGGCAACCTCCTCGGCATCGTCTGGCGGCTCCACCACGCCTGGCCCGGCAGCGAGTTGGTGCTCGTCGACGAGGCCGGGCACGACGCGGGCGCGCCGGGCGTGGTGGAGGCGCTGGTGGCGGCGACGGACAAGTACGCCCGCCGTTGAAGCGGTTCCGCGTCGTCCTGTTCGTGCGTGCGTGCGTGCGGTCTGCCGCCGTCGACCTGATCACCGCTCACGGCCGCCACACGTACCGCACATCCGGCTCCCGCTCCTCGTTGTCACCGCCGTCCGTGAACTCGACGGCGACGAAGCCGTGCCGTTCGTAGAAGCGGTGGGCGGGCTTGTTGACCTGGAAGGTCCACAGGGTGAGGCCCTCAGGGGTGCGCTCCTTGGCCAGCGCGACGAACCGGTCACCGATGCCGCGTCCCCGCCAGTCCGGGGCGAGGTAGAGCTGGGACAGAAGGTGGCCGTCGAGCACCATCACCCCCACGATCCCGCCCCCGTCGGCCGCTTCGGCCACCCAGGTCTCCCGCAGCGGCACGACCACGCGCTCGAAGTACTCGCGTACCTCGTCGTCGGTGCGCGGCCGAACGACCGTCGGCAGCGCGGCGGCGAAGGACCGCAGCCAGACGTCCGCCGCGGCCGGGGCGTCGGCATCGGCCGCACGGCGCAGAACGACCGTCGGTCCGTCGCTCACGGGCGAGCCCCCTCGGGGACGACGGCTGTGGCCGTGATCTCCACCAGCTGCCCCGTGTACCCGAGGCAGGCCACCCCGAGCAGGGTCGACGAATGCGGCCCGGTGCTCAGCCCCGACGCCTCGACCACCTCCCACACCTCGGAGAGCACCGAGGGCTCACTGCTCACCACGTACACATCCGTGACCACCACATGCGCCAAGTCGCTCCCAACCGCGCGCAGTTGCTCACGCAGATTCGCGATCACCTGCTCGGCCTGCCGCGCAGGATCCCCCGGCCCGACCACTTCGCCCTTCTCGTCGAGCGGCACGGCCCCCGCCAGGAACGCGAGCTTCGTGCCCGCCTCGACGACGGAGGCGTGGGAGTAGGTGGGCGGCGGGAAGAGACCGGGGGCGGTGACACGCTGGATCATGCGGGCTCCTGAGGTCAACTAGGGGCAACTTCCCGATCATCCGGGCCCCCGACCGCGCCCGCATCCCAATTTCGGACGCTGTCTGCCGGTTCACCGGTCACGCCCCGGCGTCGAAATCCCGGCAAAACGGCCGCCATGGATGATCACGGAATGATCTCTGAATCTTCACAACTCTTTTGTATGGCACGCACATGCAACTACCGTCCTCCCGTTGCAAGAACCTCAGTAGGGACGACATGAACAACCCGTACTCGACGCCGTCTGCGTCGCGCTCCGTGAACACCCGGCCGTGGTACAAGCGCAAGCGTGTGTGGGCGGCCAGCCTGGTGGTGTTCGGTCTGGGAGCCATGGGCGGCCAGCAGAGCGCGCAGGACGAGGTGAACGCGGCGAAGGCCGCCGCCGCCAAGCCCCGGCCGACGATCACGGTCACGGCCACGGCGACCGTGACCGCGATACCGAAAAAGGCCGCGCCCACGCCCACGGTCACCAAGACGAGGACGGTGAAGAAGCCCGGCCCGACCGTCACGGTCACGAAGGCCGCGCGGAGCGTCTCCGGAGCCGGTAGCAGCGGCAGCGGAAGCAGCGACACCGGCACCGGCACCGGCACCGGCACCTGCTCCATCACCTCCAACGCGGGCAACTGCTACCAGGCCGGCCAGTACTGCCGGAACAGCGACCATGGCGCTGTCACGACGACCGCCGGCGGTACGAGCATCAGGTGCAGCTACAGCTCGGGCGGGTGGCGCTGGACCTACGCCTGACATCGGAACCGTCAGGACAAGCGGCCGCTGCCGGGCTTCGGGTCGACGTGGGCAAGGCGCCGATGCCGGCGGCGCGGCGGCGGTCGTACAGATACTCGGCCGTGGCCGGGTGACTTCGTGTCAGTGCCCGGCGAATTGCACGTGGGTCGGCTGCAGGGCGTCCGGGCGTACGGCGATGCCGCTGACGGTCAGCTGTTCCCCGTAGATGTCGGTGAGCCTGAGGGAGCCGCCGCAGCCGGTGCCGTCCTCGGAGAGGAAGTAGTTGTAGTCGGTACGGGTCAGCGGACGCCAGCCGCTGCCGGTGCCGACCTCCAGCCTGGCCAGCGGGTTGCGGTGGCCGAGCGCCTGGATGCCGCACCAGTTGCGGCTGGAGCCGGTCTTGTAACGGATCGAGACCTTGTCGGACGTGGCGGGGCTCAGCAGCCTCCAGGTGACCGGGATCCGGCCGGCCGAGAGGGCGGCCAGTTTGGCGAAGGCCTGCTCGCTGAGGTCCAGTTGTCCGGGTGCGCACTCGGGGCACTCGTTGGTGACCCGCACCGTGACGGAGGCGCCGCCTGCCGCGCGCACCTGTATGTATGCCCCGCACGCCTTGGACGTCTCGTAGTCGGTGTGGTTCATCGCCGCGATCATCAGGTCGCGGCTCGGGCCGTACAGACAGGCGCCGTTGCCGTCCCCCGCGTCGTAGTGGGTGGTGACTCCGCTGTAGGTGACCCCGGGCTTGATCCGTCCCGCCAGCGCTGCCGCGCCGGAAGCCGGCCGCCGCGACGTGGCTCGGGGCGTGGCAGTGGCCGATGGCCGCGCCGAAGCGGTGGGCTTCCGGGTGGCCTCGGTGCGCGTCGGGGTCGGGGACACCGTGGACGGCTTCGGCTTCGGCTTCGGTGTCGGCGCCGTGGCCGGGACGCTCGTCGACCGGGTGCCCGCGGTGGGCGTGGCCGCGGCGCGCACGGTGTGGGAATCGCCGTCGGGGCGGAACGCCATCACCAGGGATATGAGGAGTCCCGCGGCTGCCACGGCGACGGCGGAGACGAGGGATGTGCGCCGCCTGGGAGCGGGGCGGCGGTGGGGAGAGGATGCCACGGATGAGTCCTTCGAGTCCGTACGCGGTTCTGGAGAACGCACGCTTCCGACTCACCAGTGGTCACAGGGGCCGGAAAGGTTGCCGGGGTTTCAGTGGCGGTGCGATGGGAGGAGCTCCGCCCATACTGTCTTGCCCGGCGCGGACATGCGGGGCGTTACGCCCCAGTCGTCCGCGAGGGCGGCCACGAGGAGGAGGCCGCGGCCGGATTCCGTCGGGGGACGGGGAAGCGGGCGAGGGCTGTTTCTCGGCACGGGTGTCTGTCACCTCGATGCGGAAGGTGCCGTCGGTCAGGGTCAGTCGGAGGTCGAAGTCCCGG
The DNA here is from genome assembly GCF_044746205.1 of Streptomyces sp. NPDC086549. NCBI lineage: Bacteria > Bacillati > Actinomycetota > Actinomycetes > Kitasatosporales > Streptomycetaceae > Streptomyces > Streptomyces sp. NPDC086549. Next base: position 154,934 of record NZ_JBIVBS010000001.1, on the reverse strand, counting down.
CCGGGGACGTGACCGTGCCGGACGGCATTCGCCGTGAGTTCGGCCGCGATGAGGGTGAGCGCCTCGTTGGCGGCGCTGGTGCAGGGGTGACCCCAGTCGTTCAGGCGGTGCGAAACGAGGCGGCGGGCGAGGCGTGCGCCGCGTGGGGTGGACGTGAACCGCATCGTGAACTCGTGGGTGGGGTGCTGGTGTTGCCGGGCCGTCTCGTGCGGGGGAGTTACTGACTTCATGCGGTCAACCGTTGTGCACGGTGAGTAATCTTGACCAGGAGCGACGCGCTGACGGGTGCGGGCTGTACACGTCGGGGGCGCGGCTGTACGCGGTGCGGGGCGTGACGGTTCCTGGTGGGAGGAGTTGCGGCATGAGTGACGGGGTCCAAGGACCGGAGTACGAGCAGGATCCCGAGTCCGGCACGGGCATGCTGCACGTCTTCGGGCGGCAACTGAAGCTGTTCCGGGAGCGGGCGGGGCTGGATCGGTCGGAGCTCGGGGCGCTGGCCGGGTACTCGGCTTCGACGATCGCCTCCTTCGAGCAGGGGAGGCGGATCCCGCCGCCGAAGTTCATCGACAGGGTGGATGAAGTGCTGGACGCCGGTGGGGTGTTGAGTGCCGGGAAGGAGGAGGTGGCTCGGGCTCAGTATCCGGCGTTCTTTCGGGATGCGGCCAAGCTGGAGGGCGAGGCGGTTGAGCTCCACGTGTACGCCACCCATGCTGTGTCGGGGCTCTTGCAAACAGCGGAGTACGCGCGAGCCGTGTTCACCATGCGGCGCCCGTTGCTGGACGAAGAGACGGTCGAGCAGCGCGTTGCGGCACGGCTGGCTCGCCAGGACATCTTCTCCAGGGCGCCGATGCCCACCATCAGCTTCGTCATTGAGGAGTCGGTCCTACGGCGCCCGCTGGGCGGCTGGTCGGTGATGCGGGGCCAGTTGGAGCAGATGCACCTGCTCGGCCAGCGGCGCAACGTCGAGATCCAGGTCATGCCGACCGAGCGGGAGGAGCATGCTGGACTGGCCGGTCCGTTCACCTTGATCGAGACGAGGGATGGGCGGAGGATCGCGTATGTGGAGGCGCACAAGGACAGCCGCCTCTACACGGAGCGGAAGTCGGCCCGGGCGTTCGAGGAGCAGTACGGGATCCTGCGGGCTGATGCTCTCAATCCGCGTGAATCGCTGGTCTTCATGGAGAAGTTGCTAGGGGAGACATGAACGTCGAAGCGCTGACCTGGGTCAAGAGCAGCTATAGCAGCGGCGAAGGCGGTGAGTGCGTCGAGGTCGCCGTGACCTCGGGGGCGGTGCACGTCCGTGACTCCAAGGACACGAGCCGGCCTGTGCTGACCGTGAAGCCCGCCACTTGGACCGGGTTCATCGAGCGCATGGAGCTGTGACACGGCAGAGCCCCGGTGCTTGAGTTCTCGGGCGCTCCAGAAGAGCGCCAGGCGCTCGCGTTCCGGCATGGCGGTGCTCTCGAAATGTCTCGCGGGCGCGACAGCGCCTGCGTACGCTCCCGGCGACCTTTGTTACTCGCATGCCCCGGAGCCACCCCATGCCCGCCCTTCCCGACCGGACCTTCCTCGACACCACCGCCGACCGCCTAGCCGCACTCCCCACCGTCCGTGCCGTGGCCCTCGGCGGCTCGCGTGCTCAGGGCACCCACCGGCCCGACAGCGACTGGGATCTGGCCGTCTACTACCGGGGCCCCTTCGCCCCCGCCGACCTGCGTGCCCTCGGCTGGGAGGGCGAGGTTTCCGAGGTCGGCGGCTGGGGCGGCGGTGTCTTCAACGGCGGGGTCTGGCTGACCATCGACGGGCGACGCGTCGACGTGCACTACCGGGATCTGGATGTGGTCGAGCACGAGCTGGCGGAGGCGGAGGAGGGGCGGTTCCGGGTGGAGCCGCTGCTGTTCCACCTCGCCGGGATCCCGAGCTACCTGGTCGTCGCCGAGCTGGCGGTCAACCAGGTGCTGCGCGGGGAGCTGCCGCGCCCGGCGGCCTATCCGGAGGCGCTGCGCCGTACCGCCCCGGACCGTTGGTACGGCACCGCTCGCGCCACCCTCGCCTACGCGAAGGCCAACCACGCCCCGCACGGCCGACTCACCGAGGTCGCCGGCGCCCTGGCCACGGCCGCCGCACAGACCGCTCACGCGGTGCTGGCGGCGCGCGGCGAGTGGGTGACGAACGAGAAGCGGCTGCTGGAACGGGCCGGGCTGCGGGAAGCCGACGGGATCGTCTCGGGCCTGGGGCGCGGCGGGCTCGTCGCGGCGATCGAGCGGGCCGAGGCCCGCTTCGGGACGGCGGTCGCCGCGGCCGTAGTCGCCGAATAATCCTTCGAAATCGAGGAGTTGCCGCTGCTACCGTCACCGACGTGGCGAAACTCAACCAGATCATCGCAGTCGAGAAGGGCATCAAGTCCAAGGCTCACCAGGACCTGACCACAGCCCACCACGGGCTGCAGAAGCCCGCGTTGCTGGCCGGTATCTCGCGGACGTACCAGCCGAAGGACGAGGAGGGTGAGCAGTTGCCGCCCGAGTCCACGCGGGTGCAGGTCAAGGCCGAGGACGTGCTGCGCGAGACCGCGGCGACGCTGACACGGCTCTTCGACGTGACCGCCACGAAGGACTGGGCCAACTGCGCGGCAAGGGCGGACGTGAAGGTGGACGGGCGGGTGCTCGTCGCCGAAGTGCCCGTGTCCTACCTGCTCTTCCTGGAGAAGCAGCTCGTCGATCTCAACACCTTCGTGCGGAAGCTGCCCATCCTCGACGCCTCCGAGTCCTGGGCGCAGGATCCGTCCACCGATGCGTGGAAGACGGAGCCCGTGCGGACGCTGCGGACCAAGAAGGTGCCCAGGAACCACGTCAAGGCCGAGGCCACCGAGAAGCATCCGGCACAGGTCGAGGTGTACTACGAGGACATTCCCGTCGGGTACTGGACCACCGTGAAGTTCTCCGGTGCCCTTCCCGCCCGGCGCGTCAACGAACTCCTCGACCGTGTCGAGAAGTTGCAGCAGGCCGTGAAGTTCGCCCGGGAGGAGGCGAACGGCACCGACGTCGTCGACCAGCGGGTGGGTGACGCCGTGTTCGGCTACCTGTTCGGGTAGCCTTCAAGACTCCCCGGTCCCTTGAGACCGGGGTGCGCGAGGAGCGCAAGCTGAAGCTGAAGCTTGTCGTGACGGAGCGGTTCCAGTGGAGGTTCGAGTCCTCCCCGCGGCATTCATCCCGTGCCGCGGTAGCCCAAACGGCAGAGGCAGACCGCGTTCAATCTCAGACTCTCGCTCCAGACTCAGCATTCGCCGCCGATCGCCGGATCGAACGGGCCCGGGCCCCAGCACGTCGAAATGCAGGTTCAAGTCCTGCCCGCGCAGCTCGATGCGCGGTGGTCCAAAGGCAGGACGCGGCGCGATAACGACTGACCCGGGTTCTCAAGCGTGCCGGCGTGTGAACATGGGCGGCCCTTCAGGGCCCGGGGGCAGGCTACGCCCCCGGGTCCGCTTACGTTCACCAGGAAATTGCGTTCATAAAGAACACGGCTCTCCGGTCAACCGTCACACCACGGAAACGCGAACGTGCCTTTCCGCCTGGGAACACGATCTACGGTGGAACCACCACCGAGCCCGGCCACCGTCGCCCGAAGGCACACCCCGCCCTCGTCCGGACAGGAGCCCCGTGTCCCGCGCCCTCCCCGCACCGCCCCCCTGGCTCGCCCACGCCCTCCGTGCCCAGCGCGGCCCGGTCCCCTGGAGCGCTGTCACCCGGGGCGCGCTCGCCGCCGGGCCGCTGCTCCTCGCCGCCGTCCTCGCCGACCGCACCTCCCTCGGTGTCGTCGCCGCCATCGCGGCCATGCTCGCCGGGATCAACGACCGGCCCGGCAGCCGGCGGGCCTCGGTCGTGCGGCTCGGGGCGCCCGCGCTGGCGGGGGCCGCGGGTCTGCTCGTCGGGACGTACGCGGGGCAGCACCTCACCGCCGTGCCGCTGACCCTTCTGCTCACCGCGCTCGGGCTCCTCGCCGGGGGCATCAGCGCCGTCGGGCCGGTCGCCTCCGGTGCCGGTACGCAGCTGCTCGTCGCCTCCGCCATCGGGGCCGGGATGCCGCTGCCCGAGCCGGGGTGGCAGCGGGCCCTCGCCTTTCTCGCCGGGGCCGGGTGGCTGCTCGTCCTGCGGCTGGCCCTGCCCACGCCGGGCGCCCTCGCCGGCGACTACCGGTTCGACGGGGAGCGGGACGCCGTCGCGGGGGTGTACGACGCCGTCGCCGAGCTGCTCGACGCGGTGGGCACGGACCGTGCCACCGAGCGGCGGGCCGTGCTCACCGCCGCCCTCGACCACGCGCAGGACGCCCTCGCCGGGCCCCGGCTGCGCCGGTACGCGAGCTCCGCGGCCGAGCGTCGGCTGCACGCCCAGTACGCCGCCGCGCTGCCCCTCGCCGAGGCCGCGACCGCCCTCGCCTGGGCGGGGGAGGGCGTCGGCGAGCGGGCGGCGGAGGGGCCACGGCGGCTCGCCGCCGCCGTTCGGGGCAACAGCGGCACCGGGCCACTGCCCGCGCCCGGCCGGACCGCGCCCGCCCTCCGCGCCCTCGACGAAGCCCTGCTGCGTGCCGCCGAGGCCTTCGACCGGGCCGAGGGCGTACTGCACCGCGCGCACACCCGCCGCCGTGGCGCGCGGGACCTCGTGCGGGCCGCCCTCGGTACCGGCGGACGCGAGTACGGCCTCCGCGTCGCCCTGTGCTTCGGGGCCGGGGCCGCCATCGCCCAGGCCCTGCACCACGCGCGCTGGTACGGGCAGCACCAGCACTGGTACTGGCTGCCCGCCACCGCCGTCTTCCTCGTCAAGCCCGATCTCGGGCCGCTCGCGTCCCGGGTCCTGTGCCGGGCGACGGGGACCGTCCTCGGCGCCCTCGTCTTCGCGGCCCTCGCCGCCGTGCTGCCCCGGCCCGAGGGGCTCGTCGCGCTGGTGGCCGTCAGCGGGGCGCTCATCCCCGTCGCCACCCGGCACTTCGCCGCCCTGACCGCCGTCGTCACCGTGCTCGTCCTGGCCCTCGTCATGGTCGGCGGGGAGCCGCAGGCCTCCGTCAGCCGGATCGGCGAGACGCTGCTGGCCTGCGCGATCGTGCTGATCGTCGGGCATCTGCCGATGCCGGGGGAGCGGGGCGGCGGCGTGCGGGCGCGGCTCGCGGCCGCCGGGAGCGCCGCGCAGGACTATCTCGACCACGTCCTGAGCGGGTCCGACGACCGGACGGAGCGGTGGGCCCTGCGGCGGGAGGCCTACCGCACCCTGTCCGAGGCCCGAACGGCCATCGCGCTCGCCGCCGCCGAGCTGCCCGCCCTCGCCCGGCACACCGAGGGCACTGACGCCGTCGCGGCCGTCCTCGAACGGCTCGTCGACACGACCACGGCATGCGCCGTGCACCTCGACGACACGGGACGGCTCACGCCGGACCACACCCGGCGGCTCGACGAGGCGCTGGCGGAGCTGGAGCGGGGGCGGGAGCGGCTCGGGCTCACGCTCGCGTCGGCGCCCGTGGCACGGCTGGTCCGCGGCTAGCCGATCCGCACCCACACGGGCGCGTGGTCCGACCCCGGAGTGTCCCGCCGCTGTGCCGGATCCGGGCCCACCGACGGCAGGTGCGGGGCCCCTTCGCCGGGGAGCCCGGTGCCCGCCGCCGTTATCCGGTGGGCCAGGTGGTGGCTGACCAGGACGTGGTCGATCAGCTCGCGGCGGCCGGCGTCGACACGGGAGTAACGCTGGTCGGCGGGTATCAGCGGGGCCACGTCCCAGAGCCGTACCGCGTCGCCCTTGTCGGGGCGGTCGAAGCCGGGCGTGCCGAACTCGGAGCCGGGCGGGCCGAGCAGGATCTGGGTGGTCGCGGCCAGGACTTCGTCGTTCATGTCGCCCAGGACGGCCACATCGCGCGTACGGCCCTCGCCGGCCAGCAGCTCGTCGGCCAGCGCCCGCAGGGCCGCCGCCTCGGCGGCCCGCCGGTAGAGGGCATACGCCCCGTAGCGCGCCCGCTCGCCCTCGTCCTCCGGTACGAACCGGCCCCCGGGATACGACAGCAGCTTCGACTTGAGGTGGGACACCGCCACCGTCAGCGGACCCGCCTCGGTCTCCGTCGCCACCGCCAGGAAGCCGCGCCCCGCCTGGGAGACCTCCACGTCCGAGTCGTCCTCCTGCACCGGGCGCAGCTTCGCCGGGAACGCGGCCGTGTCGGCCACCACCCGCAGCTCCGTACGGCCGAGGAAGCCGACCCGGATGCCACGGCGGTCGGGGTGTTCGGAGAGCGCCAGGTGCCAGTCGCCGTCCAGCATCCCGGCCAGGTCCTCCAGGGCGCCGGGCTCCCCGACCTCCTGTACGCCGAGCAGCGCCGGGTCCAGCTCGGTGATCACGGCGGTGAGGGAGGCGAGCTTCGTCTCGTACGCGGCCTTGTCCTTGGGGCCGTACGGGCTGCCGGGGCGATACAGGTTCTCTAGGTTCCAGGTACCCAGGAGCATGCCGGGCTCCTTCCAGAAGCCGGGAGGCGGGCGGTGCTGCGACAGTCCCACGCTGCTCGCCCGGCCCGTTCGGCGACAGGGCCGGGACCGGATCCGCGCTTCGGCTCAGGCGACCCGATGACCCTGCCGTACGTCGGCGCAATGAGTCTCGCGCCCGCCGACCTCATCATCACCGGACGCACGGCCCTCGTGCACGACGATCAAGAACGGATCGGGTTCCCGGAGGACGCCGCGATCGTCGTACGGGACGGGGACGTCGAGTCGGTGACCGGTTCCACTGCCGTACGCGACCTGCCGGCCGGCGAGCGTCCCGACGCGAGCGGCCAGGTCGAGATGCCCGGCCTGGTCGACTGTCACACGCACGCCCCGATGGCCGCCCTGCGCCGAGCTGGTCCGCGGTCGATGTGCCGGAGATGGCACGGGAGTTGGCGGAGCGGCTGCCCGCGCTCGTCGACCGGAGCCACGGGCGGCGCATTCACGAGTACGACACCTGACGCTTCCCTAGGGTGGGTTCCATGGATCTCGCGGACGGTCTCATCGACCACCCCTACGACGTCTACCGGCGACTGCGCGAAAGCGCGCCGGTGCACCGCATCGCCGGGCCCGACGGAACCCCGGCCTGGCTGGTCACCCGGTACGAGGACGTCCGGGCGGCCCTCGCCGATCCGAGGCTCTCGCTGGACCGGAACCATGCCGCCGCGGGGACGTACAAGGGATTCTCCCTGCCGCCCGCGCTCGACGCCAACCTCCTCAACATGGACCCGCCCGACCACACCCGCATCCGGCGACTCGTCGGCCGCGCCTTCACCCCGGGCCGCGTCCAGGAACTCCGCACGCCCGTCCGACGCACCGCCGACCGCCTCCTCGACGCGCTCGGCCCGCGCGGCAGCGCCGACCTGATCGACTCCTACGCCGCACCCCTGCCGATCGCCGTCATCTGCGACCTGCTCGGCATTCCGGAGGGCCACCGCCCCGACTTCCGGGGCTGGACGGACACCCTCATGGCCCCCGACCCGGCACACCCCGAAGCCGGCCGGCAGGCGATGGTGTCCATGCTCGGTTTCCTCACCCAACTCCTGGCCGACAAGCGGAAGGAGCCCGCCGACGACCTGCTCTCCGATCTGATCGCGGTACGCGACGAGGGCGACCGGCTCAGCGAGGACGAGCTGATGTCACTCGCCTTCCTCATCCTCTTCGCCGGATACGAGAACACCGTCCACCTCATCGGAAACGCGATCCTGGGGCTGCTGCGGAACCCCGAACAGCTGGCCGCGCTGCGCGCGGACCCCACGCGGCTCCCGGCCGCCGTCGAGGAGTTCGCCCGCCACGAGGGCCCCGCCCTGCTCGCCATCCGGCGCTTCCCGACCGAGGACGTGACCATCGGCGGCGTCACCGTCCCGGCCGGCGAGACGGTCTGGGTGTCCCTGTCAGCCGCCAACCGCGACCCCGCCCGCTTCCCGGACCCCGACCGCCTCGACCTCGACCGCGACGCCTCCGGCCATCTCGCCCTCGGCCACGGCATCCACTACTGCCTGGGTGCGCCCCTGGCCCGTGCCGAGACCGAGATCGCGCTGGGCGCCCTGCTGGAACGGTTCCCGGACCTCGCCCTGGCCGACGAGGAGCCGCGGTGGCGTCCCTCCCTGCGCGCCCGCGGTCTGCTCGCGCTTCCGGTGACGTACTGACGGAGAACCAGGGCAGAAAGTGTCCGTCGTGCCGGAAAGTCGACGGATCCTCACCGTCCGCGTTGAGCCGGTGTCAACTGGGTCTCAGTCACGTCACCGGGCGAGGCGTTTCTCCCCTCCGGAGCGTTAACTCCTACAAGTACGACGCTTTCTGGAGGTACAGGATGGTGAACGGGCGAACAGTGCTCGAACGCTTTCCCGCCGGCGGACCGCGAGGCTCGTGGCCGGCCGAGGAGTTCGCTCACGCGCGGCGTCTGGAAGGCCTGCCCGCCGAGGTCGTCATGGACCTCGCGACGGACACGTTCCTGGTGATCGTCCGCGGCGGCGAGGCCGCGGACTGACCGTTGCGGTACTAGCGACCAGTGCCGGTCAACCCACCTTCGGGGCGGGCAGCTTCGCCGTGAACTGCTCGGCCTGGAGGCCGTACAGCTCGGCGTAGACGCCGCCGGTGGCGAGGAGCTCGTCGGGGGTGCCGGACTCCACCAGGCGGCCCTGTTCGAGGACGTGCACCAGGTCGGCGTGGCGCACCGACGCCAGCCGGTGGGTGATCAGCACGACCGTCTGCCCGCTGCCCGCCAGCGCGCGGATCTTCTCGAAGACCTCCAGCTCGGCCCGCGCGTCCAGGGCAGCCGTCGGCTCGTCCACGATCAGGATGCGCCCGCGCCGGTACGCGGCGCGGGCGATGCCGAGCCGCTGCCACTGGCCGCCGGACAGTTCGTGCCCGCCGCTGAAGTTGCGTGCCAGCAGCGTGTCCAGGCCGCGCGGCAGGTCCGCGACCACCTCCTCCGCGCCCGCCTCGGCGACCGAGGAGGCCAGACGCTCCTCGGTGAGGGGCGCCGAGGAGCGGCCGACAGCGACATTGACCTTCGCGGTGAACGGCCAGCGCTTGAAGTCCTGGGCGACCATCGCGATGCGTTCGGCCAGCTGGTGCCGGTCGGCGCTCACCGCGTCGACGCCGTCCCACATGATCCGGCCCCGGTCCGGCTTGTAGAGGCCCGCCAGCAGCTTGACCAGCGTCGTCTTGCCCGAGCCGTTCTCACCCACCAGCGCCACGATCCGGCCCAGCGGGAGGGTGAGCGTGACGTCTTCGAGGGCGGGACGGGTAGCGTCGCCCGGATAGGTGAAACTGACGTTCTCGAACCGGATCTCCCTCGGATCCTCCGGCAGCGGCTCCCCGCCGACCGGGATCGCCCGCTCGGCCGCCTCGACGTACAGCCGCTGCAGATCGCCCACGAACAGAGCCTCCTCGTGCAGCTGGTTGATCTCCAGGACGAGCGTGTCGAGGCTCGCGGAGCCGGTGCGGATCGCGATCACCGCCGTACCGGCCACGGACAGCGCCATCGCCCCGGACAGCAGCAGCGCACCCAGCGTCGCGTACGTCGCCACCGTCGCCAGGCCCGTCCAGGCTCCCGCGATCAGGCCCGTGCGGGCCGCGAGCCGGGCCAGCCGGGCCTGCTCCGCCTCGGCCGTCTCCGACATGGCCCGGAAGTGCCGCAGCAGGAACGGCCCGACACCGTGCACGCGGATCTCCGGGGCGGCCTCCGGCTCGGTGAGCAGGGCGCTGATCAGATGCCCGGCACGGGCGTGCTGCACCCAGGTGTGGAAGGACTCGTAGCGGCGCCGGGCGTTGGTCAGGGCACCCCAGGCACTCGGCAGGGTCATGGTCACCAGCAGCGGCAGCAGGGCCGGGTGCAGCACGGTCAGCACGCCCGCCGCCGCGGCGAGCGAGATCACCGCGTTCACGACGCGCGTGCCGTACATGATCATGCGACGGGCGGAGCCGGCGCCGTACTGGGCGGTGTCCAGCAGCTTGTGGAAGGCGTGGTCCTCGATCGCGGCCAGCTCCACGGCCGCCGCGCGCTCCAGGTACAGCTCGGTCGCCACCCGTTCCACCTTGGGCTCCAGACGGCCGGTGGCATACGTCGACGCCGCCCGCAGCAGGGCGCTCACCAGCATCACCGCGGCCATGGCCACCAGGGCCGGCGCGGCGCCGCGCAACCGCTCCTCGATCGGGCCCCCGCCGATCAGCCGCCCCAGCACACTGTTCACGGCCAGCAGGCTCACCGCCTGGGCCACGCCCCGGCCCGCCTCTGCGGCCAGCACGGTCCGCGCGGCCCGCTCGTCGGCCTGCCGGGCCAGCTGGAAACTCGATGCCAGCATGCCGGGCAACCGCGTGACCATGGCCCGGAAGTCCAGCTCCAGGAAGGCGTCCCGGTGCTGGTTCCACCCCATGTCGTACCGCAGCGGCCCCCCGAACAGCAGCTGCTCCGAATCGGACACCTCGGGTTTGACCCCGCCGTGCCTCCTACCCACCGTGGACCTCCCCCTGGTCGTGGACGAAGGGCCACTATCGCGGGGCGGGGTCCTTCGGGGCAGGGCGCTTGGTGCGGTGGCGGGAACGCGCGGGCGTACGCCGTGAGCCAGGGCCGGATACGGGGTGCGACGCCCGAGTCAGGCGGGCGCCGTACCCCACCGGCCGCGCCGGTGCGGCGCTCACGCGCTGATCGGGCGTGACCAGTCCGGGGTGGTGCCCGTCACCCGGCACAGAGCCAGGTACAGCGGGATCGGCGGGGTGTACGGAACCGTGCCGTCCGGCCGGTTGATGAGGCGGGCGGCCTCGGGGATCGGGGCGCCGGGGGCGTAGTGGGTGGGGGAGGGCCAGGGCAGGGCGTAGTCGGAGTCTGACGGGACGATCCACCACCAGTGCGCCTCGTCGGCGTACACACAGCCCACACGCGGAAGCCGGGGCACGATCAGCGGTCCGAAGCGGGCCGGCACGGCCACCGCGTCGCAGCCCAGCGGCGCCGTCATGCCCTTGGGCAGCGGCAGGGGCCCGGTCGCGTCAGGAGTGCGCTGCTCGCGCCTCAGACGCATCAAGGTGTCCAGTCCGAGCACCTGGCCGGACCCGGGGGTGCCGCTCACGGCCGTTCCGGACTCGTGCGGCGAGGGCCCCGCGCCTGGCGCACCACGCGGTGCGCCGTCTCCGGCTGGGTCCCCACGCGGTGCTTCGTCTCTGCCTGCTCCTGCTCGTCCGAGCCGTTGGACTGCCCCGGCTTGGGGCGGGCGCCCCAGCCCAGGTCGTTGCGCGGCTCCGGCAGGTCATGGGTGGCGTCGGTCTGCCGCGGCAGCTCGGCCCAGACCAGCAGTCCGGGTCCGTGCTGCTGGGCGCCCCAGGCCCGGCACATGGCGTCGACGAGGAGCAATCCCCTCCCGTGCTCCTCCTCGGGCCGCTGCGGGGACGGGTGGGGCTCGCCGGGCGCACAGCCCTCGTCGCGCACGGCTATGCGCACCGTGTCGTCGTGGTCGCGCAGCTCGCACACGACGCGACTGCTCGCGGTGTGCACGATCGCGTTGGTGACCAGCTCGGATATGACGAGTTCCGCCGTGTCACAGGTGTCCGCGCACACCGACCAGCCGGTCAGCCGGGCGCGTGTCAGGCGTCTCGCCTGGGCGGGAGAACCCGGATGTGCGGCCAACTCGAACTGGAACCGGCGCGCGGCAGCGGCCCCACCTGGGGCGACTCCCGCGGCGGCGCCGAGACCGGGACGGTCTGCGGCGGCGTCTGTTCCTAAGGGCGCGGACGGAATCACGCTTGCCACTATCGCCCCGCCGTGAACACTTGGCAAGTGCCACTCTGAAAAATGCAGAGTGCTGTGTGACGCGGTGAAGGGCCGTGGCACACTGCTGGCAACAGCACCTCGAGCGGCGCCAGTTGGGATCACTGAGGATCCGCGGGATCTTCGAACGGATCTTCGAATGGCGCCGTATGGCTGTCAGGAATCGTTCGTGGAGGTGGGAGCGTGAGCGAACCGCGGTCCGCGCCGACGGTGGGACAGGTCGTCCTCGGCCGCCGCCTGTTGGACCTGCGGGAACGCGCCGGGCTCAAGCGCGAGGAGGCCGCCCGCATCCTCCGCGTGGCCCCCGCCACCGTCCGCCGCATGGAGATGGCCGAGGTCGCTCTCAAGATCCCGTACCTCCAGCTCCTCCTGAAGGCCTACGGCGTTCCCGACGAAGAGGCCGACCTCTTCGTGCAGTTGGCCGAGGAGGCCAACAGACCCGGCTGGTGGCAGCGGTTCCACGACATCCTGCCGGGCTGGTTCTCGATGTACGTCAGCCTGGAGGGCGCGGCGAGTCTCATCCGCTCGTACGAGCCGCACTTCGTACCCGGGCTGCTGCAGACCGAGGACTACGCGCGCGGGGTCCTCAAGTCGGGAGCCGTCGGACAGACCAGGCCCGAGGACATCGAGCGTCATGTCGCGCTGCGCATGCAGCGCCAGGAACTGCTCACCCGCCCCGACGCCCCCCGTTTCTGGGCGGTGCTGGACGAGACCGCCCTGCGTCGCCAGGTCGGCGGCCCGGAGGTGATGCGCGCGCAGATCGACAAACTGCTCGAGGCCGCGAAGCTGCCCAACGTGACGATCCAGGTCGCCCCGTTCGCCAACGGGCCGCACCCGGGCACGTACGGGCCCTTCGTGCTCTTTCGATTTGCCATGTCGGAACTGCCGGACATGGTCTACAGCGAGTACCTGACCGGCGCCGTCTACCTGGACGCGCGTCCCGAGGTGGCGACCCACCTGGAGGTCATGGACCGCATGGCGGCGCAGGCCGCTACGGCACATCGCACGAAGGAGATCCTCCTGGATCTCCGCAAGGAGCTGTGAATGGATCGCATCAAGTCCCAGTTCGGGCCGCGGAACCGCGCCGAGCGGATCTACAACGGCATGCCCGCACGGGAGTTGGGCAGCGAGGGCTGGCACAAGCCGTGGAGCGGCGGCAACGGGGGCAACTGCCTGGAGGCGATGAAGCTGGCCGACGGCCGGATCGCCGTCCGTCAGTCGACCGACCCGGACGGACCGGCACTGATCTACACCTCGGACGAGATGACCGCCTTCATCGAGGGCGCCAAGGCGGGGGAGGCGGATTTCCTCCTGTCCTGACCGGCCTTTTGTTCAGATTGTTCTGACTGCTTGCTCAACTTCCTTATCTTGGTACTGAATTGATGATCAACTTCGTCCGCTGCTTACGGAGTGCCTCATGACCGGGCAGGACCCCACGGCCGCCATTGAGATCGACACCAGCAGGCCGCATCCCGCGCGAATGTACGACTGGTACCTCGGCGGCAAGGACAACTACCCCGTCGACGAGGAGATGGGCCGGCAGATGCTGACCCTCGAACCCAGGGTTCCGGTGATGGCCCGGGTCAACCGCGCCTTCATGCACCGGGCCACACGCTGGCTGGCCCGGAACGGGGTGCGGCAGTTCCTGGACATCGGCACCGGCATACCGACCGAGCCCAACCTGCACCAGATCGCCCAGTCGGTCGCGCCCGACACCCGCGTCGTCTACTGCGACAATGACCCGATCGTGCTGGCCCACGCGGCGGCTCTGCTGCGCGGCACGCCGGAGGGCGCGACCGAGTATCTGCAGGCCGACGTGCGCGATCCGGCCGCCATCGTCGAGGGCGCCAAGCGGGTCCTGGACTTCGGCCGTCCGGTCGCGCTCTCGCTCGTCGCCCTCCTCCACTTCGTCCCGGACGAGGACGGCGCGCACGAGGTGGTCGGTCGGCTGCTGTCCGAACTGCCGTCCGGCAGCTACCTGGTGATGACCCACGCCACCGCCGACTTCACTCCGGAGGAGTCGGCGGTGGCCATCGAGAAGCTCAAGGCGGCGGGCGTGACCCTGGCGCTGCGTTCCCGCGAGGAGTTCACCCGCTTCTTCGACGGGCTGGAGCTGGTGGACCCCGGCGTCGACATCGTCCACAAGTGGCACCCGGAGCTGGGCGAGCCGGTTCCCGGGCAGGACGACGGGGTCATTCCGGGGTACGGGGCGGTGGGCCGCAAGCCGTAGGGCGACGGGGCGCAAACCGCAAGCCCGTGGGCCGCAAGCCGCAAGCCGCAAGTCGTGGGCCGGCGGGGCGTAAGCCGCAGGGCGGCGGGGCGCAGCCGTGGACCGGCGGGGCGTAAGCCGCAAGCCGTGGGCCGGCGGCGTGTAGGCCGAAGGCGGGCGGGGCGCAAGCCGAAGGGCCTGGGCGCGGGGCCCGTCACCGGGGTGGGGCCGGTCACTGCGGTGGAAGGACCGCGCACAGGGCCTCCAGCGCGGCCCCGTAGGCGTGCTCGGAGGGCGTCGCGTAGCCGACCACCAGGCCGTCCCCGGCCGTCATGTCCGTTGCCGGGTGCCGGAACCCGGCGAGTCCGTCGAGGGCCACGCCGTGCCAGGCCGCCGCCTTGACCGCGGACCGCTCGGTGCCCGGCGGCAGCCGCAGCACCGCGTGCAGCCCTGCCGCCACACCCGTGACCTCGACGTGCGGCGCGTGCACGGCGAGCGCCTCGACCAGCCGGTCACGGCGGCGCCGGTAGTGCTGTCGCATGCGCCGCACATGACGGTCGTACGACCCCGAGACCACGAAGTCCGCGAGGGCCAGCTGGTCCAGGACGCTCGCCCACGCCTCGCGCTCGCCCTTGGCCGCCAGCACGGCGTCGACGTACCGCTCCGGGAGGACCATCCACCCCAGCCGCAGCGCCGGCGACAGGCTCTTGCTGACCGAGCCGATGTGGATCACCCGCTCGGGGTCGAGGCCCTGGACCGCCCCCACCGGTTTGCGGTCGTACCGGAACTCCCCGTCGTAGTCGTCCTCCAGCACCACCGCGCCACGCGCGCGTGCCCAGTCGATCACGGCGGCCCGCCGCTCGGCGTGCAGCGGGCCGCCGGTCGGGAACTGGTGCTGGGGCGTGAGCAGCACGGCCCGCTCACGCCCCAGCAGGTCCACACGCGCGCCGCGCTCGTCCAGCGGGAGCGGCACCGTCCGTACGCCGGCCGCCGCGAGCAGCCCCCGGTGAAACCCCAGCCCGTACGCCTCCACGGCCAGCGGGCCGCCAAGCACACCGCCGCCGCCCTGGCCGAACAGCAGCCTCAGCGCGTGCGCGAAGCCGGAGCAGATCACGATCCGGCCCGGCGCGGTGCGCACACCACGCGCGCGTGCCAGATACTCCGTGAGGGCTTCGCGCAGTTCGAGCCGCCCGGCCGGATCGCCCGGCCCGAACGCCTCGGTGGGCGCCGCCTGGAGCGCCCGCCGGTACGACGCCGCCCAGGCCGTCCGCGGGAACGCCGACGCGTCCGGAGTGCCCTGCCTGAGGTCGTGCCGGGGTCCACGCGCGCGTGGCGGCGCTTTTCTGGGCACCCGTACAGCGTGTCGCAGCGGCTCGGCACGCTCGGCGACCTGCGTGCCCGAGCCCTGCCGCGCGGTCAGCCAGCCCTCCGCGACAAGCTCCGCGTAGGCGTCCGCGACGGTGTTCCGGGCCACGCCGAGGTCGGCCGCGAGCGAGCGGTAGGGCGGCAGCCGGGTGCCGGGAGCCAGCCGCCCGTCGGCTACCGCCTCGCGCAGAGCCCGGATCAGCGCCGCGCGCCGCCCGCCCGGCCCGGACAGCTCCAGATGCAGGTCCGCGCCGATCCGCTCCGCGGAATTGACCCACGATTCCGTCATGAAAATGAACCCTACAGAGGGTCTTTCAGGTCCGTAGGTTGAAGGACATGACGACGAACACCACAGCCTCTGCCGCCACCGCCGCCATCGCCGCTGCCGAGGCCGGACGCACCCGCCTCGACTTCGCCAAGTCCGCCCCGAAGGTCTTCCGCGCCCTCATCGGCTTCGACGCGGCCGCCCGCGAGGGCCTCGACCCCGCCCTCGTCGAACTCGTCCAGATCCGCAGCTCGTACCTCAACCACTGCGCCTATTGCCTGCACATGCACACCAACGACGCCCGCAAGGCGGGCGAGAGCGAGGACCGGCTGCACATGGTCGCCGTGTGGCGCGAGGCCCGCCACTTCTTCACCCCGAAGGAACAGGCCGCCCTCGCCCTGACGGAGGCGGTCACCCTGGTGGCCGACGCGGGCGTCCCCGACGACGTCTACGCCGAAGCCGCCGCCCACTTCGACGAGGAGGAACTGGCCCACGTCCTGGCCCTGATCCTCACGATCAACACCTGGAACCGGGTGGCCCTGGCGACGGGAAAGGTGGCGGGCACGGACGAACGCCGCCGCTGATCCGCCGGCCGTCTCCCGGCCATGGCGACATGGCCGCCGTTCACACGGTCATCGGCCGGTCGTACGGCGATATCGGCGCCGGCAGCCGCGAGCTCCCCATCAGATAGCGGTCGACGGCGGCCGCCACCGCCCGCCCCTCCGCGATCGCCCACACGATCAGTGACTGCCCCCGCGCGGCGTCTCCGGCGACGAACACGCCGGGGGCGTTGGTCGCGAAACCACGGTCCCGGGCGATCGTGCCGCGTGGCTCCATCGCCACCCCCAGCTGGTCGATGAGCCCGTCCTCCCGGTCCGGCCCGGAGAAGCCGAGGGCGAGCAGCACGAAGTCGGCGGGGAGTGTCCGCCCGGTGCCCGGCACGGGCCGCCGCGCCGCGTCCACCTCGACCAGGTGCAGGGACCGCACCTGCCCGCGCTCGTCCCCGGTGAAGCGGAGCGTCGACGCCGCGAAGAGCCGCGCGTCGGCGTCCGCCGCCGGCGCCGTCTCCAGATCGCGCGCCTCCTCGTGCGCGGCCGACAGCCGGTAGACCTTCGGATACGTCGGCCAGGGATCGGTTTCCTCGTCCCGCTCGGCACCCGGCTGGGCGTAGATGTCCAGCTGGGACACGGACACGGCGCCTTCCCGTACGGCGGTCCCCAGGCAGTCCGCCCCGGTGTCACCGCCGCCCACGATGACGACGTGCCTGCCGGTGGCGGACATCGGCGAGACCTCCAGATCCCCCTCGCACACCCGGTTGGCCAGCGGCAGATACTCCATCGCCTGGTGTATCCCGGTCAGTTCCCGCCCCGGTACGGGCAGTTCGCGCCACGCGGTGGCTCCCGTCGCGATCACGACGGCGTCGTACCGCGACTGCAGCTCGGCCGCCCCGATGTCACGCCCGATGGTCGTCGACGTACGGAACTTGGTGCCCTCCGCGCGCATCTGCTCCAGTCGCCGCTCCAGATGCCGCTTCTCCATCTTGAACTCGGGAATGCCGTAGCGCATCAGCCCGCCCAGCCGGTCGTCCTTCTCGTACACGGCGACCGTGTGCCCGGCCCGGGTCAGCTGCTGGGCCGCGGCCAGTCCGGTCGGCCCCGACCCGATCACCGCGACCGTCCGCCCGGACAGCCGGTCCGGCGCCCGGGGCGGCACGAACCCCTCCTCCCACGCCCGGTCGCCGATCGCGCACTCGACGTTCTTGATGGTGACGGCCGGCTGGTTGATCGCGAGAACGCACCCCGCCTCGCACGGCGCCGGACACAACCGTCCGGTGAACTCCGGGAAGTTGTTCGTCGCGTGCAGCCGGTCACTGGCCGCGCGCCAGTCCTCCCGCGACACCAGGTCGTTCCATTCGGGGATCAGATTGCCCAGAGGGCAGGCGTCGTGGCAGAACGGGACACCGCAGTCCATGCAGCGGTCGGCCTGCTTGCTGATGATGGGCAGCAGCGCCCCCGGGACATAGACCTCGTCCCAGTCCCGGACCCGCTCCTCGACCGGTCTGCGCGGCCACTCCTGGCGCGGCGTGGTCATGAAACCCTTGGGATCGGCCATGGTCGTCTTCCTTGCGTACGCGTACGACGGGCCGTGCGGCATCGGGCAGCACCTTTCGGCCACGATACGTCCCCTCGGGCGCACGCGCAGAGTGGTGGACAGCGCTTTCTCCGGGGCCTTCCTCAGGTGCGGGTCAGGTGCGGGTCAGGCGGCGATCAGGCACCGGCCAGGCGTCGGTCAGCTTCCTCCGGGACCGCCCTCAGGTGAGTGCCAGCACGTACACCACCGCGGCCGCGGCCGAGGCGACCGTACGGACGTGGTTCCACACGGTCCACTGACGTACATACGTCGGCCAGTACGAGGCGGCCTCCCGGGTGTCGGGGTCCAGCTCGCCGAGGGTGTTGTTGCGGGGCACGTTCGCCGCCACGGTCACCCCGAACGAGCCGAACAGATACAGCGCGCTGCCCAGCAGCAGCTCCACCTTCCCGTCGTCGGGCCACAGCACGAACGTCACCACCGCGATCACCGTGCACACCACAGCCGACCCGGCGAACACCAGCATGAAGGAGGGCGTCACGGCGGCCATGTTGATCGCGTTCATCGCGGCGACGCCCTGCGCGGGCGGCAGCGAGGCGAGCCCCCTCATCACGAACGTCGAGAATCCACAGAAGACCCCGGCGACCAGGCCGGTCCCGAGCACACCCAGCAGGGTCAGTACGAAATACGGCCCATCGATCATGCCCCCCTCCCACCTCTGGGCCGGGCCCCGCCCGGCACCCCTCGTCACCTCAAGTGAATTCCCACCCGGGAACGGTGCCCATGACCGAGAACCGCGGAGACATACGCGAGCGTCCACAAGAGGTTCCCGGATGCGCGTCGACAAGGCGGCTCCCGGACTCTGGACCCGGACTCTGGACCCGGACTCTGGACCCGGATTCGGGACCCGGACTCTGGCCTCAGCCCACGTCTGCTTCGGTTCCACGCCACGCCCGCAGCACCGTCTCCACCGCCGCCGCGATCCGCCGCCGCGCCTCGTGCCAGGTCACCCCGCTCATCAGCAGTTGGTCGTACGGCGTGTCCAGGTGCCGTACGGACGCCACGACCGCCGAGATCACCGCGGCCTCGGACAGTGCCCGCCCCGCAGCGCTTCTCCCCACCCGGCCACTGCCCCGCACCGACGCGTGCCCAGCGATCGCCAGGGCCCGGTCCACCGGGCACCCGGGAAAGAGCCGTCGGACCTCGGCCGCGAACGCCTCCGCGAACCGCTCGTCCTCCGCCGCCCGGCGCCGCGCGTCCCGCGCCCGGCGCCGCCGCCGCGCCTCCGCGTCGGCCAGGCATCGCTCCTCGGCCCGGGCCAGGGCGGCCTCCTCCACGAGGACGCCCTGCCGCTCGTACCGGCTCTTGCGCCGGTTGAACCGCACCACCACCGCCGACAGCACACTCTCCTCCCGCGACCTGCGGGTCAGCGCCGTGTCGCCGCGCGGCACGAACACCAGATGCCCGAGGTCGGCGCAGTCGAGGCAGCGCGGCGCACCGTCCTCCAGCACGAGCAGTTTCAACGGCCCGCGACGGCAGGTGGCGCACTGCATGTGCCGGAGCGGCTGGAAGACGAGAAGTCCGCTGCGGTGCATGGGAGTTGTCAGGCGCGCCATAAGGGGTTCCTTCCCCGCGCGGCCCTGGATCTCCCGGTGGGTCCGGCCGGGTTCCTTCGCAAGGAACCCGGCCGGGGCCCGCCCATCGGCGAATCCACGACCACGCGGCATCATGGCGACTGTGCGACTCGAACCGATCACCTGGGACAGGCTCGGCGAACTGCTCGCCGAGCGGCTGCTGGACCTGAAGCCCGCCGACGGCAGCCCCTGGCCGCGCGTCGCCTTCGACGGCGCCCCGGCGGCCCGCCCGGGTGACCTCGCGCAGCGCGTCACGGAGGAGCTGCGCGTTCGTGGCCGGCCCTCGCTCGTCGTGGCTGCCGAGGGCTTCCTGCGCCCTGCCTCGCTCCGCCTGGAGTACGGCCGCCGGGACGTCGAGTCCTACTACAGCGGCTGGTTCGACACCGCCGCCCTGTGGCGCGAGGTCTTCGGCCCGCTCGAACCCGGCGGGGACGGCCGCGTCCTGCCCGACCTGTGGGACCCGGCAACCGACCGGGCCACCCGCAGCTCCTACGTCCAACTCCCTCCCGGTGGGCTGCTGTTGATGCATGGTCCCCTCCTTCTGCGGCACTGGTTCCCCTTCGACCTGACCGTCCATGTCCTCCTCTCGCCCGGTGCCCTGCGTCGTCGCACGCCCGAGGCCGACCACTGGACGCTCCCCGCCTTCGGGCGGTACGCGGACGAGACCGACCCCGCCGCGACGGCCGACGTCCTGGTGCGTGCCGACGACCCGCGCCGCCCGGCGTGGAACGGGTGATCCGGCGAGCCGCAGATCCCCGAACCGGAGATCCCCGAACCTCTTTTATGTGCGCGTGCATTTAATTATCCTGGCGTCATGACGATCTCCATGAGCGATCCCGTCTCCTTGGACGACTCCGTCCGAACCCTCCTCGACGGCAGGAACTTCGCCAGCGTGGCCACCCTCGGCCCCGACGGCGCCCCGCAGAACTCGGTGGTCTGGATCAAGCGCGAGGGCGACACCGTGCTCTTCTCCTCCGTCGGCAACCGCCAGAAAGTGCGCAACCTCCGCCGCGACCCGCGCATCAGCCTGTCGGTCTTCGACCTGGCCAACCCCTACGCCTCTGCCGAGATCCGTGGCACCGCCGAGATCCTCCCGGACGAGGGCAAGCGGCTCCCGCACGAGCTCTCGCACAAGTACCTCGGCATCGACCCGCCCGCGGAGAAAGACGACGAGGTCCGCGTGATCATCAGGATCGTCCCGCGCAAGGTCGTGGCCTTCTCGGCCTGAGGTGCGGTCGTGGGGCCGCGCGCGAGAGAATGAGAGGCGCCGGGACCAGCGGTGCGTCCCGCGCCGCGCCGGCCCGTCCGGCATCGGGAGGTACCCCATGACCACCGCCGGAGACATCATGCACCGTGGCGCACAGTGGATCCCCGCCCACGAGACCCTGGACCGCGCCGCCCAGCTGATGCGCGAGCTAGGCGTCGGAGCCCTGCCCATCAGCGACCAGAACGAACGCCTCTGCGGCATCCTCACCGACCGGGACATAGTCGTCGGCTGCGTCGCCATGGGGCGCGACCCGGCCAAGGTCACCGCCGGCGAGATGGCCCAGGGCACGCCCCGCTGGATCGAGGCGAGCGCCGATGTGGGCGAGGTGCTCCAGGAGATGAAGGAGCACCAGATCCGCCGGCTTCCGGTCATCGAGAACAAGCGCCTGGTCGGCATGATCAGCGAGGCCGATCTCGCCCGGAGCCTGAGCGAGGACCAGATCGCCGCCTTCGCGGAGAGCGTCTATGCCAGGACTGGCCCGTCCCTCCACTGACTCCGGGCCCGGCGCCACGCCCCTCCCCGGGCCGTCAGAGCCAGCCGTTGCGGCGGAATCCCCGGTACAGAACGAGGCACGCGACTGATATCACGCCGATGACCAGCGGATAGCCGAACCGCCAGTGCAGCTCCGGCATGTGATCGAAGTTCATGCCGTAGACCCCGCACACCATCGTCGGTACGGCGATCACCGCGGCCCAGGCGGTGATCTTCCGCATGTCCTCGTTCTGCGCGACCGTCACCTGGGCCAGGTGCGCCTGCAGGATGGAGTTGAGCAGTTCGTCGAAGGAGGCGATCTGCTCCTTGGCCCGCATCAGATGGTCCAGGACGTCCCTGAAGTAGGCCTGTATCTCCGGGTCGACCACCCGTATCGGCCGTGTGGCGAGGTCCTCGACCGGGCGGGCGAGCGGCACCACGGCCCGTTTCAGCTCCAGCAGTTCACGCTTGAGCTGGTAGATCCGCCCCGGGTCGGCCCGTGCGCCGTTCTCCGCGAACACGTCCGTCTCGACCTGGTCGATGTCGGCCTGCACCGAGTCCGTGACGTTCAGATAGTCGTCGACCACATGGTCCGCGATCGCATGCAGGACCGCCGCCGGTCCCTTCGCGAGCTGCTGGGGATCCGACTCCAGCTCCTCGCGCAGCGGCCCCAGCGAGCCGTGCCGCCCGTGCCGCACCGTGATCACGAAGTCATGGCCGACGAACACCATGATCTCGCCGGTGTCCACCACCTCGCTGGTCGCCGTGAGCTGTTCGTGCTCGACATAGCAGACCGTCTTGAGTACCGCGAACAGCGTCTCGCCGTACCGCTCCAGCTTCGGGCGCTGGTGGGCCTCGACCGCGTCCTCGACTGCCAGCGGGTGCAGGTCGAACAGCTCCGCGATGCCCGCGAACTCACGGTCCGTCGGCTCGTGCAGCCCCAGCCAGACGAAACCGTCACCCTGCTTGCGCACCCGCTCCACGGCGTCCACCAGATCGCCGCCCCCGGGGACCCGGACCCCGTCCCGGTACGTCACGCAGTTGACCACCGACGAGCCGAGCGGTGACCTGGCGGGGTGGCTCAGGTCGACCCGCGGGCGTCGTCGGGCCAGCCGCGCCACCTTGCGCAGGCCGCTGACCCTGCCCAGGTCCCTGACCTTCCGCAGATTCCCTGCCATGGACATCTGGCTCTCCTTGCGTGGCTCTCCTCGCGCCGTGCTGCCGCGCCTTGGCGGGAAAGTCTGCCAGGTCGGCGTGAGGCGCGGGTAAGCCTGTGGGAACAGGCGGTTCCGCTTTGTTCCCGGCTGTGGACAGGGCATTCCCCGCCGCGGAGAGCCGTCTCGGCGTACCGGAGCGTCGACCGTCGCGGACATGCGGGGCAACTGGGATGATCACGGCATGACGCGAACCGACGGGTATCTCCTCGACAACCGGCAGACCGAGGCGGGCCGGCGCTTCGACGCCTTCGCCACCCTCTTCGACCCCATCACCTTCCGGCACTTCGAAGGCTTCGGCCTGGGACCCGGGTGGCGCTGCTGGGAGGTCGGCGCCGGCGGCACCTCCGTGGTGTCCTGGCTGGCCAAGAAGGTCGGCCCGACCGGCAAGGTCGTCGCGACCGACATCGACACCACGCTCCTCGCCGCGGCCGCCCGTCCGCCGGTCGAGGTGCGCGTCCACGACGTGGGCACCGAGGAGCCGCCCGGAGAGGGCTTCGACCTCGTGCACGCCCGGCTCGTCCTCGTCCATGTGCCCGACCGCGAAAGGGCGTTGCGTTCGATGGTCTCGGCGCTGCGGCCCGGTGGGCGGCTCCTGGTCGAGGACGCCGACCCCGCCCTCCAGCCACTCGTCTGTCCCGACGAGCACGGGCCCGAGCAGCAGCTCGCCAACCGGATCCGGCACGGCTTCCGCAAGCTGCTCGCCGACCGCGGCGCCGATCTGTCCTACGGCCGCAAACTCCCGCGCCTGCTTCGAGAGGCCGGACTGCATCGCGTGGAGGCCGACGCGTACTTCCCCGTCACCTCGCCGGCCTGCGCCGAGCTGGAGTCCGCCACCGTACGGCAGATCCGGGACCAGCTCGTCGCCGCGGGTCTGGCCACCGACCAGGACATCGACCAGCACCTGGCCAACGTCGCCTCCGGCGGCATGGACCTTGCCACGGCACCGATGATCTCGGCGTGGGGGCGCAAGGGGTGAGCGGGGGCGGGTGCCGCATACGGGCGCGCCGGGCCGGTTACGCCCACGTCAGCCGGGCACCGGAGGCCTCCCGCCCACCTGTTCCACCGCCCGTGCACCCGCCCGGCACCCCGCCGCCGCGGCGGCTTCGGGATCCGCGCCCGCGACGAGACCGGCGAGGAACGCACCGGTGAAGGCGTCTCCGGCGCCCGTGGTGTCCCGGGGCGTCGCCGGTGCGGTGGGAACGCGGGCGACCACGGTGCCGGCCCGGGCCACCAGCGCACCGTCCGCGCCCAGCTTGGCCACCACCAGCGGGACGTGGCGGCTCAGCTTGACCGCCGCGTCCGCCGGATCGCGCAGCCCCGTCAGCAGACACGCCTCGTCACGGCTGGGCAGCAGCACGTCCAGCCCTGCGGCGAACGCCAGGAAGCGGTCCACCCCCAGCCCCCGGAGGAACCCCGCCGACGCGGGATCCAGGCTCACCGGGACGCCACGCGCGCGTGCCGCTTCGAGGGCTGTCACCGCGAGGGCCCGACTCGGCTCGGAGAACAGCAGATAGCCGGACAGGTGCAGTCGGCCGACCCCGTCGAGCAGGGTGTCCGACCAGTCGGCGGGTTCGAGCAGGAGGGACGCGCCGCTGTCCGTGAGGAACGTGCGCTCGGCCGACGCCCCCGCGTCGACGAGACAGATCACCGTCCCCGTCGCCGCCCGCGGGTCGACCACCAGCCGCGGCCGCACTCCGGCCGCGACCAGCTCCCGCTCGTGCCACGCGGCCGCGTCCGCGCCCACCCGCCCCAGCAGCCGTACGTCCGGACAGCCCGCGTGGGCGGCCCAGCAGGCCACGTTGGCGCCCGCGCCACCGGGCACCGTCCGGATCGCGGCCGCCGTGTCGGTGCCGGCCGCGAGAGGCCCCCGGTGCCGGGCGACGACGTCGGTGACCACGTCCCCGACAACCAGCAGCGCCCGGTTCCGGTCCGCCGTCATCCCCGGGCCCACGCCGTCGCGATCCGTGCCGCCAGCCGCACGTTGCCGCGCACCGCCGCCAGGTTGGCGCTCAGCGAGGCCCCGTCCGTGTGCCGCACCAGGTAGTCGAGCAGGAACGGCGTGACCGCCTGCCCGGTGACACCCTCCTCCTCGCACTCCCGGAGCGCCTCGGCGAGCACGCGCGCGTGGACGCCCGGATCGAGCTGCTCCTCCGCAGGGACGGGATTGGCGACGATCAGCGCGGAATCCGGCACGCCGAGCGCGTCCTGCGCCCGCATGACCCCCGCCACCTGCTCCGGGGTCTCCAGCGTCCAGTCGACCGGGTGCCCGGAGTCCGACAGGTAGAAGCCGGGGAAGCGGTCCGTGCCGTATCCGGCGACGGCCACACCCAGCGTCTCCAGGCGCTGCAGCGTCGCCGGGACATCCAGGATCGACTTCACCCCCGCGCACACCACCGTGATCCGCGTACGCGCCAGCAGACCCAGGTCGGCGGACTCGTCCTGTGTCACCGTCCACTCCCGGTGCACACCGCCCAGCCCGCCGGTGGCGAACACCCGGACACCCGCCAGCGCGGCGAGCAGCGCGGTCGCCGACACCGTGGTCGCGCCGCTCACCCCCGCCGCCACGGCGAGCGGCAGGTCGCGGTGGCCCAGCTTGCGGATCCCGTCCTCGTTCGCGACCCGCTCCAACTTCTCCTTGTCCAGGCCGACATGCGGACGCCCGTCCAGCACGGCGATCGTCGCGGGCACGGCACCCTCCCGCCGAACCGCCTCCTCGAGCTCCAGGGCCACCTGCAGATTGCGCGGGCGCGGCAGCCCGTGCGCGATGATCGTGGACTCCAGGGCCACCACGGGTCGACGCGCGTCGATCGCCTCCCGCACTTCTTCGGACACCGCCAGCATCACGCGCCTGCCTCCTGTCGCTCGGTTCTCCCTCATCTCTGGCGGGCCGCACAGCGCGATAAACGCTTGCGGCCTGTGGGCGACGCCACCAGTCTGGGCGGCATGACGAACAATTCGACACGTCTCGACCATGTCGTCCTGTGGGTGAGCGACCCGGCCGCCTCGGCCGACTTCTACGAGAAGGCGGTCGGCCTGGAGCCCCTGAGGGTTGCCGAATTCGCGGAGGGAAAGACGTCGTTCCCCTCCGTGCGCGTCAACGAGGAGACCATCCTCGATCTGGCACCGCTCACCCTCGCCGAGCGCATGCGGATGCTCCCCGGCTCCGCCGAGAGCGCGGGCCACCCCGTCAACCACATCTGCCTGTCCCTGCCGTCCGACGAGTTCGATGCGCTGCGCGGCCGTCTCCAGGAGCGCGGCGTCCCCGTGTCCCACATCGCCCACGACTCGTACGGCGCCCGCGGAAAGGCCCCGCGCAGCTTCTACTTCCGGGACCCCGACGGCAACGTCTTCGAGGCCCGGCACTACGAGTAGCCGACTCGCCCGAGCCGTCAGAACAGCGGCTCGGGCAGGACGCCCTCCAGAGCGAGCAGCTTCCGCTTGGTCTCCAGCCCGCCCCCGAACCCGCCGATGCCGCCGTCGCTCTCCACGACCCGGTGGCACGGCACGACGACCGGCAGCGGGTTGGCGCCCATCGCCGCGCCCACCGCCTGCGCCGCGCTCGGCTGACCGACCCGCCCGGCCAGATCGCCGTACCCGACGACCGTGCCGTACGGCACACCGGAGGCCAGTTCGCGCAGCACCTGCCGGTTGAAGCCGGAGATCAGCGACCAGTCCAGGGACAGTTCGAAGCTGTTCCGCTCGCCGGCGAAGTACGCCTCGATCTGGCGTATCGCCTCGGCCAGCAGCGGCGAGCCGGGCGCCTCGACGGGCTCGGTGCCCAGCCGGGCCGCCAGTCGCTCCAGCGTCCGGTCGCGCACCGCCGCGGTGGCGTGGAACACGACGTTGACCAGGCCGTCGCGGGTCGCCGCAAGTAGCAGCGGACCGATGTCGGTGCTCACGACGGTCCACACGACCTGCTGCTCGTACTGCCCATGGCTGTCCATGCGCCCACCGTACGACCCGCCACTGACAACACGGGAGGATGGCCCGGCCCGCTCCCCGGCAGAGCCTCAGTACCCGTTCAACGCCGCCCATACGACGTCGGGCTTGTTCGTGATGATGCCGTCGACGCCGTACCGGGCGACTGTCCGGGTGGTGGCCGCGTCGTTGACGGTCCAGGTGAACACCCGCAGCCGCCTGCCGTGCGGCCCGTAGAACGCGTGCACTGTGCGGACATAGGTGGCGGAGATGGATCCGTACGAGGGATTGATCAGATCGGTGAAGCGCGCGTACCTGTGCAGATCCACCACCGACGGTGTCCCGAGGAAGCCGGTCGTCAGAGCGGGCTTCAGGTCGTGCACGATCCGCAGGCTGTCCGCGCTGAAGCTCTGCACGATCAGTCGGCCCAGATGCGGCCGGTCCAGCCATCCCTCGTTGCTGAGAAGTTTCAGGGTCTCGCGCTCGATGCCCGGGTAGAGCTCGGGATTCTTGATCTCCAGGAGCAGCTTCTCGTGGTTGTGGTCGACCCGGCGCATGTACTCCTTCAGGGTCGGCACGCGCGTGCCCGCGTATGCGCGGCCGAACCAGCTGCCCGCGTCCAGACGGGCGATCTCGGCCGCCGTGAAGTCCTTGACCTTCCAGGGCGCCCGGTCCGGGAAGACCTGCTCGACGTTCGTGGTGCGCCGGAGGCTGTCGTCGTGAATGACGACCAGTTCGCCGTCCTTGGTGCGCTGGACGTCGTTCTCGACCCAGGAGAAGCCCAGCCGGGCCGCCTCGTCGATGGCGGGCAGGGTGTTCTCGGGGGTGTAGGCGGAAGCACCCCGGTGGGCGATGACCCCGGGCTGTGCGCCGACGCCGCCGGCCCGGGCGTCGGGGGTGGGGATCAGCACGGTGGCCGTCCCCAGGAGCGCGGTGGTCGTGGCGGCAACGGCGCGCGCGTGCATGCGTACTCCTCGCGTCGAGCGAATACGGACAGCACCAGAGTGACAGCAGAGTGTCCATGGAAGGAGGGCACACGATGGCCACGGAATGAATGGAGTTCCCCAAGTCCGCACACTGGCGCCACACAACTGGGGCAAGGGCGTGTTTCTTTGCCGGAAAATCGTTCGACCATTCCGGTGGGAGTCATACTCTCTGCGTCAACCCTGACCGTTCGAGCGGTCCTGGGCCGGGGGGAACATTTCAGGTATTCCGGGACGCAAAGGGTGAAGGGCAGCCGCGCATGCAAGGCACGGTCGACGGATTCAGCTACGGGGTCGTCACCCCGCTGGTGGCCTATCTGATGGCGTGCCTCGGTGGAGCCCTCGGCCTGCGTTGCACCACCAGATCCATGCTGGTGGCCCACTCCTGGCGCCCTGCCTGGCTCGCCCTCGGCTCGGCCGCGATCGGCTCCGGCATTTGGACCATGCACTTCGTCGCCATGATGGGGTTCAGCGTCAAGGAGACCCCGATCCACTACGACAAACCCATGACGTACGCGAGCCTGGGCCTCGCCGTCGTCATGGTGGGGGTCGGGATCTTCATAGTCGGCTATCGCGGCGCGACCGGGGCGGCCCTGTTCACCGGGGGCACGATCACAGGTCTGGGCGTCGCCTCGATGCACTACCTCGGCATGGCGGGCATGCGGCTCAACGGGCATCTGGAGTACAACACGCTCACCGTCGCCGCCTCGGTCGTCATAGCGGTCGTGGCCGCCACCACCGCCCTGTGGGCCGCGGGACAGGTGAGGGGCTTCCTGTGGAGTGTCGGCGCGAGCCTGGTCATGGGGCTCGCCGTCAGCGGCATGCACTACACCGGCATGGCCGCCCTCAGCGTCCACCTGCACGGCACCACCGCGACCACCGCGGGCGAGTCGCCCGCGACCCTGCTCGGCCCGATGCTGATCGGCCCCCTCGCCTTCCTCCTCATCGCGGGGGTCGTCGTGATGTTCGACCCGCTGATGGTCATGGGCAAGCCCGACTGGACCCGCGCCGAGCACAAGCCGGGCGTTCCGGCCGGTACTGTCACCCCGCACCCGGGCCGCCGCCCGCAGCCCCGCTCGGGTCGCCGGCAGGTCCGGCCGCAGGGGCACCGCGGCTCCCGCACCCCGCAGAACTGGTGATCCCGACCCGTTGTCAGTGCGGGGTCGTACGGTGGATGGCATGCGGCCCGTTTCCAAGATCGAACGCACGGTGGCGCCCTTCGAGGTCGTCAGCCACTACCAGCCCAGCGGCGACCAGCCGACGGCCATCGCCGAGCTGGCCAAGCGCATCGAAGGCGGCGAAAAGAACGTCGTCCTCCTCGGCGCGACCGGCACCGGCAAGTCCGCCACCACCGCGTGGATGATCGAGAAGCTCCAGCGTCCCACGCTCGTGATGGCGCCGAACAAGACGCTGGCCGCCCAGCTGGCCAACGAGTTCCGCGAGCTACTCCCGAACAATGCGGTCGAGTACTTCGTCTCGTACTACGACTACTACCAGCCCGAGGCGTACGTCCCCCAGTCGGACACCTACATCGAGAAGGACTCCTCGATCAACGAGGAGGTCGAGCGCCTGCGTCACTCCGCGACCAACTCGCTGCTCACCCGCCGCGACGTCGTCGTGGTCGCCTCGGTCTCCTGCATCTACGGCCTCGGTACTCCGCAGGAGTACGTGGACCGCATGGTCCCCCTCAGGGTCGGCGACGAGATCGACCGCGACGAGCTGCTGCGTCGCTTCGTGGACATCCAGTACACGCGCAACGACGTGGCGTTCACCCGCGGCACCTTCCGCGTCCGCGGCGACACCATCGAGATCTTCCCGGTGTACGAGGAGCTCGCCGTCCGCATCGAGATGTTCGGCGACGAGATCGAGGCGCTGTCCACCCTGCACCCGCTCACCGGCGAGATCATCAGCGACGACCAGCAGCTGTACGTGTTCCCGGCCTCTCACTACGTCGCGGGCCCGGAGCGCATGGAGCGCGCGGTCAACGACATCGAGAATGAGCTGGGGGAGCGCCTGGCCGAGCTGGAGAAGCAGGGCAAGCTCCTGGAGGCCCAGCGCCTGCGCATGCGGACCACGTACGACATCGAGATGCTCCGCCAGATCGGCTCCTGCTCCGGCGTGGAGAACTACTCGATGCACTTCGACGGCCGCTTGCCCGGTTCCCCGCCCAACACCCTGCTCGACTACTTCCCGGAGGACTTCCTCCTCGTCATCGACGAGTCGCACGTCACCGTGCCGCAGATCGGTGCCATGTACGAGGGCGACGCCTCCCGCAAGCGGACCCTCGTCGACCACGGCTTCCGGCTGCCCTCCGCCCTGGACAACCGCCCCCTGAAGTGGGAGGAGTTCCAGGAGCGGATCGAGCAGGCCGTGTACCTGTCGGCGACCCCCGGCCCGTACGAACTGTCCCGCGCGGACGGGGTCGTCGAGCAGATCATCCGCCCCACCGGTCTCATCGACCCGGAGGTCGTGGTCAAGCCCACCGAGGGCCAGATCGACGACCTGGTGCACGAGATCCGCAAGCGCACCGAGAAGGACGAGCGCGTCTTGGTCACCACGCTCACCAAGAAGATGGCCGAGGACCTCACCGACTACTTCCTGGAGCTCGGTATCCAGGTGCGCTATCTGCACAGCGACGTCGACACCCTGCGCCGCGTCGAGCTGCTGCGCGAACTTCGTTCCGGCGAGTTCGACGTGCTGGTCGGCATCAACCTGCTTCGTGAGGGCCTCGACCTGCCCGAGGTGTCCCTGGTAGCGATCCTGGACGCCGACAAGGAGGGCTTCCTGCGCTCCGGCACCTCGCTCATCCAGACCATCGGCCGCGCGGCACGCAATGTCTCCGGTCAGGTCCACATGTACGCCGACAAGATCACGCCGGCGATGGAACGGGCCATCGAGGAGACCAACCGCCGCCGCGAGAAGCAGGTCGCCTACAACAAGGCCAACGGCATCGACCCGCAGCCGCTCCGGAAGAAGATCAACGACATCGTGGCGCAGATCGCCCGCGAGGAGGTCGACACCGAGCAGCTGCTCGGCTCCGGCTACCGCAAGTCGAAGGACGGCAAGGCGACCAAGGCCCCCGTCCCGTCGCTCGGCGAGAAGGCGGCCAAGGGCGCGAAGGCCGCCAAGCCGGCGAAGGGCAAGGCCAAGGACACGGTGCCGACGGACCGCCCCGCGACCGAACTCGCCGAGCAGATCGAGGAGATGACGGAGCGGATGCGCGCCGCCGCCGCGGACCTGCAGTTCGAGATCGCGGCCCGGCTGCGCGACGAGGTCTCCGAGATGAAGAAGGAACTGCGCCAGATGCGCGAGGCGGGCCTGGCCTGACCCTCGCGGTCCTACCGAACCCCGGCATGTGCGCAGAGTGTTGCAACACCGACACAAACCGCGGGCCGGGGTTCGGCACTGTCGGCGCCGGTGCGTAGGGTTCTGGTCAACCGCGGGTACCGCGGCAACAGGGGAAAACCGAGAGGGGAAGCAGCCGTGACCGTCAACATGACCAAGGGTCAGGCCATCAGCCTGGAGAAGAAGGACGGGGGCACCCTGACCGCGGTCCGTATGGGTCTCGGCTGGCAGGCGGCACCCCGGCGTGGCCTGTTCGGCACGCGCACGCGCGAGATCGACCTGGACGCCTCGGCGGTGCTCTTCGCGGAGAAGCAGCCGGTCGACGTCGTCTTCTTCCGCCACCTGGTTAGCGACGACGGCTCGGTGCGCCACACCGGCGACAACCTCGTCGGCGGCGTGGGCCAGGGCGGCGACGACGAGGCCATTCTCGTCGACCTGGCGCGTGTCCCGGTCCACATCGACCAGATCGTCTTCACGGTGAACTCCTTCACCGGCCAGACCTTCCAGGAGGTGCAGAACGCGTTCTGCCGCCTGGTCGACGAGACCAACGGCCAGGAGCTCGCCCGCTACACGCTGGACGGCGGCGGCACCTACACGGCCCAGATCATGGCGAAGGTGCACCGGGCGGGTTCGAGCTGGACGATGACCGCCCTGGGCACCCCGGCCAACGGCCGTACCTTCCAGGACCTGATGCCGGCGATCCTGCCGCACCTGTAGGACGGCCGGACGGGCCCGGCGAGCGGCGCACGACAACACCAAACAGGGGGACGAAGGCGATGACGGCCGAACTGGTGCGGGGGCAGAACCACCCGCTCTCCCAGGTCCGGCTCGAGATCCGGGTCTCGGCCGATGCGCCGGTCGTGGCGGGGGCCACGCTCAGCGACGAGAACGGCAGGGCGCGCGGCGTCGAGTGGGTGGCCCACCCGGGCGCCCCCGCGCTCCCCGGGCTCGAGGTCTCCAGGCAGGCGGCGGCCGACCACCGACTCGCGGTGGACCTGGCCGCCATGCCCGAGGCCGTGCACCGAGTCAATGTGCTGCTCGCCCTCCCCGCGGGAGCGGACGGCCCGGCCCGCTTCGGCCTCGTCCCCGCTCCCTCCGTCACGGTCACCGGCCTCGACGGCACCGGGATCGCCCGCTTCACCCTCACCGGCCTGGACGCCGAGTCGGCCGTCGTCGCCCTGGAGCTGTACCGCAGGCAGGGT
Organism: Streptomyces sp. NPDC086549; assembly: GCF_044746205.1. Classification (NCBI taxonomy): domain Bacteria; kingdom Bacillati; phylum Actinomycetota; class Actinomycetes; order Kitasatosporales; family Streptomycetaceae; genus Streptomyces; species Streptomyces sp. NPDC086549. Next base: position 123,196 of record NZ_JBIVBS010000001.1, on the reverse strand, counting down.
GCCTGGAAGGTCCGTGCCGTCGGCCAGGGTTACGCGGGCGGCCTCGCCTCGCTCTTCACCGACCAGGGCCTGCCCCAGGCCGCCGAACTGGCGGGCAGCATCCACGAAGCGGTCGCCCGGGGTCTGGCCCGTTCGATACCGGCGCCCGCACCGCGTGCGGCGGACGCCGACCGATCCCGCAGCACGGCACGTTCCACGCCTGGCCCCGACCAGGCCGGCCCCGCACCCCAGGGCACCCCTGACCCCGTATCGCCACATCCCGCGTCACCGTACGGCGCGCAGAGCCCGTGCAACAGCCAGGTGCCGGGCGGGCCGGGGCAGTCGGGGACTCCGGGCGGGATGCCCGGCGGACCGGAGCAGCCCTCCTGCCCCGGCGGGGCCGAGACGGCGGACGCCTCTGCGGTTGCGTCCACGCCCGCAGGTGGCCCGATCGACTACACCCACCCGAACCGGCGGCACGCGACCCCGCCCCCGCCACAGGAACCCCCCGCCCCGCCCGGAGAGACCGCTCCGCCCTTCGCCGGTGACGCGGCCGGCTGGTCCATGGAGGAGCGGCTGTACAACCAGGTCTGGGGCATGTTCGAAGACCTGGCCCGCACCATGGCCGCGTACCGCAGTGCCGTCGACTTCGCCGAATCCCGCATGGAGAAGGAGCTCGACCAGGTCCTGTCGGACCTCCGCAACCGGCTCGGCTCCTCGGGCGACGCCGCGCGCGAGGGGGCCAGCGCCAAGCGGGCCCGGCTCGTCGAGCAGGCCAGGGCGGTCCTCGACCGTGATCTGGCCCAGCTCGCCGCCGAGTCCGAGGTGGTCGAGCCCGCGCTCCCGCCGGCGTACGCCCGCTGGGACAACCCCGTCTGGCACGGCTACCACGTGCCGACGGAGCCTCCGATGGCCCTCCGCCTGGGCGACCTCCACCTCCCCGAGAGCGCGCCGCTGCGCATCCCGATGCTGGTCCGGCTGCCGCTGGAGCGGGGTCTGTGGATCGACAGCGGTACCACGACGGCTCCTGACGGCTCGTTCTTCGACCCGGGCGAGCTGCGGCACCTCGCGATGGAGGCGGCGGTGGCGCTCGCGGTCCGGTTGCTCGCCGTTCACCCGGCGGGCGAGTTCGACGTTCATGTGATCGATCCGGCGGGCTCGGGGGCGTCGGCACTCGGACCGCTGGCGCGCGGCGGTGTGCCGGGGGCTTTGCCCGCGACCGGCGCCGCGGGTGTGGCGGACGTCCTCGGCCGACTCACCCAGCGCGTCGACCTGCTGCAGATGGCGCTGCGCAGCGGCGCGACCGATTCGTTGCCACCCGGGCTCGACACCGCCCAGCAACTGCTGATCGTCAACGACTTCCCGCACGGCTTCGACGACCGGGCCGTGAACCAGTTGCGCTATCTCGCCGACGAAGGACCGTCCGCCAGCGTCCATCTGCTGATGGTCGCGGATCGCGAGGACGCCGCCGCCTACGGCCCGTTGCTCGACCCGCTCTGGCGTTCGCTCATGCGACTCACCCCGGTGCCCGACGACCATCTTGCCGATCCGTGGGTCGGGCATGCCTGGACGTACGAACCCTCGCTCGTCCCACCCGGCAGCGAGGTGCTCCATCATGTGCTCGCGCAGGTCTCGGCCGCCCGTACCAAGCACACGTAAAGTCATCCGACCTGGCGATTTGGTTTTTCCTTTACCAAGGACTTTACCTTTCCTTGGTGATTGGGGTACTGTTTTCCGCACGGAGGGGAGTACTCCCTATCTGCTGCGGCGTTCCCGTCAATACGGATCAGGCCAGATCCCGGGGCGTCGGCCCATTCTGGGCGGAAGAGACCTCCGGCGGCGACGACGCTGACTGTTTGCCGTTACGTACTGCTACGTACTGCCGGAGGCGCAATGGATGTTTCCGTGACCCTGTGGGTCCTCACCATCGCGGGCCTTGCTGCCCTGATCGCGGTCGACTTCTTCATCGGCCGTAAACCCCATGACGTATCGACCAAGGAAGCCGGGATCTGGACCGTCGTCTGGATCTCCCTGGCCGGGCTCTTCGGCCTCGGCCTGCTGGTCTTCGCCGGCGGGCAGCCGGCCGGCGAGTTCTTCGCGGGCTTCATCACCGAGAAGTCGCTCAGCGTCGACAACCTCTTCGTCTTCGTCCTGATCATGGCGAAGTTCGCGGTGCCCTCGCTGTACCAGCAGCGTGTGCTGCTGGTCGGCGTGCTCATAGCCCTGGTTCTGCGGGCCGTGTTCATCGCCGCGGGAGCCGCGATCGTCACCAGCTTCTCGTGGGTCTTCTACCTCTTCGGCGCCTTTCTGATCTGGACCGCCTGGAAGCTGATCCAGGAGGCCAGGGCCGAGGAGAAGGACGAGGAGTACGAGGAGAACAAGCTGCTCAAGGCCGCCGAGCGCAGGTTCGGCGTGGCCGACCGCTATCACGGCACCAAGCTGTGGATCCAGCAGAACGGCAAGCGCGTGATGACGCCGATGCTGGTCGTGATGCTCGCGATCGGCACCACGGACGTGCTCTTCGCGCTCGACTCGATCCCCGCGATCTTCGGCCTGACACAGGACCCGTACATCGTCTTCACCGCCAACGCCTTCGCCCTGATGGGCCTCAGGCAGCTGTACTTCCTGATCGGCGGCCTGCTGAAGAAGCTGGTGCACCTCTCGTGCGGCCTGTCGGTCATCCTCGGCTTCATCGGCGTCAAGCTGGTGCTGCACGCGCTGCATGAATCCGGGGTGCACGTTCCGGAGATCAGTGTCCCGGTCTCGCTCGGCGTGATCTGCGCGGTCCTGATCGTCACCACGGTCACCAGCCTGCTGGCGTCCCGGAGGCAGTCGGCGCTCGAAGCGGCGCAGGTGCGCGGCGAAGGCGCTCCGAAGGACAGCGTCGACGCCTGACCATCGCGGACGTAGGAACAACGGTCCCCGGGGAGCGGTGCGGGGTGATTGCCGAGCACCGCTCCCGATGCTTCGTTGGGGGCTGAGCGCGTCCCCGCCGGGGACGCCCGCCGCCCCGGTGGAGGCAGCCATGAAGTTCGTCCAGATCATCGACTTCGAGACAGACCGCATCGAGGAGATGCGGGCCCTGTCCGAGGACATGGAAAAGCGCTTCGCTGGCCGCGAGAACGGTCCCACGCGCCGTCTGGTCCTCGCGGACAGGAGCCGGCCGGGCCGCTATCTCGCGGTGATCGAGTTCAACTCGCACGAGGAGGCCATGCGCAACAGCAGTGACCCCGAGACGAGCAAGTTCGCCGAGCAGATGACCGCCCTGTGCACCCGGCCGCCGTCCTTCACCGACTGCGACGTCGTGGACATGAACGACTTCGGGTGAGCAGGCCCGAGAGCCGAACCACCGGGGGCCCGCGCCGCGCCGGCGCCGGGCCTCCGGCACCCTGAAAGGAGCAGAATGCGAACCCTGTACGCCTCTGTCACCATCGCTGCATGATCACTAGGCTCAGGTCGCTCACCACACAGTGGACGTTCCTCGTGCCGGTGTTCGCGGTCGTCCTGCTCCTCTTCACCTGGGGGCGCGATCTCCCCGGCGCGGTTGTCGCGCTCGTCACCGTGGTGCTCGCCGGTTCCGTCCTGGCCGCCGTGCACCACGCCGAGGTGGTGGCCCACCGTGTCGGCGAGCCCTTCGGCTCCCTGGTCCTCGCCATCGCCGTCACGGTCATCGAGGTCGCCCTGATCGTCACCCTCATGGCCGACGGAGGTGCCAAGAGCGCGACGCTGGCCCGGGACACGGTCTTCGCGGCCGTGATGATCACCTGCAACGGCATCGTCGGCCTGTGCCTCCTCGTCGCCTCGCTCCGTCACGGCACCGCCGTCTTCAACCCCGAGGGCACTGGTGCCGCCCTCGCGACCGTGGCGACCCTGGCCACGCTGAGCCTGGTCCTGCCGACCTTCACCACCAGCAAGCCGGGCCCGGAGTTCTCCGGTGTTCAGCTGACCTTCGCCGCACTGTCCTCGCTGATCCTGTACGGCCTGTTCGTGGCCACCCAGACCGTGCGGCACCGGGACTACTTTCTGCCCATCACCCGGCAGGGCGAGGTGATCACCGCGGACGACCACGCCCAGGCTCCGTCAGCACGCGCCGCCTGGATCAGCCTCGGCATGCTGGGCCTCGCCCTGATCGGCGTGGTCGGCCTCGCCAAGGGCGTCTCGCCCACCATCGAGTCGGGCGTGCAGGCCGCCGGTCTGAACCAGGCCGTCGTCGGCGTGATCATCGCACTGCTCGTGCTGCTCCCGGAGACGATTGCCGCGCTGCGTTCGGCCGGCCGCGATCGGGTGCAGACCAGCCTCAACCTCGCGCTCGGCTCGGCGATGGCCAGCATCGGCCTGACCATCCCCGCCGTCGCCCTCGCCTCCGTCTGGCTCTCCGGGCCGCTGATCCTCGGGCTCGGCGCCACGGGCATGCTGCTGCTCGCCCTGACGATTGTGGTGAGCTCCCTGACGGTCGTACCGGGGCGCGCCACGCCGCTTCAGGGAGGCGTGCACCTGGTGGTGTTCGCCGCCTATCTGGAACTGGCCGTCAACCCGTAACGGGCGTGGCGCACGGATCCGCCGTACCACCCGTCACCCGGCGACATGCTCCACCGCCACCACCGGCGCCGGACGGGTCTCCGGCAGCAGCGCGAAGCACCCGAGACTGAGCAGGGCGATGCCCGTCAGATACGCGCCCACTCCCCAGGGAACGCGTCCTCCGTGCTCCGCGAGCGCGGTCGCCACGATCGGTGTGAGCGCGCCGCCGAGGACCCCGCCGAGGTTGTAGCCCACCGCGGCTCCGGTGCAGCGCACCCGCGGCTCGTACAGCTCCGGCAGATACGCGGCGATCACCGCGAACATGGCGATGAACGCGATCAGCGCCCCCAGGAAGCCCAGGAACATCAGCAGTGGTTCGGCCGTCGCCAGCAGCGCGACCATCGGGAACATCCACAGGACGATGGCCGTGCACCCCGCCAGGCACAGCGGCCGCCGTCCGTAGCGGTCGCCGAGCAGCGCCATCAGGGGCGTGAGCGCACCCTTCACCACGACGGCGGCCATGATGCAGGTCAGCATGACGGTACGGCTCACTCCGAGCCGCTCGGTCCCATACGCCAGGGCCCAGGTCGTCACCGCGTAGAACACCGCGTAGCCGACCGCGAGCGCCCCTGCCGTCAGCAGGACCAGCCGCCAGTGGTGCCGTACGACGTCCGCCAGCGGCACGCGCGCGTGGTCCTCGATCTCGAGAAACTGCGGACTTTCGGCGAGCGACGAGCGCAGCCACAGTCCGGCCACGGCCAGCACCCCGGCCACCCAGAACGGCACGCGCCATCCCCACTGCGCGAACTGCGCGTCGGACAGCGTCGCCGACAGCGCCAGCATCACGCCGTTGGCGAGCACGAAGCCGACGGCGGGCCCGACCTGGGGAAAGCTCGACCACAGCGCTCGTCGCTCGGCGGGCGCGTGTTCCGAGGTCAGCAGCACCGCCCCGCCCCACTCCCCACCGAGCCCCAGCCCCTGCAGAAAGCGCAGGACGAGCAGCAGCAGGGGAGCGGTGACACCGATCGAGTCGTACGTCGGCACGCACCCGACCGCGACCGTCGAGGCGCCGGTCAGCAGCAGCGAGACGACGAGCACGGGCCGCCGCCCGTGCCGGTCCCCGATGTGCCCGAACAGCGCCGAGCCCAGCGGCCGGGCCACGAACCCCACACCGAACGTCCCGAAGGCCGCCAGCGTCCCCGCCAGCGGCGAGAACGTCGGGAAGAACAGTGGCCCCAGGACGAGTGCCGCCGCCGTCCCGTAGACGAAGAAGTCGTAGAACTCGATCGCGGTCCCGACGAGCGAGGCGACCGCCAGCCGCAGCATGGAGGGGGCCCTTACGGTGCGTACATCGTCCATGCCGCGTCAACTACCCACAGTGATCCCGGGTTACGGGGGCGTGCGGAGGTGAGGCGTGGGTCACTCGGTGCTTCAGTAGGTGACGGTGATGCGCCGGGCGGGACCGTCGACGCGGACCGTGCCTCCGTAGGGGATGACGATCTGGGGATCCGTGTGGCCGAAGTCCACGTCGAAGACGGCCGGCATGTCGGGCGCATACGTCTTCAGCGCGCGCTGTACGGCCTCACGCTGTTCCGTCGCGTAACGCGTTGCCTCCTCCGGCCGGTTGGGCCGCTCGAGGGACCAGGTCTTGGGACGGGCCATCAGCAGCGCGGAGAACCGCCGCAGCAGGCCGCGCTCGCCGAAGTTGCGCAGGGTCCTGAAGACCTCCGCGCCGCTCGGCAGCTCCTCCGAGGTCTCCAGGAACAGGACTCCGCCGTCGTACTCGGAGAGGTCGTGCGAGATCTCGCGGTCGGCCATCAGCAGCCATCCGAGGATCTCCAGGTTTCCGCCCCAGCTGCGCCCCTCGACCACCCGGTCGGCGTTCAGCCAGGTCCAGCCGGTGCCGGGCCGGGTGTCCGGCTCCGAGTCGAAGGTGGCCGGGTCGGCCCAGTCGCGATTGACGTCGTTCCAGCGCTCGGCGGGCCGGAGTTCGTACTCGCCGGAGGTGAACAGCGCCGCCCTGAGGGACTCGGCGGTCTGCGGGTGCATGGCGCCGGGACGGCCCAGCTCGCACATCACCGTTGCCCCGTGATAGCCGACGATTCCGGTGTTGCGCAGGTAGACGAGCAGGTTCGTGTTGTCGCTCATCCCGAAGAACGGCTTCGGGTTCGCCCTGATCAACTCCCGGTCCAGCAGCGGAAGCACCGTGAGCTGGTCGTCACCGCCGATCGAGGCGATCACCGCCTTGATGTCCGGGTCGGCGAAGGCCGCGTGGATGTCGTCGGCCCGCTCCTGCGGCGTCGCGCCCATCCTGCGGGTCGTCGGGTACTCGACCGGTTCGAGACCGAAGTCCTTCCGCAGCCGCTCCAGGCCCAGTTCGTAGGGGCGCGGGAAGAGCTCCGGCAGACCGGCCGAGGGCGAGATGACGGCTATGCGGTCGCCGGGCGAGGGCTTGGGAGGGTACGAGGGCGTGATCATGCGGGGAGGGTACGGCTCTCGCCCAGCTTCTTCACCGTGATAAACCGGGTCCGAGCGGCGGTCCCCGACGGACCGCCCCCGAAAGGACCGGAGGAACCGTGCCCCGCACCCTGGCCAACGCCCCGATCATGATCCTCAACGGGCCCAACCTCAATCTGCTCGGCCAGCGTCAGCCGGAGATCTACGGCAAGGACACGCTCGCCGACGTCGAGGCGATGTGTGCCAAGGCGGCGGCCGCGCACGGCGGCACGGTGGACTTCCGGCAGTCCAACCACGAGGGTGAGTTGGTCGACTGGATCCACGAGGCGCGGCTCAACCACTGCGGGATCGTCATCAACCCCGGCGCCTACTCGCACACCTCGGTCGCGATTCTGGACGCACTGAACACGTGCGACGGCATGCCGGTCCTCGAGGTCCACATCTCCAACATCCACCAGCGTGAGTCGTTCCGGCACCACTCGTACGTCTCCCTGCGTGCCGACGGCGTGATCGCGGGGTGCGGCGTGCAGGGGTACGTGTTCGGTGTGGAGCGGGTGGCGGCGCTGGTGGGGGCCGCACAGGCCGACGCCTAGCGCTCGTCGAGTCGGATGGCGGCGCGGGGCCTAGAGCCGCCCCGCCTCCACGATCCGCCGCAAGAAGCGCCGCGTGCGCTCCTGCTGCGGGTCGCCGAAGACCTGCTCGGCGGTTCCGCGCTCCAGCACGACCCCTCCGTCCAGGAAACAAACCTGGTCGGCGACATCCCGCGCGAAGCCCATCTCGTGCGTCGCCAGCACCATCGTCATGCCGTCGTCCTTCAGGTCGCGGACCACGGCGAGTACTTCACCCACCAGCTCGGGGTCGAGGGCGGCGGTGATCTCGTCGAGCAGCAGCAGCCGGGGGCGTACCGCCAGGGCGCGGACGATCGCCACGCGCTGCTGCTGGCCGCCGCTCAGCCGGTCCGGGTAGGCACCCGCCTTGCCGCCGAGCCCGAGCCGCTCCAGGAGCCCCGCGGCGCGCTCCTCCGCCTCCTCGCGCGGCACGCCGTGCACCCGGCGCGGGGCGAGCGTGATGTTCTCCAGCACGGTCATGTGCGGAAAGAGGTTGTACGCCTGGAAGACCACGCCGATACGGCGGCGCACCGCGTCCTGGTCGACACGGGGGTCGGTGATCTCCTCGCCGTCCAGCCAGATCGCGCCGTCGTCGATCTCCTCCAGGAGATTGACGCAGCGCAGCAGTGTGGACTTGCCGGAGCCGGAAGCGCCGATCAGCGCGGTCACCGTGTGCGGGGCGACCTCCAGGTCGACGTCCCGCAGCACGACCGAGTCGCCGAAGGTCTTGCGGACGGACTCCATCCGCAGCACGGGGGAGCCGCCGGGGATGCCGGGGGCGTCGCTCATATCGATCCTCCCTGGGCCCGTTGCCGGTCCATCCTGGCCGTCACCCAGTCCGTGAAGCGGGTCATCGGGATGGTCAGCGCCACGAACACCAGTCCCGCGACGATGTACGGCGTGTAGTTGAGGCTGCGGCCCACGATGATGTCCGCTGCCCGTACGGCGTCGATCGCGCCGCCGATCGACACGAGCCCGGTGTCCTTCTGCAGCGACACCAGGTCGTTGAGCAGCGGCGGCACCTGGCGGCGCACCGCCTGGGGCAGGACGACGTGGCGCAGGGCCTGCCGGTTGGTGAGGCCGAGCGAGCGGGCGGCGGCGCGCTGCGAGGGGTGCACCGACTCGATGCCGGCGCGGAACACCTCGGCCACGTACGCCGAGTAGGTCAGCGTCAGAGCCGTACCGCCGAGCAGCACCGGGTCGACGGTCACGCCCTGCAGCCGCAGCGCCGGGACACCCAGCACCACGATCATCAGATTGATGATGAGGGGCAGCCCGCGGAAGAAGTCGGTGTACGCGGCCGCGAGCACTCGCAGCGGGAAGAACACCGGCCCGCGGAGCGTGCGCGCGATGGCGATCAGCATCCCGAGGACCAGCACGGCGGCACCGCAGACGAACAGCAGCCGGACGTTCAGCCACAGGCCCTCCAGGACCTTGGGGAACGCCTCGCGCGCGTACTGCCCGTTGAAGAACGTCTCCTTGGTGCGCGGCCAGCCCGGCGCGTCGACGACGATCAGATAGAGGAAGGCAGCCGTGACCAGGGTCGAGAGCGCCGCGATCGCCGTGGCGCGACGGGTCCGGGTGCGCTTGTAGCGCTCGCGGTCGAGCCGCCGCCGCGACGGGACGTAACCGTCGCCCGTGCCGGGCATGCCGTCCTCGCCGCCGTCGGACATGTCACCCTTGTCGTCCGCGCCCTCCCGGCCGGACTCGTCCTTAGTGACCGTCACTTGAGCACCGGGGCGCCGACGGCGTCGGAGAGCCACTGCTTCTCGATCTTCGCCAGGGTGCCGTCCTTGCGCAGGGCGTCGACGGCGCCGGTCACGCACGACGTGAGCGCGCTGCCCTTGTCGAGCACGAGCCCGAACTGCTCGGCGGTGCCGCCCTGGTTCTCGAACTGCCCGACGATGCTGGCGTTCGTCACCTCGGCCGCCGTGATGTAGAAGGCGGTCGGCAGGTCGGTGACGATCGCGTCGACCTGACCGTTCTTCAGCGCGGACTTCGCCTGGTCGTTCTTGGCGTACACGGCCGCCTGCTGCTCCGGCTTCACCACGTCGTCGATGTAGTCGAGGCTGGTGGTGCCGACCTGGGCGCCCAGCTTGAGGCCCTTCAGGTCCGCGATGCTCGTCGCCTTCGCGGCCTTGGTGCCCTTCAGCGCGATGACGGCCTGGCGCACGTCGTAGTAGCCGGACGAGAAGTCCACGGCCTTTTTGCGCTCTGCACTGATGGACACCTGGTTGATGTCGAAGTCGAAGGTCTTCTCGCCGGGAGCGAAGGCCTTGTTGAACGGAACGCTCTGCCACACGACGGCGCTCTTGTCGTAGCCGAGCTGCTTCGCCACGGCGTACGCGACCGCCGACTCGAAGCCCTCGCCGTTGGCCGGCTTGTCGTCCTTGAACCAGGGCTCGTACGCCGGCTCGTCGGTGGCGATCGTCAGCTTGCCCGACGTCTTCGTGGCCAACTCGCCCTTGGCGCAAGTGGTTCCGGCCGACCCGGACGGAGTAGCGGACGCCTTCTCCTCCGGCTGCGGAGCGCAGCCGACAGCTGTGGCGAGCAGGGCAAGGGTGGCGGCGGCGACGGCGCGATGCAGCGCGCGAGGGGCAAGGTGCATGGCGGGAGAGTGACAGCGAATACCGCGTTTGTCGAGGTCAAGGCGGTAATTGTCCGCATAGTGGGAACAGGTGTTGCAGCTGTGTGAACGTCCCTCAGAGCATCTCTGTGCCGTGCTCGCCTGGGCCGCCGGCCGAGGGCGGGGATCGGAAGACCGGCGGCCCATACCGCTCAGGAGCCGTCATCCTGTGCGGGGCTGCCTCCAGTTGACCGCGCACCAACGTGCCTCGGGAGCGCACGCGGGTCACCGGCGCGTGCGAAAAGTTCACACGGGGCGCGCGTACGGAGTCCACGCCGGGCGCACGCGAGGACTGCGGGCCCTTCGTTCGCGCCCCACGTGACCGAGAAGCTCCCGGCGCGGTGTCCTCGAACCCGGCCGGGGCTCAAACGCTCGCGCTCACCACCCGCGCGCGTGCCACTCCGGAAGATGCGGTCGCTCGGCGCCCAACGTGGTGTCGTTGCCGTGGCCCGGGTAGACCCAGGTCTCGTCCGGCAGCACGTCGAAGATCTTCGTCTCGACGTCGTGGATCAGACTGGCGAACGCCTTCGGATCCTTGCGTGTGTTGCCCACGCCGCCCGGGAACAGGCAGTCTCCGGTGAAGACGTGTGGGTGACCGTGCGGGTCGTCGTAGACCAGCGCGATCGACCCCGGCGTGTGCCCGACCAGATGGCGCGCGGTGAGCTCCACACGCCCCACCCGGATCACGTCGCCGTCGTCCACCAGAACGTCGGTCGGCACCGGGATGCCGGCGGCGTCGTCCCGCCCCGCGTATGTACGCGCGCGCGTGGCCGCCACGACCTCGGCGAGCGCCTGCCAGTGGTCACCGTGCTGGTGCGTGGTGACGACGGACGCGATGCCGTCGTCACCGATCATGCCGAGCAGCATCTCCGCCTCGTTGGCGGCGTCGATCAGGAGCTGCTCGTCCGTGGCCCGGCAGCGCAGCAGATAGGCGTTGTTGTCCATCGGACCGACCGCGATCTTGGTGATCATCAGGTCTTTGAGCTCGTGCACGTCGGCCGGTCCGCCGACCGTCACCTCACCGCTGTACGTCATGGTGATCAGCCTATAGCGGGGGAGCGGCCCGAGGGGTGCGTCCATGTACTACAGCGGAGGAAGCGCCGGCAGCGCGCCGCCCTTCACCCTCAGCCCGGACCCGTCGCGGCGGCCGGCGAGCCAGCCGAGCAGATCGGCGGCCGTTCCCTCCACCGAGATCGGGCCACCGGACGCGCCGCCGCCCGTGGTCCAGGTTCGCCCGCCGTCGGCTACCAGGCCGGTCGACGGCACGTCCTGGTGCCCGCCGAAGCGCTGTGCGAGGAAGTCGATCTCCCGCTCCGTGAACTCGGCCGGAAGATTCTCCATCTCGTACCCGATCCCGAGGTCCACATGGTGCAGCTCGACCTCGGCCCAGCGCCGGAACGGCACCCGGGACGCGGAGTCGGTGACCCCGTTGCGCAGCTCCAGGGTGCGCGACCAGTCCGCGGGCGCTGCCCCCGCCGCCTGGAAGCGGGCGCCACTCTCGCGCAGATCGGCGAGCTGGACGTCGAGGGCGCGCGGGGCGTCCCGTTCGATGTCGGCGTCCCTGGCCTCCGCGGAGTCGTACATCGGACGCCCCTCCAGGGCGTTCACGAGCGCGTCCGCGTTGCGGGCGAGGTGAGCGAGGACATGGCCGCGGGTCCAGCCGGGCAGCCGTGACGACTCGGCGACGGACGCGTTGTCCAGTGCGGCGGCTGCGGCGAGGAGTCGTTCGGTCGCGTCACGTACAGACGCCAGGTCACGCTCGTGATCAATCATGGGGCCGACCCTAGCTCCGCCACTCCTTCGGGTGAAGGTGGCGGACCGGGCCCGCAAATCGAATGTGCGTGCTATATGGTCGTGTGCGGCGTCGGGCATGCTGGATGGCCGGGGATTGTTATGCCACCGGGAATCCGACCGGCGTTGTCAGTGGCTCCCCCTAGTCTGAAGAGGACGGGGGCCCCGCCCCTGTCACTTCTCTCAAGAAAGGTGCGGACCGGCGTGGCCGACCGTCTCATCGTCCGTGGCGCGCGCGAGCACAATCTGAAGAATGTCTCGCTCGACCTGCCGCGCGACTCGCTCATCGTTTTCACGGGCCTGTCTGGGTCGGGCAAGTCCTCGCTGGCGTTCGACACGATCTTCGCCGAGGGCCAGCGGCGCTACGTGGAGTCGCTCTCCTCGTACGCCCGCCAGTTCCTCGGCCAGATGGACAAGCCGGACGTGGACTTCATCGAGGGCCTCTCCCCGGCTGTCTCCATCGACCAGAAGTCGACCTCGCGCAACCCGCGCTCGACGGTCGGCACGATCACCGAGGTCTACGACTACCTGCGTCTGCTCTTCGCGCGCATCGGCAAGCCGCACTGTCCCGAGTGCGGCCGCCCCATCTCGCGCCAGTCGCCGCAGGCCATCGTCGACAGGGTTCTGGAGCTGCCGGAGGGGAGCCGCTTCCAGGTGCTGTCGCCCTTGGTGCGCGAGCGCAAGGGAGAGTTCGTCGACCTGTTCGCCGACCTCCAGACCAAGGGCTACAGCCGCGCACGCGTGGACGGCCAGACCATCCAGCTCTCCGAACCGCCCACCCTGAAGAAGCAGGAGAAGCACACCATCGAGGTGGTCGTCGACCGCCTGACGGTGAAGGACTCCGCCAAGCGCCGCCTCACCGACTCCGTGGAGACCGCCCTCGGCCTGTCCGGCGGCATGGTCGTGCTGGACTTCGTCGACCTCCCCGAGGACGACCCCGAGCGCGAGCGCATGTACTCGGAGCACCTGTACTGCCCGTACGACGACCTGTCCTTCGAGGAGCTGGAGCCCCGCTCCTTCTCCTTCAACTCGCCCTTCGGCGCCTGCCCCGAGTGCACGGGCATCGGCACGCGCATGGAGGTCGACCCGGAACTGATCGTCCCGGACGAGGACAAGTCCCTCGACGAGGGCGCCATCCACCCCTGGTCGCACGGGCACACCAAGGACTACTTCGGCCGCCTGATCGGAGCCCTCGCGGACGCGCTGGGCTTCCGCACGGACATCCCCTTCGCCGGTCTGCCGCAGCGCGCCAAGAAGGCCCTTCTCTACGGCCACAAGACGCAGATCGAGGTCCGCTACCGCAACAGGTACGGACGCGAGCGCGTGTACACCACGCCCTTCGAGGGCGCCGTCCCCTTCGTCAAGCGTCGGCACGGCGAGGCCGAGAGCGACGCCAGCCGTGAGCGCTTCGAGGGCTACATGCGCGAGGTGCCCTGCCCCACCTGTGAGGGCACGCGTCTGAAGCCGATCGTCCTCGCCGTCACGATCATGGAGAAGTCGATCGCCGAGGTCTCCGCCATGTCCATCAGCGACTGCGCGGACTTCCTGGGCGAGCTGAAGCTCAACGCCCGCGACAAGAAGATCGCCGAGCGGGTACTGAAGGAGGTCAACGAGCGGCTGCGGTTCCTGGTCGACGTCGGCCTGGACTACCTCTCGCTGAACCGCGCGGCGGGCACCCTCTCCGGCGGCGAGGCCCAGCGCATCCGCCTGGCCACGCAGATTGGCTCCGGCCTGGTCGGCGTCCTGTACGTCCTGGACGAGCCGTCCATCGGTCTGCACCAGCGCGACAACCACCGGCTGATCGAGACCCTGGTCCGGCTGCGCGACATGGGCAACACGCTCATCGTCGTCGAGCACGACGAGGACACCATCAAGGTCGCCGACTGGGTCGTCGACATCGGCCCCGGCGCGGGTGAGCACGGCGGCAAGGTCGTGCACAGCGGCTCCCTGAAGGAACTGCTGGCCAACGCCGAGTCGGAGACCGGTCAGTATCTGTCCGGCAAGAAGTCGATCCCGCTGCCCGGTATCCGGCGCCCGCACGACCCGTCCCGTCGGCTCACCGTGCACGGCGCCCGCGAGAACAACCTGCAGGACATCGACGTGTCGTTCCCGCTGGGCGTGTTCACGGCCGTCACGGGCGTGTCCGGCTCCGGCAAGTCGACGCTGGTCAACGACATCCTGTACACGCACCTGGCCCGCGAGCTGAACGGCGCGAGGAACGTCCCCGGGCGGCACACACGGGTGGACGGCGACGACCTCGTCGACAAGGTCGTGCACGTCGACCAGTCGCCCATCGGCCGCACCCCGCGGTCCAACCCGGCGACGTACACCGGCGTCTTCGACCACGTCCGCAAGCTCTTCGCCGAGACGACCGAGGCGAAGGTCCGCGGCTATCTGCCCGGCCGTTTCTCCTTCAACGTCAAGGGCGGTCGCTGCGAGAACTGCGCGGGCGACGGCACGATCAAGATCGAGATGAACTTCCTCCCGGACGTGTACGTCCCGTGCGAGGTCTGCCACGGCGCCCGGTACAACCGGGAGACCCTGGACGTCCACTACAAGGGCAAGTCCATCGCCGACGTCCTGAACATGCCGATCGAGGAGGCGACGGAGTTCTTCGAGGCCGTCCCCGCGATCGCCCGCCACCTCAACACGCTGAAGGACGTCGGCCTCGGCTACGTCAGGCTCGGGCAGTCCGCGACCACCCTGTCCGGTGGTGAGGCGCAGCGCGTCAAGCTCGCCAGCGAGCTGCAGAAGCGCTCCACCGGCCGCACGGTCTACGTCCTGGACGAGCCGACCACCGGTCTGCACTTCGAGGACATCAGCAAGCTGCTGAAGGTCCTGTCCGGCCTGGTTGACAAGGGCAACACGGTCATCGTCATCGAGCACAACCTCGACGTGATCAAGACCGCTGACTGGGTCGTCGACATGGGGCCGGAGGGCGGCGCCGGCGGCGGGCTCGTCGTCGCCGAGGGCACGCCGGAGGAGGTCGCCGGGGTTCCGGCCAGCCACACCGGCAAGTTCCTGCGCGAGATCCTCGGCGCCGACCGGATCAGCGACGCGGCCTCGGTGCCGGCCCCGCGCAAGACGGCCACGAAGAAGACGGTCGCGGCCGGCGCGACGGCGAAGAAGACGGCCACGGTCAGGACTGCCAAGGCCACCAACAACACGGCGACCACGAAGGCCGCCGGGGTCACGAAGAAGGCGGCACCCGCGAAGAAGACGACGCGGGCACGCAAGGCGTGAGCTGGGTCGCCACATCCTGACAAGTCCTCAAAAAACGGTGCCCCGCGGGAACTCCCCGCGGGAACTCCCCGCGGGGCACCGCTCGTTCCACCATCAGCCACCCTGGCCCTGCGGTCCGACAGGTCCCACGAACCGAGCGGCCAGCTGAACCTTGACAACAGCATCAGCGTTGCAAGTACCGCTAGAAGTCCCCCAGTTCAGCGGCGAACGGCGGTTCCGCCCCCGCCCGTGAGCAGGTCACCGCCGCCGCGCGCGCCGCGAACCGCAGCAGCCGTGTCCAGCCGTCGGCGCCCAGGCCGGCGATCGCCTCGGGGGAGAGGGCGTCCTGCGTGGACAGGCCGTGCAGCAGGGCCGCGTTCACCGTGTCGCCGGCGCCGATCGTGTCGACGACCTCGACCTTCTCGCCCGGCACGGAGTGCTCCGCGCCGTCCCGGGTGAAGGCGGTCAGTCCGTCGGCGCCCCGGGTGAGCACGACGGCCGAAGGTCCCTCGGCCAGCCACTCGCGGGGGGTGCCGCCCAGCCACTCGGCGTCCTCCTCGGAGACCTTCAGCAGCGTCACCGAAGGCAGCCAGCTCTTGAAGCGTGCCCGGTATGCGTCCGCGTCGGGGATCAGGCCCGCCCGGATGTTCGGGTCGAGCGCGGTGAAGAGACCCCGTGCGGCCGAGGTCCGCATCAGTTCCTCATAGGCGCTCGCCCCCGGTTCCAGGACGAGCGAGCAGGTACCGAAGGACACCGCGCGTGCAGCGGCGGGGAGGTCGGCGGGGGCCGTGAACAGACGGTCGGCGGTGCCCTCGACGTAGAAGGAGTAGGCGGCCGAGCCGTTCCCGTCGATGGTGGCGACCGCGAGGGTGGTCGGCTCCGTGCCGCGCTGGACACCCGAGACATCCACGCCCGCCCGCCGCAGCCCGTCGAGCAGGGCCTCGCCAAAGGCGTCGTGCGAGGTGCGGGAGCAGAAGGCGGTGGGGGAGCCGAGACGGCCGAGGGCCACGGCCGTGTTGTACGGGCCGCCGCCGAGCGCCGGCTGCAGGCCCGCGAGGGCACCCGTGCCCTGCGGTACGAGGTCGATCAGTGCCTCACCGGCGACGACGATCACGAGTCGGTTCCTTTCCTGGGCAGGTCGGCGGCCCGTGCGGGCCGTTCGGGGCAGCCGCACGAGGTGCGGTGGACGAAGGCGCAGGGCAGCCGCACCGTCCGGGCGGGCCGGTCGGGTGCGGCCAGTCGGTCCAGCAGTACCCGCACGGCCTGCGCGCCGATCTCCCTGCTGGGCTGGGCGATCGCGGTGAGCCGGGGCGAGAACAGGTCCGCCCAGGCGAAGTCGTCGAAGCAGCACAGGGCGATGTCGTCGGGCACGGTCAGGCCGCGTTCGCGCAGGGCACGCAGGGTGCCGATGGTCATCGCGTTGTTGGCGGTGATCAGCGCCGTGGGCGGGGCGCCGAGGGACAACAGGGCCGCGGTGGCCTGCTGGGCGCGCGCCGACTCGGAGTTGCCGGGGACCACGAGGCCTTCGTCGTGGGCCAGTCCGGCGGCGGCGAGGCCGTGCCGGTAGCCGGTGATCCGTTCGCCGGTGGTGCTGAGCCCGGGCAGGCCGGCGACCAGGCCGATCCGGCGGTGGCCCAGTGCGGCGAGATGGGTGACGAGCCGGGTCATCGGTCCGGTGTTCTCGGCGCAGACCTGGTCGAAGCGCGGGGCGCTGTCGGCGTCGCCGGCGTGGGTGTCGATCACCCGGTCGAGGAACACGGTCGGCACGGCGTGGCGGCCCAGGTAGGCGACGAGCTCGCGCGGGTCCGCGGAGGGGGCGACGATCATGCCGTCCACCCGTCGCTCGTGGAGCAGCTGGACGACCTTGCGTTCGTGCCCGGGGTCGTCGTGCGGGTCGGCGATGAGCAGGCTGTAGCCGTGCTCCAGGGCGGCGGCCTCGACGCCCTGGAGGATCTCCGTGAAGTAGGGATTGCTGATCGCCGACACCGCGAGCCCGATGGAGCGGGTGCGGGAGGTCACCAGGGAGCGGGCGAGGGTGTTGGGCGTGTAGCCGAGCTGGTCGATCGCGTCCAGCACCGCCTGACGGGTGTGGGGCAGTACCGGACGCGTGCCGTTCAGCACGTGGGAGACGGTCGCCACGGAGACTCCGGCGCTCCGTGCGACGTCGGCCATGGTGGGCATCGTGTTTCCTCCCCGGGCCGCGGTGGGCCTCATGGCCGGGAAGGTATCCCATCCAACGGCAGACGTAAACGCTTGCGCAAACGTTTACGACCCTGACCGGCCCCACCCGTACCCACCATGAGGCGAGCGGATCTGTCCAGGTATCGTCGGCCTGCACCATCCCCGACCAGTGGAGATCCTGATGCCCGGCCGATCCTCGGCGAGCCGCCGTACCGTCCTGCGAGGAGCCGCCGTCACTCCGCTGGCCGGCCTCGGTCTCACCGCCTGCTCGGCGATCGGAGGCGGCGTCACCACCGACGCGACGCCGACCGCGCCGGTCGAGCTCGGGGCCGAGAGCGACGTCGCCAAGGGGAGCGCGAAGCTGTACCGGGACCACAACGTGGTGGTCAGCCGGGACGAGGCCGACACACTCAAGGCGTACAGCACGATCTGCACGCACGCGGGGTGCCCCATCAACAAGCTCCAGGGGACGACCCTGGTCTGCCCGTGCCACGGCAGTGAGTTCGATGCCGTCACCGGAAAGGTGGTCCAGGCCCCTGCCACGGAGCCGTTGGCCGAGCTGCCGGTCAAGGCCGCGAACGGGAAGATCATCGCGGGGCCCGGCGCCTGATCGGCAGGCGCAGGGGGAGACCCGTTCAGTCCCAGTCCCAGCCGATTCCCACAATCCCCGGCCGGACCCGCGGCTCGACCAGGTGCACCGAGCGGTGCAGCCCGCTCAGGGGCAGCTCGTGCCGGCCGCTGCGCGGGGCGGCCGGCGAGTGCTGGGCGAACCGGTGGCAGCGCACCGGCAGCGCGTTCGGGTCGAACCGCACCTGGAGCGCGTACTGGCCGCCGGGGAAGCCGAAACCGCGGACGTATTCGCGTGACCCCCCGGCCGTGCCGTCATCGATGCCGTACCGGAAGAGGAAGGTGTCGCCGGACCGCAGCCGGGTACCGAAGAGCAGCTCGGCGACGAGCATGCCGGTTTCGTGATCCAGGCGGACGCGTCCGGTGCGGCAGTTCTCCAGGGCGTGCACCGCCATACGCTCCGGCGCGCAGCCAGGGTCGCCGTGGTGGACGGCCACGAAGCGGTCGACGCCGTCCCGGTGGGCCCGCACGATGTGCTGCGACTCGCGGCCCGCCAGCTCACGGCGCGCCCCGATCCGTACGCGCTCGTGGTGCCCGAGGGTGTGCAGCCCGCCGTCGAGGGACCAGCCCAGCTCGGCCAGGAGCCGGTCCAGGACGTCCGAGGCCTCGATCAGAGACCGGTACGAGCGGGCCGCCGGGCGTTGCACGGCCGGGCGCTCGTCTGCCTCGGCCAGCAGCCGGATCAGCGACTCGTCGGGCAGCTGCAGGATCTCCTCCAGCGCCCGCACGGCCCGCAACGACTCGGGGCGCTGCGGGCGGCGGGCGCCCTGCTGCCAGTAGCTCAGGCTCGTCACGCCCACCTTGACCCCGTGGCGCGAGAGGTGGTGCTGCACGCGCTGGAGCGGCAGTCCGCGGGCGGCGATCGCTGCGCGCAGGGCGACATGGAAGGGGCCGCCCCGCAGGGCCGTGTCCAGTTCCGCGGTGGCGACGTCCGCGTGCTGTGTGGCGTGCGGCATGCACAGGGGCCTTTCTGTGAATGTTCACTACGGCTGGTCAGACCGTTCGCGCGGGTTTCCGGGGCCACCCCGTCGGCGCCGGGGCGCCTGCACATCCGTACGCCGTATCCGGACGCCGTCGTTCACTGCCCCGAGTTCCCCCGCATTGAAGCGTGTTGACCAAGCCCCGACAACACCTCCTGTCCAGCCGCGCGGCACACCTGGCCGAGCCGCGACCCAGTCGCGGCGGGCCCGAGCCGGTTCCTCCGGCGCAGGGCTGCTCGAAAGTCCCGCCTGCCCGGCGCGCCGGGAGCGCGCTCGCCCAAACCCTCGGCTGCGCTCGAACAGGGTGATCGCGGCGGGCCCCGGCTCGTCCCCGCCGCGGTCGCCGTTCACACAGCGCGGCGGCACGTCGGCAAGCGGTGACCTGGCGACCGCCCGGGGCGTTGTCCACAGCCCCGCCGGACTGTCACCCCTCGCCAGTAGGGTGTGAGACATGGCCGACCCCTCCAGCTACCGTCCCAAGCCGGGACAGATCCCGGACTCCCCCGGGGTGTACAGGTTCCGTGACGAGCACCGCCGGGTGATCTACGTCGGAAAGGCGAAAAGCCTGCGCCAGCGCCTGGCGAACTACTTCCAGGACCTGGCGAACCTCCACCCGCGCACCCGGACGATGGTGACCACGGCCACGTCCGTGGAGTGGACCGTCGTGTCGACGGAGGTCGAGGCGCTGCAGCTGGAGTACTCCTGGATCAAGGAGTACGACCCCCGGTTCAATGTCAAGTACCGCGACGACAAGAGCTACCCGTACCTCGCGGTGACGATGAACGAGGAGTTCCCGCGCGTGCAGGTGATGCGCGGTCACAAGAAGAAGGGCGTCAGGTACTTCGGGCCGTACGGACACGCCTGGGCGATCCGGGACACGGTCGATCTGCTGCTTCGGGTGTTTCCCGTGCGTACGTGCTCGGCTGGTGTCTTCAAGAACGCCGGCCGCACCGGGCGTCCCTGTCTGCTCGGCTACATCGGCAAGTGCTCGGCGCCCTGCGTGGAACGGATCTCCGCCGAGGAGCACCGGGAACTGGCCGAGGAGTTCTGTGACTTCATGGCCGGCCGGACGGGCACGTACCTTCGTCGTCTGGAGAAGCAGATGATGGAGGCGGCCGAGGAGATGGAGTACGAGCGGGCCGCCCGCCTGCGCGACGACATCGAGGCTCTGAAGAAGGCGATGGAGAAGAACGCGGTCGTGCTCGCCGACGCGACCGACGCCGACCTCGTCGCCGTCGCCGAGGACGAGCTGGAGGCGGCCGTCCAGATCTTCCACGTGCGCGGCGGGCGCGTCCGCGGTCAGCGGGGCTGGGTGACCGACAAGGTCGAGGAGATCACCACCGCCGCCCTCGTCGAGCACGCCCTCCAGCAGCTCTACGGCGAGGAGACCGGGGACGCCGTCCCCAAAGAGGTCCTCGTCCCGGCGCTGCCCGACCCGGTCGAGCCGGTCCAGGAGTGGCTGACCGGGCGCCGCGGTTCGAATGTCTCACTGCGCATCCCGCAGCGCGGCGACAAGCGGGCCCTGATGGAGACGGTCGAGCGCAACGCCCAGCAGGCACTCGCCCTGCACAAGACCAAGCGCGCCTCCGACCTCACCACACGCTCGCGTGCCCTGGAGGAGATCGCGGACGCCCTCGGCCTGGACAGCGCCCCCCTCCGCATCGAGTGCTACGACATCTCGCACCTCCAGGGCGACGACGTCGTGGCCTCCATGGTCGTCTTCGAGGACGGGCTGCAGCGCAAGAGCGAGTACCGCCGCTTCCAGATCAAGGGTCGTGTCGGAGACACGCAGATCTGGCACGGCGAGGGCCAGGACGACGTCCGCTCCATGCACGAGGTGATCAGCCGCCGCTTCCGGCGCTACCTCGTCGAGAAGGAGAGGACGGGCGAATGGGTGGAGGACGGCGCCGAGGGCGACGGTCTCGGGGGCAACGGCCTCAAGGACGACGACGGCCGTCCCAAGAAGTTCGCCTACCCGCCCCAGCTCGTGGTCGTGGACGGCGGTCAGCCGCAGGTCGCGGCCGCGAAGCGGGCCCTGGACGAGCTGGGCATCGACGACATCGCCGTCTGCGGCCTCGCCAAGCGCCTGGAGGAGGTCTGGCTGCCGCACGACGACGACCCGGTCGTCCTGCCCCGCACCAGCGAGGGCCTCTACCTGCTCCAACGCGTCCGCGACGAGGCGCACCGCTTCGCGATCACCTATCAGCGGACCAAGCGCGCCAAGCGCTTCCGGGCCGGCCCGCTGGACGACGTGCCGGGCCTCGGCGAGACCCGCAAACAGACGCTGATCAAACATTTCGGCTCGGTGAAGAAGCTGCGGTCGGCCACAATCGAGCAGATCCAGGAAGTGCCCGGCATAGGCCGCAAGACGGCCGAGACCATCGCAGCGGCCCTCGCTCAGGCGGCCCCGGCCGCACCCGCCGTGAACACGGCGACTGGAGAGATCATTGATGACGAGGAACCCGCAGCGACGGCGGATTCCTCGGGGGAGCCCGTGACCGCGGGCGCCCCGGACGAACGACGGGGGCAGGAGACATGACCGAGCACGACGCCCAGCACGCAGCGGAGCGAGATCAGACCCACCAGGAGGCGGGCCAAGGTCAGCCGCAGGAAGCGGTCCAGGAAAACGGAGCACAGGTGAGTACGGACGTCACATCGGCCGGGGTCCCCGAGGCGGCCATCCCCGAGCTGGTGATCATCTCCGGCATGTCCGGAGCGGGCCGGTCGACGGCCGCCAAGTGTCTGGAGGACCTCGGCTGGTTCGTCGTCGACAACCTTCCGCCCGCGCTCATTCCCACCATGGTGGAGCTGGGCGCGCGGTCCCAGGGCAATGTGGCGCGGATCGCGGTCGTCGTCGACGTGCGCGGCCGCCGTTTCTTCGACAACCTGCGCGAATCCCTCGCCGACCTCGACTCCAGGGCCGTCACCCGGCGCATCGTCTTCCTGGAGTCCTCCGACGAGGCCCTGGTGCGGCGCTTCGAGTCCGTGCGCCGTCCGCACCCCCTGCAGGGCGACGGCCGCATCGTCGACGGCATCGCCGCCGAGCGCGAGCTGCTGCGCGAGCTGCGCGGCGACGCCGACCTGGTGATCGACACCTCCAGCCTCAACGTGCACGAGCTGCGCGCCAAGATGGACGCCCAGTTCGCCGGGGAGGAGGAGCCCGAGCTGCGGGCCACCGTGATGTCCTTCGGCTTCAAGTACGGCCTCCCGGTCGACGCCGACCTGGTCGCGGACATGCGCTTCCTGCCCAACCCGCACTGGGTCCCGGAGCTGCGCCCGTACACCGGCCTCAACGAGGAGGTGGCCGCGTACGTCTTCAACCAGCCCGGCGCCAAGGAGTTCCTCGACAGGTACGCCGAGCTGCTGCGCCTCATCGCGGCCGGATACCGGCGCGAGGGCAAGCGCTATGTGACCATCGCGATCGGCTGCACCGGCGGCAAGCACCGTTCGGTCGCCATGTCGGAGAAGCTGGCCGCGCGGCTCGCGGCCGAGGGCGTGGAGACGGTGGTCGTACACCGGGACATGGGACGGGAATGACGCAACGCACTCCGCGGCTGGGCAGGCTGCGCCGGATGGTGCCCGAGGCACGCGCGGGCCGCCCCGCCGAGGCGCGCGGCGCACGGCCGCGCCGCCGCGGCGCCCAGCCCAAGGTGGTCGCCCTCGGCGGCGGCATGGGCCTGTCCGCCTCGCTTGCCGCGCTGCGCCGGATCACCGGTGACCTCACCGCCGTCGTGACCGTGGCCGACGACGGCGGCTCCAGCGGGCGCCTGCGCGACGAACTGGGCGTACTTCCGCCCGGCGACCTGCGCAAGGCCCTGGCCGCGCTGTGCGGCGACGACGACTGGGGCCAGACCTGGGCCCGGGTCATCCAGCACCGCTTCACCTCCCAGGGCGACCTGCACGACCACGCGGTCGGCAACCTGCTGATCGTCGCGCTGTGGGAACAGCTCGGCGACCACGTCCAGGCCCTCGACCTGGTCGGCAAGCTGCTCGGCGCGCACGGGCGCGTGCTGCCCATGTCCGCGGTGCCGCTGGAGCTCCAGGCCCTGGTCAAGGGGCACGACCCGGCCCGGCCGGAGGATGTGGACACCGTGCGCGGCCAGGCGACGGTCGCCCTCACGCCCGGTGAGGTGCAGTCCGTGCACCTGGTGCCGCACGACCCGCCCGCCGTCCCCGAGGCCGTCGAGGCAGTCCTGGACGCGGACTGGGTGGTGCTCGGCCCCGGCTCCTGGTTCTCCTCGGTCATCCCGCACCTGCTCGTCCCCGAACTGCTGGACGCCCTCATGGAGACGAAGGGACGCCGGGTACTCTCGCTGAACCTCGCTCCGCAGCCCGGAGAAACCGAAGGTTTCTCCCCGCAGCGTCATTTGGAGGTTTTGGGGCGACACGCCCCTAAACTCGCCCTGGACGTGGTGCTGGCCGACGAGGCCGCCGTGCCCGACCGCGACTCGCTCATCGAAGCCGCCGAGCGGCTCGGAGCCGCGGTCGAGCTGGCGACGGTGGCCCGGACGGACGGTTCTCCCCGGCACGACCCGGAGCTGTTGGCCGCCGCGTACGACCGTATTTTTCGGATGCATGGAAGGATCGGCCCATGGCGATGACGGCAGCGGTGAAGGACGAGATCTCCCGGCTCCCCGTCACCCGGACCTGCTGCAGGAAGGCGGAGGTCTCGGCCATCCTGCGGTTCGCCGGCGGCCTTCACCTGGTGAGCGGGCGCATCGTGATCGAGGCGGAGCTGGACACCGCGATGGCCGCCCGCCGCCTCAAGCGGGACATCCTGGAGATCTTCGGCCACAGCTCCGAGCTGATCGTGATGGCGCCCGGGGGACTGCGCCGCGGCTCGCGGTACGTGGTGCGTGTCGTCGCGGGCGGCGACCAGCTGGCCCGGCAGACGGGGCTCGTGGACGGCCGTGGGCGCCCGATCCGGGGCCTGCCCCCGCAGGTGGTCTCCGGGGCCACCTGTGACGCGGAGGCGGCCTGGCGCGGGGCCTTCCTGGCGCACGGCTCACTGACCGAGCCCGGTCGCTCCTCCTCCCTGGAGGTGACCTGCCCGGGCCCTGAGGCCGCGCTCGCCCTGGTCGGCGCCGCGCGTCGGCTGTCGATCGCCGCCAAGGCCCGCGAGGTGCGTGGCGTGGACCGGGTCGTCGTCCGTGACGGTGACGCGATCGGCGCCCTGCTGACCCGCCTCGGCGCGCACGAGTCCGTGCTGGCCTGGGAGGAGCGCCGGATGCGGCGCGAGGTCCGCGCCACGGCCAACCGGCTCGCCAACTTCGACGACGCCAATCTGCGCCGCTCCGCGCGCGCGGCCGTCGCCGCCGGTGCCCGTGTCCAGCGCGCCCTGGAGATCCTCGGCGACGAGGTTCCCGAGCACCTCGCGGCCGCCGGCCGGCTGCGCATGGAGCACAAGCAGGCCTCCCTGGAAGAGCTGGGCGCCCTCGCCGACCCGCCGCTCACCAAGGACGCCGTCGCGGGCCGTATCCGCCGACTGCTGGCGATGGCCGACAAGCGCGCCTCCGACCTGGGCATCCCGGGGACCGAGGCCAACCTCTCCGAGGAGCTGGCCGACAACCTGGCCGGCTGACCGAAGGCCTGCCAACTCGCCGGTGCCGATGTCCTTTTGGGACATCGGCACCGGCGTTCGTGTGACCTTGAGGCGCTCTTGACTCGATCAAGGACTGACATGAGCCTGGCAACCTGTTCGCCACTGCGGCGGACACCCGCTAGGGGGGTTCATGAGACACAGAGCGAGATCGATCCTCGCTGTCGGCGCGCTCCTGATCGGCGGAGCCAGCCTCGCACCCATCGCCCAGGCGCAGAACGGAAGTTCCGGCAAGTCCGACCCCGACGAGATCAAGGTCTTCCGCGCCGAAGTCACCCAGAAGCAGATACCCCTGCTGCTCAAGGCGGGCCAGGACGGCCACGAACTGGGCGAGCAGGTGACCGGAAGCGGCAGGACCGCCGTCGAGGTCTACCTCACCGACAAGCAGGCCGAGAAACTTGAGAAGCAGGGCGTCGACCTCACCGAGCACACTCTGTCGGCCACGGCGGAGAAGCGCGTCGCGGACGCCGCGCAGGGCGTGTTCCGCCCGTACAGCGGCAGCGGCGGACTCAAGGAAGAGATCGTCAGGACCGGCCAGGCCAACCCCGGCCTCACCAAGGTCGAGTCCATCGGCAAGACCATCGACGGCCAGGACATCCTCGCGCTCAAACTGACCAGGAACGCGAAGAAGTCGAAGGACGGTTCGAAGCCCTCCGTGCTGTACATGTCCAACCAGCACGCGCGCGAGTGGATCACGCCGGAGATGACCCGGCGGCTGATGCACTACTACCTGGACAACTACAAGACGGACAAGCGCATCAAGAAGATCGTCGATTCGACCGAGCTGTGGTTCGTCCTCTCGGCCAACCCCGACGGCTACGACTACACCTTCCGGAACTCCGACACCCGCCTGTGGCGCAAGAACCTGCGGGACGTCAACGGCGACGGCGTCATCTCCACCGGCGACGGCGTCGACCTCAACCGCAACTTCGCCTACAAGTGGGGCTACGACGACGAGGGTTCGTCCCCCAACCCCACCAGCCAGACCTACCGCGGCGCGAGCCCCGGCTCCGAGCCCGAGACGCGGGCGCTGGACAACTTCGAGAAGCGCATCGGCTTCACCTACGGCATCAACTACCACTCGGCCGCCGAACTGCTCCTCTACGGCGTCGGCTGGCAGGTGGCCACCCCGACCCCGGACGACGTCCTCTACAAGGCACTCGCCGGCACCCCCGACAACTCCGCGGTCCCGGGCTACCACCCGCAGGTCTCCTCGGAGCTCTACACCACCAACGGCGAGGCGGACGGCCACGCGTCCAACGTCAACGGCATGGCGATGTTCACCCCCGAGATGTCGACCTGCCAGACCGCGTCGAACCTCGACCCGAACGACGCCTGGAAGGCCTCCGACTGCCAGTCGGTCTTCAACTTCCCCGACGACGAGAAGCTGATCCAGCAGGAGTTCCAGAAGAACATCCCGTTCGCGCTCTCCGTCGCCGAGACCGCAGCCCACCCCGACCAGCCGGTCTCCTCGGTCGGTCTGAGCGCCGCCGACTTCACCCCGGCGACGTTCTCCACGTCGTACGCGCGCGGCGCCGACCAGCAGGTCTCGGTCGTCGTACGGAAGTCCGTGCGCGACAAGGAGCTCAAGTACCGTGTCGACGGCGGCCGTACGCGGGACCAGAGGCTCAGGCCCTGGAAGGGCGGCAAGACCTACGGAGGCCGGGACAACCTCTACTTCGACGAGTACCGGGCCAAGGTCCGAGGCGGCAAGCCGGGCGACAAGGTCGAGGTGTGGTTCACCGGTGAGACCGGCAAGGGCAAGAAGGTCTCCAGCCCGCACTTCACCTACACCGTCGCCGAGCGGCCCGAGGCGGACACCCTCGTCGTCGCCGAGGAGGGCGCGGCCGCCACGCAGGCCCAGAAGTACGTGGACGCGCTGAGGGCGAACGGCCGTCAGGCGATCGTCTGGGACGTCGCCACGCAGGGCGCGCCCGACGCGCTCGGCGTGCTGAAGCACTTCAGGACCGTCGCCCACTACTCGGGCACGAACGGCCCCGGCAACGCCACCCAGCTCCAGCTGCGGGCCTACCTCAACGAGGGCGGCAAGCTGATCGAGGCCGGTGAACTCGCCGGCGGCACCGTGAACCTCGCCGACGGCACCCCGTCGGACGACTTCAGCCAGTACTACCTGGGCGCCTACTCGCGCACGTCGACTCCTGGAGCCACCGGCTTCACCGGCTCGGGCAACCTCGACGGCTTCACCGGCGCCCTCGGCGACGTTCCCGGCAACGCGCTCGACAAGGCCGGCACCTACAGCGTCACCTCCGACGAGCTGCCGGCGGACAAGTACCCCCAGTTCGCCGCCAAGGGCGCGGGCCAGTTCGCCGGGACCGTCAACCCGTACGGCCCGTACACGGGCTCCTCCATGGCCGCCGCGGTCCACACCGACGACGCCTACAAGCGACTCACCCGCACCATCGACCTCACCGGCGTGAGCGCGGCCGACAAGCCGTCCCTGAGCACCCGGCTGCTGTGGGACACCGAGCCCGGCTACGACCACGCGGTGGTCGAGGCGCACACCGTGGGCGCCGACGACTGGACGACCCTCCCGGAGACGGCCGGGGCCACCAGGACCACCGTGCCGGCGGACTGCGGGGCCGGGTTCCTGATCGGCGAGCACCCGTGGCTCAAGCACTACCTGACGCTCACGGACAACGCGTGCACGGCGACCGGCACCACCGGCTCCTGGAACAGCCTCACCGGCAGCTCCAGCGGCTGGCAGCAGGTGAGCTTCGACCTGAGCGCCTACGCAGGGAAGTCCGTCGAGGTCTCGATCAGCTACATCACCGACCCCGGCACCGGCGGTCACGGCGTCCTCGCCGACGACGCCTCGCTCGTGGTCGGCGGCACGGCGAAGGAGACCGAGGGCTTCGAGTCGTCCCTGGGTGCCTGGAGCGTGGCCGGACCGCCCGCGGGCAGTCCGGCGGTCCTGAAGGACTGGACGCGCACCGGAGCCCTGTTCAAGACGTACGGAGCGGTCACCACGGACGACACCGTGCTGCTGGGCTTCGGCCTGGAGCAGGTTCCCGCGGCGGCCGACCGGACGGCACTGGTCAAGAAGGCGCTCGCGTCACTCGACAAGTGAGCCGACCCGCTCACGAACGAGTGACAACGCCGCCAAGAGGCACTGTCATTTCATGAAATAGCGGGGCGATCAACCCCCCGAAGAATGGCGGTCCGTACCCCTACTGGCGGGTACGGACCGCCCTGCCGCGTATGAGGCATCTGGATGTCACCTCGGGTGCCTCAGGGAGGTAGGGTCGGGGGTGGTCGGGGACATCCCAAATACAGCTCGCCGGCACCGCATGGCCGGCGTACCAACGAGGAGATCGGTTCGTGACGATCCGCGTAGGCATCAACGGCTTCGGTCGTATCGGTCGCAACTACTTCCGCGCACTGCTGGAGCAGGGTGCAGACATCGAGATCGTGGCTGTCAACGACCTGGGTGACACCGCGACCACTGCCCACCTGCTGAAGTACGACACCATCCTGGGTCGTCTGAAGCAGGAGGTGTCGCACACCGCCGACACCATCACCGTCGACGGCCACACCATCAAGGTGCTGTCCGAGCGCAACCCCGCCGACATTCCGTGGGGTGAGCTGGGCGTCGACATCGTCATCGAGTCCACCGGCATCTTCACGAAGAAGGACGACGCCGCGAAGCACATCGCCGGCGGCGCCAAGAAGGTCCTCATCTCGGCTCCGGCCTCCGGCGAGGACATCACCATCGTGATGGGCGTCAACCAGGACAAGTACGACCCGGCGAACCACCACGTCATCTCCAACGCCTCCTGCACCACCAACTGTGTGGCGCCGATGGCGAAGGTCCTCGACGAGAACTTCGGCATCGTCAAGGGCCTGATGACCACGGTGCACGCGTACACGAACGACCAGCGCATCCTGGACTTCCCGCACAAGGACCTGCGCCGCGCCCGTGCCGCCGCCGAGAACATCATCCCGACCACCACCGGTGCCGCCAAGGCCACCGCCCTGGTGCTCCCGCAGCTCAAGGGCAAGCTGGACGGCATCGCGATGCGCGTCCCAGTCCCCACCGGCTCGGTCACCGACCTCGTCCTCGAGCTCGGCCGCGAGGTCACCAAGGAAGAGATCAACGCCGCCTTCCAGAAGGCCGCGGAGGGCGAGCTGAAGGGCATCCTCGAGTACACCGAGGACCCGATCGTCTCCTCCGACATCGTCAACGCCCCGGCGTCCTGCACCTTCGACTCCTCCCTGACCATGGTCCAGGAGGGCAAGAACGTGAAGGTCATCGGTTGGTACGACAACGAGTGGGGCTACTCCAACCGCCTCGTCGACCTGACGGTCTTCGTCGGCAACCAGCTCTGATCGGCAGAGCAGGCACCTGATGTGACAGCAGGGCTCGGGCAGCGCACCGTCGCGCTGCCCGAGCCCTGACGCACGTGCGGATCGACCCCCTATGTACGGTCGATCAGCCCTCGTACGATCAAGAGCCCTCCTCAGGAGTCCCCTCATGAAGACCATCGACGAACTTCTCGCGGAAGGCGTGGCCGGCAAGCGGGTCTTCGTCCGCGCCGACCTCAACGTGCCGCTCGCCGACGGCGTGATCACCGACGACGGCCGCATCCGCGCCGTACTGCCCACCGTCAAGGCCCTCGCCGACGCGGACGCCAAGGTGGTCGTCGCCTCGCACCTGGGCCGCCCCAAGGGCGCCCCGGACCTGGCCTTCTCGCTGCTGCCCGCCGCCGAGCGGCTAGGTGAACTCCTCGGCGCCCCGGTCGCGTTCGCCCAGGACACCGTCGGCCCTGCCGCCCACGACGCCGTGAACGGCCTGCAGCCCGGCCAGGTCGCGGTCATCGAGAACCTGCGCTTCAACGCCGGCGAGACCTCCAAGGACGACAGCGAGCGCGGCGAGTTCGCCGACCAGCTGGCGGCCCTCGCGGACGTCTACGTCGGCGACGGCTTCGGCGCCGTGCACCGGGGGCACGCCTCCGTGTACGACCTCCCGGCCCGCCTGCCGCACTACGCCGGCTACCTCATCGCCACCGAGGTCGGCGTCCTGAAGAAGCTCACCGAGGACGTCAAGCGCCCCTACGTCGTCGCGCTCGGCGGCGCCAAGGTCTCCGACAAGCTCGCCGTCATCGACGAGTTGCTCGGCAAGGCCGACCGCCTCCTCATCGGCGGCGGCATGGCCTACACCTTCCTCAAGGCCAAGGGCTACGAGGTCGGCATCTCCCTCCTTCAGGAGGACCAGGTCCCGGTCGTCACGGAGTACATGGAGCGCGCGGAGAAGCAGGGCGTCGAGCTGCTGCTCCCCGTGGACGTCGTGGTCTCCCGGGAGTTCCCGGACCTGAAGGCCAAGGCTCCGACCGAGAACACCGTGGTCGACGCGGACAAGATCCCCGCCGACCAGGAGGGCCTGGACATCGGCCCGAAGACCCGAGCGCTGTACGCCTCGAAGCTCGCCGACGCCGCGACCGTCTTCTGGAACGGCCCCATGGGCGTCTTCGAGCACCCCGACTACGCCGAGGGCACCAAGGCGGTCGCCCAGGCCCTCGTGGAATCCGACGGCTTCAGCGTCGTCGGTGGCGGCGACTCCGCCGCGGCCGTGCGTACGCTCGGCTTCGACGAGAACGCATTCGGCCACATCTCGACCGGTGGCGGCGCCTCCCTCGAATACCTCGAGGGCAAGACGCTCCCCGGCCTCGCCGCACTGGAGGACTGACCTACATGAGCACGCGCACGCCGCTGATGGCGGGCAACTGGAAGATGAACCTCAACCACCTCGAGGCCATCGCGCACGTCCAGAAGCTCGCCTTCGCCCTGGCCGACAAGGACTACGAGGCCGTCGAGGTCGCCGTCCTGCCGCCCTTCACCGACCTGCGCTCCGTGCAGACCCTGGTCGACGGCGACAAGCTCAAGATCAAGTACGGTGCCCAGGACCTCTCGGCGCACGACTCCGGCGCGTACACGGGCGAGATCTCGGGCCCGATGCTGGCCAAGCTGAAGTGCACCTTCGTGGCCGTCGGGCACTCCGAGCGCCGCCAGTACCACGACGAGACCGACGAGGTCGTGAACGCCAAGGTCAAGGCCGCCTACAAGCACGGCCTGACCCCGATCATGTGCGTCGGCGAGGAGCTGGAGATCCGCGAGGCGGGCAACCACGTCTCCCACACCCTCACCCAGGTCGAGGGCGGTCTGAAGGACCTCCCGGCCGAGCAGGCCGAGACCGTCGTGATCGCCTACGAGCCCGTCTGGGCCATCGGCACCGGCAAGGTCTGCGGCGCCGAGGACGCCCAGGAGGTCTGCGCCGCCATCCGTGGCAAGATCGCCGAGCTGTACACGCAGGAGCTGGCCGACAAGGTCCGCATCCAGTACGGCGGCTCCGTGAAGGCCGGAAACGTGGCCGAGATCATGGCCCAGGCGGACATCGACGGCGCCCTGGTCGGCGGGGCCTCGCTGGACGCGGACGAGTTCGTCAAGATCGTGCGCTTCCGCGACCAGTGACGCGACCTGTGAGTATGCGGTAACGGCGATTCGTCGTACCCTTGCGGGGGCTGGTAGATGTCTGCCGGCCCCCGCAGTCCATCCGAATCCGAGGAAGTTGGTCCAGCCGTGGTTTTGGGGTTCTCGATCGCCCTGATCGTCTTCAGCCTGCTGATGATGCTGCTGGTGCTGATGCACAAGGGCAAGGGCGGCGGTCTCTCCGACATGTTCGGTGGCGGCATGCAGTCGTCCGTCGGCGGCTCCTCGGTCGCCGAGCGCAACCTCGACCGGATCACCATCGTGGTCGGTCTGCTGTGGTTCGCGTGCATCGTCGTCCTCGGCCTGCTGATGAAGTCGAGCAGCTGAGCGTCGACGAGCAGCTGATCAGCTTCTCACAAGCACGCACATTCCATACGTAAGGCCCCATGTTCGGTACGCGCTCCTGGGCGCGGCCTATCATGGGGCTTGCGTCTAGGTATGGGGGTTGTAACTCCAAGCACTGGACGCGCGTTGGGCCTTACGTAGACTGAGGCGCTCGCAACGAAGCGAAACGCCGACTCGCTTCGCGGCACCATCACGCAGGGAGTTACACCGTGGCAAGTGGCAACGCGATCCGAGGAAGCCGGGTCGGGGCGGGGCCGATGGGCGAGGCCGAGCGCGGCGAGTCCGCGCCGCGTCTGCGCATCTCCTTCTGGTGCTCCAACGGGCATGAGACGCAGCCCAGCTTCGCCAGCGACGCGCAGGTTCCCGAGACCTGGGACTGCCCGCGCTGCGGCTTCCCGGCCGGTCAGGACCGGGACAACCCGCCGGACCCGCCGCGCACCGAGCCGTACAAGACGCACCTCGCGTACGTACGGGAGCGGCGCAGCGACGCGGACGGCGAGGCGATCCTCGCCGAGGCGCTCGCCAAACTGCGCGGCGAGATCTAGGAGTTGTGACCGGCCGGGTGCCCGTGGGCGCTTGGCCGCAGCCGTCTCGCGCGGCTGAGCCCGACGCGTTGTCAGTGGCGCCCTTTACGGTTTGTGCATCGGCGAATCGTGAGGGGGAGCGATGACGGAGGGCACAGCGGCGGGCGGGAGCGCGCCCGCGTGGCGCGGGGGATTCGGGCGGCTGTGGACGGCCGCCGTGGTCTCGCGCTTCGGCGACGCGTTACGGACGTCAGCGCTGCCGCTGCTCGCCGTGAGCCTCACCGACGAGCCCCTGGCCATCGCCTCGGTGACTGTCTGCGGCTATGTCCCCTGGCTGCTGTTCGGGCTGCTCGGCGGGGCCGTGGCCGACCGGGTGGACCAGCGCCGGGCGATGTGGGCCGTGGACACCGCACGGGGGCTGCTCGTCGCCGGATTCGCGCTCGCCGTGGGACTCGGCCACGCCTCGATGCCGTTGCTGCTCACGCTCGCCTTCACGCTGACCACTCTCCAGACGCTTTTCGACAACGCCTCCACGGCCCTGCTGCCCGCACTGGTGCCGCGCGAGACCCTGGGCGGAGCCAACGCCCGGCTGATGACCGGCCAGCAGCTCGCGGGCGGTCTGCTGGCCGGCCCGTTCGTGCCCCTGCTGCTGGCGGCGGGCGCGTTCATGCCGTTCGTGGCCGACGCGGGCACCTATCTGGCCGCCGCCGCGCTGGTGGCGTCCCTGCGGATACGGCCGCCGCAGCGCGAGCCCCGCCCCGCCGGAAGCACCCTGCGGGCCGAGATCGGGGCCGGCCTGCGCGCCCTGTGGCGCGACCGCGCCCTGCGAGCGGTCTGCGTGGCCACGCTGCTGTGCAACATCGGCATGGGCGCCCTCATCGCCACACTGGTGCTGCACGTGACCCGCTGGCTCCACGCGGGGAA
Organism: Streptomyces sp. NPDC086549; assembly: GCF_044746205.1. Lineage (NCBI taxonomy): Bacteria > Bacillati > Actinomycetota > Actinomycetes > Kitasatosporales > Streptomycetaceae > Streptomyces > Streptomyces sp. NPDC086549. Next base: position 90,311 of record NZ_JBIVBS010000001.1, on the reverse strand, counting down.
CGCGGGATTCGCCGCGGCCATGACGACGTACTCCGCGGGGAGCATCGTCGGCGGCTTCCTCGCCCAGCGCCTGGCCCGCCGCACCGGACGGGTGCGCGCCCTCCTGCTCGGCGGGACCGTGCAGACCGCGTCGCTGCTGCTGATCGGCGGCGTCCGGCACCTGACCGCGCTCCTGGCCGGCATGCTGCTGCTCGGCGCGATGAACATGGTGTGGAACGTCAACCAGGTCACGCTGATGCAGCAGCGCAGCCCGGAGCCGATGGTGGGCCGTATCGCCTCCGCCTTCCGCACGGCCTCCACCTCCGGCGCCCCGCTCGGCGCCCTCCTCGGCGGAGTCGTGGCCCGCCTGTACGGGCTGAACGGCCCGGCCCTGCTCGCGGCCGGGCTGTTCGCCCTGGCGGTCACCTCGTTGATACCGGCGGGCAAGCCCGACGTACCTGTTGTTGCCCCGGAGGACGGCGCCGCGACAGCTCACGTCACCCGCTGATCAACTAGGTTGGGACCGGCAGCGGGGCAAGGTACGCAGCAGGACAGGTTGCAGGAAAGAAGGCTGAAGTCCGAAATGAACGCAGACGGCCGTACCAGGCTCAACCAGACGCCCGAGTGGACCGCTCTGGCCAAGCACCGGGAACAGCTCGGCGACACCCATCTGCGGGACCTGTTCGCCGCCGATCCCGGGCGCGGCGCCGGGTACACGCTCCAGGTCGGTGACCTCTACATCGACTATTCGAAGCACCTGGTCAACGACGAGACGCTGCGGCTGCTGCGCGAGCTGGCCGCCGCGACCGACGTCTTCGGCCTCCGGGACGCCATGTTCCGCGGGGAGAAGATCAACACGACCGAGAACCGCGCGGTCCTGCACACCGCGCTGCGCGCCCCGCGCGACGCGGTGATCGAGGTCGACGGGGAGAACGTCGTCCCTGCGGTGCACGCCGTGCTCGACAAGATGAGCGACTTCGCCGAGCGTGTCCGCTCCGGCGCCTGGACCGGGCACACCGGCAAGCGCATCAAGAACGTGATCAACATCGGCATCGGCGGCTCCGACCTGGGCCCGGCGATGGCCTACGAGGTGCTGCGCAGCTTCACCGACCGCGACCTCACGGTCCGCTTCGTGTCGAACGTGGACGGCGCCGACCTGCACGAGGCCACCCGTGACCTGGACGCGGCGGAGACGCTGTTCATCATCGCCTCCAAGACCTTCACCACCATCGAGACGATCACCAACGCGACCTCCGCCCGCAACTGGCTGCTCACCGAGCTGAAGGCCGGTCAGGACGCCGTCGCCAAGCACTTCGTGGCCCTGTCGACGAACGCCGAGAAGGTGGCGGACTTCGGCATCGACACGGCCAACATGTTCGAGTTCTGGGACTGGGTCGGCGGCCGCTACTCCTACGACTCCGCGATCGGCCTCTCCCTGATGGTCGCCGTCGGCCCGGACCGGTTCCGCGAGATGCTCGACGGCTTCCACCTGGTCGACGAGCACTTCAGGACCGCGCCGGCCGAGTCCAACGTGCCGCTCCTGCTCGGCCTGTTGGGCATCTGGTACGACAACTTCCACGACGCCCAGTCGCACGCCGTCCTGCCCTACAGCCACTACCTGTCCAAGTTCACCGCCTACTTGCAGCAGCTGGACATGGAGTCCAACGGCAAGCACGTGGCGCGGGACGGGCAGGAGGTCGACTGGCAGACCGGACCGGTCGTCTGGGGCACGCCGGGCACGAATGGGCAGCACGCCTACTACCAGCTCATCCACCAGGGCACGAAGCTCATCCCGGCGGACTTCATCGGCTTCGCCGAGCCGGTCGCCGAGCTCGGCGGTGAGCTCAAGGCCCAGCACGACCTGCTCATGGCCAACTTCTTCGCCCAGACCCAGGCCCTCGCCTTCGGCAAGACCGCCGACGAGGTCCGGGCCGAGGGGGTACCCGAGGAGCTGGTGCCGCACAAGACCTTCAAGGGCAACCGGCCGACCACGACGATCCTCGCCCGCGAGCTGACTCCGTCCGTTCTCGGTCAGCTCGTCGCCCTCTACGAACACAAGGTCTTCGTCCAGGGCGCGGTCTGGAACATCGACTCCTTCGACCAGTGGGGCGTCGAACTCGGCAAGGTCCTCGCCAAGCGCGTCGAACCAGCCCTCACCGAGGGAGCCGAGGTCGAGGGCCTGGACGAGTCCACCAAGGTCCTGGTCGCCAAGTACCGGGAGCTGCGCGGCCGCGGCTGACCTGCGGTCGGCGGGCCGCGGGAGGGGGGACTGCACGATCCCGGCGCCGATGCCCCCGGATCTGCCCCGGGCGTCGATCAGCCGACGCGCCCGGGGCGGCTCCGGCGAGGTGCGGAGCAGCCCCGCGTTCGCGGCCGCCCCGCGTTGTCTGGCAGCCGTGGGCGGGGTGGAGAGTGCGGTGGCCTTCGGTGCGGCTGTCGTGCCTTGTGCGGTCGGTCGGCCGGGGAAGGGGTCGGGTGATCCCGGTGCCGGTGCCCGCGGGCGTCGGCCTGGGGTCGATCGGGTGGTGCCCCGGGGCGGCGTCCCGGCGAGGAGGCCGGTGTTCGCGGTCGACCCGTGTTGTCAGGCCACCGCGCTCAGGGTGTCCGCCAGGCGGCGGTGGGCTGCCCTGGCCGCGGGGAGGGCGGAGAGCGCGGCGGCTCCCAGTACCGCCGCCGCGCCCAGGGCGGTCAGCAGGGCGGGGGAGGGGGACTGGGCGATTCCGGCGCCGATGCCGCTGGAGCTGCCCTGGGCGTCGATCAGCCGGCGCGCCAGCGGCAGCCCCAGCGACGTGGCGAGGAGGACCGCGGCCAGGGCCGTACAGCTCGTCGCCGTCACCGTGATCGCGGTGATCTGCCGTGGGGACATGCCGATCGCCTTGAGCGCCAGCAGGTCCCGCTCGCTCTCACGGACGGTCCCGCCGATCGCGGTGAGCAGTTCGACGACGCCGATCAGGGCGAGCACGGCGATCAGCCCGGCGACGACTCCGCGCAGCGGGGACAGCCCGTCGGCCGGGTTCGGCACGGCGTGCACGTCCAGATGCCCGTGGCCCGCCGTGGCCAGCGCGGCCGCCACCCGGTGCTGGTCGGCGCCCGCGCGCAGCCGCAGCTGGTACAGGGTCGGGGTCAGCTGCGGATCGTTCTCGCGGAGGGTGTCCAGGGAGGTCGACACGACCCGGCCGGCGTTCTCCGGCTCGATGCAGCGGCCCACGATGTGCAGGATCTGCGGCCGGTCGCCCACGGTCATCCGCACCCAGTCGCCGACGCGCACGTCCAGCAGGTCGAGCAGCCCCTGCCCGGCCACCGCCTCGTCCGGACCGGTCGCGGGGCGGCCCTCGGCGAGGGCGTACGGGTAGGGGTCCCGGTGCGTGCCGAGGCCCCGCAGGGCGATCGTGGCGGTCTGGCCGGGGACCAGGGCGGGCACCTCGACCCCCGGGTAGGCGGCGGCGACCCGGGGGTCCGCGGTGAGCAGCGCGCGGGCGTCCGCGTCGCTCAGGCCGGCGTCCGTCCGTACGGTGAGCGCCGCGGGCAGACCCAGCCGCTCCGGGCTGCGGTGGAACCGGTCGATGGTGGTCCACGCGCTCAGCGCCACCACGATCAGCAGCAGCGGCAGCGCCAGCCGACCCACCGTGGCCAGCGACCGGCGGCGGCCGGTGAACACCTTGTGGCAGCCCAGCACCACCGCGGGCGGCAGCCGCAGCCCGAAGGCCCGCCGGGCCACGCCCGTCAGCCGCCCGCCGGACTGGGGCGCGGGCCGTGGGACCGGTACCGGAGGCACCCGGCCGGCCCGCCAGGCCGCCAGCCCGGTGGTCAGGCCGATGAACAGCACCGCGCCCACGGGCACCACGAACAGGGCGACGGCGTGTCCCGGCAGGCCCTGCCACACGCCCACCGCGTCACCGAGCCGCCCCGGGATCAGGCGGCCCAGGCCCTGGATGAACGCCCCCGCGGCCAGGGCGCCGACGACGGCGTACACGACGTGCTGGAGCAGGAAGATCCGCACGACCTGGCCGGGCGTGAGGCCGATCGCCTTGAGTACCGAGATGTCCCGCAGATGGCCCCGGATGCGGGTGCCGATCGCGCCGTGCACCGCGAACCCGGCGGCGGCCAGCGCGCCCAGCCCGAACAGTCCCAGCACCTGGCCGAGGAGCCGGCTGTCGCCCTGGGCCTCGGCACGTGCCTGCTGCCAGGTGGAGACCTCGTCGACCGCACCGGCGCCCAGCACCGTGACCGCCCGCTGGACGGCGTAGTCCGTGTCGTCGGGGTCGGTCAGGCGCAGCCCGACGACCTGGCCGCCCGGATCGCGCAGGGCGGCGGGCGGGGCCCAGACGAGCCCCGGCTGTTCCCCCGGGCTGTAGCGGGGTTCGGGGCTGTCGGCGATGCCCACGACCGTCAGGGTCCGGGCCGTGCCGGGCAGGGTCAGCGTGTCCCCCGGCTCGGCCAGCAGGGCCCGGGCGAGCCTGGTCTCCAGCACCACCCCGCCCGGGTCCGAGGTCCGCAGCCAGTGACCGGAGGTGAGCAGCGGCCGGTCCACGTCGGGCTGCCGGGGGGTGGAGCGCAGCTCGACGGAGGCGCGGGTGCCGCGCGAGGACACGGTGACGGACTCGGTGGGATAGGGACCGGCGACGGTCTGGACGCCGTCCAGCCGGGCGAGCCGGTCCGTGTCGGCGGTGGGTACGGCGTGGATCCACACGTGGGCGCCACGGGCCTGGTTGAAGATCCGCTGCCAGGGGTTGGTCGCGTACCCGAACAGCGCCGTGGCCAGCAGCAGCGAGGCGACGATGCCGGCGGTGGCGAGCACCATGAACAGCGCCTCGCCGCGGTGCGTGCGCAGATCGGAGTGCGCCCAGCGCAAGGTGGCCCGCACCGGCTCAGCCCCTCGGCTCGCGGCAGTGGATGAGTGGATGGTCGTACGCCGAGTGGTCGTACGCCGAGTGGTCGTACACAGAGTGGTCGTGCACCGCGGATCAGTCCCTCAGCTCCAGCACACCCGATATCCCCGACCTGCGGGACGGCGTCCCGCCCAGTTCGGCGTCGTCGGCGATCCGGCCGTCGAAGAAGCTGATCACCCGGTCCGCGGCGCTGGCCAGGCGGGCGTCGTGGGTGACTAGTACGATGCTCTGCCCGCGCCCGTGGAAGCGGGACAGCAGTCGCATGACCTCACGGGTGCCCCTGCTGTCGAGGCTGCCCGCGGGCTCGTCCGCCAGCAGCAGCGGAGGATGGTTGACCAGGGCCCGGGCCAGCGCGACCCGCTGCTGCTCACCGCCGGACAGCTCACCCGGCATGCTGCGCTCCTTGCCCTCCAGGCCCAGCTCCGCCAGCAGTTCCTCCCGCTCGGTCCGCGCCCGCCTGGGCGGGACACCGGCGAGCAGGGCCGGCAGTTCGACGTTGTCGGCGACCGACAGGTTGGAGACCAGGTTGAAGAACTGGAAGACGATCCCGATGCGCTTCCTGCGCTCCACCGCCCAGCGCGCCTCGTTGTAGGAGTCGGTGCACTCGCCGTCCAGCCAGATGCTGCCGGCGTCCGGCCGCTGCAGCCCGCCGAGCAGGTGCAGCAGCGTGGACTTCCCGGCCCCCGACGGTCCGGTGACGGCCACGAACTCGCCCCGCGTCACGCGCAGATCGACGCCGCGCACCGCGTGCGCGGGCGCGCCCTCGCCGTGGTGGGTCTTGGTCAGCCCCTCGGCACGCAGCAGAGGAGCGGTGCCGCTGTCGCTCATTCCAGCTCCTCCAGTTCCTCCTGGCACCGCTCCAGCCAGTCGAGGTCGGCCTGCAGATGCAGCATGGCGCCCTCGATCAGCAGGTGGGAGATGCGGTTGTCCCGGTTCTCGGCCGCGGCCAGTTTCGACAGGTTGCGCATGGTGTTGAGGTACTGGCGCCGCTGTTTGTTGATGAGGGCGATCTGGTCGGCGAGACCGGTCTGCGGGGCGAGGGCGAGCTTCATGAAGAACTCGTCCCGTACCCGCGGCTCGTCCTCGGGCTCCTCGAACCAGACGTGCAGCGCCTCACGCCCGGCCTCGGTGAGGCGGTACACCTTCTTGTTGGGCCGGCTGGACTGCTCGACGTCCTCGCCCTCGATCAGTCCGGACTTCTCCAGGCGGCCGAGGGTGACGTAGATCTGGCCGACGTTCGGCTGAGGGTACGCGGAGCCCAGCAGTTGCTCAAGGTCCTGCTTCAGCTCGTAGCCGTGGGCGGGGCCGCGCGCGAGGAGTGCCAGGAGGGGCAGGCGCACTCGTGCAGTCCTCCTCGCGGTCTCGTACTGTGTGCCGGGCCTGATGTGTCCCAAGCCCTAGTATCGCCCATACCTAACAGGTATACATGGCATCTGACCCGGGCGAGGGTGCCCGGTGCCGGGTGTGCAAGGAGGAACCTATGCGGTGGATCCACGCCGCCGGTAGGGGCCTCCTCGTCGTCGCCGTGGTCATGTCCGGTTACGTCGCCTCCGGCACGCACACCGGCGGGGCACGCGGCGGCGGACGCGGCCCGCTCACCCTGGCCACCGCCGGGGATCTCACCGGCTATCTCGCCCCGGTCCTGGACGGCTGGAACCGCACCCACCCCGCCGAGAAGGTCACGCTCGTCGAGCTCCCGGACTCGGCCGACGAGACCCACGCGCAGATGACCACCGACCTGCGCGGCGGCGACCGCAGCCGCTTCGACGTCCTCAACATCGACGTCAACTGGACCTCCGAGTTCGCGGCGGCCGGCTGGATCCGCCCGCTGCCGCCCGACCGGTTCCCGCTGAAGACGTTCCTGGATCCGGTCGTCGACACCGCCAGATACGACGGGCAGCTGTATGCCGTCCCGTACGTCACCAACGCCGGGCTGCTCCTGTACCGCAAGGACATCCTGGCCAAGGAGGGCGTGCCGCCGCCGCGCACCTGGGCCGAGCTGGAGCGGGACGCGAAGACCATCGCGCCGAAGTACGGGCTCGACGGCTACGCGGGCCAGTTCCTGCCGTACGAGGGCCTCACCGTCAACGCGGCCGAGGCCGTGTACTCGGCGGGCGGCACGATCCTCGGCGACGAGGGCACCCGGGTCACCGTGAACTCCGACGCGGCCCGCGAGGGCATCGGCTTCCTCGCGCGCGGGGTGCGCGAGGGCTGGATCCCGCGGCAGGCGCTGACGTACAAGGAGGAGGAGTCCAAGCAGGCCTTCCAGGACGGCCGGCTGCTCTTCCTGCGCAACTGGCCCTACGCGTACGTCGCCGCCTCGGCCAAGGGCTCCAAGGTGGCCGGCAAGATCGGCGCCGTACCGCTGCCCGGGCCGGACGGCCCCGGCAGGAGTGTCCTCGGCGGCTCCGACCTGGCCGTCAACACGCACGCGCGGCACCCCGACTCGGCCGCGCGGCTCATCGCGTACCTGACCGGTGAGCGCGTCCAGCGCCAGGTCCTCACGCGCGGCGCGCTGCCGCCCGTCCGCGCCTCGCTCTACGACGACCCCGAACTGGTACGGCGCTTCCCGTACCTGCCGACCCTGCGCGCGGCCCTGCGCACGGCCGCCCCTCGCCCCAAGAGCCCGCGCTACGACCAGGTCAGCCTGGTGGTGCAGGCCGTCGTGCAGGACGCGCTGACCGGGCGGGAGACGCCCGAGAGCGCTGTGCGACGGCTGGCGCGGGAGCTGGCCGCCATCTCCCGGCGATAGTCGCTAGTTACTTGTTAAGTAACGCCAGGGTCTCATCTTGCTTCTGGGTGCCCTGATAAATGTGCATATAAAAGGCTAACTCTGCGGTAGCTTCTGCCTCTTCGTTGACACCCTCGCGACACGCCTACTTAACATGCATGCATAACCGTAAGCACGCACAGACAGGCCGACGGGGTGAGTCTTCAGCGCATCCGCACCCACCACTGGTGGCGCGACGCAGTGATCTACCAGGTGTACGTCCGCAGCTTCCTGGACAGCACCGGCGACGGCATCGGCGATCTGGCCGGGGTCAGGGCCGGACTGCCGTACCTCAAGAAGCTCGGTGTCGACGGGATCTGGCTGAGCCCCTTCTACCCCTCGCCCCAGCACGACCACGGCTACGACGTCGCCGACTACTGCGACGTCGACCCGCTCTTCGGCGACCTCGCCGAGTTCGACCTGCTGGTGGCGGCCGCCCGGCGGCTCGGCATCAAGGTGCTCCTGGACATCGTCCCCAACCACTGCTCCAGCGAGCACCCGTGGTTCCGCGAGGCGCTCGCCGCCGCACCCGGCAGCCCGGCCCGCGCCCGCTTCCACTTCGCCGACGGCCGCGGCCCGGACGGCGCCGAACCGCCCAACAACTGGCACGCCATGTTCGGCGGCCCGGCCTGGACCCGGGTGACGGAGGCGGACGGCCGCCCCGGCCAGTGGTACCTGCACATGTTCACGCCGGAACAGCCCGACTGGAACTGGCGCGACCCCGAGGTCACCGCCGAGTTCGACCGCGTCCTGCGCTTCTGGCTGGACCGGGGCGTCGACGGCTTCCGTATCGACGTGGCCGCCGGTCTCTTCAAGCACCCCGACCTGCCCGACTCCCCGGACCCCGAGGCCGACGCCCGCACCCGCGACTCGGTCAACCCCCTCGCCTGGAACCAGCCCGAGGTGCACGAGGTGTGGCGGCACTGGCGCGCGGTGTGCGAGGAGTACACGGCGCGCGACGGCCACGAGCGACTGCTGGTCGGCGAGGTCTCGGTCCCCACGGCCCGCGAACACGCCGAGTACGTCCGCCCCGACGAGCTCCACCAGGCCTTCTTCTTCGACCTGCTCGGCGCCCCCTGGGACGCCGACGCCTTCCGCAAGGTCATCTCCGAGGCCATGCAGGACATAGCCGGCACGGGCTCGACGGTCACCTGGGTCCTGAACAACCACGACCAGGTCCGCACCGTCACCCGCTACGGCGAACCCGCCACCGCGGGCGGCGCGGGCGCCGCCCGCGCCCGCGCCGCAGCGCTGCTCATGCTGGCGCTGCCCGGAGCCGCGTACATCTACCAGGGCGAGGAACTGGGCCTGCCCGAGGTCGTCGACCTGCCCGACGACGTGCTCACCGACCCGATCTTCCGCCGCACCGGCAGCCGCGCCCGCATCCGCGACGGCTGTCGGGTGCCGCTGCCCTGGTCCGGGCAGGCCTCCCCGTTCGGCTTCACCTCCGGAGTCGAGGGCGCCAAGCCGTGGCTGCCGCAGCCGTCGTACTTCGCCGAGTACGCCACCGACCGCGCCCTCGCCGACACCCGCTCCTTCTGGCACCTGTACCGCGACGGCCTCCAACTGCGCGCGTCACTGGACCAGTTGGGCGAAGGCGCCCTGCGCTGGCTGGACACCCCGCCCGGCGTCCTCGCCTTCGTCCGCGGCGACGACCTCGTCTGCGCCGTCAACTTCGGTACGGCGCCCATGCCCGCGCCGGTCTCCGGCACACCCCTGCTGTCCAGCGGTCCCTGCCCGGCCGGGGTGCTCCCCGGCTCCACGGCCGCCTGGTGGATCAGCGACGGCACCGATCTCTGATCCCTCTTCGCCCCACACGCTCCACCTTCGTCAGTTCCCCACCCTCTGAAGGGACATCAACGATGATGCGACGACGTACCACCCTGCTCACCGGCTGCACCGCCCTCGTCCTGGCGCTCGGCGCGACCGCCTGCGGCGGCAGCGGCCCGGTCTCCGCGGGCGGCGGCGACAAGGCGCTCAGCGGCCAGACGGTCACCGTGGCCGGAGTCTGGTCCGGCAGCGAGCAGAAGAACTTCCAGAAGGTGCTCGACGCGTTCAGCGCGAAGACGGGCGCCAAGACGCAGTTCGTGTCCACCGGCGACAACGTGTCCACCGTCGTCGGCAGCAAGATCGAGGGCGGCAACGCCCCCGACGTCGTGATGGTCCCGCAGGTCGGCGTGCTCCAGCAGTTCGCGAAGAAGGGCTGGCTGAAGCCGCTGTCCTCGACCGCCGAACAGACCGTCGACGCCGACTTCGCGCCCGTGTGGAAGAAGTACGGCAGCGTGGACGGCACCCTGTACGGCCTCTACTTCAAGGCCGCCCACAAGTCGACGGTCTGGTACAGCCCCGGCGCGCTCACCCAGGCGGGCGTGAAGCCGCCGACGACCTACGTCGAGATGCTGAAGGCCGGCCACACCGTCTCCGACTCCGGCCTCGCCGCCTTCTCCGTCGCCGGGCAGGACGGCTGGACGCTCACCGACTGGTTCGAGAACGTCTACCTGTCCCAGGCCGGACCCGAGAAGTACGACGCCCTCGCCGCCCACAAGCTGAAGTGGACCGACCCGAGCGTGGTCAAGGCGCTCACCACGCTCGGCAAGCTGTTCAAGGACAAGCAGCTGATCGCGGGCGGCCAGAAGGAGGCCCTCAACACCGACTTCCCCGGCTCGGTGGAGAAGGTCTTCGGGCCCAAGCCCGAGGCCGGCATGGTCTACGAGGGCGACTTCGTCGCCGGTGTGGCGCACGACCAGTTCGGCAAGGTGATCGGCAAGGACGCGGACTTCTTCCCGTTCCCGGCGGTCGACGGCGGTACGGCGCCCGTGGTCAGCGGTGGTGACGCGGCCGTCGTACTGAAGGACGCCAAGAACGCCAAGGCCGGCATGAAGCTCCTGGAGTACCTCACGACCCCGGAGGCCGCGGCCGTCTGGGCGAAGGCCGGCGGCTTCCTGTCCCCGAACAAGAAGCTCGACCTCGCCTCCTACGGCGACGACGTCACCCGCGCGACCGCCAAGTCCCTGATCGCGGCGGGCGATTCGGTCCGCTTCGACATGTCCGACCAGGCGCCCGCGGCCTTCGGCGGCACCAAGGGCGCGGGCGAGTGGAAGCTGCTCCAGGACTTCCTGCGCGACCCGTCCGACCCCAAGGGAACAGCGGCGGAGCTGGAGTCCGCGGCGGCCAAGGCCTACCAGGACTGACCTGCGATGACCGCCACCACGCTCGTACACAAAGAGGCGAGCCCGCCCGCCGCCGGTGCGACCCGCAGGCGTCGCGCCCGGCGGCGGGGCCGGATCGTCGCCCTGCTCTTCGTCTTCCCCGCCCTGCTCCTGCTCGGAGCGCTGGTCGTCTACCCCGTGCTGTTCTCCGTCGGACGCAGCTTCTTCGACGCCTCCGGCACGCGCTTCGTGGGCGGCGACAACTACACCGAGATGTTCCGCGACCCGGCGACGCTCAAGGCCATCCGCAACACCGCCATCTGGGTCGTCGTCGCCCCGGCCCTGCTGACCGGCCTCGGCCTGATCCTGGCCGTCCTGGTGGAGAAGGTCCGCTGGGCCACCGCGTTCAAGCTGCTGCTGTTCATGCCGATGGCGGTCTCCTTCCTCGCCGCCGGCATCATCTTCCGCCTCGCCTACGACGAGGACCCGAACAAGGGCGTCCTGAACGCCGCCGTGGTCTCGGTGCACGACGCCTTTGAGGGCACGTCGGCCTACCCGACGGCGCGGGCGCGCGACGGACAAGGACTCACCCGGGGCCGGGACGGCTCCTACCTGACAGGCGCCGACCTGTCCCCGGGTGACTCGGTGGCCCTCGGACTGGTCGGCGTGCTGCCCGGGGACCTGCCCGCGAGCGCCTCGCCCGCCTACCCGGCCGCGGGACGAAAGGCCGCCGCCGACGAACTGCGCGGCGTCGTCTACCTGGACTTCACGCCCGGCGGAGGAGGGAAGCAGGGCAGGGTCGACCCGAAGGAGAACGGGCTGCCCGGCATGAAGGTCGAGGCGACACGCGACGGACGGTCCGTCGCGAGCACGACCACCGCGTCCGACGGCTCCTTCCGCTTCACCGGGCTCCACGCGGGCTCGTACACCGTGAAGCTGCCCGCCTCCAACTTCGCGCCGCCCTACCAGGGCATCTCCTGGCTCGGGCCGGCACTCGTCACACCGGCGATCATCGGGGCGTACCTGTGGATCTGGACCGGCTTCGCGATGGTCCTGATCGGCGCGGGCCTCGCGGCCCTCCCACGGGACGCGCTGGAGGCGGCCCGGATGGACGGCGCGAACGAGTGGCAGATCTTCCGCAGGATCACGGTCCCGCTGCTCGCCCCCGTGCTGACGGTCGTCTTCGTGACCCTCGTCATCAACGTGATGAAGGTCTTCGACCTCGTCTACATCATCGCGCCCGGCCCGGTGCAGGAGGACGCGACCGTCCTCGCGACCCAGATGTGGCTGGTGTCCTTCGGCGGCGGCAACAACCAGGGCCTGGGCAGTGCCCTCGGCGTGCTGCTCCTGCTCCTGGTGATCCCCGCGATGGTCATCAACGTCCGCCGTTTCCGAAGGAGTCAGCGATGAGCGCGGCGATGAACACGGCGATGAACACGGTCAGGCGCGGCCTGGGCAACGGTCTCGTCCAGGCGTTCCTCGTGGTGATCGGCCTGGTCTGGCTGACTCCGCTGGCGGGGCTGTTCGTGTCCTCGCTGCGGTCGACGCAGGACACGGCCGAGGGAGGCTGGTGGACGGCCCTGGCGAGCCCCGGCCGGCTGTCCTTCGACAACTACTCGGCCCTGCTGAAGAACTCCGGCATGACGCAGGCGTTCTGGAACACGGTGCTGATCTCGGTGCCGGCGACGACCCTCGTCGTCGTCATCGCGGCGCTCGCCGGATACGCCTTCGCATGGCTGGACTTCCCCGGCCGCGAGCCGCTGTTCCTCCTGGTGGTGGCGCTGTTGGTGGTGCCGGTCCAGATCGGCCTGCTGCCCGTCGCCAAACTCTTCGGACAACTGGGCCTGTTCGGCACGATCCCCGGCGTCGTGCTCTTCCACGTCGCCTACGGCCTTCCCTTCGCGGTGTTCCTGCTGCGCAACTACTTCGCCGAGATGCCGAAGGAGATGCTGGAGGCGGCGCGCATGGACGGCGGCAGCGAATGGCGGATCTTCACGCGCCTGGTCCTGCCGGTGGGGCGTCCCGCGATCGCCAGCCTGGCCATCTTCCAGTTCCTGTGGGTCTGGAACGACATGCTGGTGGCCCTGCTCTTCGCCGACAGTTCCGCGCAGCCGCTGACGGTGGAACTCCAGTCCCAGATACGGCAGTTCGGCAGCAACATCGATGTCCTGGCACCCGGCGCGTTCCTGTCACTGATCGTGCCGGTGGCGGTGTTCTTCGCGTTCCAGCGGCATTTCGTGCAAGGGGTGATGGCGGGGTCGGTCAAGTGACCGGGCATCCATCCTCCACCATTTGTTCGAATCCTTCACAACAAATACATACCGTGTCGTTGATCTCTGGTGCGTCAGGAGATGCGAGCTGATAGGGAGGTACCTCCAGGGGGGTCTGTGACATGGGACACCCTTGTGCGTTCCGCTCAGGAGGTATCCACCGCATGGCCCATCAGCTGAAGGCCGTCCTCGACGGTTGGCGCAACTCCCTGCTGGACATGGGCGGGCGCAATCGGCTGCTGAACTTCCGTCACACCAGAACGGCGACTCTGGAGATAACCTCGCCCGGCGCCGGCGCTCTCCTCTCGGACCTGGCCAGGGGCTGGGAGTTCGCGCCGGTCGTGGAGGGCGTGGGCCTGGGGAAGGCGGATGACGAGGGGACCGGATCCGTCGGTGGGCGGACCCGTCCCGGGCTGGTCACTCAGAAGGTCACCCAGGCGACGCTGGACAGCTCGCTGTACCAGCTGCGCCAGAAGTCCGGCCAGATGTACAACGACTACGGCCTGTGGGTGCTGTGGCTCGGTGTCGGCATGCTCGACTGGCGCGAGGCCGATGCCCATGAGAGCAGCTCCGCACCACTGATCCTGGTCCCGGTCGAACTGCGCAGGGACAGTCAACGCCACTGGCGCCTCCACCTGGCCGGCGACCAGGACCGCATCCACAATCCGGCACTCGCGGTGAAACTGGAGCGGCTCGGTGTCGAATGGAGTCCCGTCACCGCCACCGACGTCGGTGACCTGCCCGCGGTGCTCGCCGCCGCCCACTCGGTCGCGGCCGGTCTGCAGAACTGGTCCGTGCACGAGCGGGTGGTGCTGGGCCTGTTCGCCTCCCACCGTGAGGCGATGTACCAGGACCTTCAGCAGAACGAGGACCGGATCCTCGGCCATCCGCTGGTGCGGGCCGTCGCCCTCGGCCCCGACGCGGGCCTGCCCGACGACCTGATCGCCTTCGAACCCCCGGAGCTCGACCGTATCGACGAGGTCCAGCTGCCCGAGCGGACGCCTCTGGTCCTCGACGCCGACGCCTCGCAGCGGCAGTGCATCGCCGCCGCCCTCGACAACCGCTCGTTCGTGATGAGCGGACCGCCCGGCACGGGCAAGAGCCAGACCATCACCAACATGATCGCCGCGCTCATGCACGCCGGCCGCAGCGTGCTGTTCGTCAGCGAGAAGGCCGCGGCGCTCGACGTCGTACGCAACCGGCTTCGCGGAGTGGGACTGGGAGACTCCGTCATGGCGTTGCACAGCGGTGACACGAGCAAGAAGGCGGTCGCCACCGAACTCGCCCGGGTGCTGACCACCGAGGCCCGTGTCACCGGAGCCGCCGAGCACGAGCTTGAGCGGGCCCGGCAGCTGCGCGTAGAGCTCTCCGCCTACGCCGCCGCCATGAACCAGACCCGGGAGCCGCTCCAGCGCACCCTGCACGACGTCCTCGGACGCCTCGTGCTGCTGGAACAGTCCAGCATCCCCAACCTGCCGCTCGCTGCCGAGAACGCCAAGGTCGTCCGCACGCTGACCGCGGGTGGCCTGCAGGAACTCGCCGCCGCCTCTCAGGCGGTCGCCCGTGCCTGGCGCCCGGCGGCCGAGGGCGATGCCTTCCCCTGGCGCGGCCTGGTCGGCACCTCCGCGCATCAGGTGGTGTCCGAGGCCGCCGGCGCCCTCGATGCCCTGCTGAAGGCGACAGGCCGCCGCCCCTTCGCCGGCACCCAGGACGAACCCCGATCCGTTCGGGAAGTCCAGCAGACCGTGCGCTCCCTCCGGGCGGGTCTCCCGGACGAGGAGGCCCCGTCCGACGGGGTCCTGTCCGACGGGGTCCTGCCGGAGGACGTCACCGCTCAGGTCGCACAGCTCGCCGACCTGTTCGGCATGCCGAAGGCGGATCGGGCCGATGCCGCGTTCGGCCTGTGCGAGCTCGCCGATCTGACGACGGCTGAGCACCGTCCTCCGCGAGGATGGTTCGACGCCGACGTCCTGGGCCGGGCGCACGCCGCGGCCGCGGAGCTACGCGGAGCGCTGGACGCCGAGACCGCTGCCCGCGCCGCCGCCGGGGACGTCTTCGGTGAGCAGGTCGTCACCTGCGCGGAACTGCCTGACCTGGTCGGGCGCTTTGCCGACCAGCACCGGGGAGTGATGGCTCGCTTCTCCTCCCAGTACAAGGCCGACCGCCGGCGCGTGGCAGAGCTGACCCGCACCGGTGCCTGGGACAAGTCGCTGGCGGGCAGGCTGGAACAGGCGCTGGCATGGCACAGCGCCGCCGCCGAAGTCACCCGCCTGGCCGACCGGCACACCGCCCTGCTGGGCCGGTACACCCCGCGAACCCAGGAAGCGTTCGCGGATCTCGACCGGGTCTTGTCCACGGCCGACCGCATCGCCGAGGTGAGCAGGGACGCCGAACGGTGCGAACCACTCGCCGACCGCCTCGCCGACGACGCCGAAGACGACCGACTCCCGGCTCTGCTCGCGGAGAACATCCGGCGCTCGCTCGGTACGTGGTGCGCGGCCGCCACCAGCCGTGCCGACCGCTGGACCCGCTCCGTGGCCGCCCTGCTCGACCTGTTCGACACGGCCCGCCGCACCCAGCTCTCGCCGTCCCTGCTGAGCTCCTTCGACCAGGCCCAGCAGTCGATCGACATCCTGCTCGCCGACCCGCAGGGCCCGGACGAGTGGCACGAGTACCTCGACGGGCTCGGCGTGCTCGCCCGGCACGGAGCGGACACCGTCGTCGCAAGCGCG
Source organism: Streptomyces sp. NPDC086549 (assembly GCF_044746205.1). Classification (NCBI taxonomy): domain Bacteria; kingdom Bacillati; phylum Actinomycetota; class Actinomycetes; order Kitasatosporales; family Streptomycetaceae; genus Streptomyces; species Streptomyces sp. NPDC086549. Next base: position 74,522 of record NZ_JBIVBS010000001.1, on the reverse strand, counting down.
GCCGAGCGGGGCATCGATCCGCACCAACTGCCCGACGTCGTCGAGCAGGCCCTGCTGCGTGCCTGGGCGGACGGCATCCTCGCCACGGACGAACGCCTGCGCAGCACGCGTTCCGACGCCCTCGACGCGCGCGTGGCCGACTTCCAGGAGGCCGACCGCCGACTGATCGCGGCCGCGGGCGGCGCGGTCATCGAGGCCTGCAACAAGCGACGTCCGCGGCGGTTCGCGGGCGGCGCCGGCGCGGTGATCGTCCGGGAGGCGGAGAAGAAGACCCGTCACATGCCCGTGCGTGAACTGCTCGGCAGGACCCGCGAGGTCGTGCAGGCGATCAAGCCGTGCTTCATGATGAGCCCGCTGACGGTCAGCCAGTTTCTGCCCGCGGACTTCCAGTTCGACGTGGTCGTCTTCGACGAGGCCTCCCAGGTTCGTCCCAGCGACGCGGTCAACTGCATCTACCGGGGGCGCACGCTCGTCGTCGCGGGTGACGACAAGCAGCTGCCGCCGACCTCCTTCTTCGACGCCTCGGTCGAGGACGACTCCGACGAGTACGCGCAGGACGTCCCGGACTCCTTCGAATCCCTGCTGCACGCCTGCAAGGCCGGCGCCATGCGGGAACTGCCGCTGCGCTGGCACTACCGCAGCCGTCACGAGAACCTGATCACCTTCAGCAACCATGAGTTCTACGACAACTCGATGGTGACCTTTCCAGGTGCCCTCGACGAGGGCAACGATGTGGGCGTCGCCTTCCTCAAGGCCGACGGCGTCTACGACCGAGGGGGACGCCGGGACAACCGCACCGAGGCGGACTTCGTGGCCCGGCGCGTCTTCCACCACTTCGACACCCGCCCGGGCAAGACCCTCGGAGTCGTCGCACTCTCCCAGGCCCAGGCCGCGGCGATCGACCAGGCCGTGCAGCAAGCGAGGCTGGCACGCCCCGATCTCGACCACTGCTTCACCGAGGACCGTCTCGACGGCTTCTTCGTCAAGAACCTGGAATCGGTACAGGGCGACGAGCGTGACGTGATGATCATGTCCGTGGGCTACGGTCCCGACGAGCACGGAAAGGTGGGGCTGAACTTCGGCCCCATCAACAAGGGCGGTGGCTGGCGCCGCCTCAACGTGGCCGTGACCCGGGCCCGTTACCGCATGGAGGTCGTCGCGTCGTTCCGCGGTACGAGTCTGGCCGACAGCGCCAATGAGAGTGTGCAGTACCTGAAGCGCTACCTCGAATACGCCGAGAGCGGACCTTCGGTTCTGGCCCGGGACGTCGTCCAGGCCGACGCCGAGCCGGACAGCCCGTTCGAGGAGTCGGTCCTGGCGGTCCTTCGAAGCTGGGGCTACCAGGTCCAGCCCCAGGTCGGCGTCGCCGGCTACCGCATCGACCTCGGAGTGCGCCATCCGGAGCTGTCCGGCGCGTACGCCCTCGGCATCGAGTGCGATGGTGCCATGTACCACTCCTCCAAGGCCGCCCGTGACCGCGACCGGCTGCGCGAGCAGGTCTTGAACGGGCTGGGCTGGCGTCTGTACCGCATCTGGGGCACCGACTGGTACCGAGGCCGCGCTGCGGCGGAGCTCCGGCTGCGGGAGGCGGTCGAGCAGGCCGTCGCCCGGGGACCTCTCACCGCCACGGCCCCGGCGCCGCCGGCCACGGTGCCGCTGCCTGCTCCCCGTTCTCCGGAACCGGCAGACTCGAAGTACGAGCGGGTACCGGTCGACACCGACGCGAAACGGGAGTGGAGCGCTCCGTACCGGCCCGGCTCGGTCGTGGTCAGCCCACGCCACGAACTGCACACGCCGGAGGCTCGGCCGGCGCTGCGCAAGCTGCTGGCACGCGTCATCGAGGCCGAGGGGCCCATCCACGAGGACCTGCTGGTGCAGCGGGCCCGCGAGGCCTGGGGTGTCGGCCGGGCGGGCAACCGCATCAGGGACAACGTGCGGGAGGTGGCGCATGCCCTGGTCCGCTCGGGTCTCGTCTCCTCGGACGGCGCCTTCTTCGACACGGAGGGACGCAGCGGGTTGCGGGCGCGGCATCCGCTGGACGGTGAGACGCCGCGCAAGGTGATACACATCGCTCCGCCGGAGCGCTACGTGGCGTTGTGCGAGCTGGCCGCGGAGTGCCCGGGTATGTCCGAGGATGAGCTGATCAAGCAGGCGTGCGAGTTCTTCGGGTGGCGTCGCACGGGCAAGGACATCCGTGACTGCCTGGCAGCGGACATCGCGGAGCTGCACCGGCAGGGAAGGCTGGAGGGCGGACCCGAACGAGTGGGCGCGGTCCGCTGAGGGACCGGGCCGGGAGGGCAGGGGCGGCGGAGGAAAGACACCCCCGCCGCCCCCACCCCTCGGTCACGGTGAAGCCGGCGGATACAGCGACCGGGGCAGCTGCGAGGCCGCCGCCGCGTCCAGCAGCCACAGGGTGCGCTGTCTGCCGTACGCACCCGCCGCCGGGGCCTGGATCTCGCCCGCGCCCGACAGGGCCATCGCCGCGGCGTTCGCCTTGTCCTCGCCGGCCGCGAGGAGCCACACCTCACGGGCCGACCGGATCGCCGGAAGGGTGAGGGTGACCCGGGTCGGCGGGGGCTTGGGGGCGCCGTGGACGCCGACCACCGTGCGGTCCGTCTCCCGTACCGCGGGCAGTTCCGGGAAGAGCGAGGCCACGTGCGTGTCCGGGCCGACGCCCAGGAGCAGGACGTCGAACGTGGGCACCGAGCCGTGGTTCTCGGGACCGGCCGCCCGGGCCAGTTCCTCGGCGTAACCGGCCGCCGCCGCCTCCACGTCGGCGCCGTACGGACCGTCCGACGCGGGCATGGCGTGCACGCGCTTCGGGTCCAGCGGCACCGCGCCCAGCAGCGCCTCACGGGCCTGGGTGACGTTGCGCTCCGGGTCCCCCTCGGGGAGGAAGCGCTCGTCGCCCCACCAGATGTCGAGGCGGCTCCAGTCGATGGCGTCGCGGGCGGGGGCGGCAGCCAGGGCGGCCAGCAGGCCGTTGCCGTTGCGGCCGCCGGTGAGCACCACGGAGGCGAAGCCGCGCGAGGACTGCGCGTCCACGATCTTGGTGATCAGCCGGGCCGCGGCGGCCTGCGCCATCAGTTCCTTGTCGCGGTGCACGACCAGCTGCGGGGTGCTCACTTCGCCGCCTTCTTCGCAAGAGCCGAAGGCGTGGCCTTCTTGGCGGCCGTCTGCTCCGGCGGCGCCGCGGCGGCCTCCTTCGCGGGCGGAGCGGCGGGCACCTGCTCCGGCACCGCGTTCAGCCGGTCCACCCCGTACCGCAGCGCCGAGGCGTACGTGTCGTCCGGGTCGAGCCGGCGCAGCTCCTCCGCGATCAGCTCGGCCGTGTCACGCCGCTTGAGCGCCACCGCGCGGTCGGGCTGGCCCTCGATGGACAGCGTGGCCAGCGAGCCGTCCGCGCGGTCCAGGGCGATCGGACCGCCGCTGGTGTCCAGGCGGACCGCGGTGAGGCCGGGGCCGGCGGACAGCGACCGCCTGACGGGCACGTCCAGCCGGTCCGCCAGCCACATCGCGAGCAGCTCGCAGCTCGGGTTGAACTCCTCGCCCTCCACCTCGACGGCCTTCACCTCGCACACGACCTGGTCCAGTGCCGCGGCCAGCATCGAGCGCCAGGGCGTGATGCGGGTCCAGGACAGGTCCGTGTCGCCGGGCGTGTAGGCGTCGGCGCGGGCGGACAGCTCCCGCACCGGCTGCTCGGCCGCGTAGGTGTCGGTGACCCGGCGCTGGGCGAGGGCGCCCAGCGGGTCCTGGGCCGGGTCGAGCGGGGCGTTCACCGGCCACCAGACGACCACCGGGGCGTCCGGCAGCAGCAGCGGCAGGACGACCGAGTCGGCGTGGTCGGAGACCTCGCCGTACAGCCGCAGCACCACCGTCTCGCCGGAGCCCGCGTCCGCGCCCACCCGCACCTCGGCGTCCAGCCGCGAGGACGTGCGGTCGCGGGGGGAGCGCGAGACCCGCTTGATGACCACGAGCGTGCGCGAGGGGTGCTCGTGCGAGGCGTCGCTGGCGGCCTTCAGCGCGTCGTACGCGTTCTCCTCGTCGGTGACGATGACCAGGGTCAGCACCATGCCGACGGCGGGTGTACCGATGGCCCGGCGGCCCTGCACCAGCGCCTTGTTGATCTTGCTGGCCGTGGTGTCCGTGAGGTCTATCTTCATGGCCGGCGCCAGCTCCGTCCGTCTCGTGCGAGCATCTCGTCGGCCTCCGCGGGACCCCAGGTGCCCGACGGATACTGCGCGGGCTTGCCGTGCTTGTCCCAGTGCTCCTCGATCGGGTCGAGGATCTTCCAGGAGAGCTCGACCTCCTCCGTGCGCGGGAAGAGGTTGGCGTCACCGAGCAGCACGTCCAGGATCAGGCGCTCGTACGCCTCCGGGCTGGACTCCGTGAACGACTCGCCGTAGGCGAAGTCCATGGACACGTCCCGGATCTCCATCGAGGTGCCCGGCACCTTGGAGCCGAAGCGGACCGTGATGCCCTCGTCGGGCTGGACGCGGATGACGACCGCGTTCTGGCCCAGCTCCTCCGTCGCCGTGTGGTCGAAGGGGGAGTGCGGGGCCCGCTGGAAGACGACCGCGATCTCGGTGACCCGGCGGCCCAGGCGCTTGCCGGTGCGCAGGTAGAAGGGGACGCCCGCCCAGCGGCGGTTGTCGATCCCCACCCGGATCGCCGCGTAGGTGTCGGTCTTCGACTTGGGGTCGATCCCGTCTTCCTGCAGGTAGCCGATGACCTTCTCGCCGCCCTGCCAGCCCGCCGCGTACTGCCCGCGTACGGTGTGCGCGCCCAGGTCCTTCGGCAGCCGTACCGCGCCGAGCACCTTCTCCTTCTCCGCGGCCAGCGCGTCCGCGTCGAAGGAGGCGGGCTCCTCCATGGCCGTGAGGGCCATGAGCTGGAGCAGGTGGTTCTGGATGACGTCCCGGGCGGCGCCGATGCCGTCGTAGTAGCCGGCCCGGCCGCCGACGCCGATGTCCTCGGCCATGGTGATCTGCACGTGGTCCACGAAGGACCGGTTCCAGATCGGTTCGAACATCTGGTTGGCGAAGCGCAGCGCCAGGATGTTCTGGACGGTCTCCTTGCCGAGGTAGTGGTCGATCCGGAACACCTGGTCCGGCTCGAACACCTCGTGCACGACCTTGTTCAGCTCCTCGGCCGACTTCAGGTCGTGGCCGAACGGCTTCTCGATGACCGCGCGCCGCCAGGAACCGCCCTCCTGGTCGGTCAGGCCGTGCTTCTTCAGCTGCTGGATGACCACCGGGAAGGAGCGCGGCGGCACGGACAGGTAGAAGGCGAAGTTGCCGCCCGTGCCCTGTGCCTTGTCCAGCTCGTCGATCGTGGCACGCAGCCGCTCGAAAGCGTCGTCGTCGTCGAAGGTGCCCTGGACGAAGCGCATCCCCTGGATGAGCTGCTGCCAGACCTCCTCGCGGAACGGCGTACGGGCGTGCTCCTTGACGGCGTCGTGGACCTCCTGCGCGAAGTCCTCGTTCGCCCACTCGCGGCGGGCGAAGCCCACCAGCGAAAAACCCGGCGGAAGCAGACCACGGTTCGCGAGGTCGTACACCGCGGGCATCAGCTTTTTACGTGACAAATCGCCCGTGACGCCGAAGATGACCAGGCCCGACGGCCCCGCGATACGCGGGAGCCGTCGGTCTGCGGGGTCACGCAGCGGGTTGCTGCTCGACAAGGTTTCAGCCCTCCGAGGGGGCGAGGCGCTCCAGTACGGCCTCGGTCGACTTCAGCAGGTCGTTCCAGGACGCCTCGAACTTCTCGACGCCCTCGTCCTCCAGTACCTGGACCACGTCGTCGTACGAGATCCCGAGCTTCTCGACGGCGTCGATCTCCGCACGGGCCTGCTCGTAGGTGCCGGCGATGGTGTTGCCGCGGATGTCACCGTGGTCGGCGACGGCGTCCAGGGTGGCCTCCGGCATGGTGTTCACCGTGTTCGGTGCGACCAGGTCGTCGACGTACATGGTGTCCTTGTACGCCGGGTCCTTCACACCGGTCGAGGCCCACAGCGGACGCTGCTTGTTGGCGCCCGCGTTCTCCAGCGCGCTCCAGCGGTCGGAGGAGAAGACCTCCTCGTAGGCCTCGTAGGCGAGACGCGCGTTGGCGATGGCGGCCTTGCCGCGCAGCGCCTTGGCCTCAGGGGTGCCCAGGGCGTCGAGCCGCTTGTCGATCTCGGTGTCCACACGGGACACGAAGAAGGACGCCACCGAACGGATCAGCGAGATGTCGAGGCCACGCTCCTTCGCCTTCTCCAGACCGGCCAGGTAGGCGGCCATGACCTCGCGGTAGCGCTCCAGCGAGAAGATCAGCGTGACGTTGACGCTGATGCCGAGGCCGATGACCTCGGTGATCGCCGGCAGACCCGCCTTGGTGGCCGGGATCTTGATGAGCGTGTTGGGGCGGTCGACCAGCCAGGCCAGCTGCTTGGCCTCGGCGATCGTCGCCTTCGTGTTGTGCGCCAGACGCGGGTCGACCTCGATCGACACGCGCCCGTCCCGGCCGCCGGAGGCGTCGAACACGGGGCGCAGGATGTCGGCGGCGTCGCGGACGTCCGCCGTGGTGATCATGCGGATCGCCTCGTCGACGGTGACCTTGCGGGCGGCGAGGTCCGCCACCTGCTGCTCGTAACCGTCGCCCGAAGAGATTGCCTTCTGGAAGATCGTCGGGTTGGTGGTGACGCCCACGACGTGCTGCTGGTCGATCAGCTCGGCAAGGTTGCCGGACGTGATCCGCTTGCGCGACAGGTCGTCCAGCCAGATCGCGACGCCTTCCTCGGAGAGGCGCTTCAGTGCGTCTGTCATGGAATTACATCTCCTACGTGTCGTATATGAGCGTCAGCGCTGGGCGGCGGCGAGGGATTCCCGGGCCTTGGCGGCCACGTTCTCGGCAGTGAAGCCGAACTCCCGGAAGAGGACCTTGCCGTCGGCCGAAGCACCGAAGTGCTCCAGGGAAACGATGCGGCCGGCGTCCCCGACGTACTTGTGCCAGGTGAGGCCGATGCCCGCCTCCACCGCGACCCGCGCCTTCACGGACGGCGGAAGGACGGAGTCCCGGTACCCCTGGTCCTGCTCCTCGAACCACTCCACGGACGGCATGGACACGACCCGCGTCGGGACCCCGTCCGCCTGGAGCTGCTCACGCGCCTCGACGGCGACGTGCACCTCGGAACCGGTGGCGATCAGGATGACCTGCGGTTCACCACCCTCGGCCTCGAAGAGGACGTAACCGCCGCGCGCGGCGTCGTCGTTGGGCTCGTACACCGGCACACCCTGACGGGTCAGCGCGAGGCCGTGCGGGGCGCCCTTGCCGAACTCCTTGGTGTAGCGGCCGAGGATCTCGCGCCAGGCGATAGCGGTCTCGTTGGCGTCCGCCGGACGGACGATGTTCAGACCGGGGATCGCGCGCAGCGAGGCCAGGTGCTCGACCGGCTGGTGGGTCGGGCCGTCCTCGCCGAGGCCGATGGAGTCGTGGGTCCACACGTACGTCACCGGCAGGTGCATCAGGGCCGACAGACGCACCGCGTTGCGCATGTAGTCGGAGAAGACGAGGAACGTACCGCCGTAGATACGGGTGTTCCCGTGCAGCGCGATGCCGTTCATCTCCGCGCCCATGGAGTGCTCGCGGATGCCGAAGTGGATCGTGCGGCCGTACGGGTTCGCCTCCGTCAGCGGGTTGTCCGCCGGAAGGAACGAGCTGTCCTTGTCGATCGTGGTGTTGTTCGACCCGGCGAGGTCGGCGGAGCCGCCCCACAGCTCGGGGACGACCGCGCCCAGCGCCTGCAGCACCTTGCCGGAGGCCGCGCGGGTGGCGATGCCCTTGCCCGGCTCGAAGACCGGGAGCTTCTCCTCCCAGCCGGTGGGCAGTTCGCCCTTGCTGATGCGGTCGAACTCGGTGGCGCGCTCGGCGTTGCTGTCGCGCCAGAGCTGGAAGGACTTCTCCCACTCGGCCTTCGCCTGGGCACCCCGGTCGAGGGCCTCGCGGGTGTGGGCGATGACCTCGTCGGCGACCTCGAAGGTCTGCTCCGGGTCGAAGCCGAGGACGCGCTTGGTGGCCGCGACCTCGTCGTCGCCGAGCGCCGAGCCGTGGGCGGCCTCGGTGTTCTGCGCGTTCGGGGCGGGCCAGGCGATGATCGAGCGCATCGCGATGAAGGACGGCTTGTCCGTCACCTTCTTCGCGGCCTCGATCGCGTTGTAGATGGCGTGCGGGTCGAGGTCGCCGTCCGGCTTCGGGGCGATCCGCTGCACGTGCCAGCCGTACGCCTCGTACCGCTTGACGGTGTCCTCGGAGACGGCCGTCTCGGTGTCGCCCTCGATCGAGATGTGGTTGTCGTCCCACAGCATGATCAGGTTGCCGAGCTTCTGGTGGCCCGCGAGCGAGGACGCCTCGGCGGAGATGCCCTCCTGGAGGCAGCCGTCACCCGCGATGACGTACACGAAGTGGTCGAAGGGGGATTCACCCTGAGGGGCGGCCGGGTCGAACAGGCCGCGCTCGTAACGGGCGGCCATGGCCATGCCCACCCCGTTGGCGACACCCTGACCGAGCGGACCGGTCGTCGTCTCGACGCCCTTGGTGTGCCCGTACTCCGGGTGGCCCGGGGTCTTCGAGCCCCAGGTGCGGAAGGACTTCAGGTCGTCCAGCTCCAGACCGAAACCGGCCAGGTAGAGCTGCGTGTAGAGGGTCAGGGACGAGTGGCCGGCGGACAGCACGAAACGGTCGCGCCCGACCCACTCGGGGTCGGCCGGGTCGTGCCGCATCACCTTCTGGAAGAGGGTGTAGGCGGCCGGAGCCAGGCTCATCGCCGTACCGGGATGGCCGTTGCCGACCTTCTGTACGGCATCTGCGGCCAGGACCCGGGCGGTGTCCACGGCCCGCTGGTCCAGCTCGGTCCACTCGAGGTCTGTGGTGGTCGGCTTGGTGCTCACCCTGAGTCAGGGCTCCTCTCCACATGTCGGTCGCCGGTCTTCCGGGCACGCGCCCACCGGCTGCCGGTGCACTGGGTGCCCACCGGCCTTTGCTGAGCCTACCCCCGTAAAGACGTGCGTTTTTTCGAGTCATTCCAGACTGCCGGGCCTTGCGGCGATTCGCCTCCCGACCACTCCGGATCGCATTCGGCACATGAATACGGAGCCGCTCATCTGACTGCTCAATCGAGCCGTAGGGCTCCTCGGACGGCATGCCCTCCAACACGACCCCACACGACCCCACCCCCGCGAATGTCAGGGTCTGGGCAACGTCTACAGTGGCGTGGTACGCGCGAGCCTTTACCGTCAGTTCACACGGAGGGGCTCGCTGGGATGTCTCTGTCAGGGGTGTGCGTGACGGCCGTCGAATCCCGTCCAGCGGGGGTGCTCGGTGCGAGCCAGAGCCCGAGCCACCGGCCGTTCGGGGCCCGTGTCAAGGCTTTCGTGGCTCTGACCAAGCCGCGGATCATCGAGCTGCTGCTGATCACCACCGTTCCGGTGATGTTCCTGGCGCAGCAGGGCGTGCCGGACCTCGGCCTGGTGCTGCTGACGTGTATCGGCGGCTACCTCTCCGCGGGCGGCGCCAACGCGCTGAACATGTACATCGACCGCGACATCGACGCGCTGATGGACCGTACGTCGCAGCGCCCGCTGGTCACCGGCATGGTCAGCCCGCGCGAGTGCCTCGCCTTCGGCATCACGCTGGCCGTCGTCTCGACGCTGCTGTTCGGGTTCACCGTCAACTGGCTGTCCGCCTGGCTGGCCCTCGGAGCGCTCCTCTTCTACGTCGTCGTCTACACGATGATCCTCAAACGGCGTACCTCGCAGAACATCGTGTGGGGCGGCATCGCCGGCTGCCTGCCGGTGCTGATCGGCTGGTCGTCCGTCACGAACTCCATGTCGTGGGCGCCGGTCATCCTGTTCCTGGTGATGTTCTTCTGGACGCCGCCGCACTACTGGCCGCTGTCCATGAAGGTGAAGGACGACTACGCGCGCGTGGGCGTGCCGATGCTCCCGGTCGTCGCCTCCAACAAGGTCGTCGCCAAGCAGATCGTCATCTACAGCTGGGTGATGGTCGGCGTCTCGCTGCTGCTGACCCCGCTCGGCTACACGGGCTGGTTCTACACGCTGGTCGCGCTGGCGGCGGGCGGCTGGTGGCTGCGGGAGGCGCACGCGCTGCAGAACCGCGCGAAGGCGGAGGCGACGGGCGTGAAGCTGAAGGAGATGCGGCTGTTCCACTGGTCCATCACCTATGTGTCGCTGCTGTTCGTGGCGGTGGCGGTCGATCCGTTCCTGCGGTAAGAGCCTCTCGTACGTCCTATACGTTCATACGTCCTGTACGTCGTACGGGCGGGGTCCGTGGTCAAGGCCACGCACCCCGCCCGTCGCCGTTTGAGCTACTCGTCGGTAGCATCCTGACCATGGCAGACACGCAGCAGGTTGACCCGAAGGCCGAGCGCAAGGCGGCGCGCCTTGCCCAGCAGATCAGCGCCTTCTCCAAGGCGCACGGCGGGGCCGAGGGCCAGGTGGCGTACATCGGCGAGCGCGGCGCCCGGATCGTGCTCGTCGGCGAGGACGGCGGCTGGGGCGACCTGGTGGCGCCCAGCTACGCGATCGCCGAGAAGGCGGTGGAGAAGGCCGGGATCACCGTCCACGAGGCGTTCGACGGCGAGTTCGCCGCCAAGGTGACGACGGGCCCGTACGAGTGGAAGCGGATGGCGGGCATCCAGGTCGGCGGTCCGAGCAACAGCTGAATCTCGGAGCAACACCTGACACCCGGTTCACCCGTTAGGACCTGAGAGAGGACGAGGTCCAGTCACACGGGGAGCCCGGATGATCGAAACGCCGTCCCTGGTGGACCAGTACTGCCACGGCGTACTGAGGACGGAGCTGGGTCTTGGCACGTTCGAGGCCCAGCTCGCCCGGACCGAGGGGCCACCAGCCCCCGGTACCACGCTCTTCGACACCCAGACGGGTTTCGCCGTGCGCCGCTGGTGTCCGCCGCTGCTCGGCCTGGAGCCGCACTGTCCACCCGCCCGTTATCTCGCACGGCGTCGTGAAATCGGCGTACTGGAAGCGGGCCGCCGTCTGCTGCGCGGCAGCGGGATCACGACCTATCTGGTCGACGCCGGGCTGCCCGGCGACCTCACGGGCCCTGCCGAGATGGCCTCCGCCGGTGCCGCCGAAGCCCGCGAGATCGTGCGGCTGGAACTCCTCGCCGAGCAGGTCGCCGACACCTCCGGGACTGTCGAGTCGTTCCTCGCCAACCTCGCCGAGTCCGTGCACGGGGCCGCCGCGAGCGCCGTCGCCTTCACCTCCGTGGCGGGCGTACGGCACGGTCTCGCGCTGGCGCCGGAGCCGCCCGGACCGGGGGAGGTACGGGGCGCGGCGGGCCGCTGGCTGGCCGGGCGCCGGGTCGGTGGCGAACTGACCGACCCGGTGCTGCTACGGCACCTGCTGTGGATCGCCGTCGCCTCGGGCCTCCCGCTCCAGCTGCATGCCGGGCTGGGGGAGCCGGGGGCGCGCATCGACCGTACGGACCCGGTTCTGCTGACGGACTTCGTACGGGCCACCGCGGGCCTGGGCACGGACCTGGTCCTGCTGCACGGCTACCCCTACCACCGCCACGCCGCCCACCTGGCCGGCGTCTTCCCGCACGTCTTCGCCGACTCGGGCGCCGCCCTCGTGCGCACCGGCGCCCGCGCGGCGACGGTCCTCGCCGAGATCCTGGAGCTGGCCCCCTTCGGCAAGATCCTCTTCTCCAGCGGCGCCCACGGGCTGCCCGAACTGCACGTCGTCGGCGCACACCTGTTCCGCGAGTCCCTCCGCCGGGTGCTGGGCGCCTGGGTCGCCGAGGGCGCGTGGTCGCTGACGGACGCACAACGGGTGGCCCGGCTGATCGCGGAGGGGAACGCGCGGCGGGTCTACGGGCTCGGGTGAGCTGTACGGACCGGGGCCCGTCAGGAGAACGGCAGCGCCCCGGACCTCATCGCGGCCGCATGCCCTCGGCCGGTGCCGCGCCGACTCACGCGCGCGTGCCGACCTGCGCCTGAGCCGTGGGGCCGGGCAGGTCCGCCACCAGGTCGGGACGCTCCCGCAGCGACAGCAGCACCCGGAGCACCCAGATCCACATCACGGCGGAGCCGAGCATGTGTACGGCGACCAGGGCCTCGGGCAGGTGGGTGAAGTACTGGACATAGCCGATCACGCCCTGGGCCAGCAGTACGACGAACAGCTCGCGTGTCCGGTTCAGCGGCCCCTTGGGCGCGTCCACCGCCTTCAGGACGAACCACAGCGCGAAGGTCAGCGTCACCACGATCCACGCGAGCACGGCGTGCAGCTTGGAGACCGTCTCCCAGTCGATCGGGATCCGCTCGACCTCGCTGGAGTCACCCGCGTGCGGACCGGCGCCGGTCACCACCGTGCCGACCGCGATGAGCAGGACGGACGCGGCGACGAGGAACCACACCAGCTGCTGGACCGCCTTGCCGACCAGCGGACGCGGCGCCCCGTCACCCTCCCGGGTGCGCTGCCACATCACCGTGGCGACGGTGATGAGCCCGGACGTGAGCAGGAAGTGGGCCGCGACCGTGTACGGGTTGAGACCGACCAGGACCACGATCCCGCCGAGCACCGCGTTGCCCATGACCACCCAGAACTGTGCCCACCCGAGCCGGGTCAGGCTGCGCCGCCGCGGCTTCTGGGAGCGCGCGGCGATGATCGCCCAGCCGACGGCCGCGCACAGCACGTACGTCAGCATGCGGTTGCCGAACTCTATGGCGCCGTGGAAGCCCATCGCGCTGGTGGTGGTCAGCGAGTCGTCGGTGCAGGTGGGCCAGGTCGGGCAGCCCAGGCCCGAGCCGGTCAGCCGTACGGCACCGCCGGTGACCACGAGGATCACCGCCATGACGAGTGCGGCGAGGGCCGCCCGCTGGACCGTCCGAGGGGTCGGGGTCCAGCGTTCGGCGATGAAGGCGAGCGGGTTGCGCAGGGCCGCTTCGGCGTCGGCGCGGGTCAGCTTTGGCACGTGCACCATGGTAGGCCGCCGCTTGTGCATGCTTTCACGAGGGGCACCCGTACGCGTCCACGAGGGGCACCCCTACGCGGGTCACTCCCAGCGGAAGAGCTTCCCTGCCGCCGCCAGTCCCACGACCGCCCACACGGCCAGGATCCCCAGGTCGCCCCAGGGCATTCCGGCCCCGTGCTGCAGCACGTCCCGCAGTCCGTCCGACAGCGCCGAGATCGGCAGCAGACCCAGCACGTCCTGGACGCCGGACGGGAACTTGTCCAGCGGGACGATCACCCCGCCGCCGACGAGCAGCAGCAGGAACACCAGGTTGGCGGCCGCGAGCGTGGCCTCCGCCTTAAGCGTGCCCGCCATCAGCAGGCCGAGTCCGGAGAAGGCCGCCGTGCCGAGGACCAGCAGGAGCAGGACGGCGAGGGGGTTGCCGTGCGGCGACCAGCCCAGCGCGAAGGCGATCACCGTCAGCAGGATCACCTGGAGGACCTCCGTGACCAGCACGGACGCCGTCTTCGCGGCCATCAGGCCCCAGCGGGGCAACGGGGACGAGGCCAACCGCTTCAGCACGCCGTAGCGGCGCTCGAAGCCGGTCGCGATGGCCTGGCCCGTGAAGGCGGTCGACATCACGGCGAGGGCGAGGATGCCGGGGGTGAGGAAGTCGACGGCCTTGCCGGCGCCGGTGTCGACGATGTCCACGGAGCCGAAGAGCGCGAGCAGCAGCGTCGGGATCACGACCGTCAGCAGCAGCTGCTCGCCGTTGCGCAGCAGCATCCTCGTCTCCAGCCCCGCCTGCGCCGCGATCATGCGGGGCAGGGGCGCCGCGCCGGGCTTGGGGGTGTAGGTACCCGCGGTGGTCACGAGCGCAGCTCCTTGCCGGTGAGCTCCAGGCTGTGTCTTCCCGGGGGGCAACCCCCGGACCCCCGGCCGAGATGTGTGCCGGCCGCAATCATGAGCGCAACTCCTTGCCCGTGAGCTCCAGGCTGTGTCTTCCCGGGGGGCAACCCCCGGACCCCCGGCCGAGATGTGTGCCGGCCGCAATCATGAGCGCAACTCCTTGCCCGTGAGCTCCAGAAAGACGTCTTCGAGTGTGTGCCGCTCGACCGAGATCCGGTCCGGCATCACCCCGTGCTGGGCGCACCACGAGGTCACCGTCGCGAGCAGCTGCGGGTCGACCTTGCCGACCACCCGGTACGAGCCCGGCGTCAGCTCGGCGGCCGTGCAGTCGGCGGGGAGTGCCTTGAGCAGCGAGCTGACGTCGAGGCCGGGACGGCCGGTGAAGCGCAGGGTGTTCTCGGCGCCGCCGCGGCACAGCTCCTCGGGGGAGCCCTGGGCGATCACCTGGCCCGCGTCGATGATCGCGACGTCGTCGGCGAGCTGCTCGGCCTCGTCCATGTAGTGGGTCGTGAGGATCACGGAGACGCCGTCGGTGCGCAGGTCGCGCACCAGGTCCCAGGTGGCCCGGCGGGCCTGCGGGTCGAGGCCGGCCGTCGGCTCGTCCAGGAAGACCAGCTCCGGGCGCCCCACCACGGCCATGGCCAGCGCCAGCCGCTGCTGCTGTCCGCCGGACAGGCGCCGGTACGACGTCCGGCCGCAGCTGCCGAGCCCGAGCCGTTCGATCAGCGCGTCGACGTCCAGCGGATGCGCGTGCAGTCTGGCCACGTGCCGCAGCATCTCGTCCGCCCGCGCGCCCGAGTAGACGCCGCCGGACTGGAGCATCACGCCGATACGGGGCCGCAGCTCCTCGGTCTGTCCGACGGGGTCGAGGCCCAGGACGCGCACCGTGCCGGAGTCCGGCTTCCGGTACCCCTCGCAGGTCTCGACCGTGGTCGTCTTTCCCGCCCCGTTGGGACCGAGTACGGCGGTCACTCCCGCCTGGGCCACCAGGTCTAGGCCGTTCACCGCGGTCTTCGGGCCGTACCGCTTCACCAGGGCCTGGACCTGGACCACGGGCTCACTTCGCATGGGACCAGAGTCTAGGTAGGCGTGCCGTCACTCAGACGGGCGGGTGCAGGAACTCCTCCGCACGGGGACGGTGCAGCGGCAGCCACCTCTCCGCGTAGGCGACCGCGTCCGCCACGGGGAACAGCCGTACCTCGGCCGCCCCCGCCGTCCCGCGGACCACGGGCCGGTCCCGTTCGAAGTCGTGGCCGAGCTCGTCGAACCGCTCCGAGGTGATCGACACCTCGGTCACCACCTCCCAGCCGCCTCCGGGAGCCGGCCGGCCCACCGCGACGAGCGGCGCGGGTATGCGGTACTCGGCCAGGTGGAAGCTGGTGCACGCGTCGTAGCCCGCGCCGAGCATCAGCACCCGGGCGCCCCGCTCCTCCAGGCGGGCCAGGGGGCTGCGCTCGCCGAGCCGGCAGTCGGGGGCATGGCCCTCGACGATCTCCGCCGCGTGCCGGCCGAGGGCCGCGAACGAGGTCTGCGGGTGGGCGCTGCGCAGGGCGCCCGGCCAGGTGCGCACGGTCTCCGGGATCACGCCCACCCCGCGCGAAGGGGTGACCGACGGGTCGTACTCGGGCATGCTCGCCCTGATCCGCTCCCACCATTCCCGGGGTACCGGCGGGTTCCCCCACAGGGCCGGGTCGGACAGGTCGCCGGACTGGGTGGGGACGACCAGGGTGCCGTCCGGGCCGAGGGCGTCGAGCAGTCCCTGGACCACGGCGACGGGGCCGCCGCAGACCCAGCCGAGTGCGCTGAGCGAGGAGTGGACCAGCAGGGTCTCGCCGCTCCCGACACCCAGCGCGCGCAGCTGCGCGGAGAGTGTGTCGCGGGTGACAAGAGGGCCGGTCGGAGCGGGGATGGGCATGGTTCGGGAGTGTTCCCGAAGAGCCCGGCCGGTGCCACCGATTTGGCCGCCCGAAGATCGTTTCCGCAGGTCGGATTAGGTATGCCTAAGTGATGCAGGGCACCGTCCGTACGGACGGGTGCGGCTTGTCAGGCTCTGAGGAATTACGCAACAATGGCGTTGTGAAAAACGTCGGCGAGGTTCGGGAGACCCCCTCGGGGGCCCCTCACGAGGAGCTCGCGACCGGTGAGCGCTCGACGCGCAACCGTGTCGCGCGGTCCATCCTGGACCACGGCCCGTCGACCGTCGCCGAGCTCGCCGGACGACTGGGCCTGACCCAGGCGGCCGTACGGCGCCACCTGGACGCGCTGGTCGCCGACGACGTCGTGGAGGCGCGCGAGCAGCGCGTGTACGGCGCGCGCACGCGAGGCCGTCCCGCCAAGGTCTTCGCGCTCACCGACTGCGGACGTGACGCCTTCGACCAGTCGTACGACACGCTCGCCACGGACGCGCTCCGCTGGATCGCCGAGCAGGAGGGCGGCCAGGAGGCGGTCGCCGCTTTCGCCCGTGCGCGGATCGCCGCGCAGGCGAGCGCGTACCGCAAGGCGATCGAGAGCGTCACCCCCGACAAGCGCGCCGAAGCGCTGGCCAAGGCCTTGAGCGTCGACGGGTACGCTGCTACGGCGCGCAGCGCACCGGTCGGCGAGCAGCTGTGCCAGCACCACTGCCCGGTCGCCCACGTCGCGGAGCAGTTCCCCCAGCTGTGTGAGGCGGAGACGGAGATCTTCGCCGAGCTGCTCGGAACGCACGTCCAGCGACTGGCGACCATCGCCCACGGCGACGGCGTCTGCACGACGTTCATCCCCAAGATTTCACCTGACGCATCTGCAAGCACGGCCGGGAGGAACCCCGCATGACTCTCCCCACGGAGACTGCCCACCCCGAACTCGAGGGTCTGGGCAAGTACGAATACGGCTGGGCCGACTCCGACGAGGCCGGCGCCTCTGCGAAGCGTGGTCTGAACGAGGACGTGGTCCGGGACATCTCGGCGAAGAAGTCCGAGCCGGAGTGGATGACCAAGCTCCGCCTCAAGGGCCTGCGCCTCTTCGAGAAGAAGCCCATGCCGAACTGGGGCTCGGACCTGTCGGGCATCGACTTCGACAACATCAAGTACTTCGTGCGCTCCACGGAGAAGCAGGCGGAGTCCTGGGAGGACCTGCCCGAGGACATCAAGAACACGTACGACAAGCTCGGCATCCCCGAGGCGGAGAAGCAGCGCCTCGTGGCCGGTGTCGCGGCCCAGTACGAGTCGGAGGTCGTCTACCACCAGATCCGCGAGGACCTGGAGGAGCAGGGCGTCATCTTCCTCGACACCGACACCGCGCTGAAGGAGCACCCGGAGCTCTTCAAGGAGTACTTCGGCACCGTCATCCCGGTCGGTGACAACAAGTTCGCCTCCCTGAACACCGCCGTGTGGTCCGGTGGCTCCTTCATCTACGTCCCGCCGGGCGTCCACGTGGAGATCCCGCTCCAGGCCTACTTCCGCATCAACACGGAGAACATGGGCCAGTTCGAGCGGACCCTGATCATCGTCGACGAGGGTGCCTACGTGCACTACGTCGAGGGCTGCACGGCCCCGATCTACAAGTCGGACTCGCTGCACAGCGCCGTGGTCGAGATCATCGTCAAGAAGAACGCCCGCTGCCGCTACACGACCATCCAGAACTGGTCGAACAACGTCTACAACCTGGTCACCAAGCGCGCCGTCGCCTACGAGGGCGCGACCATGGAGTGGATCGACGGCAACATCGGCTCCAAGGTGACGATGAAGTACCCGGCCGTCTACCTGATGGGCGAGCACGCCAAGGGCGAGACCCTCTCCATCGCCTTCGCGGGCGAGGGCCAGCACCAGGACGCCGGTTCCAAGATGGTCCACATGGCGCCGAACACCTCGTCCAACATCGTCTCCAAGTCGGTGGCGCGCGGCGGCGGCCGTACCTCGTACCGCGGCCTGGTCGAGATCGGCGAGGGCGCCCACGGCTCGAAGTCGAACGTGCTGTGCGACGCGCTGCTGGTCGACACCATCTCCCGCTCCGACACGTACCCCTACGTGGACGTCCGCGAGGACGACGTGTCCATGGGCCACGAGGCGACCGTCTCCAAGGTCTCCGAGGACCAGCTCTTCTACCTGATGAGCCGCGGTCTGACCGAGTTCGAGGCGATGGCGATGATCGTGCGCGGCTTCGTCGAGCCGATCGCCAAGGAACTGCCGATGGAGTACGCGCTGGAGCTCAACCGGCTGATCGAGCTGCAGATGGAAGGCGCGGTCGGTTAATCCCCGAGCCGCAGTCCCCATCAAGCCACTTACGCAAGAAAGCGAGCATTACGACAGCCATGGCTGAGGCTCAGAACTCCCCCACTCTCAACTCCGTTCGAGCGGGGGGACCCCCACCGCTGGGCTCGACCACCGCGGGCCAGATCGCGGTGGCCGCCGAGTCGACCGTCGCCACGCGCATGAGCGCGCCCCCGTCCTTCGACGTGGCGGACTTCCCGGTCCCGCACGGCCGGGAGGAGGAGTGGCGGTTCACGCCGCTGGAGCGGCTGCGCGGGCTGCACGACGGCAGCGCCGTCGCGAACGGCGAGGGCGTGAAGGTCGCCGTCGAGGCCCCCGAGGGCGTCACCGTCGAGACCGTCGGCCGCGACGACGCGCGCATCGGCAAGGCGGGTATCCCGGTGGACCGCGTGGCCGCCCAGGCGTACTCGGCGTTCGAGCACGCGGGCGTGGTCACCGTCGCCAAGGAGACGGTGCTCACCGAGCCGATCCGCATCGCCGTGCACGGCCAGGGCGGGGTCGCCTACGGCCACCAGGTCATCGAGCTGGGTGCTTTCGCCGAGGCCGTCGTCGTCATCGACCACTCCGGTGACGCGGTGCTCGCCGCCAACGTCGACTACATCCTGGGCGACGGCGCCAAGCTGACCGTCGTCTCCGTCCAGGACTGGGACGACAAGGCCGTGCACGTGGCCCAGCACAACGCCCTGATCGGGCGGGACGCGTCCTTCAAGTCGGTCGTCGTGACCTTCGGCGGTGACCTGGTCCGTCTGCACCCGCGCGTCACCTACGCGGGTACCGGCGGCGAGGCCGAGCTGCTCGGGCTGTACTTCACCGACGCCGGGCAGCACCAGGAGCACCGCCTCCTGGTCACCCACAACACCCCGCACTGCAAGTCCAACGTCGTCTACAAGGGCGCGCTCCAGGGCGACGCGGCGCACGCGGTGTGGATCGGTGACGTGCTGATCGAGGCCAGCGCCGAGGGCACGGACACCTACGAGATGAACCGCAACCTGGTGCTCACCGACGGCGCCCGCGTCGACTCGGTGCCGAACCTGGAGATCGAGACCGGCGAGATCGTCGGCGCCGGACACGCATCCGCCACCGGCCGCTTCGACGACGAGCAGCTCTTCTACCTGATGGCCCGCGGCATCCCGGAGCACGAGGCCCGCCGCCTCGTCGTCCGTGGCTTCTTCGCCGAGCTGGTCCAGCAGATCGGTGTCGCGGACATCGAGGAGCGTCTGCTCGCCAAGATCGAGGAGGAGCTGGAGGCGTCGGTCGCATGACCACCACGTTCGTACGCGCCTGCGGACTGAGCGAGCTGGAGGAGGACACCCCGAAGCGGGTGGAACTCGACGGCACGCCGGTCTCGGTCGTCAAGACCGAGGGCGAAGTGTTCGCGATATACGACATCTGTTCCCACGCGAACGTCTCGCTCTCCGAGGGCGAGGTGGAGGACTGCCAGATCGAGTGCTGGCTGCACGGCTCCAGCTTCGACCTCCGCACCGGCAAGCCGTCCGGCCTTCCCGCGACGCGCCCCGTCCCCGTATACCCCGTAAAGATCGAAGGGGACGACGTGCTCGTCTCCCTCACCCAGGAGTCCTGAGGCACCCATGGCAACGCTTGAAATCCGAGACCTGCACGTCACCGTCGAGGCCGACAACGCCACGAAGGAGATCCTCAAGGGCGTCGACCTCACCGTGAAGCAGGGCGAGACGCACGCCATCATGGGCCCCAACGGCTCGGGCAAGTCGACCCTCGCCTACTCGCTCGCGGGTCACCCGAAGTACACGATCACCGAGGGCACCGTGCTGCTCGACGGCGAGGACGTCCTGGAGATGTCCGTCGACGAGCGCGCCCGCGCGGGCCTGTTCCTGGCGATGCAGTACCCGGTCGAGGTCCCCGGCGTCTCGGTCTCCAACTTCCTGCGCACCTCCGCCACCGCCATCCGCGGCGAGGCTCCCAAGCTGCGCACCTGGGTGAAGGAGGTCAAGGAGACCATGGAGCGCCTCTCCATGGACCCCTCCTTCGCCGAGCGCAACGTCAACGAGGGCTTCTCCGGCGGTGAGAAGAAGCGCCACGAGATCCTCCAGCTCGAACTGCTCAAGCCGAAGATCGCGATCCTCGACGAGACGGACTCCGGCCTGGACGTCGACGCGCTGCGCATCGTCTCCGAGGGCGTCAACCGCGTCCGTGAGACCGGCGAGGTCGGCACCCTGCTGATCACGCACTACACGCGCATCCTGCGCTACATCAAGCCCGACTTCGTCCACGTCTTCTCCGGCGGCCGGATCGTCGAGTCCGGCGGCGCCGAGCTCGCCGACAAGCTGGAGGACGAGGGCTACGAGTCGTACACGAAGGGTGGCGTATCCGCGTGACACAGCTGCCGGGCCTCCTCGACACCGAGGCGATCCGCAAGGACTTCCCCGTCCTGGACCGACTGGTCCACGACGGCAAGAAGCTCGTCTACCTGGACAACGCCGCGACCTCGCAGAAGCCGCGCCAGGTGCTGGACGTCCTCAACGAGTACTACGAGCGCTACAACGCCAACGTCCACCGCGGGGTGCATGTGCTCGCCGAGGAGGCCACGGCGCTGTACGAGGGCGCGCGCGACAAGGTCGCCGCGTTCATCAACGCGCCCAGCCGCGACGAGGTGATCTTCACCAAGAACGCCTCCGAGTCGCTGAACCTCGTGGCGAACATGCTGGGCTGGGCCGACGAGCCCTACCGCGTGGACCGCGAGACCGAGATCGTGATCACGGAGATGGAGCACCACTCCAACATCGTTCCGTGGCAGCTGCTCGCGCAGCGCACGGGCGCGAAGCTGAAGTGGTTCGGGCTGACCGACGACGGCCGCCTCGACCTCTCCAACATCGACGAGATCATCACGGAGAAGACGAAGATCGTCTCCTTCGTCCTGGTGTCCAACATCCTGGGTACGGTCAACCCGGTCGAGGCGATAGTGCGCCGCGCGCAGGAGGTCGGTGCGCTGGTCTGCATCGACGCCTCGCAGGCCGCGCCGCACATGCCGCTGGACGTGCAGGCCCTGCAGGCCGACTTCGTGGCCTTCACCGGCCACAAGATGTGCGGCCCGACCGGCATCGGCGTGCTCTGGGGCCGCCAGGAGCTGCTGGAGGACCTGCCTCCGTTCCTCGGCGGCGGCGAGATGATCGAGACGGTGTCGATGCACTCCTCGACCTACGCCCCGGCGCCGCACAAGTTCGAGGCGGGCACCCCGCCGATCGCCCAGGCGGTCGGTCTCGGTGCCGCGATCGACTACCTGAACTCGATCGGCATGGAGAAGATCCTCGCCCACGAGCACGCGCTCACCGAGTACGCGGTGAAGCGCCTGGCAGAGGTCCCGGACCTGAGGATCATCGGCCCGACCACGGCCGAGGACCGCGGGGCGGCGATCTCCTTCACGCTGGGCGACATCCACCCGCACGACGTGGGCCAGGTCCTCGACGAGCAGGGCATCGCCGTCCGGGTCGGCCACCACTGCGCCCGTCCGGTCTGCCTGCGGTACGGAATTCCTGCGACCACGCGAGCGTCGTTCTATCTGTACTCCACGCCGGCCGAGATCGATGCTCTGGTCGAGGGGCTGGAGCACGTTCGGAACTTCTTCGGCTGAGGGACGTGAGCTGAGACCGTGAAGCTGGATTCGATGTACCAGGAAGTCATCCTGGACCACTACAAGAACCCGCACGGGCGTGGTCTGAGGGATGGCGACGCCGAGGTGCACCATGTGAACCCGACCTGCGGCGACGAGATCACCCTTCGTGTGAAGTACGACGGCACGACGATCAGTGACGTGTCGTACGAGGGGCAGGGCTGCTCCATCAGCCAGGCCTCGGCCTCCGTGCTGAACGAACTCCTCGTCGGCAAGGAACTGGCCGACGCGCAGAAGATCCAGGAGACCTTCCTGGAGCTGATGCAGTCCAAGGGCAAGCTGGAGCCCGACGATGCGATGGAGGACGTCCTGGAGGACGCGGTCGCGTTCGCCGGCGTCTCCAAGTACCCGGCCCGGGTCAAGTGCGCCCTCCTCAGCTGGATGGCGTGGAAGGACGCGACGGCCCAGGCCCTGGGCGGGGCCGACGCCGAAAGGAAGACGGCATGAGCGACACCGTGGAGACGAAGCCGGCCTCGGAGGAGGAACTCCGTGAGGCCCTGTACGACGTCGTCGACCCCGAGCTGGGCATCGACGTCGTCAACCTGGGCCTGATCTACGGCATTCACATCGACGACGCGAACATCGCGACGATCGACATGACCCTGACCTCGGCGGCCTGCCCGCTGACGGACGTCATCGAGGACCAGGCCAAGTCCGCCACGGACGGCCTCGTCAACGAGCTGCGCATCAACTGGGTCTGGATGCCGCCGTGGGGCCCCGACAAGATCACGGACGACGGGCGCGAGCAGCTGCGGGCGCTCGGCTTCAACGTCTGAGATCCACCGGCCGAAACAGAACGGCGAGGTCCACCGGACCTCGCCGTTCGCCGTTCTCGTTCTCGTGCTCAGGCCAGTCCGTCGATCAGCCGGAACGCGGAGTCCGCCCGGTACAGGTCGCTGTACTGGTACTTGTCCAGCTTGAGCTGGAAGTTCTGGTGACGCAGGAAACGGCCCGGGTAGTTCACCGACTCCAGCATGACCGCGCCGGAGTAGGAGGAGGTGCGAGGGCAGAAGGTCGCGTCCTGCTTGAACAGGGACGAACCGTCGTTGCGGTCGGCGCGCAGCACGAAGTTGCGGTGCCGCAGATAGGTGCCGTCGGCCGTGGCGAACGAGTAACAGGACGCGTCAGCCAGTCCGTTGACGAGCTTGAAGGTGGCGTCGCGGCGGGCCGAGGCGGAGCCGGTCGGGTCGAGCTTCACGTAGCCGCCGCTCACCTGCCAGTAACGGTCAGGATAGTTGACCGAGTTGACCGACTTCCAGGCGGACGGGGTCTCCGAGCCGGACGAACCGTGGTGCGCCGGTGCGGACTTGGACGGCTTGGCAGAGGGCGAGGACTTTGGCTCGGAGGCGTCCTTCGAGGGCGTGGCGGACGGCGAGGCCCCGCTGGGCGTGACCGACGACATGCCGGTCTTGCCCTTGGGCGCGCCGCTCGTGCTCGACGACGGGGAGGCGAAGGAGAGCAGGCCGGGGCCGCCCTCCATGGGCGACCCGGACTGCGCCGGGGCTGCCGCGGCGTCAGGAGCCTGGCGGTTGACCACGATCGCGGTCACACAGGCGGCGATCGTGGCTATGGCCAGCCCGCCGGCCAGCCAGAGTCTTCGGGTCCCGGGGGCCCGGGACGGGTCCGGGATCCAGCCGTTCTCCCATGGCTGGTTCCCAGGGGGGTGGGGGGTTGTTTCTGGCATGCGCGTGTTCCTCCAGCGGCGCCCAGGGCGGCGGCCGGGGATGTGAGGGTGAGGTAAGTGAGTGGTGGAACTCTAGTGGAGCCGAGGGGCTGCCGGGAGCCGTTTTAGCGAGCGGTTTCCATGAAAGTTAAACATGCTCATGTGAAGTACGGCACTCCTCGTTCAGGGCGTGACGCCTGCGACCTGAGGGTCGTGGTCGCTGGTCTGGTCCGGGAACTCGCTGTTGATGTGCACGATGTCGTAGTCGTACGACGTGATCGACGAGCTGACGGGGTGTGGTCGAGTACCTGCGAGTTGCCGTCGTAGACGTACGTGTACTGCTGGGCGGGCGACAGCGTGTCCATCAGGTCGGTCAGCACTCCGCCCTCCAAGGTGGAAAGCGTTGTCGAGAACTGATGGCCGTTCAGGTCACCGAGGACGATGACGTGCGCGTCCGACTGGGCGGCCAGGATGGAGTCCACGAACGAGTTCTCCACCGACCGTTCCTGGAGACTGGGTGGGAGTGAGTCCTGGTGCCAGGACTCGTGTTCAGCCGTGTGCCCCGAACGGTTGTGTGCACACTGGTCCCCGTTTTCGCTCCGCGTCCGGCGCCGGATCGGGTGTCCCAGGGCGCGTCTTCCGATCGCCATGGCGGCAGCCCGGTGGCGGGTGGTCTTCCTGCTCTTGCTGGTGAGGGCTTCTGCCAGTGCTGGGCGCCCCACTTGGAGGTGTAGGCGGGGTCGACGGCGACGACGGTGATGCCGAGTTCGGCGGCCATGGACACCAGTCGGTCCCGCAGCTTGCCGACCGGCATGCCGGAGATCAGGTTGCGGAACCGCTTGCGCCGTCCGTGCTTCTCCCGGGTCTTCTCCGCCGCGAAGTCCAGGTCCTCGATCGCGACCGCGAGGTTGCGGCGCTCGGCCCAGTGCAGGAGCCGGATCAGGGCGTGCCGCACCTGCGCGTCGCGGTGCGGTGCGGTGCCGGTCAGGTCGTAGGCGCGGGTCATGGGACACCGCGCCGACGGGCTGCGCCGACCCGGTTATGTACGCTCGTACACATGGGATACCTCTTGCTCTTCGGAGCCATCGCGGCGGAGGTGGCCGCCACGACCGCGATGAAGTACAGCGACGGCTTCACCCGGCTGTGGCCCTCGCTGCTGACCGCTTTCGGGTACGTCGTCTCCTTCGCCCTGCTCGCCCGGACCCTGAAGTCCGTCCAGATCGGCACGGCGTACGCGATCTGGTCCGGGGTCGGCACCGCGACCATCGCGGTGATCGGCCTGATGCTGTTCGGCGAGGGGCTCAGCGCGACGAAGGTCGCCGGGATCCTGCTGATCGTCGCAGGCGTGGTCGTTCTCAACCTGGGCGGTGCGCACTGATGCCCCGGCGCTACGACCCCGAGCGGCGGCAGCGGATCATCGACGCGGCGATCCGGGTCGTCGGGAAGAAGGGCATCGCCGGGCTGAGCCACCGCTCCGTGGCCGCCGAGGCCGATGTCCCGCTGGGCTCCACGACGTACCACTTCGCGACCCTGGACGAGCTGATGGTCGCCGCGCTGCGCCAGACGAACGAAGGCTTCGCCAAGGCTCTCGCGGGGAGCCCCGTGCTGGACGACCCCCGAAGCGATCTCGCGGCGGGGCTCGCGCGCGTGCTGGGGGAGTGGCTGGGCGGGGACCGGACAGGCGTCGAGCTGGAGTACGAGCTGTATCTGGCGGCCCTGCGGCGCCCTGCCCTGCGGCCCGTCGCCGCGGAGTGGACGGAGGAGACGGCGGAGCGGCTGGCGTCTCGTACGGACCCGGTGACCGCGCGGGCGTTGCTCGCCCTGATGGACGGAATCTGTCTGCAGGTGCTGCTGACAGGGGCGGCCTACGACGAGGGGTACGCCCGGGAGGCGCTGGCGCGGGTGATTCCGTGACCGGCGGCGGGCGGACCGGGCGGACCGGGCGGACCGGTACATGAGACGCCCTGCTCACCGGTTCGCCCGCGCGACCCCCCGCGCGTTAGTTTTCCCTCATGACCGACACGAACGCTCCCCGCACCACCGGCGCCGTGGCCGCCGGCCTCGCCACGATCGCCGCCGACGGCACCGTCCTCGACACCTGGTTCCCCGCCCCCGAACTCGTCGCCGAGCCCGGTCCGTCCGGCACCGAGTCGCTGCCCGCCGAGAAGGCCGTGGAGCTGCTCGGCGAAGGCGCCGCGAAGGCGATCGGCCCGGACGCCCGCCGTAACGTCGAGGTGGTAGCGGTCCGCACGGTCATCTCCTCCCTCGACGCGAAGCCGGTGGACGCGCACGACGTCTACCTCCGTCTGCACCTGCTCTCGCACCGCCTGGTCAAGCCGCACGGCCAGAGCCTGGACGGCATGTTCGGCTTCCTCGCCAACGTCGCCTGGACCTCGCTCGGCCCGGTCGCCGTCGACGACATCGAGAAGGTGCGCCTGAACGCCCGCGCCGAGGGCCTGCACCTCCAGGTCACGTCCATCGACAAGTTCCCGCGCATGACGGACTACGTCGCCCCCAGGGGCGTCCGCATCGCCGACGCCGACCGGGTCCGCCTGGGCGCCCACCTGGCCGAGGGCACCACGGTCATGCATGAGGGCTTCGTGAACTTCAACGCGGGCACGCTCGGCACCTCCATGGTCGAGGGCCGCATCTCCGCGGGCGTCGTGGTCGGCGACGGCTCGGACATCGGCGGCGGCGCCTCCACGATGGGCACGCTCTCCGGCGGCGGCAACGTGATCATCTCCATCGGTGAGCGCTGCCTCATCGGCGCCGAGGCGGGCGTGGGTATCGCGCTCGGCGACGAGTGCGTGGTCGAGGCCGGCCTGTACGTCACCGCGGGCACCCGCGTCACCATGCCCGACGGCCAGATCGTCAAGGCCCGCGAGCTCAACGGCGCGTCCAACATCCTCTTCCGCCGCAACTCGGTCACCGGCGCGGTCGAGGCCCGCCCGAACAACGCGGTGTGGGGCGGCCTGAACGAGATCCTGCACAGCCACAACTGACCCTCGGCGGCCGTGACCTGCGGCCACCTAACCGATCAACGCCCTGACCTGCTGTCGAGCTGTCGGCAGTTGTCGACGTTGGTGATCGCTGAGCGCCCTTCCACGGCCCGAGGACGGCCCGGGAGGGCGCTCGTGCATGAGCACCGCATTAGGAGTTCGATCTCTCCTCGGCACCATCAGGGAGCCACCCGGTCAGACTGGCCATCCCAGACCGTCTGGGAGTGCTGGTGTCCGGCGCCGTTGATGTCACTCTTGGATGTCAGAACGGCTGCTGGTCTCCAGGCCGGTATAGCTGTTCCCTCCTGTCGAACCGGGACGTGGGCCTCATCGGTTTGTCTGATCAGGCGGGCGGTGAGTTGGTATGGCCGCTGACTGGGCCACGTCCGTGATGACGCGCTGACCTCTGTGGGATGGGAGACAGTGATCGCGTGGGAGGAGTTGACTTCGGTGACGTGGGCGTGTGCGCGTTGTCCAGCACCTCGCCGCAGCCCTCAACGCCTGGGCCGGTGCCAGACGGTCTCGTCCGGATCCGCCACCCGCTCCAGATTCCGCCCGGGTGACCGGGCTGGGCTCCCGGCTTCCGGCCGGTGGCCTCGCGCGCGGCGCCGGCTTGCGGAACGGGGCTATAGGACGACGGTGGTTTCGAGGAATTCGAGGAATCCTTCGCCAGACGCCGCTTCAACTCGGCATTCTCTGCCCGCAGCCACGCGATTTCTACTCTGGCCTGGGCTAGTTCCTGACGGACCGCCTTGAACTCCGCCTTCACAGCCGCCAGCGCGCTCACCAGCTCGTCATACGACGGCTTACCACCTCGCACAGGTCTCATGAACGGACCGACCACCACATCCCATCACACGTGCATTCCGCTTAGTGTTCAAAGGAGAGCAGAAATCAGAGGGGGTAAGCGGGTAACGCGTTTCGGTCGGTCACCGGGTGTTTACTGCCGATATGGTCTGGAACCATCTACGTGCGGGCGACCTTGTGGAAAGAACAAGGACGGTTCGTTGTGCGCTACCTGCAGGTGGCGCACAACGAAAGATCGAGGCTAAAGGAAGTTACCTCGGCCTCCAATCCGGCTGGTGTGCGGCTACTCCCCGGATGATTCTGACTGCGAACCACCCTCATGGCCTCCGGAATCCCCTCCCTGCTGATGCCCAGAACCCTGCTCAGCTTCCTGCCGTCCGGTCCCTTGGCTCTGAGTGTGGCCTTCTTGCTGTCCAGTGCCCTGACTCTGAGGGTGGCCTTCCCGCTGGCTCGTGCCCTGGTGCTGTGGATTCACCTGCTGACCAGGCTGCCGTTCGGTGGTACCTTCCCGGTGGCCGGTGCCTTGGCCCTGAGGAGTCCTATTCTCATCAGTTTGATGCCCAGGATCCTGCGGCGGCTCTATGTAACGGCCCCTTTCGCCGCATTTGGCGTCTGCTTTGCCTTGGCCATATCCGGCGCTCCAATTTCTGTTGTATCTGGCCTGTGCGTCCCCCTTTAGGCCGGGCGGGGTTTCGTGGAATGCATCGCTGCATCGCGCGCCCTCGGTATAGCCGTCGGTATAGCCGTAACCACGGTTGTCGTCCGGCGACGGGGCCGCCACCGCTACCTGTGCCGGGGCTGGGACGGCCGCGGCCTGCGTGGCCAGGCCGGACGAGAGTGCCAGGGAAGCCAGGAGCCCCGGGCCGAGCAGGATGATTGGTCGCTTGACGCTCACGACAATCTCCCATCCGTGCATTTATCGAAGGCAGTGCGTTGAGTAAATCACAAGTGTTGCGATGTCGCTTCGGGTGTTCCCATGTGGCTTTTGTGGTGAATAGAGAGCGACTTCTTATTTGATAGCCGCAACACCAGATCCCGCACTGCCGAGCCGCTACTCGCCATCACCAGCTGCCCGGTTCAATGCATCTCCTGTCATCCACCCTTGCGCGCGACAGCCCGATATGCAAGACCGAATCGCCTGCGCCCGTGGGTGACTCCTCGGGGCGAGCCCGCCATGCCCCAAGAAATGGCGGATGGGAGCCGGCAAAGAAGGCAAGGGGCGAGCCAGCTCGCCGACCCCGAGCGCACCCGTCCTGAATCGTTCGTCGCGGCTGTGTTGCGATCGTGTGCCGGTGTTGTCGCGTTCGTCCTGTTCGGCGGGTCGGTGCGGGCAGGGCTGCGCTTCGGCTGTCGCGCCGGCTTTCAGAGGGCCGGGGACTGCGGGGGCTCCCCTCCTCTCGGTGTGCGTGGTGATGCGGCCGGATGGTCGGGTTGGTGCGGGCAGGGCCTGCAGGCGGCGAAACGCTACTGCGATCTGGTCGGGCGAGGGCCAGGGACTGCGGTGCAGCGGCAAGGCTGCCGGCCTCGGCAACGCCCCAACCGGTGCGCTCCTCACGGCCTCCTCCGTCGAGGCGGAGTACGTGTGCGTCAACCGTGGCGGCAACATCGCCCCGGGCCAGGGAACCGAGTTCCAGAACGTGGTCGGTCCGACCCAGAACATCCGGCCGCGCAACGGCCAGATTACATTCAGAAACGTCACCATCCCGCCGCCCGAAACTCCGTCGGCAAGGGACGTCTGCCCCATCGGCAACTGGACCGTGCACCTTCTCCACGTGACCTTCAACGACGTGGTGCTGCACATCCAGCAGAACGGCAACGACATCATTACCCGCGATCTCGGTGACATCGACCCCTCATCCCGTGCTGCGCACCGACGGCCGGGCCCTCCAGACCGGAAGGCCCGGCCGTCGCACATCAGCACCTCGCACAACCTCAACACCCCACTACCCCGGCTTCCATCCCGTCCGCCGTCGACCCACACAGCGTGGAGCGGGCGTGGTTCCTGGCGTCCAGGTGGAGCGCGCCACTGTACGAACGACCTGGACGCCAGGGGCCGCGTCTGCTCGGCTCTGCCTGGGTTGATGGTGGATGGGATGGGAGCACCCCGCGCACGCCACTACGGACCCGCGGCCGGTAACGGCGTCCCCTCCATCCCGGTGCCGGCCGATCCCCCGCCGGAGGCACTGTCCTGACCGTGGCCCAGCTATACGAGTGATCTACTCATGGCCACGCCCCTATCCACGGGCGCGCGTCGGCGCAGCCCGCGCGGAGCGGGCCGGAGGCAGGAGCGTCGCGCGGAGTGGGCCGGAGGCAGGAGCGTCGCGCGGAGTGGAGCCGGGAAGCGCGCCCGGCGGAGCGGAGCGGAGCGCAGCCGGGGCTTGATGACGTAGGGAAAGTCTGTCCGCGAGTGGCCTCGGGGCGTCATGTCCCGGACTGTCGGCGACCTGCCCGGGTTGCGGCCTCCGCCAGGGCGAGATCCTGGGCCTGACCGTTGATGACATCGACTTCCTCGGCGGCACTGTTCACGTCGCCCGGCAGGTCAAGCTCATACGAGGAGTACAGGCGATCTTTGGCCCGCCCAAGGGCGGCAAGGAACGTCACGTGCCGCTGCCCGAGTCGGTCTCCTTCGCGCTGGCCCAGCACGTCACGAAGCACGAGCCGGTAGAGGTCACCTTGCCGTGGAAGACCCCGGACGGCCCGCCCGTCACGGCCTCGCTGTTGTTCGCCAACGCCAAGGGCCAGCCCTGGCACAGGTTCCGCTTCAACCGGTCAGTGTGGCGCCCCGCCCTCACTTCCGCCGGCATACCCCTCGGCCGCGAGAACGGCATGCACGCCCTCCGCCACTTCTACGCCTCCGTGCTCCTGGACGCGGGGGAGAGCATCAAGGCCCTGAGCGAGTACCTCGGCCACCACGACCCGAGCTTCACGCTCCGCACGTACACCCACCTGATGCCGAACAGCGAAGCCCGCACCCGGGCCGCCGTGGATCGGGTCTTCCGGAACCCGGGCGATACCGCCGACGGCCCCGATACGGCCCATGAGGCAACATGAGCCTGTGACCTGCACTGACCTCAGAACAGCCACAACTGAGCGAAGCGTTCCGCCGAGCGCCCTTCCGCCGTCCGCGGGAGGGCGCTCGTCTCATGCGGGGAAGTCCGCCGCGAACTCTGCCAGTGCCGCGAAGTCGGGCTCGCGCAGGCCGATGCGCGGGTTGACGTGGTGGAGCAGTGCGGGGCCCGGGTGGTGCGTCTGCACGTACTCGGTGTCGGCCGGGCTCTGCTCGTCGTCCACCCAGGCGAACGGGCGGCCCGCCGCGTACGCCACGATCGCCTCCGTCTTCCAGTGCACCAGGTCGGGCCGCCAGGCGAACAGGCCGGCGCCGAAATCGACGTACGGCAGCTCGGGCAGGCCGACGACCGGTGCGATCCAGCGGTTGGCGGCGTCCATCCACGTGGTTGCCCAGCACAGGTCGTAGCCGAGGCGCAGCAGCGCCGGGCCGTGCCCGGGATTCAGCCAGACCCGCAGCGCGCGCCCCGGGTTCAGGGCCACCCTGATCGTCGTGTAGCCCTCGGGGCGCCGCTCGGGCTGCGCGGCGTACGGGTTGAGCGGGCCGTCGACGTCGAGGAACAGCAAGGGGCGGCTCACCGGGACAACGTACGGCACCCCGGGTGAGAGGTCCGGGGAATTTCTTTGTGCCGGCAGGCATAGCGGCGGATTCCCGTGCGCGTCACAAGCAGTGCAGGGGCCGGGCACGGGGTCCGCCCCAGGGATGTGAAGGTGACGATGGATGCCCAGGCGCTGGAGAGTTTCCGGGAGTTCGTGTCCGGCCGGTCGTCGGCGCTGCTGAGGACGGCGGTGCTGCTGACCGGCGGGGACCGGCACGCCGCCGAGGACCTGCTGCAGAACGCGCTGGTCAAGGCGGCGGGCCGCTGGCAGCGGATCGACGAGCCCGAGGCCTATGTACGGCAGATCCTGTACCGCCAGCAGGTCAGCCGCTGGCGCCTGAAGTGGCGGCGGCGGGAGGTCACCGTCGCCGAGCCACCGGAGGCCGGCCACGCTCCGGACGCCTCGGGCGCCGCCGAGCTTCGGCTCGTGCTGCGCACGGTCCTGTCCCGGCTCACCGCCCGCCAGCGCACCGTGCTGGTGCTGCGCTACTTCGAGGATCTGCCGGAGGCCGACGTGGCCCGGATCCTCGGCTGCTCCGTGGGCACCGTACGGTCCACCACCCACCGCTCCCTGAGCCGACTGCGCGAACTGGCACCCGAGTTGGCGGAGCTGGATTCCCGGCGGCAGCAGCCGTCACGTGACTTCTCGCCCGTGGAGGTACGTCCGTGAACGTCGAGGAACTCGTGCGCGCGGCGCTGCGGGAGCAGGCCGCGCAGCAGCCGCCGGTGCCGCCGGGATTCGCCGACCGGGTGCTCGGCGTGCGCAGGCGCCGCCGTACCCGAAGTCTCGCGTCCGCCGCCGTGGCCACCGCCGCGGTGGTCGCCGTGGCGGTCGGGGTGCCGTTGCTGGACTCCGGCAAGGGCGAGGCACGGCCCGCGAGGGTGCTCGGCTCGGACGACGTGTCCGCCCACCCGGACCAGTCGCCGCCGCGAGACATCATCGCGGCCGGGAACACGGTGCTGGCCGCCTACTCCACGACGAAGGTCGTCCCGCAGAGCGACGGCCGCGGCCTCGCCGTACGCACGTACTGGCTGCTGAACCCGGAGACCGACAGTTACGAGAAGGACAGCCGGTGGTCGGTCGTCGCCGTCGCCCCGGGCCTGCGGACCGCCGCCGTGCTGGAGCGCCATCTGCCGGCCTCCCGGATCGGCCTGCTCGACCTCGCGACGGGGGAGGTCGAGCGGTGGATCCCGGTGGACCACGGCGTCGGGGGGCTCGCGTTCTCGCACGACGGCCGCAAGCTGGTCGCCACGACGTACAAGGAGAACCCCGACCTGTACGAGAAGGACCATTCCGGTAAGACCTGGGTGCCTCGGTTCGGGGTGAAGATCCGGACCGGCCTCTCCGTCCTCGACGTGGCCTCCGGCAAGGGTTCCTGGAGCGGTGTTTCGGCTCAGCGCAACGTCAACGCCCGTGAGGACTTCGCCTTCAGCCGCGACGGTGCCCTGGTGTACGCGAGGATCGTCGGGAGCCACGACGGCATGGAGCAGTTCTACGACCTCGCGGGAAGCGAGGTCGCCGCACCCGCGAACGAGCGGTACCTGCGATGGGACATCGGCGCGCGGCTGTCCCCGAGCGGGCGGCTCGCCGCGTGGGGCCTGGTGGCGGAGAAGCCCGAAAAGAAGCCCGACAAGTCGTACTCCGCGATCCGCGATCCGCGTACCGGCAAGCGGCTCGCCGAGGTGCGCGGCGCGGAGCTGCTCGCCTGGGTGGACGAGAAGCGGCTCATCGCCTGGGAGAGGACGCCCGGTTCGAAGATGTACCGGCCCCGGCTCGTGCTGGTCACCATCGGGAGCGACAAGGCCGTACCGCTCAGCGGCGTCAGCGAGGTGAACGACCCCTACACCTCCCAGTCCTGGCAGCCGGTCTTCACCGAGCGCTGATCACGCCGTCACGTCACGCCCCCACTCCTCGTACACCGCAAGCAGCCCGTCGGCCGCCTCCCGGCCGGCGGGCCGCAGCGGTGCGCGGACCGGGCCGGCGGGCAGACCGAGCGCGTTCAGGAGCGCCTTGGCGGTGACCGTGCCCGGCAGGCCCCCGTCCATCACCGCCTCGATGAGCGGGGTCGCCCGCTGCTGGAGCCGGGCGGCGCGGGCCGTGTGGCCCGCCTCGAACACCTCCAGGATCTCCGCGATCCGGCGCGGAACGACGTTCGCGACCGTGCTGACGCAGCCCGCGCCGCCCACCGCGTACAGGGCCAGGACGTGCTCGTCGCAGCCCGCGTAGTACGCCAGCTCCGTGCGTGCCAGCACCTTCTGGGTGCCGAGGAAGTCGTAGGAGCAGTCCTTGACCGCCACGATCCGCGGGTGGTCCGCGAGCCGGATCATCGTCTCCGGTTCGATGCGGGTGCCGGTGCGGCCCGGGATGTCGTACAGCATCACCGGCAGGCCACTCGCGTCGGCGACCTCGCGGAAGTGCGCCTCCACGGCGTCCTG
This sequence comes from Streptomyces sp. NPDC086549, assembly GCF_044746205.1. Lineage (NCBI taxonomy): Bacteria > Bacillati > Actinomycetota > Actinomycetes > Kitasatosporales > Streptomycetaceae > Streptomyces > Streptomyces sp. NPDC086549. The sequence continues at coordinate 41,178 of NZ_JBIVBS010000001.1, read as the reverse complement.
CGGCGGCCTGCTGTAGTACGGCGTCACCACCAACACCCCGTCGGCACCCGCCCTTTCGGCCGAGAGGGCCAGCTCGACGGTGTGCCGGGTGTCCGCGGTGCCGACACCCGCGACGATCGGCACCCCGTCACCGACGGCCTCACGGACGGCCCGGACCAGCTCCGCCTTCTCGGCGTCCGTCGTGGTCGGTGACTCGCCCGTCGTCCCGTTGAGCACCAGTCCGTCGCAGCCCTCCGTCACCAGCCGGTCGGCCAGCTTCCGTGCGCCGTCGAGGTCGAGCGCGCCGGTCTCGGTGAAGGGCGTGATCATCGCGCAGAGGGTGCGGCCGAAGGGCGGGGCGGGCCTGCCTGGATTCGTCATGGGAGTAGTCTCGGCACAACAATCGTGTAGCTCTACTTAATTCTTCTACGGGGTATTGATAAGTGTTGCTATGGGGACGGTGTGCGGTCGGCAGCGGGCCCTATGTCCAACTCGGCCGCTCCTGGGTCACTATGGGCCGGACGGTCACCGACGGCAGGTCATGGGAGGCGTCATGAAGCTCGGCAGGGCACTGGCCACCGGAGTCGCGGAAGAGCGGCCGCCCGTCCACGAGGAAGAACTCGAACTCCCCGAAGAGACCCGCGAACCCGAGATCAGCGAACCCGCGGCCGCCGCGCCCGAAGAGGTCCCGGTCGCCCGATGAGACTGCGGCTCCCCGCGGAACGCCCGACGGAGCCGCCGACCGGACACAAGATCGCCCACCCGGTGCTGTCCCAGGACGGCACCCGGGCCGGGTTCACCGGTGTGTCGCTGGGCGGCGCGCTGCCGTACGGAGTCCTGGACGACGCGTCCTGCGTCTACGGCCGACGGCACCGCCCGCCCGCACGGCTGTGCGACTGCGGCTTCCACTGCGTGCACGACCGAACCTCCGCCGAGGCGCTGCTGTGCACCGCGGAACACCGGGCGGCCGTGCTGCTCCAGGTGTCCGTCCTCGGCGCCTACATCCGCTTCGAGCGCGGCTTCCGCTACGCCCGGCAGCGGGTGCGTACGGCCACGGTCGGCCCGTGTGCGTGCGGCGCGCCCGCGACCGTGCTCGCCGACGCGGGCTGGGGCAGGCCCGGCTGGCGCGCGCTGACGGCTGCCTGCGTGGTCTGTGTGCGCGCCCGTACGTCCGTCTCGCTCGCCGGCTTCGCCCGGCTGGCCGGGAGCGGGCTGTGCGTGATGGCCGGGAGCACGGACGGGCGGGCCGGTGAACCGGCGGTGCCCGACGGCCTCGGCGTACCCGAACTCGTCGCGGAGGCGGCTCTGTTGCAGGCCCGCCTCGACTGGTTCCAGACCCAGCTGGCCCGGCTCGGCGAGCGCGGTGACGAGGGTGGTGACCAGGGCTGAACCCGGCCGCTCGGGGTACCCGGATGTTCCGGAACCGAGAGAGCAGGGAAAGGGCGCACCGATGACGCACAGGACCCCGCACGGGCGGGGCGCGAAGGGCCCCGAGGAGCTGCGGGAGCAGATCGAGCGGACGAGGAGCCGACTCGGCCACGGTGTCGGGGAGTCGGCGGCGAAGGCGGACCTGAAGGAGCGTGCCCTGGCTCGGGCCGCCGACCTGAGGGACAAGGCCGGCGCGATGACCGTGCAGCTGCGCGGCAGCGCCGCGCAGGCCGGGCACGCGGTGCAGGGCAGGGCCGCTCACGCGGGCCGCGCCGTGCAGGGCAGGGCCGCTCACGCGGGCCGCGCCGTGCAGGGCAGGGCCGCTCACGCGGGCCATGCCGTGCAGGCCAGGGCCGCCCGGGCGGAACGGACCGTCGAGCAGCGCGCTCCGCTGCCGGTGCGCAGTGCCGTCAGGTTCGGGATGCGGCATCCGCGGCCGGTGCTGTTCGTCGGGGTCACGGGCACCGCGATCGTCTGGACGGGCGTCCGGTGGTACGGGCGCCACCGCCGCCACTGAGCCGACCCGCGACCCTGTTTCCATCGTCCTCATCGTCCTCGCCGTCCTCACCCTCTCACCGAAAACTTCAGTCGTCTGGACAAAAAAAGTTTTCGGTGAGACGGTGGACGCATGCTGGACGTGACCGTGATCGAGGACCCCGAGGCCGCAGCCGTCTCACTGGACCCCATACGGGCCAGGCTGCTCGCCGAGCTGGCCGCCGCGCCGGCGTCGGCCGCGATGCTGGCCGGCAAGGTGGGGCTGCCCCGGCAGAAGGTGAACTACCACCTGAAGGCGCTGGAGCGGCACGGCCTGGTCGAGCTGGCCGGGGAGCGCCGCAAGGGCAATGTCACCGAGCGGCTGATGCGTGCCACCGCCGCGTCGTACGTCATCTCGCCGCTCGCGCTCGCCTCCGTGCAGCCGGACCCGGACCGCTTCCGCGACCAGCTCTCCGCGCGCTGGCTGCTCGCGCTCGGCGCCCGCCTGGTGCGGGACGTCGGCGCGCTGATCACCGGCGCCGAAAGGGCCCGCAAGCGGCTGGCGACCTACGCCCTGGACGGCGAGGTCCGCTTCGCCTCCGCAGCCGACCGCGCGGCCTTCGTGCAGGAGCTGACGGCGGGCGTGAGCGCCCTGATCCGCAAGTACGACGCCCCCGACGCCGAGGGCGGCCGCGACCACCGGATCGTCGTCGCCCTGCACCCCACGGTCAAGGACCAGCCCACCCCCGAACTGGAAAAGTAGTCGGCAGGAGCCCCGCCATGTCCAAGGAATTCGAGATCGTCCGCGAGTTTGAGGTCGACGTCCCGCCCGAGAAGGTGTGGGAGGCGATCACCACCGGAACCGGTGGCTACCTCTGGCCGATGGACCCGCCCGAGCCCCGGGAGGGCGGCCGGGGGCCCTTCGGGTCCACCGTCACCGCCTGGGACCCGCCCCACCGCTACACCAACCGCAGCGAGGACGTCGGCTTCCCGGTCCAGTCCCTCAACCAGCTCGACTACACGATCGAGCCCCGCGACGAGGGCCGCCGTGCCTGGGTGCGCTACGTCCACAGCGGCATCTTCACCGACGACTGGAACAACCAGTACGACGGCGCGAGCAAGCACACCAACTTCTACCTGCACACCCTGTGCGAGTACCTGACGCACTTCGCGCCCCGCCCGGTCACCTTCGCCCAGCTGGAGGGGCCCGCGGCCTCGCAGTCCCCGCGGGCGCTCGCCGCCGTCGGCCACGCGCTCGGCCTGGCGGACGACACGGCCGCGGGCAGCAAGGTCAGCGCCCAGGGGCCCGGCGGGCGGACCCTGGACGCCGTGCTCGACTACCGCAACCCGTACTTCATCGGGCTGCGCACCGACGGTGCTCTCATCCGCTTCTTCGGACGCGGCCACTGGGGCGCGCCGCTCGGCATCAGCGTCCACGACTTCGCGCCGGACGCCGACGCCCAGGCGAACGAGACGGCCTGGCAGGACTGGCTGAACGGCGTGTTCAGCCAGTCCTGAGCCGAAGTCCCGTCGTTACGGGCGGAACCGCAGCACCTGCGGGTCGTGGTCGCTGATCTGGTCGTTGAACTCCGAGTTGATGTGCACGCTGTCGTACTCGAAGTCGCAGCCGCGCCGGATCGCCGGGCTGACCAGGATCTGGTCCAGGACCTGCTGGTTGCCCTGGTAGTCGTAGGTGTAACGCTCGCTCCTCGGCAGCGACTTGATCGCCGACCACAGCTCGCCGTCACCCTCGAGGATCTTCGCGGTCTCGGAGAACTCGAAGTCGTTCATGTCGCCGAGCGCGATGACGTTCGCGTTCTTCTGCACGGACAGGATGTCCTTGACGAACGCGTTCACCTCGGTCGCCTGTGCGTGGCGCTGGATCTCCGAGCTGCGCACCGGCGGCTGGTACTGCGAGGTCAGACCCTGGTCGCCGCCCTTGGAGTTGAGGTGGTTGGCGATCACGAAGACCGTCTTGCCGCGGAAGACGAACTCGCCGGCCAGCGGCTTGCGGCTGCTGTTCCAGGCCGCGTTCGCCGGGTCGATCCGGCCCGGGGAGACCGTCAGCTGGGCCTTGCCGCGCACCTTGGTGACGCCGACGGCGGTGGTGGAGTCGCCGCCCGCGCGGTCCACGAAGGACACCCGCTCCGGGTTGAACAGGAAGACCTGGCGGATGTTGCCGCCGGGCTCGCCGCCGTCCTGGTCGTTGACCGGGTTGATCGAGCGCCAGTCGTACTTCGGGCCGCCCGCCGCGACAATCGCGTCGATCAGCTTGTTGACGGTCTGGCTCGCGTCGACCGTGCCGTCGTCCGTGGCACCGTTGTTGTCCTGGATCTCCTCCAGGGACACGATGTCCGGCGACTGCAGGTTGTTCACGATCGCGGCGGCGTGCTTGTCGAAGGTCGCGTCCGACGGGTCGAGGTTCTCGACGTTGTAGGTCGCCACCGCCAGCTCGCCGCGCGACTGCTTCTGCGTGGTCTCCCGCTCCAGCCCGCCGTTCTCCAGCGTGCCGAGCTTGCTCGCGACCAGGGTGTAGCCGCCGTACTGGTTGAAGTCCAGCGGGCCGGTGGTGGCGCCCTCCAGGGTGTCGCCGACGTTCGCCTTCGGGAAGTCGGCGGTCGCGCCCAGCGACTGGATCTGGAGGCGGCCGGTGTTCTGGGACTCGTAGGAGCCGTAGACCGTGCCGCCGCGGCGGTTGCGGTGCTCCCAGGGCTTCACCGTGACCCACAGCTCGCTGTACGGGTCGGTCGCGGTGACCACACGGGTGTCGGCGACCTGGACGTTCATGCCCTCCAGGGACTCGTAGTAGTCCAGGGCGTACGCCGAGGGGTCCAGGGCCAGGCCGTTGACGGAGCCGGCCGCGGCCGTGTCACCCTGCGGGGCGTACACGTCCGGCACCGAGTCCTCGTCGATCACGGTCGGTGCCGGGACCGCGTTGCCGGTGGAGACGGTGGTGATCACCGGCTTGGTGATCTCGGTGACCGACTGGTTGCCGGACGAGGCACCGCCGGGCACGTACTCGGAGACCGTGCCGGTGACCGTGACGGAGTCACCGACGGCGACCTTCGGCGTGGAGCTCGTGAAGACGAACACGCCCTCGCTGGTCGCCGGATTGTCGTCCGGGGTCGGGTCCTGGACCCAGAAGCCCTTGGAGGACCCGTAGGTGCGGGTGGCCGTGACGATGCCCGGCACGTCCGTGACCTTCTGCCCGGCGTACGGCGATATGCGGGTGGTGCCCTGGACGTCATGGATGCGCACCGAGTCCGCGTGCGCGGGCGAGGTGAGGGCGACGGTGGACGCCGCGGAACAGACGGCGGCGACGGTGAGCGCGGCGAGACGCGCGGAAGACCTGCTCGGCAAGGCTATCCCTCCGGGGGCGCAGATGTGCGCCGGGACGAGGCTGCGACATGGAGTGCGCATGACACGCGGCGGCAAGTGTGACACGCGTAGAAAAACAGTGAACAGTTGTCCCCCGACTTCTACGCGCGTCAATCTCCTGCCTGATCAAGGCAGTTGTCAAGGTTTCGGCCATGTACGGCGGCCGACGGAGAGATGAACCGGGTGGCATGGGTGGAAATCCGTCTAGGCTGAGTGGTTGAGTCCTTTCACGGCCCGAGGAGAAACAGCCGATGTCAGACAGCTCCCCCCTGCCGCCGGTGCGGCTGCACTCCGAAGCGGAGCTGGCGCGTGACGCGCTGTCCACGCCGTTGCTCTCCCGGGCGGCCCGGCTCGCCCGCTGGGCCGGGCCCGGAACGCGGGTGGACGCCGGGGGCGGCCTGGTCGAGGAGCAGCTCCCGGCCGCGGCCGGGTCACTGGAGCTGACCGGGGACGACGCCGCCGCGTACACCGCCGAGGCCTGGCGGGTCGCCGTGGACACCGGCCTGGTCGAGATCGTCGACGAGGAGGCCGGGACCGTGGCGGCGGGGGAGGAGCTGGCGCTCCTCACCGGTGGCTCGCCGCACGACGTGCTCGCGGTGTGGCTGGCCGCCCTGGAGACCGTGGTCGCCGACGCGAGCGTGCCCGATCTGGACGGACTTGTCGACGCGCTGGACGAGGGCGGCGAGGTCGATTTCTCGTCACTCGGCTGGGACCCCGAGGCCGAAGCGGAGTTCCTCGACGGCGTCCTCGGCAACCTCTACCTGCTGACCGCCGCCGAGGACGGCCCCGCCGGCGGACCGGTGCCGCTGCCCGCGCTCGCCGCCTCGATGATCGTGCCCAGCGACATGGCCGAGCCCACCAACGACGTCCTCGAACAGGTCTCCGACGCGATGATGCGCCTCGACGACCAGTTCCGGATGCTGGAGCCGGTCGGGATCGTGGAGTACCAGCCGGTCGACGAGGCGCTGATGGCCGACGCCGACGCCGAGCCGTCGGCGCCCTTCGACGAGACCGACGTCTCCCGCTACGGCATGGTCCGGCTCACCCCGCTCGGTGTGTACGGGCTGCGGGCGCGGCTGCTGGAGGCCGGGTTCGAGGCGCCCGCGGTCGGCGAGCTCGCGGACAAGGGCGCCGACGCACTGCTCGACGGCACCTCCGTCTTCCCGCCCGCGGCCGCCCAGGCCGAGACCGAGCAGTGGCTGGCACGCCGCGAACCCCTCGCCGCCGCACGGGAGTTGCTCGCCGCGGCGCGCGGCGGCGACGCCGGGGCACCGCTGCGCAGGCTGCGCTGCCAGCAGGCGCTGTCCCTGGTCGGCGCCGAGGCGGAACCCGCGCTGCGGGAGGTCCTCGACGACCCCGAGCTGGGCGGGCTGGCCCGGGTGTGGCTGAGCGAGCGGGGCGCCGCCGGCGTGCCGGCACCGTCGCAGGAGATGGTGTTCTGGCTGACCATCGACACGGTCGCCGCGCAGCTCCAGGCCGAGGGCAACTCCGAGGAACTGCAGGCCCTGGTGGAGGGCCTGGCCCAGCAGCACGGCGGCTTCTTCGCGACGGCCTGGCGCGTGGAGCACCCGGCGACGCCGGACGTACTGGAGGCGATGGGGCGCCTGCACCCGGACAAGAAGATCGCGAAGGAAGCGCGGAAGGCCGCGTTCAAGGCCCGCTCCCAGCAGGGGATCTGAGGACGGACGCGACCCGCGCCCACCGGACGCGGGTCGCGGGTCGCGGGTCGCGGGTCGCGCTGGACACTCTCAGCAGTGGTACACCGTCGTGTGCTTGAACGACGACGTCGACCCGTTGAATCCGTACGTACCCCGATAGGCCGGCGGGTTCTGGTACTCGCCGACGATGGTGATCGTGTCGGCGCAGCTGCCCTGGCCCGCGCGCTTGGCGTCCAGGCGGATGGTGTCTCCGATGAAGCCGCCCGTGATGTTCCAGGGGGCGCCGCAGATACCCGAGGTGATCTGCCCGCCGAGGACGACGTACGGATAACTGTTGGGGTTGTACTTCACCTCCATCGCGAAGGTGACCGCCCCGTTGTGCAGTTCCAGCTTCGCGGACGTCGACAACGCCTCCGCCGACACCTCCTGCCGTGCCGCGAACGCCTCGTCGCGCGTCTTGACCTCCGCGCCCTGCGCGTTGTGGAAGCGGTGCTCGGTGGCCGAGCTCCGCTGCCTGCGTGCCTGTGTGGTCATGGGAACATGCCTCCCCTCGTCGGAATATGAGTGACCGTCAGGCCAGCAGCTCGGTGACCTCGACGCGCAGCAGCGCGCGGACGTTCTCGATGTGGTTGACGATCGTCACCAGCGACGAACCGGCGAACAGCAGGCCCACGGCCACGTCGTCGAGCGAGGTCACCAGGGAGCCCGAGTCGCCGCCCGCCGAGATGTTCGTCGTCAGGATCTGGTCCTTGAAGCGGGCCGTGCCCGCCGTGCCGTAGTTGACGTCGACCGTCGCGTCGACCGCGATGATCCGGCCGAAGCTGATGTTGGTGGTGCGGCCGGTCTTCTTCACCGGATCGCCCACGGCGACGTTGGCCTTGCGCCGCCAGGCACGCGGCGCCCTGCCGAAGTACTGCTCCCGGGTGGCGTCCTGGAACTCCACCACGCCGAGCGCGCAGTCCACCACGTTGTTGTGCCGGTCCAGCGGGATCTGCGGCGCGAAGTCGATGGCGATGTACCGGTCGAGCGTGGCGATCCGGTCCGCCGGGTCCGTACCCCCGTCGAACACGCCCGGCTGCACGATCGGGCTGCCGAGCTGCGCCCGGTTGGAGTCGGCCAGCACATGGTTGTTGGACAGGATGTAGAACTTCGCCGGCACGCCCAGACCGGGGCCCGGCGGATCGACCGTCGCGCCCGGCAGGAAGTCGTACACCACGCTGCCCAGCGTGCCCGCGGTCACCCGCACGTTGCCGACCGAGAAGCCCGACGGGCACGGCCGCATACGGCGCTTGAGGATCTGCGGCTCGAACACCGCCGGTCCGGCCGGCTCCTCCAGGAGTGGTGCGGACAGCCGCGCGAGCCGTTCGTCGACGCGGCCGTCCGGACCGTACGCCACCTCGCTGCGTGCCTCGGGCAGGATGCCCGTCTGCCGCCGTTGCGGCTGGGCGGAGACATGGCCGACAGCGATCACGTCGGTGGGCGTCCCGTCGTCCATCCGGTACGGGATCACGTCCCGTTCCGGCAGCATCGACTCCGGGACCTTCTGCGTCACGAACACCAACACGGCTTCCTCACCGGTCGGTTCGCCCCCGCTCCACTTCACTCCGTGGCCAAAGCCGACCACGTTCGCCAGCGGCTGCTCGCGCCGCAGGAAGTCCGACAACGCCTGCCGGCGTGAGCTGTCGCTGAGCTGTCCGCCGGATGGTCCTCGCATCAGTTCGGGCTGGCTCGTCATGGCCAGACCACCTCTTCCCCGGTGTGTGCGCGGTCCCGGGGGCCGACCGCGGCCGTCACTCCTGCGCGGAGACCTCGCCGATCGCGAGCACGCGCACGGGTACGCCGTCGAGTTCGTCCGGAACCACGTCCTCGTCCCTGAGCCGGTCCCGGGGCACCTTGCGGGTCACGAAGACGATGATGACGTCCCGGCCCGTGAGCTCGTCCTTCCCGGTCCCGACCCCTGTCACATTGGGCAGGCTCATCAGCCGGCCCTCATGGAGGCTGCGCGCACGACGTGCGTCCACTTCGGCTCGCCTCCCCCGGGTGCTTCGGGTAGTTGGGTGTCTATTGCCGGGCGCACCGCCGGTCAAGGCACCACACCGTAAATCATGGGATGAGGGATGATCTGCGCCGGATGACCTTCTTTACGAAGAATCATCCGACCAATTCCTGGGAGCGGAGGGATTTTTGGGCCCCGTGGGGAAGCGCATACGGATTCATGGAAGCGAGTCCGCTGAAGTCGCCCGGTGTTCAACTCCCGTTCAGGGGTGGGCGGGACTGTTTCGCCGACCGAGGCCCGCCACCGTCCACGACACTCCGACCGTCACAGGAGACACCATGTCGCTCACCCGCAGGGACTTCGCCAGGAAATCCGCGATCACCGGTGCCGGGGTCGCACTGGCGGGCAGCGTCGGCGCCCTCGCCACCGCGCCGAACGCCCTCGCGTCCACGGACACCGGGAGCGCCGGCGAGCAGTCGGCCGCCGCGCACGGCGGGGTCGGCTACGGGCCGCTGCTCCCCGACCCCGACGGCATCCTCGCGCTGCCCGCCGGGTTCGAGTACCAGATCATCACCTACAGCGGGAAGACCAAGCTGGAGTCGGGCGAGTTCACCCCCTCCAACCACGACGGCACCTCCACCTTCGACGGCCCGCGCGGCGCCACCCTCCTCGTCAACAACCACGAGCTGAGGGGCCCGCGCACCGGCTGGAAGTACCCGGTGCCGCTCACCGAGGGGCTCGTCTACGACCCGGCCGCATCCGGCGGCTGCACGGTCGTCGAGGTGCGGCACGGCCACGTGGCCGAGTGGGTCGGCATCGCCGGCACCTCCACCAACTGCGCGGGCGGCAACACCCCTTGGGGCACCTGGCTCACCTGCGAGGAGACCGAGGACAAGGCCGGCCAGAACGGCATGACCAAGGACCACGGCTACGTCTTCGAGGTCGACCCCGAGGACCGCCGGGCCAACCGCGACCCCAAGCCCGTCAAGGCGCTCGGCCGCTACGCCCACGAGGCCGTCGTCGTCGACCCCGGGCGCGGCCACCTCTACCTGACCGAGGACGCGGCGACCCCGAACGGCCTGCTGTACCGCTGGACCCCGCCGGAGGGCTTCTGCCACGGCCGCGGCAAGCTGCGCACCCTCGCCGACGATGCGGGCGTCCTGCAGGCCTTCAAGTGCTTCGACTCCGGCGGCCGGTTCGTCGACGACCTCTCCCGCGCCACGAAGACCGGCACGGTGTACGGGGTGGACTGGGTGGACGTCCCGGACCGTGACGCCAGGACGGTCTCCGTCCGCAAGCAGTTCACCGACGGCCAGGTCACCCGCGCCCGCAAGCTGGAGGGCATGTGGTGGGGTGACGGCGGCGCCTACATCGTCTCCTCGTTCGCCCGCACCGAGAGCCCCGTCCAGCACGACGGCGCGGTCTGGTTCTACGACCCCAAGCGCCGCACCCTCACGCTCAAGGTGCTGCTGGGCGTGAACCCCGATCCGTCCGCCGACGGCGCCTTCGACGGCCCCGACAACATCACCGTCTCCCCGTACGGCGGCCTCGTCATCGCCGAGGACGGCGAGGGCATCCAGCACCTCTTCGGCGCCACCGACAGCGGCCGCACCTACCCGATCGCCCGCAACGAGCTGAACATCGGCACCGCGGACAAGCCCGAGTACAGCGAGTTCACCGGCGTCACCTTCTCGCCCGACGGCAGGACCCTGTTCGCCAACATCCAGGAGCCGGGCATCATGCTCGCCATCACGGGGCCCTGGAAGCGGCAGAAGCGCGCGTAATTAATTCGCTCGCTCGTCCCGCGGCACGCCTCATAGAGTGATGAACGTCCAGGTGCGAAGGCAGGACCTACTTCCACTCTTAATGGGGCGGCCGCGGGTTCGAGTCCCGCCACCGGTACAACGAGCCGGTGTAGCTCAGGGGTTAGAGCGCCTTGTCGGTTCCGCCGACCTCGAACTCTGGACACCACAACTTCATGCACCTCCCGGTGCGCGGGCAGCGGCTACTTCTTTTGCGAAGAGAACCCGGAGCCGCAGCCGACTTGATCTCGGGAGGCGCAGCTCATGGTGGGTGTCCGGTGCGCAGGCAGCGGTTACTTCATTGGATCGGGCGGTTGCGGGTTCGAGTCCCGTCATCGACTTCGGGTCGGTGTAGCTCAATTGGCAGAGCACCTGGATAAGTCCGTCGCCGACTCCTGATCTCGGACACCCTCCATTTGCCGCGCCTCCCTCCGAAACACGAACGAATTCGGGGGAATTCACCATGGCACGATTCAACACCAAGGCCGCCAAGGCGCGGCCGACCTCGCGGGTGACGTCCACGGGGCGGGTGCTCCGTACGTACGAGGGCGGCCGCGGTCACGAGCGGGACCCGCGCTCGGAGCTCTTCCTGCTGGCGGTGTCCAACTTCGTCTCCCAGCAGACCTTCTACGAGAGCGGCGCCGACCGCGACAACCGGTTCGCCGAGCTCGTGCGCGAGCTCGCCGTCTCCGACCCGTCCTGGACGGCCGGCCTGCTCGGCTGGCTGCGCGGCGAGGGCAACATCCGTACGGCCGCGATCGTGGGCGCCGCCGAGTACGTGAAGGCTCGCCTGGAGATCGGCGTCACCGACGGTCCCGCCAACCGGCAGGTCGTCGCCTCCGTGCTCAAGCGCCCGGACGAGCCCGGCGAGCTGCTCGCGTACTGGACCGCGACGTACGGCCGCAACGTCCCCAAGCCGGTCAAGCGCGGCATCGCCGACGCCGTACGACGGCTGTACCACGGCAAGTCGCTGCTGAAGTACGACACCGCGTCCAAGGGCTACCGCTTCGGCGACATCCTCAACCTGGTGCACGCGGCGCCGGACCCGGACAAGCCGTGGCAGGGCGAGCTGTTCCAGTACGCCCTGGACCGTCGGCACAACCCGGACACCGCCGTGCCGCCCGCCTCGAACCGCGTGCTCACCGCGCACCGCGAGCTGATGGCGGTGCCGGTCGAGGAGCGCCGGGCGGTCGTCACGGCGGCCGGCGGCGCCGAGCGGCTCGCGGCGGCAGGGATCACCTGGGAGGCGCTGGCCGGGTGGCTTCAGGGCCCGATGGACAAGGCGGCCTGGGAGGCCGTGATCCCGTCCATGGGAACCATGGCGCTGGTCCGCAACCTGCGGAACTTCGACGAGGCGGGAGTCTCTGACGAGGTCGCCGCCGAGGTCGCCGCGAAGATCAGCGACCCGGCGGAGGTGGCGCGTTCGCGGCAGTTCCCCTTCCGGTACCTGGCCGCGTACCAGCACGCCCCGTCGCTGCGCTGGTCGTACCCCCTGGAGCAGGCGCTCGGCCACTCGCTGGCCAACGTGCCCGCACTGCCCGGCCGCACGCTGGTGCTCGTCGACCGCTCGGGCTCGATGTGGGCGCGGCTGTCGGACCGCTCGGAGCTCAACCGGGCCGACGCGGCGGCCATCTTCGGCACGGCGCTCGCGGTGCGGGCGGCGGACGCCGACCTCGTCGAGTTCGGATCGACGAGCAACCGGGTGAAGTACCGCAAGGGCGAGTCGGTGCTGAAGATCCTGGAGCGCTTCGGCGACCTGGGCGGCACCGACACCACCGAGGCGGTGCGGCGCCACTACAAGAAGCACGACCGGGTGCTGATCGTCACCGACGAGCAGTACGCGTACAGCCAGTACGGCGACCCGACCGAGCAGGTCCCGGCCGACGTGCCCGTGTACACCTGGAACCTCGCCGGGTACCGGGCGGGTCACGGCCCGTCGGGCAAGGGAAACCGCCACACCTTCGGCGGCCTCTCGGACGCGGCTTTTCGCATGGTGCCGCTGCTCGAAGCAGCCCGGGACGCCGACTGGCCCTGGGTCGCCTGAACCGCACATGACCCACAGTCGTGGCCCGCACTTCTACGGGGGGTGCGGGCCACCCCTATGCCTCTATGGCTCCTTCGCCCGATGCCTCCTTCGCCCGATGCCTCCTTCGCTCTATGCCTCTCTCGGCTCTTTGCGCCTCCCCGTGATCACGAATGCCACCGTCAGTAGTGCGGCGGCCGCGAGCAGGGAGCCGACGCCGAAGGCGCGGGCCGCGCCGTGGGTGAGGATGTCGGCCGGGGTGCCGGTCGCGTGCCGGGTGGCCGCGCCGTACACCGTGACCAGGACGGAGAGTCCGAGGGTGCCGCCGAGCCACTGCAGGGTCTGCAGCAGGCCGGAGGCGGCGCCCGCCTCGCGTGGCTCGATGCGCGCGAGGATCGTGGCGTTCAGCGGCATGAAGCTGAGGCCGACGCCCAGTCCCAGCAGCAGCAGCGGGCCGAGCAGACCGGTCAGGTAGCCGTCGTCCGGCCGCAGCCGCCACAGCCACACGCTCGCCGCGATGATCAGCGTCATGCCGGTGAGCAGCACCGGCTTGGCGCCGAACCGCGCCAGGAGCCGGGGGACGAGACGTACGATCGTGAACATCACCAAGGTCAGGGGCAGGAAGGCGAACCCCGCGCGCAACGGGCTGAAGTGCAGGACCTGTTGGCAGATCAGAGTGAGGAAGTAGAACGCGCCGAACATGCCCGCGGGCAGCAGCATGATGCTCAGGTAGCCACCCGCGCGGTCCCGGTCGGCGAACAGGCGCAGCGGCATGATCGGCTGTCCGGCGCGGGCCTCGATCAGGGCGAAGCCGACGAGGAGCGCGGCCGCGGTGCCGAAGCCGAGCAGCGCCTGGGTGTCGCGCCAGCCCTCCTCCGAGACCCGGATGAACGCGTACACCAGCGAGGTCATCCCGGCCGTCCCGGCGAACGCGCCCGCCGCGTCGAACCGGCCCGCGTGCCGCGGGGTCTCGGTGACGAGGCGGGGCAGGGCGAGGCTGAGCCCGATGCCGATGGGCACGTTGATGAGCAGGGCCCAGCGCCAGGAGGCCCAGGAGGTGAGCATGCCGCCGAGGACCAGTCCGACGGAGCCGCCGACACCGGCCATGGACGCGTAGACGCTCAGGGCGTGGTGCCTGCGGGGGCCCTCCGGGAAGTTGGTGGTGATCAGGGCGAGCGTGCTGGGGGCGATGAGGGCGGCGCCGACGCCCTGCAGCGCGCGGGCCGCGAGCAGCCAGCCGCCCTCGGTGGCGAGCCCGCCGAGCAGGGAGGAGAGGGCGAAGAGCCCGACGCCGACGGTGAGCGTCCGGCGCCGGCCCACGATGTCGCCGACGCGCCCGCCGAGCAGCAGCAGCCCGCCGAAGGCGAGAGTGTAGGCGTTGAGGACCCAGGACAGTCCGGTGCGGCTGAAGTTCAGACCCTGTTGGATGCCGGGCAGCGCGACGTTGACGACAGTGGAGTCGACACCGACCATCAGGTAGGCGGTCACGATGACGAGAAGGACGGTGCCGAGCCTGGCGGGGTGAGGTGGTGAGGAGAGTGCGTCGGCGGTCGTGGACGGTGCTGACGGGGTGGACATGGGTTCTCCCGTTGTGGCGTCCCCGGGTGAGGCGCTGACGGGCAGGGCGGACTGCCCACGGAGCACGCGACGGTAAGCGGGGACTGTCTCCGTTTAGTGCTCGATAAGATACGGAGAGAGTCCCCGGTTTGCAAGGAGTCACTGGATGACGCAGGTCAGGCCCATGCGCGCGGACGCTCGGCGCAACTATGAGCGGTTGCTGAAGGTGGCGGCGGAGGCCTTTGCCGAGCATGGGGAGAACGCGTCGCTCGACGACATCGCCAAGCGGGCGGGAGTCGGATCCGGCACGCTCTACCGGCACTTCCCGAACCGGCAGGCGCTCCTGGAGGCCGCGTACGTCGACCGGATCGAGGCGCTCGCGGCACGGGCCGACGAGCTGGCGAGGGAACTGCCCCCGGGCGAGGCGCTGGTGGAGTGGCTGCACGAGCTGGCACTGGGCACCATCGAGGTGCGCGGGCTGAAGTCGCTGCTGGGTTCGGCCGTCACCGACGGCAGCTCGGCCGCGGTCACCGCCTGCGGCACCTCGGTGAAGGGCGCGGCGGCCCGGCTGGTGGAGGCGGCACAGGCCGAGGGGACCCTGCGGGCCGACGTCGAGCCGGTCGACGTCCTGCGCCTGACCCACGGCGTGGCGACGGCCTCGGAACTGGCCGACGGCCAGGGCAGGCAGATCCGTCGGTATCTGTCCCTGCTGCTGGAGGGGCTGCGGTTGGACGCGGAGGGCTGAGGGCCGCACGCGGGGCGCCCCCGCGGCCGGGGGCGCCCATCGCTGTCGTACGTCCCCTTACAGCGCCTGCGCCGCCGGCTGCACCATGTTCCGTACCGTACGGGCCTTCACGAAGTCGCCCATGGCGGTCATGTCCCACTCGCCGGAGAACTGCCGGACGAGCTTCGCCATCATCACACCCGTCTGCGGTTCGGCGTTGGTGAGGTCGAAGCGGACCAGTTCCTCGCCGGTCGCGGCGTCCAGGAGACGGCAGTAGGCCTTGGCGACCTCCGTGAACTTCTGGCCGGAGAAGGAGTTGACGGTGAAGACCAGGCCGGTGACCTCCTGGGGGAGGCGGCCGAGGTCGACCGTGATCACCTCGTCGTCGCCTCCGCCCTCGCCGGTGAGGTTGTCCCCGGAGTGCTTGACCGCGCCGCTCAGGATCGTCAGTTTGCCGAAGTAGCAGCTGTCGATGTGGTTGCGCTGCGGGCCGTACGCGATGACCGAGGCGTCCAGGTCGATGTCCTTGCCGCGGAACGCCGGCTCCCAGCCGAGGCCCATCTGCACCTGGGAGAGCAACGGGCGGCCGCCCTTGACCAGCGACACGGTCTGGTTCTTCTGGAGGCTGACCCGGCCCTTGTCGAGGTTGATCTTCCCGGCGCCGGGCGCGGGCGGGGCCGGGGGCGCGGCGGGCGGCGGGGGTGCCATCGACGGCTGTGCCGCGGGCGGCGGCGGGGCCACCGGCTGCGGAGGGGCTACCGGCTGCGGCGGTGCGACGGGGGCCGGTGCCGGTGCCGGTTCCTCCACCGTCACGCCGAAGTCGGTCGCGATGCCCGCCAGGCCGTTCGCATAGCCCTGGCCGACGGCGCGAGCCTTCCAGGCGCCGTTTCGGAGGTAGATCTCCACGACCACCAGCGCCGTCTCGGTGCCCAGCTGCGGGGGCGTGAACGTCGCCAGCACGCTGTTGTCGTCCGCGTTGCGGATCGTGGCCGTCGGTTCGATGCCCTGGAAGGTCTGGCCCGCGGCGTCCGGGCTCGCGGTGACCACGATCTTCTCGATGCCCGGGGGTACGGCGGCGGTGTCGACCGTGATCGCGTCGGGTGCCGTCCCGCCGCCCGAGCGGTAGGTCACGCCCGGTCCCGTGGGCTGGTTGTAGAAGATGAAGTCGTCGTCGGAGCGCACCTTGCCGTCGGCGGTGAGCAGCAGGCCCGATACGTCGAGCCGCACCGGGGCGGCGACGTCCACCGTCACGCGGGCGGCGGACAGGGGGATGTTCGAGCCGGGGGTCATAGCTGTCATGCCGGGTGAACGAGCGGGACCGCTTTACCGTTCCCTTACCCGGGCGGCCGTTCGGCTGACTCGGTTCAGCGGGCGTTGCGGGGGTGGTTGCGGGCGGTGCGCTCGTTGCCGCGCTTGTAGTTTCCGGTCCAGCGGGCCATCACCAGCTGCGGGTCGCCGGTGTCCACCTCGGTGAGGAACTGTGCGGCGCGTGACCCTTGCAGGGTGGCTGCGGGGCGGTTGTGGTGGGTGATGTGCACGGTGCCGTTCGTGTGTGCTTCGTAGTGGAATCCCTGGGGGCGTGGCATGTCCGGGATGGTAGGGGCCGGTGGTGGGCGGGCCCAGTGGTTTTCGCCCCCGCCGCCCCTACCCGTCCCGTCCCCAGGGGCTCCGCCCCTTCGACCCCGCCAGGGGGCTCTGCCCCCTGGACCCCCGCTCCTCAAACGCCGGAGGGGCTGGTTTTGAGGCCAACTGCCGGAGGGACTGGCTTTGAGGCCAACTGCCGGAGGGACTGGCTTTGAGGCCAACTGCCGGAGGGGGTGGTTTTGAGGCCAACTGTCGGAAGGGGCGGATTTAAGGGGCCACCGTTTACGGCACCACCACGATCTTGCGGCCCACCCCCGCCGCGAACTGCTCCAGTGCCTGCGGGTACCGGGCCAGTGGAATTCGGTCGCTGATGAACACCTCGGGGTCGAGTACCCCGTTCGCGAACAGTTCCGCCGCTCGTTCGAAGCTGTGCAGCACCGCCATGGAACCGGTGATCGTGATCTCCTGGTTGTAGATGCGGTACGGGTCGATGGTCACCCGGGTCGCGTAGTCGGCCACCCCGAACTGCAGGAACGTGCCCGCCTTGGCCACCCGCTCCAGCCCGTCCTGGATCGCCGCCGCGTTCCCGGTCGCGTCTACCACGACGTCCCAGCCCCGCGGCCGGTCCAGCTCGTCCGGGTTCGCGGCGGACGCCGAGACGCCGAGCAGGCGGGCCGTCTCCAGACGGGCGGGGTTCACGTCCACGATGTCCACGCTCGCCGCACCCGTGCGCTTGGCCAGCTCCAGCATCATCAGGCCCATGGTCCCGGAGCCGTAGATCAGGACGTGGGCGCCCAGGCGCGAGCGAAGGACGTCGTAGCCGCGTACCGCGCACGACAGCGGTTCCACCAGGGCCGCGTCCTGCGTGCGCACGTGCTCGGGGAGTTTCACGCAGTTGGCCACCGGCGCCACCGCGAACTGCGCGGCCCCGCCGGCCGTCGTCACGCCGATCGCCGCCCACCGCTCGCAGAGGTTGTTGTGGCCCGTGCGGCAGTACCGGCACTCGTAGCAGTACAGCGAGGGATCCACCGCCACCCGGTCGCCGACCGCGACCTCGGTGACCCGGGTGCCGACCCCGACCACCTCGCCCGCGAACTCGTGCCCGGGGACGATCGGCAGCTTGGGCGCGAACTCGCCCTGGAGGATGTGCAGGTCCGTGCCGCACAGCCCGCAGGCCGCCACCTCGACGACGACCTCGCGGGGGCCCGGCGTCGGGTCGGGGACCTCGGTGACGACGGCACGGCCCACGGACTCGATGACGGCGGCCTTCATTTCACGGCTCCCAACGACAGTCCCTGGACCAGCTTGTCCTGGGCGGCGAACCCCGCGGCGAGCACCGGCAGGGAGATGACGAGCGACGCGGCGCACACCTTGGCCAGGAACAGGCCCTGGCTGGTGATGAAGCCGGTCAGGAAGACGGGGGCGGTCTCGGCGACCACGCCCGTGAGGACTCGGGCGAACAGCAGCTCGTTCCAGCTGAAGATGAAGCAGATCAGGGCCGTGGCGGCGATCCCGGGAAGGGCGATGGGGGCGACGACCCGGGCCAGGATCGTCGGCAGGCGTGCCCCGTCCACCCGCGCCGCCTCGATGATCGCCACCGGCACCTCGGCCAGGAACGACTGCATCATCCAGACCGCGATCGGCAGGTTCATCGATGTGTAGAGGATGACCAGGAGCCAGATGTTGTCCAGCATCCCCGCGTTCTTCGCGAACAGATAGATCGGCAGCAGGCCCGCCACCACCGGCAGCATCTTCGTCGACAGGAAGAAGAACAGGACGTCCGTCCACTTCTTCACCGGGCGGATCGAGAGCGCGTACGCCGCCGGGAGCGCGAGCAGCAGCACGCACACCGTCGAGACCACCGACGCCACCGTCGAGTTGATCAGCGCGGGCCAGGGGCTCGCCCCGCCGCCCGTGCCGAAGAACTCGCGGTAGCCGTCGAGGGTGAGGGCTGAGGTGAAGGACGGCGGGTTGGTCGCCGCGTCCTCCTCCGAGTGGAAGGACGTCAGGGCCATCCAGGCGATGGGGAGGAAGAAGACGACTCCGGCCAGCCAGGCCACCAGGCCGAGGCCGCGTCCTCTGTGTACTCTGCGTTCTCCGCGTCGTACGGCCGTAGTGGTCATGCGCGGGACACCTCCTCGCGGAACAGCGACGACACCACCCGCAGGGCGAAGGTCGCGATGACGATCGAGCCGATGACCACCAGGACGCCCGCGGCCGAGGCGAGGCCGTTCTCGTGGGCCTGGTAGAAGCTCTGGTAGACGGTGTAGGGCAGGTTGGCGGTGCCCAGGCCGCCGGACGTGATCGTGAAGACCGCGTCGAAGTTCTGGACGATGTAGATCGAGCCGAGCAGGGCGCCGAGCTCCAGGTAGCGGCGCAGGTGCGGGAGCGTGAGGTACCGGAAGATCTGCCAGTCGTTCGCGCCGTCCACCCGCGCGGCCTCGATCTGCTGCTGGTCGCGGCTCTGCAGGCCGGCGAGCAGGATCAGCATCATGAACGGCGTCCACTGCCACACCAGGGAGGCCTCGACCGCGAGCAGCGGAGTCTTCGAGATCCAGTCCGGCTGGGGGCCGCCGACGTAGTGGAGCAGGCCGTTGAGCAGGCCGTATTCGGGGTTGTAGAGGACGTGTTTCCAGAGCAGTGCGGCGGCGACCGGGACCACCAGGAAGGGGGCGATCAGGAGGGTGCGGACGACACCCCGGCCGCGGAACCTCCGGTCGAGGAGCAGGGCCAGCGCGAGGCCGAGGACCAGGCTGGCCAGCACCACCGCCACCGTGAGCAGCACCGTCGTCCACACCGAGTGGCGCAGGTCCGCGTCGGTCAGGACTTGGCGGTAGTTGTCGAGGCCGGTGAAGTGGCGGGCCTTGGGGTAGAGGGCGTTCCAGTCGAAGAAGGAGATCACCAGTGTGGCCACGAACGGGAGCTGGGTCACGGCGATCATGAAGACGAGGGCGGGCAGGAGCGGGGCCCGGGTGGCCCAGGCGCGCAGGCGGGCGGAGGGCTGCCGTGCCGGACGGACGGGAGTCGTCGTCAGGTGTGCTGTCACGGTCATCGTCCCTCGTACTCCTTGGAGATCTTCTCGGCGAGTTGCTGGGACTTCTTGAGGGCCGAGTCGACGGACTGGCGTCCGGCGATGGCCGCGCTGATCTCCTGGGAGACCCTGGTGCCGAGGTCGGTGAACTCGGGGATGCCGACGAACTGGATGCCGGGCGCGGGGCGCGGCTGCACGCCCGGGTCGTTCGGGCGGGCGTTCTCGATGGCGTCCTTCGTCATGTCCTGGAAGGCGGCGGCCTCCTTGCGGTAGGCGGCGTTCGTGTACGTCGACGCGCGCTTGCCCGCCGGGACGTTCGACCAGCCGCTGGTGTCGCCGACCAGCTGCTCGTACTGCTTGCTCGACGCCCAGGAGACGAACTTCCAGGCCTTGTCCGGGTTGCGGGAGGCCTTCTGGATGCCCCAGGCCCAGGTGTAGAGCCAGCCGGAGGAGTCCGTCTTCTCCACGGGGGCGGGCGCGTAGCCGAGCCTGCCCTTGACCGGGGACTTGGCGGCCTCCAGGAGACCGGCGGCCGACGTCGCGTCGTACCACATGGCGACCTTGCTCTGGGTCATGTTGTTGAGGCACTCGGCGAACCCGGACTGGGCCGCTCCGGACTCGCCGTGGGCGCGGACCAGGTCGACATAGAACTTCGTCGCCTTCTCGAATCCGGGGGAGTCCAGATGTGCCTTCCAGCCCTTGTCGAACCAGGTGCCGCCGAACGTGTTGACGACGGTCGTGAGCGGTGCCATCAGCTCGCCCCAGCCGGGCAGGCCGCGCAGGCAGATGCCCTTCATTCCGGGCTCGGCGCCGTCGGCCTTCGCGGCCAGGTCGGCCACCTGGGTCCAGGTCGGGTGCGCGGGCATCGTCAGGCCCTTCTTCGCGAACACGTCCTTGCGGTACATCAGGAAGGACGACTCGCCGTAGAAGGGCTGGCCGTAGAGCCTGCCGTCGTTGCCGGTCAGGGACTGGCGCATCGGCTTGAGGACGTCCTGTTCGTCGTACGCCGGGTCCCCGGCGACGTACGAGTCCATCTCGTGCAGCCAGCCGTTGCGGGCGTAGATCGGGATCTCGTAGTTGGAGAGCGTGGCCACGTCGTACTGGCCCGCCTGGTTGGCGAAGTCCTGGCTGATCTTGTCGCGGACGTCGTTCTCGGGCAGCACAGTGAAGTTGACCTTGATGCCGGTCTCTTCGGTGAAGTGGGCGGCGGTGAGCTTCTGCAGCTCGGTCATCTGGGGGTTGTTGACCATCAGGACGTTGATGGAGTCGCCGCCGGAACCGGCCCCGCCCGCCCCGGCCCAGCAGCCGGAGAGCAGTGGGGCGAGCAGCGTCCCTGCGGCGGCCATGGCGAGCGCGGCTCGCGGCCTCCGTCGGCTCGGGGTTCGCATGGATCGCTCCTGGATGTATCGGGGCGTGATGGTCATGAAGTGCATAAGGGATATATGGGGCATTGTGGGGCGCGAAGGGGCCCTCGGTGATTGAGTTTGTTTTTCAGACCCGGATGACCTGCGGTCCCAGCAGGGCATAGCGATGGGCCTCGGACGCCGGAAGCAGCGTGCTCGTCACGATCGCCTCGAGTGCGCCGATCTCGGCGAACCGGCAGAAGCTGACCGCCCCGAACTTGGTGTGGACGCCCGCGAAGACCGTGCGCCGTGCGGCGCGGACGGCCTGCGCCTTGACCTCGCTGACCGCGGGGTCGGGGGTGGTCAGGCCGTGTTCGCGGGAGATGCCGTTGGCGCCGATGTAGGCGAGGTCGAGGACGAAGCCGGCGAGCATCTTCGTCGTCCAGTGGTCGACGGTCGCCAGTGTGCCGGGGCGGACCCGGCCGCCGAGGAGCAGCACCGAGACGTGCTCGGCCTCGGCAAGGGCGCCCGCGACCGGGAGGGAGGCGGTGACCACGGTCAGTGCCCGGTCCCTCGGCAGGGCTTCGGCGATGAGCTGCGGGGTGAAGCCCTCGTCGACGAAGACCGTCTCCGCGTCGCCGAGCAGCTCGGCCGCGGCGGCCGCGATCCGGCGCTTCTCGGGGACGTGGCTGGTGGCGCGGAAGGCCAGCGTCGTCTCGAAGCCGGCGCTCTCCACGGGGTAGGCGCCCCCATGGGTGCGGCGGACCAGGCCGTGGTCCTCCAGGATGCGCAGATCGCGCCGGACGGTCTCCTTGGCCACACCCAGCTCGGCGGCGAGCGCGGCGACGTCGACCGAGCCGCCGGCCCGCGCGGCCCGCACGATCTCGCGCTGGCGTTCCTCCGCCGTCCTGGTGGTCATTGTCGTCACCTTCTTCCCCGCGGAACTGCCCGGAACTGCCCGTTCGGGCCCTTGAGGGAAGTTCTACAGCGGGTACGCGGCGCTGACCAGGCCTGTTGCGTGCCCGATGCTGCCCGTGTGTGCCCGTTCACGGAGCGGGGTGCCCGTCTCGGACCTGCGCGGCCGTGGGGCGGGAGGTGAGAGCGGGCGGCGTCCGTGCCCGAATGCGCGGCGGGCGGGCCCGTTCCGTGCCCGTCCGCCGCCGCGAACGACCGTTTCGCAGGCGTTGCCGCTCAGTACGGCCAGATCGGCGGATCGTTCACGAAGTGGCCGCCGAGGTGCCCGTGGGCCGGGTTCTCCGGGTCCAGCTCGCCGTGTTCGGCGATCAGCTTCGCGGCGTACTGCTCGGAGTCGTCCCGCGGTTCGTAGCCGAGCGCCCGCGCGCTGGTCAGGTCCCACCACAGGCGGGTGTTGGCGGAGGAGCCGTAGACGACGGTGTGGCCGACGTGCTCGGCGGTGAGGGCCGCGTGGAAGAGGCGGGCGCCGTCGGCGGGGCTCATCCAGACCGAGAGCATGCGGACGCCGGTCGGCTCGGGGAAGCAGGAGCCGATGCGCACGGAGACGGTCTCCAGGCCGTGCTTGTCCCAGTAGAGCTGGGCGAGGTCCTCGCCGAAGGCCTTGGACAGGCCGTAGAAGGTGTCCGGGCGGTGCGGTGTGCCGACGGGGATGAGCGGGTCCGTGCCCCGGGGGGCCGGGGTGAAGCCGACGGCGTGGTTGGAGGAGGCGAAGACGATGCGCGGCACGCCCTCCTCGTGGGCCGCCTCGTACAGGTTGTAGGTGCCCTCGATGTTCGACCTGAGGATCTTCTCGAAGGGGGCCTCCAGGGAGATGCCCGCGAGATGCAGGACCGCATCGACGCCCCGGACGGCCTCGCGCAGGGCCGCCTTGTCGGAGAGGTCCGCGGTGATCGCGTCCGGCTCGCCCTCGATGGGCCGCACGTCGAACAGGCGCAGCTCGTATCCGTACTCCGGGAGGAGCGACCGCATCAGGGTGCCGAGGCCGCCGGCGGCGCCGGTGAGCAGGACGGTGCGGGGAGCGGGCATCCACGATCTCCTTGACTCAACGGTCGCGGTCGCATTCATGCGTGGCATTCACATTCATGGACACGCTAGGGAGCGGTGGCGTGGCTAGTCAAGTGTGGCGTGGAGTGCGCAAATCCGCTGCCCTGTTGCTGGTTTGTCCGCTTGACCGGCCCCGAGAAGGGCCCGTAGCGTGGTGGCGTTCAGAAATATAGACACTGATCAGAAACATGCACCGACAGGGAGCTCCCGTGACGCCAGCCCCTCTCGCCGCCCGACTCCGTGTCCCGAGCGGGCCGCTGTTCTTCCCCGTCACGGCCTACGGCCCCGACGGCTCCGTCGACCTCGACGTCTACCGCACACATGTGCGCCGGGGCGTCGAGGCCGGGGCCGCGGCCGTGTTCGCGTGCTGCGGCACGGGGGAGTTCCACGCGCTGCTGCCCGAGGAGTTCGAGGCCTGCGTACGGGCCGCCGTCGAGGCGGCCGAGGGGCGGGTGCCGGTCGTCGCGGGCGCCGGGTACGGCACCGCGCTCGCCGTCCGCTACGCACGGCTCGCCCAGGGGGCCGGCGCCGACGGACTGCTCGCCATGCCGCCGTACCTCGTCGTCGCCGGCCAGGAGGGCCTGCTGCGGCACTACCGGGAGGTGGCCGCGGCGACGGACCTGCCCGTGATCGTCTACCAGCGGGACAACGCGGTGTTCACCCCGCCCACCGTGGTCGAACTGGCGCGCACCGCCGGGATCATCGGCTTCAAGGACGGCCTCGGCGACCTCGACCTGATGCAGCGCGTCGTCAGCGCCGTACGCACCGAAGCCCCCGGCGACTTCCTGTACTTCAACGGCCTGCCCACCGCCGAGCAGACCCAGCTCGCCTACCGCGCGCTCGGCATCACCCTCTACTCCTCCGCCGTGTTCTGCTTCGCGCCCGAGATCGCCCTCGCCTTCCACCGGGCGCTGGAGGACGGCGACGAGGTCACCGCGCACCGCCTCCTGGACGGCTTCTACCGGCCGTTCGTCGAACTCCGCGCCCAGGGCCGCGGCTACGCCGTCGCCCTTGTGAAGGCCGGTGTACGGCTGCGCGGCCTCGACGTGGGGGAGGTGCGGCCCCCGTTGCACGAGCCGGCCGAGGACCACGTCAAGCAGCTCGCCCAGCTGATCGAGCGCGGGTACGCGCTGCTGGAGGAGGACGCGTGAAGGCGTCGGCGTTCGTCTACCCCTGGGACGTCAACGGGGACCCGGAGGCACCCGCGCGGACCGCCGCGCTCGGCGTGGCGCAGGTGACTCTCGCGGCCGCCTACCACTCCACGCGCGCGCTGACCCCTCGCCACCCCCGCCACCGCATCGTCACCGCCGGGCACGCGGCCGTGCTGTACCCCCTGGACGACGGCCCCGCGGGCCGCTGGGCGGGCCGGACCTTACGCCCGTACCCGGCCGGGGACTGGGCGCCCGGAGACGCGTACGGCGAGGCGGCCGAGGCGCTCGCACAGGCCGGCCTGGAAGTGCACACCTGGGTCGTCCTCGCGCACAACTCCCGCCTGGGCGCCGGGCACCCGGGCACCTCGGTCGTCAACGCCTACGGCGACCGCTACCCGTGGGCGCCGTGCATCGCACAGCCTGCCACGCGCGCGTACCTCGTCGACCTGGCCGCCGAGGCCGCCGTACGGCCGGGAGCCCACGGCACCGAGCTGGAGTCCCTCGGCTGGTACGGCCTCGCGCATCTGCACGCCCACGACAAGACCGGCGGGGTCGGCCTCGGGGACGCCGGGCAGTACCTGATGTCGCTCTGCTTCTGCCCCGTCTGCCGGGACGGGTACGGCGGACAGGGGCTGGACGCCGACGAACTGGCCTTTGCCGTACGGGCCGCCCTGGAGCCGCTGTGGCAGGGCGCGCCCGACGACGGGGGCTGGGCGGGCGTGGAGAAGCTCCTCGGCGACCGGCGGGCCGCCGCCACGCGCGCGTGGCGCGACGAAACCGCCGGCACCCTCCAGGAGGAGGCCGTCGCCGCGGTCCGCGCGGCCGCGCCCGACGGCTTCCAGGTGCTCCTGCACGCGGACCCGGTGTCGTACCACTGCGGCGCCAACGCCGGCGTGGAACCCGCCCGCGTCCTGTCCGTCGCGGACGGTGTGGTCGTGCCCTGCACGGGCGGGGCGGGCCTGCTCGCGCCGTTCGCCGAACGCGGCCGCGAGGGTGCCGTCCTCGCCGCCAACCTCACCGTGGTCTCCGGGATGGGCGGCAGCCCCGGCACGCTCGCGGCCGACGCGGCCCGGGCGCGCGAACTGGGCGCGACCGAACTTCGGCTGTATCACGCCGGGTTGGCGTCCGACGGCGATCTGGCGGCGGTACGGGACGCGTTGCTCACCCTGCGGTGAGCGAGTGCCCGGGCCGGAGCCAGCAGCGCGACCCCGAGGAGCACCAACAGCAGCCGGTGGTCGACGACTTCGACCAACGCGGCCCCGACCGCCAGCCCGATCACGTTCGGTGTGAACATCAGCGTGTCGGCGGTCGCGGTCGCCCGCCCCAGTGCGGCGGACGGGATCTCGCGCTGTACGGCGGTGTAGGCGGCGATCAGCACACAGGGCAGCCCGAGCCCGCCCGCCGCACTGCACGCCAGCACCACCGCGTCGTACGGCACCGCCCGCGCGGCCACCGCGACCGCCGTCAGCGCGATGCCGTACGCGGCGAACCGGCGCTCGCCGAGCCGCCGCAGCGCCGGCCCGGAGACCAGCCCGACCGCGACCGAGCCGACACCCTGCACGGCGTACATCACCCCCGTGTAGGCCGGGGAACGGCCGAGGGCGTCCACGACGGCGTAGTTCATGCTGCTCCCGAGCGAGGCGAGGCACATCGTCGTACCGCCGGCCAGGACGAGCGGGCGGAGCTCCGGGTGCGACCAGAGCAGGCGGGCGCCCTCGGCGGTCTGCCGCCGCCGGCTCCCGGTGGCCGGCTGGGGGCGTTCCTCGCGGACCCGGAGCAGCGCGCACAGCCCCGCCGCCAGCACGAAGGTGAGGGCATCCAGCAGCGCCACGCTCGGCCCGCCGTACGCCGTGTACAGCGCGGCTCCGGTCAGCGGGGCGACCAGCTTCATGCCCTCGCGGGCGGTCATCCGCAGCCCGTTGAAGTCGCCGAGGAGCGCGGGGTCGACGGCGGCGGTGACGAGGGCGGAGCTGGCCGCGTCCTCCACGACGCCCGCGGCGCCGTAGAGGAAGAGGACGGTGAGGAGAAGCCGGACACCGGTGGGGGAGTCGACGGTCCAGAGGGGGAGCAGGAGGGCGGCGAGACCGAGGTTCGTCCAGATCAGAAGGGGTTTGCGGCGGACGCGGTCGGCAAGGGTGCCGAGGGCGGGGCCGACGAGGGTGGGGGCCCAGAGGGCGGCGGTGCACAGCGCGGCGAGGCCGTTGGAACCGGTGAGGTCCTTGACCCAGACGCCCGACACCAGCCACAGCGCGGAACTGCCGAAGCCGGACACCACGACGCCGGTCAGATAGAGCGCCGCGTTGCGGTCGCGGAGGAGGCGGGTCACGCTCCAGGAGGTCGTCATGCCTGGTCATCGTGGGTCTAAGGCATGCCGGGGGACATCGGGCAGATGCCCTACGGAAGAAGGAAGAAGGCGGTCGCCGATGAGTTCCGGGAACCCGGACGGTCCACCTTCCGTACGGACACCCTTCCGTACGGACACCGCACCCCCGAAGGAGCAACCGGATGACCGACACGATCCTCGACCTCGGCCCGCAGACGCGCGAGCTGCTGCGGCTCGCCGAGGGCGTCAGGGACGAGCAGCTCTCGGCCGCGACACCGTGTCCCGACCTCGCGGTGCGCAACATGCTGGGGCATCTGGTCGGGCTGTCCGTCGCCTTCCGTGACGCCGCCCGCAAGGATCTGGGCGTCACGACCGACACCAGCCCGGACGCCGCCGTGCCGGACATCGGCCCCGGCTGGCGCGAGGAGCTGCCCAAGATCCTGGACGAGCTCGCCGAGGCCTGGCGCGATCCCGCCGCCTGGACCGGCATGACCCGCGCGGGCGGAGTGGATCTGCCCGGCGGGGTCGCGGGCGCGGTCGCCACCGAGGAGCTGGTGATCCACGGCTGGGACCTGGCGCGGGCGACCGGCCAGGCCTGCACCCCCGACCCGGCCGCCCTGCGCACGGCATACGGATTCCTCCTCGCCATGGGCGACGACCCCGGCCGCGGGGGCGGCGGCTTCGGCCCCGTCGTCCCCGTCCCCGACGACGCGCCGCTCCTCGACCGGGCGGTGGGACTGAGCGGGCGGGATCCGGGCTGGAAGCCGTAAAAGGTCACAATCGGCGGGCATGGAACCGTACTCTCCCCACCATGCCCCTCAGCCTCACCGTCCTCGGCACCGCCTCCCCGCACCCGCAGCCCGGACGCCCGTGCTCCGGGTACCTGCTGCGCGGCGGCGGCGCCGAGGTATGGGTGGACGCCGGGCCCGGAACGTTCGCCGAGTTGCAGCGGCACACGGATCCGGCGCGGCTCACGGCGATCTGGATCTCGCATCTGCACGCCGACCACAGTGCGGATCTGCTCGCAGCCGCCTACGCGTTCGCGTTCGGCGGGATGACCCCGGCCGCGCCGGTCCCGGTGTACGCGCCGCAGGAGTGCGCCCGGCGGCTCGCGGGCTTCTTCGGCAAGCCCGACGTGGACTTCCTGAGCGGCGTCCTCGACTTCCGGCCCCTGTACGACGGCCATGCCGTCCAGCATTGGAACCTCCGTCTCACCGCCCGCGCCGTCGCCCACGACACCGAGGCCTACGGACTGCGCGCCGAGTGCCAGGGGAGTGTGCTGGCCTACTCGGGGGACAGCGGGCCCTGCGCCGCGCTCGGCGAACTCGCCACCCGCGCCGACCTGTTCCTCTGCGAGGCGGACATCGACGAGCATCGCGAAGGCGAACGGGTTCATCTGACCCCGGAGGACGCGGGACGCATCGCCCGCGAGGCACGTGTGCGCGAGCTGCTCGTCACCCACGTCGGGCCCGCGCTCAACCGGGAGTCGGCGACGGCCCGCGCCGCGGTGGCCTTCGGCCGCCCCACGGACACCGCGCGCGAAGGGGACACCAGGATCATCTGATCCCGCCAGGCCCCTTCCCGTGATCCCGCCAGGCCCCTTCCCGTGATCCCGTCCGGCTCCTCCCCGGTGCTCCTGCCTCGGCAGCCTCGACTCCCTTTGCCGGAAGCTTTGTCAGAAGCATTGACGAATCACAGGGCGGCTCCTAGCTTCGACGCGTCGTACTTCGTACGTCATATATGAGACGCGATACGTGAGATCACATACGCGAGATCCGAGAGGCGCGCATGACCTCTGTGCCCATGCCGATCCCGTCCCGCACGCAGTTTGTGCTGGACGCGATCAAACACCGCATCCTCACGGGGCAGTTGACGCCGGGTCAGGCCCTGGTCGAGACCGAGCTCGCCGCACAGTTCGGGGTGTCCAAGACCCCGGTGCGCGAGGCGCTCAAGACCCTGGCCGGCACCGGACTCGTCGTGATGAGCCAGTACAAGGGCGTCACGGTGCGCATGGTGGACGCGGACATGGCGCGCGAGGTCTACGACGTGCGGCTGCTCCTGGAACCGGAGGCCCTGAAGCGCGCGGTGCGGCGCGGAGCCTCCCTCGCCGCCGCCCAGGACGCGCTGACCCGGGCCGACGAGGCCTCGGACACCGCCGAACGGTCGCTGGCCAACCGGGAGTTCCACCGCGCCCTCTACCTGCCGTGCGGCAACCCGCTGCTCGGCCGGATGCTCGACGAGGTCCGTGATCAGGCCGCCCTGGTCTCCGCCGTCGCCTGGGCCGCCGACCCCTCCTGGGAACGGGAGGCCACCGAGCACCGGGAGATCCTGCGGCTCGCGATGGACGGCGACGCGGACGGCGCGGCGAGTGCGCTCCACGACCACATCGCGTCCTTCGTCCAGCGGGCGTTCCCCGAGGCACCCGAGCAGAAAGGCCAGGAATGAGCAGCGTGGTGTTCGAGCCCCAACGGGCGGCCCTGGCGGACGTGGTGGCGATCCCGGTGACCCCGTTCGCCGAGGACGGCACCGTGGACCAAAGCGCCCACCGGGTCCTGCTGCGCCGCCTCCTCGACGGCGGGATCACGACCCTCACGCCGGGCGGCAACACCGGCGAGTTCTATGCCCTCGCCCCCGAAGAGCGCCGCCTGGTCACGGAGTTGACCATCGACGCGACCGGGGACCGGGCGACGGTCCTCGTCGGCGTCGGCCACGACGTGCCCACCGCGGTCGCCTCCGCCCGCCACGCCCGCGAGCTGGGCGCCCAGATGGTGATGGTCCACCAGCCCGTCCACCCCTACGTCTCGCAGAGCGGCTGGGTCGACTACCACCGCGCGATCGCCGAGGCCGTCCCCGAGCTGGGCGTCGTCCCGTACATCCGCAACGCCCAGCTCTCCGGCGCCCGCCTCGCCGAACTCGCCGACTCCTGCCCGAACGTGATCGGCGTCAAGTACGCCGTCCCGGACGCCGCCCGCTTCGCCGCCTTCGCTCGGGACGCGGGTCTCGACCGCTTCGTCTGGGTCGCCGGTCTCGCCGAGCCGTACGCGCCCTCGTACTTCTCCGCGGGCGCCGCCGGCTTCACCTCCGGACTCGTGAACGTCGCCCCGGCCGTTTCGCTGAACATGATCGAAGCGCTTCGATCCGGCGACTACCCGGCCGCCATGAAGGTCTGGGAGCAGATCCGCCGCTTCGAGGAACTGCGTGCCGCGGGCGGCTCCGCCGACAACGTCACCGTCGTCAAGGAAGCCCTCGCCTCCCTCGGCCTGTGCCGCCGCGACGTCCGCCCGCCGAGTCGGACATTGCCGGAGAGCGCACGCGCGGAGGTCGCCCGGATAGCCGCCGGATGGTCCCTGTGAAGCGCCCCGAAGAGCTCAGAAGCCACCAGTGGTACGGCACCGACGGGCTGCGCTCCTTCAGCCACCGTGCCCGCACCCGCCAGCTCGGCTATCTGCCCGAGGAGCACCTGGGCAAGCCGGTCATCGCGGTCCTCAACACCTGGTCGGACATCAATCCCTGTCATGTACACCTCCGTGAGCGTGCGCAGGCCGTGAAGCGGGGCGTGTGGCAGGCGGGCGGGTTCCCGCTGGAGTTCCCGGTCTCCACGCTCAGCGAGACCTTCCAGAAGCCGACCCCGATGCTCTACCGCAACCTGCTCTCGATGGAGACCGAGGAACTGCTGCGGTCCTACCCGGTCGACGGCGCGGTCCTGCTGGGCGGCTGCGACAAGTCCACACCCGCCCTGCTCATGGGGGCCGCGAGCGTCGACCTGCCCACGGTCTTCGTACCCGCCGGACCGATGCTGCCGGGGCACTGGCGCGGCGAGGTCCTCGGCTCCGGCACCGACATGTGGAAGTACTGGGACGACAAGCGCGCCGGCCTCATCGGCGACTGCGAGCTGGCCGAGCTGGAGAGCGGTCTCGCCCGCTCACCGGGCCACTGCATGACCATGGGGACGGCCTCCACGCTCACCGCCGCCGCGGAGGCGCTCGGCGTGACCGTCCCGGGCGCGTCCAGCATCCCGGCCGTGGACTCCGGACACGACCGGATGGCCGCCGCGTCCGGTCTGCGCATCGTCGAACTGGTCCACCGGGACCGGAAGCTGTCCGGCATCCTCACCCGCGAGGCCTTCGAGGACGCCGTCACCACCGTCCTCGGCCTCGGCGGCTCGACCAACGCCGTGATCCACCTGATCGCCATGGCCGGACGCGCCGGGATCCGCCTCACCCTGGACGACTTCGACCGCATCGCCCGCACGGTCCCGGTTCTGGCCAACGTCCGCCCCGGCGGACGGACGTACCTCATGGAGGACTTCCACTTCGCGGGCGGCGTCCCCGGGTTCCTCTCCCGCATCCCGGACCTGCTGCACCTCGACCGGCCGACCGTCTCGTACGACACCCTGCGCGAACAGATCGCCGACGCCCAGGTGCACAACGCCGATGTCATCCGGCCCCGCGACGACCCGGTCGCGCACGAGGGCGGGGTCGCCGTGCTGCGCGGCAACCTCTGCCCGGACGGCGCGGTCATCAAGCACATCGCCGCCGAACCGCACCTGCTCAAGCACACCGGCCCCGCGGTCGTCTTCGACGACTACCGGACGATGCAGCGCACCATCAACGACCCGGAGCTCGGCATCACCGCCGACAGCGTCCTCGTGCTTCGGGGCGCCGGACCCAAGGGCGGGCCGGGTATGCCCGAGTACGGCATGCTGCCCCTCCCGGACCACCTGCTCAAGCAGGGCGTGCGGGACATGGTGCGGATCTCCGACGCCCGGATGAGCGGCACGAGTTACGGCGCGTGCGTGCTGCACGTGGCGCCGGAGTCGTACGTCGGCGGACCGCTGGCCCTCGTCCGCACCGGCGACTCGATCACCCTCGACGTCGAGACACGCACCCTCCAGCTCAACGTCGGCGACGAGGAGCTGGCGCGCAGGCGGGCGGAGTGGACGCCGCCGCCCGTCCGTCACGAGCGCGGCTACGGCGCGCTCTACAACGACCAGATCACCCAGGCCGACACCGGCTGCGACTTCGAGTTCCTGGCCCGTCCGGGGAAGGTGCCGGACCCGTACGCCGGCTGAGCGCCTTTTTTCATGCCCGTTGAGCAAGCGCTTCCTGTACCGAACGGAGAACAGTCATGGCCCAAGCCGCAGCCGTGGCGAAACCGCCCGCGCCACCCCGGCGGCGCCGTGCCTCCGCGACGCCGCGCAGGCTCCCGTACCTGCTGATCGCCCCGGCTGCCCTGCTGATGCTGGGCTTCATCGCCTACCCGGTCATCAGCGTCTTCTACTACAGCCTGCAGAACTACAACCCCACCAAGCCGTGGCGGAACGGCTACGCGGGCTTCGGCAACTTCGTCCACGCCTTCACCGACGACCCCCAGTTCTGGGACACGCTCACCTTCAGCGCCAAGTGGGTCGTCGTGGAGGTCGGACTCCAGCTGCTGTTCGGTCTCGCCCTCGCGCTGATCGTCAACCAGAGCTTCGTGGGACGGGCGCTGGGCCGCGCCCTGGTCTTCTCGCCGTGGGCCGTCTCCGGCGTGCTGACCTCCGCGATCTGGGTGCTGCTCTACAACTCCCAGACAGGCATCACCCGTTACCTCGCGGACCTGGGCATCGGCTCGTACGGCACCAGCTGGCTGTCGGACACCTCGACCGTCTTCCCGGCGGCCGTGGTCGCGGACCTCTGGCGCGGCGTCCCCTTCTTCGCGATCCTCATCCTCGCCGACCTGCAGTCCGTCTCGAAGGACCTGTACGAGGCCGCCGAGGTGGACGGCGCGAGCCGGCTCAAGCAGTTCTGGCACATCACGCTCCCGCACCTGAAGGACGCGATCGTCCTGTCCACGCTGCTGCGCGCGGTGTGGGAGTTCAACAACGTCGACCTGCTCTACACCCTCACCGGCGGCGGCCCGGCGGGCGAGACCACGACCCTCCCGCTCTACATCGCCAACACCAGCGTCGACGCCCACAACTTCGGCTATGCGTCCGCCCTGACCACGGTGGCGTTCGTGATCCTGCTCTTCTGCTCGATCGTCTATCTGCGGCTGAGCAAGTTCGGAGGTGAGACCAGGTGATCACCGAGATCGCTCCGGCACCCGAGCACGTGACGTCCGAGCCCGCCCGGCCGGGCAGGCGGCGCCGCGCCTGGGACGAGGTCCCGCGCTGGCAGATCTACCTCCCCCTGTCGGTCTACCTCCTCTTCACCCTGATCCCCTTCTACTGGATCCTGCTCTTCGCCCTGCGCCCGGCCGGCTCCACCTCGCTCGTGCCCTGGCCGGTCACCCTCGACCACTTCCACAAGGTCTGGACCGAGCGGAGCTTCGGCACCTACTTCGTCAACAGCGTGTACGTCGGCATCGCGACCCTGTTCCTGACCACGGTCGTCGCGCTGGCCGGCGGATACGCCCTCGCCCGCTTCGACTTCCGGATCAAGCGCGCCTTCATGCTGGCCCTGCTGTGCTCCCAGTTCGTGCCGGGCGCGCTGCTGCTGGTCCCGCTGTTCCAGATCTTCGCCAAGCTCCAGATGATCAACTCGCTGGGCAGCGTCGTCCTCGCCGAGACCGTCTTCCAGCTCCCGCTGTCGATGATCCTGATCAGCGGCTTCATCAGGAACGTCCCGTACTCCCTGGAAGAGGCCGCCTGGGTCGACGGCTGCAACCGCCTCGCCGCCTTCCGCATCGTCGTACTCCCGCTGCTGCGGCCCGGGTTGATCGCCGTCGGCTCCTTCGCCTTCGTCCACGCCTGGAACCACTTCCTGTTCGCCCTGATGTTCCTCTCCGACCAGAGCAAGCAGACGATCCCGGTCGGCCTCAACACCCTGATGAGCTCGGACAGTGTCGACCTGGGCGCGCTGGCCGCGGGCGGAATCGTCGCCGCCGTACCGGTCGTGATCGTGTTCGCGTTCATCCAGAAGTGGCTGATCACGGGCTTCAGCGCGGGGGCGGTGAAGGGATGAGACGCCATCGGACCGCGCCCCGCCTGCGGCTTACCCTGCACGGAAAGATCGACAACGCAGGGAGGATCCCATGAGCACAGCCGTCCCGATCGTCCTGGCGGGCGCACGCGGCCACGGCCGCTGGCACCTCGACAACATCCGCCGGCTCCAGGACAAGGGCGTCGTCCGGCTGGCCGGGGTCTGCGAACTCACCCCGCTGACCGGCGACGAGATCCCCGAGGGCCTCGGCGCCCCCGCCCAGTCCGCCGACTTCGGCGCCCTCCTCGACACCACCGGCGCGCGGATCGCCGTGCTCTGCACACCCATCCCCACCCACACCGACCTGGCCCTCACCGCGGCCGAGCGGGGCGTGCACATCCTGCTGGAGAAGCCGCCCGCGCCTTCGTACGCCGAGTTCCGGCGCATGGCCGAAGGGGTCGCGAAGGCGGGAGTGGCCTGCCAGATCGGCTTCCAGTCGCTGGGCTCGCACGCCGTGCCCGCGATCCGGGAACTGATCGCCGAGGGCGCGATCGGGGAGGTCATGGGCGTCGGCGGGGCCGGGGCCTGGGCGCGCGACGAGGCGTACTACCGGCGGGCGCCCTGGGCCGGCCGGCGCCGCCTGAACGGCGTCGACGTGGTCGACGGCGTGCTCACCAACCCCCTCGCCCACGCCGTCGCCACCGGCCTCGCCCTCCTGGGCACCACCCGCGCCGAGGACGTCACCCGCATCGAGACCGAGCTGCTGCGCGCCAACGACATCGAGTCCGACGACACCTCCTGCGTCCGCGTGAGCACCCGGAACGGCCCGGTCACCGTGGCCGCGACCCTGTGCGCCGAGGAGCCGGGGGAGCCGTACGTCCTGGTGCACGGCGACCGCGGCCGGATCACCTTCTGGTACAAGCAGGACCGCGTCCTGCTCCAGCGGGCGGGCCGCGGCCCCAAGGAGACCGGGTACGACCGCACGGACCTGCTGGAGAACCTCGTCGAGCACCTCACCACCGGTGCCCCGCTGCTGGTCGAACCCGACGCGACGGGTGCCTTCATGAAGGTCGTTGAAGCGATTCGACTGGCCGACGACCCGGCCGCTCTGCCCTCCGACGCCTGGCACCTCCTCCCCGGCGAGAACCGCCGGGTGGTGCGCGGCGTCGACGGACTCGTCGCGGCCGCCGCCGACACCCTCGCCCTCTACTCCGAGCTGGGCGCCCCCTGGGCCCTACCGAAAGAGGTGAGCACCTGATGACGACCCACGACACCCTGGTCCTGCGGGTCGCGGGCCGCCCGGTCGGCCGCTACGTCACCCGGCCCGAACTGCCCGCCCGCCTCTCCCCGCGCCCCTACCTGCACCCGGTCACCACCCTGGCCGGCACGACGGTCACCGAACTCAGCCCCGCCGACCACACCCACCACCTCGGCGTCGGTGTCGCCGTTCCCGACGTCGAGGGGACCAACTTCTGGGGCGGACGGACCTTCGTCCGCGACCAGGGCCCCACCGAGCTCGACAACCACGGCACCCAGCGCCACACGTCCTTCCAGCTCCGCGACCCCGACGGCTTCGTGGAGGAGCTGCGCTGGATCGCCGCGGGAGCGGAACTGCTGCGCGAGCGCCGTACCGTCGCCGCCACCGGACTCACCGACTCCGCCTGGGCGCTGGACTTCACGTTCTCCCTCACCAACATCACCCCGGTCCCGTTGTCGATCGGCAGCCCGGCCACCAACGGCCGCCCCGGAGCCGCGTACGGCGGCTTCTTC
Organism: Streptomyces sp. NPDC086549; assembly: GCF_044746205.1. NCBI lineage: Bacteria > Bacillati > Actinomycetota > Actinomycetes > Kitasatosporales > Streptomycetaceae > Streptomyces > Streptomyces sp. NPDC086549. Next base: position 6,036 of record NZ_JBIVBS010000001.1, on the reverse strand, counting down.
TGGCGGGCCCGCAAGGAGGTCGGCGCCCCGGACGTCTTCACCGCCGACCGCGAGGGCGAGTCCGGGATCCACGGCACCCGCGCCGACTGGCTCGCGCTCGCCGGTACCGCCTGGACGCTGGTCTTCGCCGGCGCGACCGACGACACCCGCCGCGACCCCTGGTTCGTCCGCACCGCCGAGTACCCCGGGGTCGGTTCCTCGCTGGCGTACGACGAGAGGCTGCCGGTCCCTCCCGGTGAGACCGTCGTACGCCGGGTCGTCACCGTCGTCGCCGACGGCCGCCTGGGCCGGGACGAGGCGGCCGTGCTGGTCCGGAAGGCGGTGAGCCAGTGACGTACGGGACCTACCGCAACCCGATCCTGAACGCCGACTGGTCCGACCCGGACGTCGTCCGCGTGGGCGACGACTTCTATCTCACCGCCTCCAGCTTCGGCCGCGCCCCCGGCCTGCCGCTGCTGCACTCCCGCGACCTGGTCAACTGGACGCTGATCGGGCACGCCCTCGAACGCCTCGAACCGGTAGGGGAGTTCGCGAGGCCGCGGCACGACTGCGGAGTCTGGGCACCCTCGCTCCGGTACCACGACGAGCGCTTCTGGATCTTCTGGGGCGACCCCGACCAGGGCATCTTCCAGATCAACGCCCCTGAGATCCGCGGCCCTTGGACCCATCCGCACCTCCTGAAGGAGGGCAAGGGCCTGATCGACCCCTGCCCGCTGTGGGAGGACGAGACCGGTGATGCCTATCTCGTGCACGCCTGGGCCAGGTCCCGCTCCGGCATCAAGAACCGGCTCACCGGCCACCGCATGCACCCCGACGGGACGTCGCTGCTCGACGAGGGCAAGGTGATCGTCGACGGCGACCGCATCCCCGGCTGGTTCACCCTCGAAGGGCCCAAGCTCCACCGGCACGACGGCTGGTTCTGGATCCTGGCGCCCGCCGGGGGAGTGGAGACCGGCTGGCAGGGCGCCTTCCGCTCGCGCGGGTTCTTCGGCCCCTACGAGGAGAAGGTCGTCCTGGAGCAGAAGGACACCGAGGTCAACGGGCCGCACCAGGGCGGCTGGGTGCGCACCCCGTCCGGCGAGGACTGGTTCCTGCACTTCCAGCATCGGGGTGCGTACGGCCGGGTCGTGCACCTCCAGCCGATGCGCTGGGGTGCCGACGGCTGGCCGGTGCTGGGCGACGACGGCGCCCCCGTCGCCGTACACCGCAGACCCGATGTGCCGCCGCAGCCGCCCGCCGCGCCCGCCACCGACGACGACTTCCCCGGCGGACGGTACGGCCGCCAGTGGCAGTGGACGGCCAACCCCCAGGACGGCTGGGCCACCCAGCACTCCGCCGACGGCCTGCGGCTGACCTGCGTCCGCTCGGCCGACGCGCACGACCTGCGGAAACTGTCGAACGTACTCACGCAGCGGCTGCCCGGCGCGCCCCGCGCGGTCGAGGTCGGGCTACGGCTGGACGGCGAGGAACCGGGGGCACGGGCCGGGCTGGCCGTGCTCGGGGACGCTTACAGCTGGATCGGCCTTGAGCGGGGGGCCGACGGGACGGTCCGGCTCGTGCACCGGTTCGCCGAGCCGGTCACCGAGCCGGTCACCGAGCCGGAGCGGGACGCCGGGCACGCGCGTCCCGTGCCCGAGGGACGGGCCCGGCTGCGGATCGAGGCCGGGCCGGGGGCCCGCTGCCGCTTCTCGGCCGACACCGGGGACGGTTTCCGCCCGTCCGGACCCGTCTTCGCCGCCACGCCCTGGCGCTGGGTCGGCGCTCTCCTCGGCCTCTTCGCCCTCGCGCCCGCCGGGCCGGGACACGCCGGGACGGCCACCTTCACGCACTTCCGCATCACCCCCTGCTGAGTCCACCCGTACGCCTGTTGGGAGCCGCAATGACGCACCTCCGTAGCAAGCGCTTGCCGTCCAAGCCCTCGCCGGATCCGGAAGAAGAGAGCCGCCCCATGAAGAGAAGCATCCGCAGAAGCAGGCGCGCCGCCACGGCCGTCGCCCTGGGCTCCGTGCTCGCGCTCACCGCCACCGCCTGCGGCGACGACGGCAGCGGCGGCGCGGGGGACAAGGGCGACGAGGGCTCCGGCAAGGGCACGATCACCTTCTGGGACAACAACGGCGGTGTCCGGACCGACGTTTGGAAGCAGATCATCGCCGACTTCGAGAAGAAGTATCCGGACATCAAGGTCAAGTACGTCGGCGTGCCCGCCGCGAGCGTCCAGTCCAAGTACGACACCGCCATCCAGGGCGGCGGCCTGCCCGACGTCGGCGGCGTCGGCACGGCGATGCTCGCCGAGGTCGCCGCGCAGGGCGCGCTGGAGCCGCTGGACAGCCGGATCTCGTCCGGCTCGTTGAACGGGAAGCTCAACGAGAAGTTCCTGGACAGTGTGAAGGCGGCCGGCGGCGACGAGAGGACGTACACCGTGCCGACCTCCGCCAACAACGGCACGCTGTGGTACCGGACCGACCTGTTCACGGCCGCCAAGCTGGACGCGCCGACCACCTGGACGAAGTTCTACGCGGCCGCCGGCAAGCTCACCGACAAGGGCAAGAACAAGTTCGGGTACACCATTCGGGGCGGTGAGGGATCGATCGCGCAGGCCCTCGACGCGACCTACGGTCAGAGCGGGATCACGTCCTTCTGGAACGGCGACAAGACCACGGTCGACGACCCGAAGAACGTGGCCGCGCTGGAGAAGTACGTCGGCCTGTACAAGAAGGACACCCCGTCCGCCGACGTCAACAACGACTTCACCAAGATGGTCGCCCAGTGGGACTCCGGCACGATCGGGATGCTGAGCCACAACCTCGGCTCCTACGCGGACCACGAGAAGGCGCTGAACGGCAAGTTCAAGGGCCTTCCGAACCCGACGCTGGACGACGGGACCCGGGTGCAGGTGTCCAACCCGGTCGACGGTCTCGGGCTGTTCAAGTCCAGCAAGAACAAGGCGGCCGCCTGGAAGTTCATCGAGTTCGCGGCGTCCCACGAGTCCAACAGCAAGTGGAACGAGTCCGCCGGGCAGGTGCCGGCCAACACGGAAGCGGCGCAGGACTCGTGGGTGCAGGCGTCCGAGCCGACCAAGCTGGCGGCGGAGGCGTTGAACGGGGCCACCACGAAGATCGTGCAGCTGCCTTACTACCTGCCCGACTGGAACACCATCTCCAAGGCCGACAACGAGCCCAATTTCCAGAAGGTGCTGCTCGGGAAGATGAGCGCGAAGGACTTCCTGGGCACGCTGGCCGATCAACTGAACAAGGCTCAGGCGGACTGGAAGCAGAACCACTGATAGGGCAGTGACCCGCGCCCCGAGGGGCGCGGGTTCCACCTCCTGTTGGAAAGGCACATCGTTGTGTCACTCACCCGCAGACAGGTCAGCCTGGCAGCGTTGGCTGCCGTCCCCACCGCCCTTGCGGTCACCGGTACCGCCCGGGCGGCGCAGCGCTGTCGCACCCTTTACATCGCCGGTGATTCCACCGCCGCCCAGAAGTACGCCGACGCGGCTCCCGAGACCGGGTGGGGAATGGCGTTGCCCTTCTTTCTCCGGAAGGAATGGGCGGTCGCCAACCACGCCGTGAACGGGCGGAGTTCGAAGAGTTTCGTCGACGAGGGCCGGCTCGACGCGATCCTCTCCGGGATCCGGCCCGGTGATCTCCTTCTCGTCCAGTTCGCACACAACGACGAGAAGAGCGCCGACCCCACCCGCTACACCGAGCCCTGGACCACGTACCAGGACTACCTGCGGCTCTACGTGGACGGCGCCCGTGCGCACGGTGCCCGGCCCGTCCTCGCCACCCCCGTCGAGCGCCGCAGGTTCGACGCCGACGGCAACGCCGTGCCGACCCACGGCGACTATCCCGCGGCGATGCGCGCGCTCGCCGAGGAGGAGCGCGTGGCGCTGCTCGACATCGAGGCGCTGTCGCTCGCGCTGTGGCAGGAGCTCGGCGTCGAGGCGACGAAGACCTACTTCAACTGGACCGCCACCGAGCAGGACAACACGCACTTCAACCCGCCGGGGGCCATCGCGGTGGCCCGGCTCGTCGGGCGGGAGCTGCTGCGGACCCGGGTGCTCGCGCCGCGCGACGTCATCCGGCTGCACGAGGACATTCCCCTCTCCTGGATCACCTGGCCCCCAGAAGCGTCGTAACCGAGGAGACCCGTACAGTGCGCACTCAGATATGTCATGGACGCGTCATTGCGGCGCTCGTGGGCTGCACGGCCCTCGTGCTCGCGGTCACCGGCACCGCCTCCGCCCGGCCCCGGCAGCCGGACCTCGCCCACCAGGCGCTCGCCGCCGACGACGGATGGGGCGCGTACGGAACCGGCACGACCGGAGGCGCCGCCGCCGATCCGGCGCACGTCTACACCGTCACCACCTGGGACGAGTTCAAGGCCGCCCTGGCCGACGGTGGCAGCGCCCCCAAGATCATCAAGGTGGAGGGGACGATCGACGCCGACGGGCCGAGCTGTGCCTCGTTCGAGGCGCCGGGCTACGACTTCGACGCCTACCTCGCCAAGTACTCCCCGGAGAACTGGGGACGATCCACCAACCTGGACGCCGAGCCCGACGACAGCCCGGAGGGCCTGCGCCGCGCATCCGCCGCCGCCCAGGACGCCTACATCAAGGCGAACATCCCGGCCAACACCACCGTCGTGGGCATCGGCAGGGACGCCGGGTTCAAGGGCGCGAGCCTCCAGATCAAGGCCGTCGACAACGTCGTCGTCCGCAACCTGAGCTTCGAGAGCCCCCTCGACTGCTTCCCGCAGTGGGACCCGACCGACACCGCCGACGGCAACTGGAACTCCGAGTACGACAGCGCGGTGATCTACGGATCCACGCACGTGTGGATGGACCACGACACCTTCACCGACGGCGACCACCCGGACAGCACGCTGCCCTACTACTTCGGCCGGATCTACGAGCAGCACGACGGCGAACTGGACATCGTCAAGGGCGCCGACTACGTGACGGCCTCCTGGAACGTCTTCGAGGACCACGACAAGACGATCCTGATCGGCAACAGCGACAGCGCCTCGACGGCCGCGGTCGACCGCGGCCACCTCAAGGTCACCTTCCACCACAACCTGTTCTCGAACCTGGTCGAGCGCGCCCCGCGCGTCCGCTTCGGGCAGGTCGACTCGTACAACAACCACTTCGTGGCGCAGGACGGCTACTCCTACAGCTACGGCATCGGCATGGAGTCCCAGCTCATCGCCGAACACAACGCGTTCACGCTGCCGGACGGGGTCGGCGCCGGGAAGATCCTCAAGAAGTGGAAGGAGTCGCCGGTCACCGCCGACGACAACTACGTCAACGGCACCCTGACCGACCTGATCGCCGTCCACAACGCCGAGGTCCCCGGCGAGATCCTCCAGCCGGGCGCGGGCTGGACACCGACCCTGCGGACGAAGGTCGACCCGGCGCGGGCCGTGCCCGGCATCGTCGACCACTGCGCCGGCGCCGGTCACCTGCGCTGACGCGCCGCCGTACCCGGACCGGGGCGTTCCGGCCCGGGTCCGGCATCTCCCCCGAGCCGTATCGCGAAGGAGCACCCGCATGCCCTCGCACCATCCTCGACCTCCCCTGTCCAGACGGGGTTTCCTCATGGCGGGCGCCGGGGTGGCCGCCGCGCTCGGCCTCCTGCCGTCGTCGCCCGCGCGGGCCGACGACGGGCCGCGCCCGTTCGGCCGGTACGGTTCACCGGCCCACCGCCTCACGCCCCGGACCCTGTACGTCGACCCGCACGGCCGGGGCGACCACACCTCCGTCCAGGCAGCCGTGACCGCCGCTGGGGGCACCTCCCAGGCCTCAAGCCTTGGGGGAAATAGCGGCTGGACACTGGTCGTCGCACCGGGCACCTACCGGGAGACGGTCGTCGTCGACGCCACCCGCACGGAGACGACCTGGATCGGCGCCTCGGAGGATCCCCGTGACGTCGTGATCGTGTACGACTGTCAGTCTTTTCGCACCGGATCCCGCAAGGATCGGGTAGCCCCGGCTGAGGCGGTCTGACTCTTGCTTACGACCGACCCCGTGAGTGT